>CAZPIC010000006.1:0-97961 GCA_964586835.1 uncultured Oscillospiraceae bacterium
CGCATCGTTCTGATTGTATTTTTGCACGCATCTTCAAGCGCGTGAATAATTCAGGTCTATAACCTGTCGCGAACAGCAGCTCTCTATATCTTCATTGCTCTGTCGCAGGCTAGCGTGATTGTGGTGGGAGGCATGAACCTGTCTCTTGGGTATATTGGTGGAATGACTGTGGTCGCAGCCGGACACATCATGCAAAACTGGGGTGCGGGAAGCGCGGTGGCGGGCGCTGGCGGGCTCGCGGTAGGCCTTTTAGCCGGCCTTCTCAACGGCCTGGCGATTACAAAGATGAAGATTAACTCCTTCGTCGTAACACTGGCCACCAGCTTTGTCTTCAAAGGCTTGGTCACCGGCGTATCCGAGGGCTTTCCCTACACAAACCTTGCTCCTGGCTTTACCACACTGGGCCGCGGAACCTTTCTGGGCCTGCCTTACATGCTGTACCTGGCAGTACTGGTGCTGCTGGTTGTATGGTATCTGTACAAATATACGATCATTGGGCGAAAGTTGCTGGCTACCGGGGGCAACCTTCAGGCCGCGAGGATGGCAGCGATCAACACGGACGCAACCATTGTGGTCGCCAACGTCCTGTCCGGCCTTTTCGCAGCGCTGGCCGGCGTCTGCGCAGTGTCTATGAACGGCTCAGCACAGCCGACCACGGGCGGAGACTGGATGATATACTCCTTTGCTGTCGCGGTGATTGGAGGCACCGCACTCACGGGCGGTGCCATCAGCGCGGTGGGGATCTTCATCGCTTCCTTCCTGATCGTCATGATCAAGAATGGCCTTGTTATGATCAACGCAAACATCTACTATGAACAAACCTATCTGGGACTGATTCTGCTGGTAGCCGTCTCCCTGTCTTCCATCTCAGCCTTCCTGTCCCGCAGGAAGATCAGGCGGCAGTTTATCAGGGAGCAACGCGCCAGGGCTTTGACTCATATGCCTGAAGGCATATAAATAAGGAGGATGTCAGGATGAAAAGGTTGACGGTTTCGTTGCTCGTACTGATCTTAACCCTGTCCATGAGCCTTACCGGTCTGGCAGAGGCGAAGATTGCGTGGTATTTTTCCGCGCCGCACAGTTATGGTGAAGAAGTCAAAGGTTATGCTGAGAGATTTGCTGAGGACTATGACGTGGATGTCAAGTTCCTGATCGGCTCAGACTGGGAACAGTCCACTCAGGATGCCAACATGCGCGCATTGGTCGCTGATGGGTACATGAACATCTCCACCTTCCCGTCCAGCGATGGGGCGGCCGGCCTGTATGACGAGCTGAAATCCTTCGGAGCGAACATTGTGGGCTATGGGGCCAGCACCAGTCAGCAGACAGAGTTGTTCTGTATCGCGACAGACGTGGAGGCTGCCGCCTATGACGCCTGCGGTTACGTGATTGAGGCCATGGGTGGCAAGGGTGGAATCTTAAACGTGCTGGAAGTCCTTTCGGACACCAATACCTTAAAGCGCAAGGCCGGCGTTGAAAACTGTATCGACGCGCATGAAGGCGTTGAGCTGGTGCAGCAGGTGGCGGATATCACCACCATTGCCGAAGGCGTTGAAAAGATCTCTGCCGCAGTGACCTCCAACATCGGCAAAATCAACGGCATTGTGTGCACCGGTAACCAATCTTCCGCTGCTGCCGTACAGGTGCTGGACGACTACTATGCCCGGAACCCCAACGCGGAGAAGATCTACCTGGTGTGCATTGATACGCCCGACGACGTGATGCAGGGCATAGAAAAAGGGATTGTCTATGGCACCATCGCACAGAACACCTACGCACATGGATATATCCCCATGCTGATTCTCAAGATGCTCAATGAAGGATACTCCAAGGTGGAAGGCCATTATTTCATCGACTCTGGCAACGTCCTTGTGACCCAGGATAACATGGAGCGTTTTTCTGAAGACCTGATGAAGGTGACTGAACAGATCATAGAAGACCTTACTGCGAAATACCTAACAAAGTAAGCACGTGGAGGGAGGATGGCTTCAGCCATCCTCCCCTTGTGTGATCCAACCAGAGGGTACGTAATGCTTGAAGTGAATGAGGTCACCAAGATCTTCCCCGGCGTGACAGCCTTGGACCGTGTGACCGCCTCTTTCAAACGGGGCGAGATCCATGCGCTCGTGGGTGAAAACGGGGCGGGTAAATCCACGCTGATGAAAATCCTCGCAGGGATTTATCAACCCGACGCCGGGGATGTCTTCATCAACGGCGAAAAAGTGCATATGAAGAGCTATCATGACGCAATTGCCCGAGAGATCTCAATCGTCTATCAGGAAATACAGGTGATCCCAAGGTCCACGGTCGCGGAGAACATCGCTCTGGACAAGTTAGGAAAGTTCACCAACAGGTTGGGGATTATCGAATGGGACAAGGTCAATCAAAACGCACAAACGTATCTGGACATGGTGGAGCTGAAGGTCAGGCCGACCGACCAGATTGGCAGCATGACCGCAGCGCAGAAGCAGCTGATCCAGATATCCAAAGCCCTATCCACGAACGCGCACTACATCTTGATGGACGAGCCTACCAGCTCTCTCACCAGATACGAAGCAGAAAACCTGTTTCACATCATCCGCAAGCTGAAGGATGAGGGGCGGTCGATCATTTTCGTTTCGCACAAGATCGAAGAATGCATGGAGCTGTGCGATGTTGTCACCGTGCTGCGCGACGGGCGGGTCATCGGGACAACCCCGATCGCTAACATCACGCGCAAGGATCTGATTCGCATGATGATTGGCCGGGAAGACGATATTGTGCACCTGGGCACGCTGGATATCTCGGAAGAAAAGATCCTGGAAGCGCGACATATTGGCCGCGCCGGCATGTTTGATGATATCAGTATGGAGCTGAAAAGGGGCGAAATCCTTGGGCTGTATGGTCTGGTGGGGGCGGGTCGCACCGAGTTTGCCAGGCTGCTGGTAGGTGTAGACCGGATGAACGCGGGCCAGGTGCTCATAAGAGGAAAACAGGCAAAGATCAACTCCCTGCGTGACGCAATGGCAAGATACCGTATGGGCTATGTGACCGAAAACCGCAAAGAGGAGGGGTTGATCCTTCCTTTTAGTGTAAAGGAGAACATCATCGTTACGGTTTTGCGTAGCATGCTCAAGAAGGTCTGCACGATCAGCACGAAGAAATGCGTCAGCCTTTCCAAGCATATGATCGGCCGCTTGGATATCCGGACACCGTCGGAGCATACCCCTGTGGAGAACCTTTCCGGTGGTAACCAGCAGAAGGTATCGCTCAGCAAGTGGTTAGCTGCCGACTGCGAGATCCTGATCATCGACGAGCCCACTGTGGGCGTGGACGTGGGAGCCAAGCGACAGATCCACCAGATTATATGGGACCTGGCAAAAAAGGAGATGAAGTCCATCATCCTTATCTCGTCGGACATGACGGAGATGATCACCCTGGCCAGGCGGATCCTGGTGTTCAAGGACTACCGCATCGTATCGGAAATCACAGGGCTCAATGATGGGTACACCGACTATCAGGAGGTCACCGAACGGATCGGGGCAGCGATGGTATAGCATAGCCGCCAGTGCTCCTGTTTACGGGGCTCGCTATAGGCCCATCCTGCCACTGAGTTCTGCTGTCATGGGCGAGCGATCAGGCAACAATGTTTGCTCGAGAAAGATTTTGAAGCTTCAACCAGTTCTTGCACAGCACCTGCGCTCTGATAAAGATGCACGACATATATGGTGGTTCGTTCACGTTGGGTGTGTTGAGGATCCTCCCCTGTGCCGACACGAGCATGGTCGTCTGGCTGAAGCCTGCGTGGCTGGGTGTAAAGTGCCCGGTGCGTAGCTGATTCAGTTTCCTGCGGATGCTTCCCCAGGTGTCATCCGTCGGGGTTTCCGCTGATCATTGCTTCTTTGTCAAAATACTGGGAATCTGATAAGCGCTTTCTTCTTAGGGCACCTTGGCGGCAGAAAGCTTGTTTATGAAAACGGTGGCTGCTGAACAAACGGGATGTGCAAGCCCTTCAAGCTCCCTGCTCTTGTGAGTGGCAGTCTGCCAGCTCTGGCATCTCTGCCGTTACGTTTTTCGAGAATTCAAGTATCGTTGCAATGCGCATCCAGCTGAACCCCATCCAACCGATCGCAATGCTTCTGGTGGTTGGTCATTTCCGTGACCTCCCTCCTTCATTCACACTTCTGGTGCGTTGCAGGACTTTTCCGCCCCTTTTTCCATGCTACGCTGCCTTCCGCCGCCACTGCGCCCATTTTAAGTCGGCTCTGCAATCATCTTCCTATCTAGCTGCAAAATCAGCTCCGACGTATTCAGCCTGCCCATTTCACTTTTCTTGCGGCAAAATTACAGACTTCTGCGCGCACTATCGGTAAACCATTCAGAATATTATTACAAGCTGGGCTCTTCCTCTTTGTCCATTGGTCGTTCATCCGCCAGAAAACAGTTTCTAAAGTTCTCCACTGCAGCATCCAGATGGATCGACAGCATCTCTGCTGCCTTATCCGGACGATCGTTTTCAAGCTGTTCGATAATTTCACTATGCCTGACAGGATTGCACATATGATTGAAAGGGTAGCAGCTGGAACGGGTGATGCATAGTTTTACCTCTGCTGAAAGGGAGGCGTACAGGCGTGACAACCGCGGACTATCCACAGAATCAATCAGAGTTGAGTGAAAGTTCATATCCGCTTCGACATAACTGCGCCAGTCTTTCTCAAAATTCAGTTTTTCGACTCGCTCAAGTGCTTGCATCAGTGTGAAAGGAATGAATCCCATCTTCCCCATCGCTCGGATTGCTTCCAGTTCAAACAGTTTACGTAGCCGAAAAATCTCTTCAACATCATCATATCGGATGACCTTCACGTAAACACCCCGGTTAGCGATCTTCTCAAGGATTCCGTTTGCCAGCAAGTGAGCAATTGCCTCCCGGATGGTATTGCGGCTGACTCCGTATCTGCTAACCAGATCAGATTCCGTAATCTTAGAACCAGATACAAATCGCAGGGAAAAGATGTCTTCTTCAATTGCAGAAATAACAGCGTCCACCGCCGAAACCATGCGCAAAGGCCTTTCGCAACTCATAACAGCCCCACCTTCAGACAGGATAATAATAGTATACCGAAAAGGAGCCTTCCATGCCAGAGATCGGTGGATATTAGGATTGTTGAACAATGTGTTGACATCGACCCGAGTTGCGAGTATATTGTCCTGGACGCATGAGAGAAAGGCGCCCCATCAGGAAAGACAAGGCTTCGGCTGGAGCTGAGATTTATGAGGCGCCGGGCAGATGGTTTCTGCTTTGCTTGTCCTGTCAAAAGACAGCTCTCAGTCCTTTTCAGTAGAAAAGCAGGCTCCGTTTTTCTAAATCTGATGGCAAAGGGTACTATTCCCACCTCGAAACGAATTACTTTGATTGCTGGAGATTGAACATGGATAGATACAGGACCTTGAAGCAGAAATTGCAGGAACGCAAGCCGATTCTCGGGTCGACCATCACCAGTGTAGCCTGGTCAGGCCTGATCCAAAAGGCGGCATCGTATTCCTTCGACTTTATGGTCTTTGATCTGGAACACGGAACGCTCAGCGTTGAGAGTGCGGAAGAACAGCTGCGCGTATGTCGGCTTTGCGGCCTTCCGTCCGTTGTACGTATACAGGATGCCATTCCTCACCTGATTAGTAAGACGCTGGATATGGGAGCAGATGGGCTGATTCTTCCGCGCGTAGAAAAACCTACCCAGGTTGAGATGGCTGTACGTGCAGCCCGCTACTACCCCAGAGGACGCAAAGGCTGTGGTGGTTTTTCTAATTTTCGACCCGATGACAATGCGGATGTGCACACTTACAACGACAATCGGTTGTTGTTCATACAAATCGAATCCGGAGAGGGCCTTCAGGTTCTTCCAGAATTGACAGCACGTTTTCAGGATGAGTTAGCCGGTGTGATCATTGGCCCCTACGATGCCTCCATCATGACGGGCACCCCGCTGAACATCCATAGCGACATTACTACTGGTTTTATCAAAGACGTTTTTTCAGTATGTGATGCTGTTAAAATGCCCTGCGGCATCTTTGTAGATGACGCTTCGATGATTGCAAAATACCGAGATCTTGGCGCCAGTATCTTTTGGACAGGGACTGAGGTGTCACTGCTGTGCGAATCATACACAAGGCTTTGCAATGAATTTCAGCGCGAAACAGGAAGCGGAGTATGACGAGGGAGTCGGGCAGTTTCGATAGCAGCAGCACGGTGCTACAGGGTGTGTATGCTTATGAATTTCCTGAGAGCTTTATGCAACAGCACCCCGGAATACAGATGTATGCTGTCGGAGAGGATAGACCATCCTACGAGGCATTTGAAAATCCGGAACGGATCAACCTGTTGATTGCTCGCCAAGGGGCCGTCAACAGGATGCTGGAGATATTCAGCAAAGTTCGATGGCTGCAACTCCTCACCGCAGGATATGAGCAGGTAAATTTAATGTTGCTCCGCCGACGAGATATCCTCCTCACCAATGCCAGCAGCGCATACTGCGAAACGATCGCAGAGGACGTACTGTGTAAAATCCTCGCACTTGCCCGCAACAGCGAAGCGCATTTCCATCATAAGCAACAAGCATTTTGGCCAAAAGAAGAGCAGTCTTCCGAATATAACATCGACCTCTTTGGAAAGACTCTGGGACTCCTGGGCGCTGGAAATATTGGGCGGGAAGTCGCACTTCGGGCAAAAGCTTTCCGTATGCGGGTGGTAGGCTATGACCCGTACGTTAACAGACAGGAGGGCTTTGACCATATCTACTCCAGCGTCCGAGGCCTGGCTACGCTTCTTGAAACCAGCCGCTTTGTCGTGGCTTGTCTTCCTTTGACTGATGAAACAAGGGGCCTGATGGATACTGAAGCCTTCGCGCTGATGCGCCACGATGCCTATTTTATTAACGTATCCCGGGGCGAAGTGGTAGACCAAAACGCCCTGATGCAGGCTCTGAACGCTGAAGCCATCCGCGGAGCAGCATTGGATGTGACTACACCGGAGCCTCTTCCGGCAGAGAGCCCTCTTTGGCTTGCACGAAACCTCCTGATCACACCACATACAGCCGCCATGAGCGACCTGACAAAAAAACGTGTGTGTGCCATGGTTGAACGAAACATCATTCATTACCTTGAAGGCCGGCAGCTCGAAAACTTCGTGAGATACTGAGGTTTTGGGGCTAGATTTCCCATGCCGTAATGCATCGTTTCAGAAAGCCTGGAACCTTTTTCCCAGCGCCCCTTCCGTAGGAGTACGGAATCAATAGATAGTTGGAGGAGTATGTCATGAAAAGAACCCTTGCCCTGATGCTTGGTCTCGCACTGTTGCTGTCTTTGGCAGTAGCTGCTGGGAACGCGACAGACAAAACGTTCACTCTGCGCTTCAACACGACGAACGTACCGGATTCGGCACCCTATCTGGCGATGCAGGCATTCAAAGAAGCCCTTGAAAAAAGCACCGACGGACAGATCAAGGTGGAACTCTATCACTCAGGTTCTCTGTATACTGAGGACGGCCAGTATGATGCCCTGGTTAACGGTGATCTGGAAATGATCTGGACTGACCAGTTCTGGCTGGCAGGAAAAATCCCATACCTCTCCATGCTAACGGCCGGTTATGCATTTAAGAGTTACGACCACATGAATCATGTATTCGAGGGAGATATTGGGCAGGAGATCTTCGACGACGTAGCAGAAAGAGAAGGCGTACGCCCCCTTGGTGCCTACTACTTTGGATCTCGACAGCTCAGTTTCCGCAAGGGGCTGGGAAAAACAGTACAGCTGCCCGCAGATATGGCACCCTTGAATTTCCGTATGCCCAATACCGAAGCCTACCTTTTCCTTGGGCGGGCTCTTGGCACCAACCCGACCCCGATGGCTCTGACAGAAGTCTATATGGGTCTGTCCACCGGTGCCATTGACGGCCAGGACAATCCCCTCCCCACCCTATACTCCAACAGCTTCTATGAGGTCACTGAGTCTATAACGCTGACCTATCACACCATCAGCTCTATCTGGCCCTCCATCCGGCAACAGACGTGGCAGGAACTGGGAGAAGATCTGCAAGCTAAAGTCATGGAAGCCATAGCAGCTGGAAAGGAAGCCTGTGATTCCTTTGTGCTTTCCAAAGAGGGAGAACTCCTCGATACGTTCAGAGAGATGGGCATCACCATTATCGAGCCGGACATGGATGCCTGGATTAGCCATGTTCAGGCCTTTTATCTGGCGGACGCTGACATGACTTCCACATGGGACATGGATCTCTATGATCGTATCAACGCTCTCGACTGACCAGATGCGCCAGGGCCGGGAATTATACTCCCGGCCCTGACTACGCTGAACGATAAGCGGTATGAATCGAGCCAACACCTGAGTTTAAAAAGCATGAACTGCCCCGCTATGAAAGGATAGCAAATTTCAAGGCAAACGGACGGTCTTGAGGAGGCCACGGAATTGCGGGAGAAAGCCGAACGGCTGACAACGGAAGAGGTTCGCCCTAGATAAAACAGCCTCTCAAGCACCAGAAATGCAAGACCGGGCAGGCGAGAGGGTATGATTGGGATTGGCAGCCGAGATTCAAGAGGGCCAAGTGGGGAATATGGGATACGCTTGGCCAGCACGTTCCAGATGGCATTCAAGAGAGTGTAACAAAAAGCAATGATGGCCGGCTGTCTAGAGCGGATAAAAGCGTTGGCAACCTGAACCAAGAACGGCTTGAGGTAGTTGCCTGCACGAAAATGTGAGTGGATTTCGACGGACACAATCTCCAGTTTGTCTTTGGAGACAGTGAGTCCATGCCACGCTCGATCCTTTCTATCGGCAATACAGTAGATCAGTTTAGTCCAGCAGCGCATGAAATCGCGTAGCTGCCTGATGTCAGGGAAGGGACGAAGCCGCGCTTCACCCTGTCACGCAAGGATAGGCTACAGATCCGTTTGTCATGCCTATGGTCGGTCTTACGCTGTTGAGGCTTCGTGCACGAAGGTTCAGCGCGAGTAACGAAACAGGTTTTCTCCAGAATTTTTTGATGGAAATCCAGTGTTAACCGGTTAACCCCATGTATCTTTGCGAGAGAGAAGTTCGATTCAGCTCATTCCTTCCCAAACGCCTTTGGAGAAAAGGAGAACCGAATCTACTTTTCTTGTGAGACGTCCTTGACGCTGGTGATGCCAATACAAGCAAAGATCCAAGTTTTGTGTACGTCCAAGCCCATAGCAATTTACGGAAGAGCTTGAACGTGGCCAGCTTCGCGGCCATCGCGGGATTAGCAGAAACAGCCATCTGGCAACAACGAGTCGGTTTGTAAGAGATGATTAACAGGCTATTGTCTTTCTACCTCCTTGATGCATGTGCGGTTGGTCAACACCAAAGCGCATGTGGGCATTCCCTTATACAGCCATCAATCAGCTACACGGATTCAGTCGTGTGTCGACCCCACGGAATCCCTATTCAACACCTGTTCCAGTGGAACCGAAACGGTTCCATCCCCTCATCGATCTCTTCGTAGAAAGGTGGGCTTATGCGCATGCAAACAATAAAACGAGTCGGGAGATTTTTGCTGGACACCGTCGAGATCTATATCCCGACAGTTGCCTTTTCCATCATGTTTGTGTCCTTTGTCGTCCAAGTCTTCTTCCGCTATGTGGTACGCTTCCCTCTGACATGGACTTTTGAGCTGTGCCAGATGACGTTTCTATGGGCGGGGATCCTGGGTGCCTGCTATACGCTCCGAAAGAATGAACATGTGGTGTTTGGGCTTATCTATGACAGTCTTGGGCAGCGGGGCCGGTGCATCTGTGATATCTTTGCTGGGTTCATTTGCGTTGCGTCACTCGGGCTGCTTGTGCAACCCACAATCAAGTACTTAAATCAGATTTCTAAGCGTTTTCCAGCAACGATCAAGGTTTCCTTCGCCGTTGTTTTTCTGCCTTTCCTACTGATGGTTATCATCAGCATTGTCCGTTTTTCCCTAGATATCTTCCATGCAATGAAGATTCTTGCTCAGGGGCCTCTTGCCAAAGAGGGAGGTGAAGTCGTATGACATGGTACGCAGCGATTCCCTTTGTGGTTTTGCTCCTGTCCTTTGTGGTCAAGATTCCTATCCCCTACGGCATGATTGCCGGTTCTGTGTTCTATGTTCTGTTTAAGGGGATGAGCTTGACTCTTTTATGCAATAACATTATGAATAATCTGTACACAAGCTATATTATCCTGGCAGTCCCTTTGTTTATCTTCGCAGCCCAGGTGATGAACTCAAGTGAAACCACGGACAAAATCTACGGCTTCGCCAACGCTATTGTAGGTCGAAAAAAGGGTGGGCTCGGTTATGTCAATGTCCTGGGCTCCCTTTTCTTTGCTGGCATGACGGGCTCGGCTGTTGCAGATGCGACCGGATTAGGGATGATTGAAATCGAGGCCATGCGCAAGGAAGGCTACGACGACGGATTTTCCTGCGCCATCACAGCCACCTCAGCTGTTCTAGGCCCCACCTTCCCACCTAGCATCCCACTCATCATCTATTCCACCCTGGCCAGCGCTTCTGTAGGTAAGCTTTTCATAGGGGGCATCATTCCTGCCATTGTTCTTGCAGGCGTGCTGTGTCTATATGTTGCTTATATCGCTCACAAGCGGAACTATCCAGTTTCGCCTGCGATTGGGAAAAGGGCTTTTCTACGCTTCACCCTTCATGCGCTGCCCGCCCTGCTGACACCTGTTCTTCTGCTTGGAGGAATTTACCTGGGGATATTCACCCCCACCGAAGCGGGAGCGATTGCAGCGTTTTATGTGATGCTCATTTCATTCTTCGTCTACCGTACGCTTACCATCAAAAAGCTCATGGTGATCCTGCGTGAAACAGTCAAATCTACTGGCTCCGTTGCTCTGATCATTGGTGCAGCTTATGGATTCAGCTTTATTGTAACTGCAGAGCATATCCCCGATGCCATGGCGAAGCTGATCCTTGGAATGACCACCAACAAGTATATCTTCCTGCTGCTTGTCAACGTAGCTTTTCTGATCCTTGGTATGTTCATCGATACCCAAACGCTGTTGGTGGTCTTCATCCCCATCGTGCTTCCGATCGTCAGGATCATGGGCATCGATCTGATACACTTCGGTGTGCTCATCACCTTCAACACCATGATCGGCATGTGCACGCCACCATTTGGCATGTTGTTGTTCGTCACCTCCGGGCTTTCCGGGACTCCCATCAAAATTGTTATCCAGGAAGCCCTGCCCATTGTAACTGTGATGATTATCCTGCTTTTTATCCTTACTTATGTACCTCCCCTGGTAACCTGGCTGCCTGGGATCATGGGATAAGGGGCAGGCCTGCAAGCCGACCCCTGCGATAAAGGAGAAGGTATGCTACCAAAACGTAATTACGCTTGCCGGATCAGTGTCCATTGCCAGGATGGTCTTCAAATACTGACCATGGAAAACAACCTGGTCCGACTCAGCATACTGGTGAGCCTGGGCGCCACTATCTATGAGTTTTTGGACAAGAAAACGGATATAGATTTCATGTTTCGCACCCGGCAGGGCTTGGCGGGCGCTGCCTCACGGCTGCTGACAGTGCAAAACCCGCAGGGCGGGTTTTGGGACGTATGGCCGGGTGGCTGGCTAGAAATGTTTCCCAACAGCGGGCGAAGCTGTGAGTATGCTGGTGCAAACCTTGGACAGCACGGAGAGGTATTCTACCAGCCCTGGACTTATGCTGTCATTCAGGATGATCCGAACAGCGTATCGGTTCGCTTTTCAGTTTTATCAGCACGTCTCCCCTTTCAGCTGTCAAGGACCATGACTCTCTGGAACGACATCGGCGCCGTGTTTTTAGAAGAGGAAATCACAAACTGCACCGGCCAGCCACTTTCATACGTGTGGGGCCATCATATCACCCTGGGAGATACCTTCTTAAATGAGCACTGCCGGCTGACTCTGTCTGAAAGTGTGCTGTCGAACAAGGAAGCCTTTGCTCACCCCATGTCACGCATTGTCCCGGGCACGTCCGGTACCATCAAGAGCATGCCGGGAAAGAATGGAAAGATCGTAGATCTGACCCGCCTTCCCCCTGCTGCGCTGGGTACGGGCGACATGCTGTTTGCAAAAATCAGCCAGGAAGGATGGTTCACGGTCACTGATGAGCAAAAACAGCTTGGTTTCTCCGCCTGCTGGGACACGCAGATGTTTCCCTATGCATGGCTATGGGAGGAGTTTTGTGGTCTGCAGGACTATCCCTTTTTCGGAGACACCTACGCCCTTTCCGTAGAGCCACAGGTATCGGACGTCCCAACCCTTCAAGCTTCCGTGGAGAAAAACAAAGCAAAAGTATTGAAGTCCGGCGAAATCCAAAAGACGTGGCTTACTGCCTCAGTCTATCACACCACGTCTCCGCTGATACGTACAGCACCTCGGGCTAAAAGACCGTACTTCGCATAGGCACGTTCGGCAGATATTGCTGCTGGAACGATCAATCCTGGATTCCCGGGAAGCTATCGACGGTCGTAAGTAACTTAGTTTAAGACACAGTCTCAGTGCGCAAAACAAATCATGTCTTTACATCGAAATTTAACTCAAATCCCTCCATGAACCCTTAGATAAAAGCCATCCCCTTTTCAGTGACCCGATATGTTTCCACAATCTTTCTGTTGCAAGACTGAGCAAAGGAACAACCACTGCATGCCATAGGGCACAGCTCAGGCTGCTCCTCCTTGTCGAGATATCCCATCTGAATGAGCCTGTCGACGGCGTCTGCCACAACGTCTTCCGAGATGTTTAGCTGTTTTGCCAGCATCCGTTTCGAGAATAAACCGGTAGTATGGATGGTTTGCAGGATTTCCTTCAACACAGCACGCCCTCCTTCCTGCTTAAGCGAAGCCCATCAAACGCCCTATTTGGTAAACGCCCACCGCTGTCAGCCAGCCGATGGCAAAGGTATACATCGCCGTAAAGGCTGGCCACCTGATAGACTTGGTTTCCTTGCTGATGGTGCCCAAAACGGCGACACAGGGGGTGTAGAGCAGAACCATCGTCATGTACGACAAAGCGGTCAAGGGGGTGAAGTTTTGCCGGATCGCATCGACCAGGGCTTTGCCTTCTTCCATATATTCGCCAGCATACAGCATGCCCAAAGTGCCTACAACCGCTTCTTTTGCTGGAATGCCTGCAAACAGAGCCACGGATTCCTGCCAGGTTCCAAAGCCTGCAGGCTTGAACAGTGGCACCAGGAAGGAACCGATCATTCCCAGGACGCTTTCTTTGCTGTAAGGATCTGCCGAGACAGGCAGCACAGCCAAAACCCACATCAACGTGACCACCATGAGGATCAGAGTGCCCGCTCGCACAATAAACCCGGATACGTTGACCCACATGTTGCGCAAGACGTTCTTAAGTGACGGCAGCCGGTAAGGAGGCAGTTCAATGATGAAGTAGGAAGTTTCTCCCTTAAACAGCGTGCTGCTGAATATTTTTGCCATGATGAACGCGACCACAATGCCAAAGCCATACAACGAAAAGAGAATAAGGGCACCATGCTGCGGGAAGAAGGCGCCAATAAACACGGTGTAGATGGGGATTTTTGCGCCGCAGGACATAAACGGGTTGATCAGCATGCTGATCATTCGATCTTTTCTATTGTCCATGGTCCTTGTGGACATGATTCCGGGAACATTGCATCCAAAGCCGATGATCATGGAAATGAATGCCTTTCCCTGTAAACCGAACCTTCGCATAAAATGGTCCCAAATATAGGCTGCCCTGGCCATATAGCCACTGTCTTCCAAAAAGCCCAGCAACAGGTAAAGCACGGTGATCAGGGGTACGAATTCGATGACTGTACCCACGCCGCTGATGATGCCATCCAACACAAACGAAATCAGCCATTCCGGCGCATGTAAAGATACAAAAAGACCTTCCAGGAGTGCGCCCGCCTGTTCTACGAAGCCAGCAGCTAACCCGCCCAGAAGCTCTTCTCCAATGACAAATGTGAGTTGGAAGACAATAAACATGACCAAAGCAAACAACGGGATGCCCAGGTACTTATTGATGAGGACGCTGTCAAGCTTATCCGTGATGGTCGGCATTTCCTTCTCCGGCCTGACCACCGCCGCTTCCGCCACGCTGTTTGCATAGGCATAGCGGGAGTCTACGATATCCAGCTCAAAGCTGTCTTTGCTATGAAACCTGTGAAACTCCTTAACGGCCGAAAGGGCTTCTTCACTAATACCGACGTCCGCTAATCTTTTAAGCACGTGGAGGTCTCCCTCCACCACTTTGATGGCTGTCCAGCGCAGCGGATAGGGCAGCTTTTCTCCCGCCAGAATGTCTGCTATATGGTCTGCATGGTGAAGGACATTCGCGTTATATACAATAGGATTGTCGTATGAGATGCTCTTTGAAGCCGCCTGGACCGCTGTTTCGATCAGGCTCAGCCTCCCCTCACCCTTATGCGCCACCGCCGTGACCACGGGGACTCCCAGCTTTTTTGACAAACCGTCCAGATCGAAATGAATCTGTCGTTTTTTAGCCTCGTCACTCATGTTGAGAACGACCACCACGTTTTTCCCTATTTCCAGCAACTGAGAGGTCAAATACAGATTGCGCTCGATATTGCTGGAATCGATCACATTGATGATTACGTCCGCATCATCAGAGAGGACATACTCCATGGCAACGATTTCATCCTCTGAAAAGGCGCCAAGGCTATAGATCCCTGGCAGATCAATCACGCTGTATTCCTTGTTTTTATACCTGAGCGTGCCTTCCTTTTTTTCAACGGTTACACCAGGCCAGTTGCCAATGTGCTGATTTGCTCCTGTCAGGGAATTGAATAGCGTCGTTTTTCCGCTGTTGGGATTGCCGACCAGGGCGATCGTCTTGTTCTTCATGTGCGCTTCCTTCGTGTGATACTTCCTTCTATTGTGGCTTAAAAACCATAATTTTTTCAGCAAGCCCACGGCCTATGGCAATTTTATTTCCATTCACGCTGGCCAGTACCGGCCCGAAATCATTTTTAATCACTGTTACCATCGCGTGCGTGTTAAGGCCCATTTCATACAGCCTTTTTGTTGCTTCTTTTCCCGCAGCGATGTGATCTATTTTCGCTTGATCCCCTTTCAGCAATGATGTTAAAGCGATCGTCATTATGGTCTAACCTCCCTTCATGCGGCTTGCGCTGCGAAACCGCTCGTGATGCCCGGACCTTCGGACATTTCACAGGAAGTTAGTCCGAGCTAATCGCGCCCAGCATACGTCAGTCTGAAACGTTTTGTCAACAGAAAATTCGCAGGATCCGCCGCAAGAAAACGGAGGCTGCTCTACCTCCTAATCTCTGTCCTTTCGCTGCTTTTGTGCCTATGTTAAGATAAAGGTGCAAAGTGCAGAGGAGGCCTGATATGCACGTTGGAGAAACCATTGAAAACTATCTGGAGACGATCTATATACTGCTCAAGCGCACGGAGCAGATCAGGGCCATCGATATCGCTAACGAGATGGGCTATTCAAAACCTACCCTCAGCATCATGCTGAAACAATTGCGAGAAAAAGAGATGGTAGCCATCAGCCCGGCCGGGCATATCACACTGACGCGCAAGGGCACCGCCATTGCTGAGAAAGTCTACGAAAAGCATGAGCTGCTGACCAGGGCACTCATAAAACTGGGCGTGGAAGAAAATACAGCTCGGGAAGACGCCTGTAAAATAGAGCATGTGCTCAGCCAGGAGACCTTTGCCAAAATACGTGAGCACTTCAATCAAAACGTGCTGGGCATAGAAGCGGATCCCGAATAAGACAGCGCTTCAAACAGGCTCTTTTCCTTTCAAGGCTCCGCGTTTTCAAGTCCAGCTCTTGAACTTATTCATCCTGAAGGATCATGATGTCCTTTTGAAAGTTGGAGGCCTTCAACACCAACAGGGTACAGTTACGTCCGTCAAACAAGAAGCATAGGTGCACTGATGGATCAATCGCTGCTTAAGCCTGTACATGGATGGACAAAACCACGATGGAGAAACGCCAGAGCGATAGAATTCGTCCTCAGCTGGGAGACATCTTGTTGATCGCAGTAGCGGGGGCCTTGGGTAACGCCGCAATTGGAAGAAGACCTCGGGCTTCTCCCAGGCCATCACGCCGATTACCACAAAACGCTGACGAAAGGTCACGGCTGCATCCAAAAAAGGGGGTCTAGCGGGCAGGCCTCCTTGAAGGGTTGGACGGGAGAAAGGACTGGCTGCATCTGAGCAGACCGGAAAGTGCCGGCGCACATCATCCAGAGAAAGGAAAAGCGGCGGACGTTGGCGCTGCAACATGCGCCTGGTTGAACATACACTGCCGTTTGTGAGGGCAGTCAGGAGTCACGGGCTATTGAACCATGCTTCGGTTTCTGGATAGCTCAAGAGTCAAGGATTGATAGATCACCCGCAGAGACTGTCGTTTCGAAAACCCGGATGTATTGAAAGGGTTGACACTCAACAGGATCCGTACGGACATCCCTTCAAAAAGTGCAAGCAGTCCGGGAAACGGTTCAAGGCCGGCATGAACCTGGATGATCCAGAAAGCACCTTTCGGGGACAGGTGAGGGTTCGCCAGTAGCTTATCGTACGGGTGGATTCTGAGCGTCCACGCGTAAACCTTTCGCTGTTATCTTTTCTTCTGCCTCGTTTTCAGGTAATATGAAGCGCGTAGAAACGGAGGAGTGCCCCTTGAAGAGACTCTTTACCCTGCTTACCACGCTGTTGCTCGTCCTCCCTTGGGCAGGCTTTGCGGAAATGGATGCTGCCCTCACCCCGCGGGAGGATTTCATCAACCGGATGATTGCCACCGCCCAAGAAGAGTATGATCGCGCCAACGGCCGGGCAAGACGCGCTGCCAGCGCAAGCGATATTTATGTCTGCAAGAACTTTACAGTCCATCTGTTCCGCGAGCACCGGGATGCCTTTGGCATGGCGGAATTTCCGGGAGTAAGGCTGGTGATCCCGGACAACCTGCCCCGGGAGGAGAGTAAGCCTTATGTTTACGGCGCGGCATGGATCGACATCCCTCCGGAGAAAGGTAACCCCTTCTATGCAGCAGCTGCTTTCCGCTACGACACGGGGATCAGCAAGGCAGAGAACCAGGAGCGGGCATTGGCTTTCATGCGGCAGGCGAAGCGCGGAGACTTTTTCCAAATGGCAGCCAACTATTACTACGGAGTGGGCGCGCACAGCCTGGTCATCACTCAGGATTACAATCCGGAAACAGATAGCGTCATCTGGACGGACTCCAACATGAAGGGCGAGAAGCGGGGAGGCGTCCGCTATGGATACATCCAGTTCGACGCGGAGAAGAAGATCGGTTGGTTTGTGGACGCTTTCTGTCGCAAGGGCTACGGCGCGACCCTCTACCGGCTGCGGGAAGACATCGTATATGCGCAGCCGTAGACCGGCGCAGGAAACACGGAGCGAACAGAGTGCATATTCAATCAACACAGGGGATCCACCCCTGTGATAGGGGGCAAATAACATCCTGATTTCTGAGCTTCGCAGTGCGCTGGACCAATACACATTGGATGACATGAAGCGCCTGGCCATGGCACTATACAAGTCGATGCCCGCCAAACTGCGGGATGAGAAAGACATCGATGACATGGTGCGAGATTTCAACGCCTTTGAGGCAGCGAGAAAGAAAAGCACCCAGAGCGGTGCTACGCCTTTGGACTTGAAGTCGTTGGGCGCAGAAATCACGCAGTTTCTTGAATTCGCCTACGCGCAGTATTACGTTGCTCCCAATACATTCGTACGCAAGCCAGAGCGGCCCAAATGGCGGTTTAAGGTGAAAAACTATATCAAACGGCTCCAGATGACCGCCCCTGAAACGGAGGAGGGGAAAACGGCGACAGAGCTGCTTTCCAAACTGTATGCCATGCTCTCGTATGCCTGCGGATATTACCTGTTCAACACGGAAGACCCTTTCCGCTCCATCGGCATGAAGCAGCAGGCCGTCCTGGAAGTCGTCATTGTGCGTCTATTGGCCGACGGCATCAACGCTGCCAACCTTTCCAAGGCGATTTTGTTGATTGTCGATGGCTATACCGACAGAGAGACGATAACCATGTCGCTGATCCTGGCGTTGGTACACCGCATCCGGACGACGGACGGCAGGGAGACAGCCATCGCGCAGTGCAAACGTCTGTGGGAAAAGAAGGCTGCGGCGATCAAGCCAAAGGGCAGGGGCAGTGACTCCTATTTCCTGGACTACTGGGTGAAAGAAAGCCTGAATCATCTTGTGAGTCTGGTGTTCTTTTTCTATGCGGAACTGTATGAGTTTGACAGCGGGATCGACTATTTTTTAAACCACTACAAAGAATCGGACGCAGAAATCCACCTCTACGCGCTGCTGCATCACCTGCGCCTGTACGAACAGCCAGCGCTGTGGATGCGGGAATTCGAGCGTGCGAAGAAGCGCAATGTGAAGCCTAGGGTGACGCTGATTGACGAATACGACAGGCTTAAAGAAACGGGTGAGTTTAGCGCCAGTTACTATTAGCAGGCGTTTTCCGCCTCGCACGGGCGCGTACCTTCCCGCTGGGCTCTCCAAGGGCTCGGACAGGCCTTGCTCCAGCGTGCATCCCACCCTCTCCGTTCATACAGCACACAGCCCTGAGGGGGCTGTTTGAAAACCCGCACTCCGGATCGAACAGGATGCCGACGGAAGCGCCGACAGGATTGTCCTTCAACCGGATGCGCAGGTCGCACAAAAGGCCTCTCTTCCAGTCTGACCTCACCCCCCATCGAAGCGCCCCATCCGGAAAAAGTACGGAGCGATCGCAGCAAAACCGCGGCTGACAGGAAGGCGACTTCCGTGAGGGTATGCGACACTCCAGCGGAAATGGTTTTTCAAAGGAGGCGTCTGTAGCGGCGAGACCCGCATATCCCTCTGTCCACAGCGCCACCCTGTTTCCACCCAGGCACGCAGGCAGGCCCTGCAGGGATCTCTCTGTTTCATCTGGTTCTCTCCTGGCAGAAAGAAGCGTCAAGGGCGTCGTTTCCCCTCGCAGGAGAAACGCCACGCTGTATCGAGCACGAATGGTACTGTTCCCCTAAAGAGCTATCGAGCTCGACAAAGAAAAGCCGGCCAGCGGTCTTCGCGTTGGCCAGCTTAACGCTACGCTTCACCGGCAGAAAAGACTGTCGCCGGGGAAAAAGCGCGCGCAGTGGAAGATGCCTCCGTCCACCTCCCGCAGCGCCCATCAGGGCTGACCATGCGGTTTGACATTGGCACACCATCGTCTCCGCATTCTGTCACGCCAAGGAGCAGCATCTCGTCAACAAATGGCTGTGCTTCCGTCATCCGCCCTCTATCCGTTCGTCATCAGAGATTGGCAGTGCTTCGTCAGGAAGCCATGCCGGCAGGGAGTTCGCCTTACCCACGAACGGAAGCCCAAGGAAGCCCGGCTCCTCAAGCGTCGCGCCCAACAGCCATGGCTCCCCCGCGGCATCCAGCGCAACGCCCATCATCTCCAACCTGTTTTCACCGATGTAGGGAAAGCTGGGGGCCTCCAGGACGCTCCCCTCCTCGTCCAACCTCATGTACCAGCTACCACCCAGCAGGGGGCTGTTTTCAAGATTCAGCCCACGGCTGCCCACAAGGATTCCGTCCGCAGTGGACAACACGTAATCGGCTGCCTGGTATCCGTCCAGCTGGTATTCCCAAAGCTTTTCACCTTTCATTGTATACCCAAGGATCCATCCGATGCGGGTCCCTGGGCCGTCCTCCTCGTAAGTCCAGCCGGATGCGCTGGCTGCGATACGCCCGCCCCTGGTTATAGACACATCGCCCATGTACGTATCCTCGCCCAGATTGAGTTCGCGGGTCCAGCGGATGTTCCCGCGCAAATCGAGACGATGCAGCAGCCCAAGCCGGGAGCCGTCATCCAGGATACCCTCTCCGATCACGATAATCGCGTCCCCGTCCAGGACGCCTTTTTGGAATGTCATGCCGGCATAGGGAACTGTGGGAAACCTTGTGGACCACTGCCGCTCACCCTTCATGTCCAGGCGAACCACCAAGCCCTGCGCTCCGTCGCCGGCATCACCGGAACCAGGATAGTATGTGCCCAGGGCGAAATATCCGTCCTTTACGGGCACGAGCCATTCCGTATGTGTCGACAGTTTGCGCGTGCGCATGATACGCCCCTCTGGAGATACGAACACCAGGTGAGAAGTATACTCCCCCGTTCTCTCTTCGAAATCCGGTTCCCGCCGGACAAGGACAGAAACGCGTCCGTCCGAAAGCAGGCGCGCGCATCGGAAAGTTCCGCCTCCCTCCTCCTGCAGCACCCAATGGATTTCGCCTTCCGGTCCGATGCGTGCCATCCAGCCGCTCACTTCGTTTTGCGCAACTCCCAGCAGCAACATCCCCTCCTGAAGCGGCAAGGCCTCTGTCACCAGCCCTGGCATCCGTGCATCGTCAAACGTTGTCCCCCTTCCAGACGACTCCTCCGCCCAGGCGACGGAAAACCCCGCTAGAAAGAGGCTGGCAAGCAGTATCAGGTATTTTTTCATCTTGGCTCACTCCCTCTCGTCTGCATGATATCCTCCTCCCCATGGGTGTCCATCGAAAGCATGGCAGTTCAGCTCGGGGGGAAGAAGACCGCTCTCAAGCCCTGTTTCTGCAAGGCTTTCCGAGCGCTGGCGCTTAAATAGAACTGTCGTTTCACAGCGGACAGGCCCTTCTCATCCAAAACCTGCTAAACGACTTCTGTTTGACTTCCACCTCATAAAAATGGAACTAAACACACTCCGCATTCATCTGCAGTCACCGCGATATGCCCTTTATCGAAAAAGGCGCGGTCTTTGCCCGGTTTCCTCTCTCGCTTCTGACCTTCGCGCACGCCATGCAGCCGCTCCCATCGTCGGTACGGGCGCTGCCACTGCCATCAGCATAAGCTGCAGAAGAAAGGAGAGCAGCGATGTTTAGGCCCTGTCAGCATCCTTGGAAAACTTCTTACCTTCGCAGATATGACGAGCTCCTTTCTCCTATTGCCTCCAGAAGCTAATGGTATCCTTTTTGTCTTCGATGCTATAGGCGATGAGTTTGCGCAATAAATCATAATCCACCCTGTCCTCCCATTTTATCCTGAACAGTTCTTTTGTATGGAAGTATCCTGCTTTCTCTATCTCATCTTGAAATAATTCAATCGCCACACTTTCAGGAGCGACGGCAATATGTCCTTTGGCAATGCTGAAGCCAATGATAAAAGCACCGTGGTCAGAGAACATTGGATGATTCCATTTAATCTCTTCTACCAATTTCGGAAATTCACCTTCAATGTGATTCAGGATGTCTTTAAACGCTCACGTTTTGCTGGTTCATGAATGTGATCTAAAAATGCTTGGAACTCCCCCATGTCGTTCCCCTCTCCCCCTTTGTTTTTTAGTCTCCTGAACAGGTCGTACAGAACGAGGATCGTCGGGTCATCCGCGAGGAATACAGTTACAGGAACCCAGCTGTATTGAAAAAGAGAGCACTCCATCCTGTCCGTGCAGACAGCCTTTTTACGAAAGCGACCGGTCCCCGGAAACGGTTCAAGGCCAGCACGCCCCGGGAATACCGAAAAAGCATCATTCAAGGACTGTAACAGTTCATCAGCATCTCATCGCGAGGATAGATTCTGGCGGTTCATGCATAAGCCGCCCCTGTTTCACTCCGCTGTCTTTCGCTTGCCCCCTTGTGGAAGGATGGCCCGGATCCGGCCTCTCATCCCTTCGTGCTTTCTCTTTGAGCATCCTCAGTGTCGCCGCCTTTAAGCCCGTGTGAACCCCTTTTCAACCCCTTTGGACCCTTGATTCTCAACGCACTCTCCAGGTGCAACCACGCGTGTCTGCGAGGCCAACTCTCTTGAACCTCAAAATGTATTATACTCAGATTCGACCTCTCCCAAACCATGACGTTCACGCCCTTCCGCCATATGGGTTCCTGCGAAGGGCTGGCTATCAGGTCTGGTCGGGGAGATGACGCCATGAGCGGTGAAGGAAGTCCCATCCCGCACGTTATAGCTTTCAAGAAACCTCCGCGCCATCTTCCCTAAGAGCTTGTCCCTGCCCTGGCTGAAGACCGGCACTGGGAGTCGCTCCGCCTTGCCCGTGCAAAACCTCTGGATGATGTTGCAGAGGAAGTTGTGGTTAGAGAGCTTGGTAGCACCTGCTTAGGAAGGATCTGTTCGGGGAAGGGCCGGGCAGACCTGCCGAGGGCAGGGGAGAACGTGCCGTCGAGCCTCAGGTTGGAGGCGGTCTGGCCCTCCGGTCGCGGCCCTTTTCTCCACCAGAAAGGGAGTGAGTTTGCAGCAGGTACATGAGAGTCGCACCGTTGCCAAATAACTGAGGGCGGGATCAAGCTGGGTTTGATCCCGCCACACAGGAACAGGTCACACTTCCGCTTGGCATCTTTCCTGCCAGTCCTGATCCCCCTTAAGGCAGACTGTCCCTGAAGGAGGCAAGGGTAACAAAGCAGGATCTCCAAAGGAGCTTAAGCGCGGAAGTCCTGTGTTTTCCCTCAGACTCTCTGCAGACTTCCACTTAGGAAAACCGGGCAAGCCAGGCTGTCAACGCCCGTGCCCCCTTGAAGAAGTCAGGAAAACGGGCTTCAGAATACTCAGCGCTGCCAGCAGTGTCGCTGGCCCCGATACAGGCACCACCCAGTTCTTGCGAACATCCGAATGGTAGCAGGGGCTGTAAGGGATTTTGAGCAACAGCGTCCTCCAAGGTTTGCGTAGTATGCAAGCCCTCTCTTAGGATGGTATAGTGTTCCTAACGACATGGCGAAAGCACGCTGCGTTTCATCACCCCGTGGGTGTCTTTCGCAGAAAGGCGGATGATCAATATGAAACGGTTATGGGCGACCCTGTTGATGCTGACGCTTCTTTTGCCGCTGCTTTCCCAAGGCCTTGCAGCGAGCTCTCCCGTGCCGGACGAGATACCGGAGGACCTGGGAGGGAAAACGGTCTATGGCTTTCTCGTGGACCTGAGAAAAACGTATCTTCCTAATAAAGTCTTTGCAGATACTGCCAAATATACCGATCAGGACAGGGAAGATGCCAGGAAAGCCATTGAACTGATCGTACGCAGTACGACCGCCATCATGGAAGCGGCAGAAAAAGAAGACAGCTCCAACCTCTATCTGCGTGCCTGGGCACTGGATCTGTCCTATCAGGACACCGGAGATCCACAGACCAAGCAGCAGTCGCTGGAGGACTACCGCAAGACCATCGAGAAGGGCGATACCTTTGCCCAGGCGGATTATGACAGGCTTCTGGAGCTAGAGGTGATGGCAGCGCCCCTGCATTGGCATATGGCTCAGATGCTCACCCCAGAAGAACTGGGAGAGATCCTGGGTGTTCCCGGTGCCTCCTTGTCCTTAGTCCGTTCAGCCTATGAGAAAGAGGATAGCAGCAGGCGTGCGGTAGGATATGTGTCGAGCACAGCCGCTCACCCGGCATTGGGAACGATCCACCTCATTGCGGAGCCGCAGGGGGGGAGCGCACGATTCAAGCTGCTGAGCAAGAAAGAGAATGCCTTTCTCGGCAGGATAGAGCCGCTGGAAGGCCTCGGGGACGAGGCTGTAGCGATGATGCTGGTCAATAAGCAAAACAATCCTGTGCGTTATGCTGCCCTGCTGGTACGCAAAGGGGACCTGGTGCTCCAGGCATGGGTACCCGCCGGATTCCATGGGATGGACGCGGCTGACGCAGCGAGGGAGATCTGCAGCCGAGTACTGTCTAACATGGACGATGTTCAAAGACCCCTTCCTCCCCCTCCCGCTACCCTGTCGGAGCCGTCCGTAGCGGATGTCCTGCCAAAATCGGATGCGGGAGCATCTCCGGTGCCCGACGTACTGCCAGAGGATCTGGGCGGGAAGACCGAATACGGGTTTGTTCTGGATATCCTGAACACGCACATCAAAAAGGAAGTGTTCTCTGACCCCAAATGGACGGAAGAGGACCGCAACAATGCCAGACGCGCCATCCGACTGGTGGTGGAGACGCTTAACACCCGCTTTGACATCTCAGGGCAGGATGTCTATCAGCTCGAAATGCGGGGAAAATGCTACAGTGCGGCGTACGACGACACAGGCAACCCGCTTTTTCGGGACCTGGCCATCAACGACTATAAGCAGTCCATGATCGGGGACTTCTATCTGGCCAAGAAAGACTACGATCGCCTGGCTACGCCGGTGCTTTCATCCTTGGGATGGATGGGTAAGGGGGATCAGGGGGCACAAGTAAGCATCCTGCAGCAGTGGCTGAATCAGGCAGGATATCCGCTTGAGTTGTCCGGGATGTTTGACGCGAAAACGGCAGAAGCCGTCCAAGCGTATCGAAAAGATCATGGGCTTCAGGAAGATGACGGCGCGGATTTGGCCTTTTTGCTTTCTTTATATGCGAAGGTACCCTGAGGCGAACGAAAGGCCTAACGGAGTATAAAAACAGAAGGCAGCCAGCTTTTTATCCGGCTCCACACCAGAGAGCACGGCGGTGTGCATGGAAAGCACGGCGCCGTGCTGCCTGTTTTACGGGACCTGAAATTCAAGAACGATCCTGCACAGGGCCTCGACCCCCGGTGCAAGAATGCTGTCGTTGAAGACATACGCGGGGTCGTGAAGAGGGACGACCGGTTTACCCTCCCTGTCGCTTCCCAGGAATAGGAATACCCCCGGGATCTCCTGTTGAAATAGCGCAAATTCCTCGCAGCCCATCTCACAGGGGATCTCGTCGGTTACTCTGGCAGGGCCCAAACCGGCTGTCAGAATTGTACTGATCTTTGCAGACAGAGCCGGGTCATTACACACCGGAGGCATGATCCTGTCATACTTCAGTTCGTATCCTGCCCTGGCTGCCTGGGTGACACCCTGAACGAGCTCCTTGAAGCGCCGGGCGATGAAGTCCCTGGCGTCCTGGTGGTATGCCCTGACTGTCCCCTCAAGGGTCACCTTGTCTGGAATGACGTTCACCGCCGTGCCGCCCTGGATCTTGCCGATCGTGATCAGAGCAGGCCTCGTCGGGTCCATTTCCCGGCTGATGATACTTTGAACGGTGGAAATCACATTCGCCGCCGTCACGATGGGATCAACCGCCAGATGCGGCCAGGCGCCATGCCCCGGCCTGCCCAGGATGTCCAAACGAAAAACATCGCTGGAGGCCAACACCGGTCCGGCCTTCACGCCGATGATCCCTTCCCTGAGACCAGGCCAATTATGGATATGGACGATGGCATCCACCTCCGGGTGATGAAGGCTGCCCGCCTGTATGAGCGCTGTCGCCCCTCCGGTTTCCTCTTCGGAGGGCTGAAAGATCAGCTTAATGTTCCCTTTGATCTTCTCCCGCATCATCGAAAGGATTTTCGCTGCCCCCAGGACGATCGTCATGTTTCCGTCGTGGCCGCAACCGTGGAAGACGCCTCTGTTTTCAGACGCATATTCCACGCCGGAACATTCGTCCATGGCCAGAGCATCGAGGCAGGCCCTTATCCCGACGGTCGGTCCGCTCTGCAATCCCCGCAGAAGCGCCACCACCCCTGTTCCGCCTATACCCGTCCGCACCTCAAGCCCCAGCTCTTTCAGGTACGCGGCTATTTTTTCAGCCGTGCGGTATTCTTTGAAACCCAGTTCCGGAAAGCGGTGAAGGTCTTTCCTGATCCTGACGAGCTCATCGTGTAGATCAGCACTTTTATTTGCAAGTTCCATCATGACCCTTCCTGTGCGCATGCAGGTTCTCAGCCTAAGCTTCACGCTGCCCGCCATTGTCCAGCTGGATCTTCAGCCTTCCGCCCATCCTGACGGCCATCGTGCCATAAGCAAGGATTCCATTTCAAGCGCCTTGTGCGCCGCCCGGACACAACCCGCCAGCGTTCCTTCACGCCTCCTGCGATGCCTTGTTCGTCTTTTCATGGCTGTTTCACGCCCTGTGCCTAAAACAAAAGGTCCTCCACCGCCATGCGAGGCATGGGGTGGTTGCGTTCCTGGTTATGCGGGGATAAAAGCATTGGGTCACCGGGATAGCCCACCGCCATCAGGTGGACGATCTCAAAGTCTTCCGGTATCTCAAACAGTTCCCGGGCCTCTTTTCGTTTGAAGCCGGCCATGGGATGCGCGACCAACCCGCGATGCTCTGCTTCCAGCATGAGAAAACCCGCTGCACAGCCAGCGTCAGACATATGCCAGCGGTTGTCCTTTCCCCCTTTGGTGAAGGTCCTCTTAGCCAGTGTCAGGATCAGCGCCGGTGCAATGCCCGCCCATTCCTGGTTGGCAGGGGTCATGATGCCTGCCAGGACCTCCCTGCGTTCGCCCCGGGCGACCAGAAAGCGCCAGGGCTGCTCATTAAAACAGGAAGGGGCGAAACTCGCGGCTTCCACCAGTGCCAGGAGCGTCTCCTCCGGAACCTCCCGGGAGCTCACGGCGCGGTTGGCAAAACGGGTCCTGATTTCGAGCATGACGTCAAAGCGGGACAAGCGGTTCATGATTTCCTCCTCGTTTGTGCTACATGCTGTATCTCTGGCTTAGGGGAGGCCCGACTGTAGGCATCTGGCCTCCCTCCAGTCCACGTCAGGCTGTCTGAGATCACCACGTTCTTTGAATCCGTCCAGATGTCTTCCCTCTGTCTGGTGCGCAAATGAACAGATCCCGTCCCTGCATGGCCGGCCACTGCAGGAACCCTTCGCATGGAAGGCCTGCAGGCCCCAGAAACCAAAGCCCAGGGCTTCCAGCAGAGCGTCGGTCCCGGCGGGGGCCGAGCAGTATATCTGCCTTCGCTTGTACGCTTCTGTTTCACCGTGTATACAGTGGTGTCGTCCATGCAGTCTGCCCTCTCCTCAAGCGTCAAAGCGGATGCGGGATCGCTGCAAACACCCGCTGAAAAAGCCAGACAGAGAAAGCCTGGTGGCGGTTGCCTTCAAGGGGGGCTGCCTCCTTTGCACGAGCCTTCAAACCCGTACGGCTTGTGCGACATCGCACAACAGCGAGACCCTGTACTTCTTCGCACTATGCCCTGCCACATAGCCCGGCTTCCCCGATCAACACCGTCAGCAATCCCGTGCGGCTCTTGGGCCTGCGACCAACCTGGCACATGCCCTGTACAGCCCGCTCTCCCCTTCAATCCGTATAAAACCAGATTTCCCCTGCTGCATCCACCTCGAATATCGCAAAATCTGTATACGTCTCAAAGCCGAAAAGATCCCTGAGTATGAAGCTGTAGTAATAGTCCGCTGGGGCAGCTGCGCGTACTGAATCAGCAGGCCATCTGCGACCCTGTATCCCCTCCACCATGCCCAAATAGTCGCCGTTGTCCGCGTCATAGGCTTCATACAGGGGAATAATGGTGTCTTCGTCACGGATCCTGAGATTTCCTTGCCGGACGCACCATGGGCGTCGATCCCATTCCAGGCTCCGATGACACGAAAGGCTTCCTCGTTCCAGCCGTAAAGGACGCGCAGGTTGGTCTCCCGGCTGTTCAGCTGGACCGGGGAGGTGTAGAGGTTGTAGCCTTCCACCTCCTCGATCAGATACAGGCACAGGAGCTGACCATCCGGCAAGGTCAACCACTCTCCTTGGAAGCTGTCCTGGAAGAGCCCCTCCTCCACATCGAACAGGAGCTCATCATCCTCCCCCAGGCTGATCAGAACGCCGTCTCTCCCGTCCATCAACAGGGTGAACGTAGCACTCAGCAAGTACGCCATGCTGTCCGGCTTAACCTTCAGCATGTAGGCGCCTTCTTCATTCAGCCAGGCACCCAGAACTTCCAAACGACTGCCTTCGTCCGTAATAAAATCCATTCCCTGAAGCTTTTCCTCAAAGTCCGCAAGCTACGTCTCCTCTGCAGCCTGCTGTGCAGCATGGCCGGAAGCATCCCCTGTCTCCGATCCGTAAAGCATACTACCACGAAACGTCAATAGCCCTCGCTGAATAAGGCATCCCTGAACACCTCGTATTCCCGGGATCCCTGCAGCTTCAGCAGATGATACACAGATAACCCGCTTGATCCCCGCCTTCCGGAGCCCGATACCCTGTACACCACTGCCTCTTCCAGCGCCTTAAGCACCTTCGCAGCGCTCGGTAATGCGCTGCCCGCTTCCCGCATCATAGAGCCCAGATCCACCATGTTGGTATAGCCCTCCTCCGGGGAGTTACCGCCGAAGTTTTCAGCCCGGTGGATACCCTTTACGATGGTGCCAAGGGGTGCACGGGTCCGACACCGCCTCCAGCATCTCCCATCCAACCTCATCCAGGGCCTCCGTCAGGGCAGGTAGTCTGTGAAGTGCCGTTACGGACAGCATGGCGAGGGCCTCTTCCTCGCTCAACGCGTTAGCAGTCAGGAATCGGTCAGCAATCACACGCCCAATCTCTTCTCCGTCCGCCTGAGGGTGGGCCTTCAGGTATACACCCAGTGCCTTGTAATCCCATCCGGACCCTGGTTCCAGCTCCTCTGAGGCAATCATGTAGCGGGAAAAAGGCGCAACCATCTGCGCTGCTTCCACGCTGGCCATCAGGCAGGCATCAACACTGATAAACTCAAAGGTGTCTTCGAAGCCCTGCAGCGCCTCGCCAATCTCCTTCAGCGTCAGACTGTCCATATCGAAAAGCTCGTCAAAGCACACCCCATTGATGCTGCCGCTGCCATGGTTCCATAAGATCAGACCGAAGTGCTCCGCTCGGTAGCGGTCCAGGCCCCCAGATAGGAAAAGGCACAGCGTGGCAGCCTCTCCCATGTTTTCAAGCTCTCCTTCATACAAGGGAAACAGATCCCCGCTGTGGATCTCAAAACGGCCGGTTCTGTCGGCTGGAATAGCCTCCTGCGCCATCCAAGCTTTCGCGCCGCCTGTTTGCACCACAAAGCGCACGTTATTGTCCGTCCCTGCATCGATCATTTCGAGCAGGTCATCCGTTGCCACACCCTCTTCGGTTTCAAGGTCGCTTCCGCACAGGTAGACAAAGACGATAGAATCCGCTTCCTCCTGTTCCGCAACACAAAAAACTGCGCCTGCCAGCAGGCACAGCACCCTCAGGAAGCTCAGCAGGTTTTTCATGCGCCCTCTCCAACACCCCATTCTTGATTGTCCCTCTGAGGCCCCTGGGAAACCCGAAAGGCAGTCCGCTGTTCACAAGCTCTTCTCTAGCGCCGCGTGGAACCTCTGTGCGCAAGGAAGTCCCCTTCCCCTCGGGGCGCCTCCTTGCAGGCGCCCGGCTCCCCCGCTTTGTCGCGCTCAGCCCCCGCGCTCAGGATACTCGTCTTCGAAAGCCTGCCAAGGGATTTCCACCCGCGCGCCGCGGCTGATGATATCGTCGCAGTGCAAAAGCAGCGGAAAGTCCTTCTCCTCCAGCTCGCCCCCGGCGATCCTCCTGCGGATGGCCGAAGCGGCGCGCCGGGCAATGACGACAGACTCCAGCGTCACCCCCTCAAGCTGCGCCATGGCCTCCGCAAAACTGAGCCCTCTCCCCAGCAGGGTTCCTATCAGCCTTGTGCGGCCGCCAAAAACGGTGACGTATAAATCCCCTGTGCCAAATATGATGTTTTCATCTCCCGCGCCCAGGGTACGAAGGATTTTTCGCATCTCCTTGACGCTCTGGCCAAAAAGGGCGGCCTGGGAGTTATAGTGCAGCCTTCCGCCTTCACCCTCCCTCCTCTGTGACAGTCCAACAGCCAGCGAGACGCCCAGGGCATACACATTCTTGAGTGCGACGGCACTTTCAAGCCCCAGCACGTCCGTCGTCAGGCTGATATGGTAGTACGCCGTCCGCAGCATCCCACGCAGCTTCCGCAGCATCACCCTGTCCTCTCCACAGAAGCAGACGGTCGTGGGGTCCAGGTCTGCCAGCTCGTAGCTGGTGCAGGGGCCTCCGATCGCATTCAGGGAGAGCTTTCTTGCCCCGAGCCACCTGGCGTAAAGCTCGGGATAGGAAAGGAGCCTGCCATCCGGCAGGTCCACCAAGCCCTTGGTTACGGAGAGGACGGGCAACGCGTCTGGGATGCGCTGCAGTACCTCCTCATAAAACCAGTCCACGCCAAAGCTGCTCACGCCACAGATCAGAAGTTCCGCGCCCCTCAGCGCTTCGGAGAGTTCCTCCGTCTGATAATACTCAAGGCCCTCCGGCAGCGTTCGCTTCAGCGTGGGATGGTATCTGTCCTCCCGCGCCCGCGTGATGATCTCCCGGTCCAGCGGCGTTCCCACAAGCCGTACGGTGTGTCCGTTGTCCGTCGCAGGAAAACTCATCGCGGAGCCCATCTGCCCTGCGCCGACGATCGTGATGACGCTCACTTCCGCCTCCCTTACGATACCTGCCCGGCTGGAATAGCCCTTTCCACCGTCTCACACGGCCTTTCCCCCTCGTCAGGTCTCTGTCCATCCGCTGCTTGGCCTGTTTGCAGCACCACAGCTCCCCTGCAGGTTCAGCCTCCTCAGGGGGAGGGGGTGCGCTCCCCTACATCAAATCCAACGCCTGTGACAGGTCTTCCAGCAGGCTGTCCACACCCTCCAGGCCACAGTGCAGACGGATCAAGCCTCGGTTCGAGACCCCCGCTAAGGCCAGATCCTCGTCGCTTGACAAGTAGAGTGGACAGAGAGCCAGGCTTTCGTAGCCTCCCCAGGAGCAGCCCTTCCCAAAGAGGCGCAGGCTATTGATCAGGCGGACCGCATCCTCAGGCTTTCGGTCTGTCTCAAAGCTCAGCAGCCCAGTGTAGCCGCGCATCTGGCGCCGGACAAGCTCTGCCTGCGGGTGAGAGGGCAGGCCAGGATAGTTGACCTTTGATACTTTTGGATGCGCCTCAAGGAAGGCTGCGATCTGCATGGCTGTCCGCTGATGGACCTGAAGCCGCGCATCCAGGCTACGCAGCCCACGCAGCACCAGCCAGCCCTCCATGGGCCCCATGGAAGCGCCCAGCCATTCGCGCATGCAGTCCCGCACGGTGCACATCAGGGTATCGCTGTTCATCATCAGCGCGCCCCCGATGACGTCGCTGTGTCCGCCCAGGTACTTGGACAGGGAGTGCATGACGATATCGATCCCAAAGCGCAGGGGGTTCTGGAAGAGCGGGGTGCTGTAGCTGTTGTCGATATAGGACAACACACCGTGCCTGCGACAAACTGCAGCGATCGCCTCCAGATCCACCACGGAGAATACAAACGTCGCAGGGCTCTCCAGGATCAGAAGTTTTGTGTTGGGGCGGATGGCGTTTTCTATTTCGTCAAGATCATGCCCGGAGACCATGTCAAAGTCTATGTTCAGGCGAGGTCTGGCAACCGCCGTAAAAAACTGTTTCACCGGGCCATAGATGCTGCGCATCAAAAGCGCATGGTCCCCGGCGCCACACGTAGCCAGGATGGCCGAAGACACCGCCGCCATGCCGGAGGCGAACACCGCTGCATGCGAAGCACCCTCCAGTGCAGCCAGCTTTTTTTCAAGCAGGCGCGTGGTGGGGTTGGACATGCGACCGTAGAAAAAATCGTCTTCCGTACCGCGGGCTGCTTTCAGGTACTCCTCAAAGCTGGGATATACATGCAGGGAGTTGAGATAGACCGGGGGTGAAACCGCGCCATAATGGCGCCCATGATCCTCAAACTGGTGTGTCAGGGCAAAGAGCTGATCATCGTAGAACAAGGGTTTTTCCTCCATATTCCAGTGCTGCCAACTCCTGCGCTCAACAGATGCCCTGATCCTCCACAGCCACAGGCATGCGGGATTTCGCCGACTCCATGATAGCCAGAACAACCAGGCTGACCCGGGCCGCGTCCTCCAACGATACGGGAAAGTCCTCCCCGGAAAGCAGGCAGTCAATAAAAGCCCGGATACTTTCAAAGGCAAAGCCCTTGGGCGCACCGAAGATATGGTTTTGCACCAGGATGTCCGGGACTGTGACCCTCTCATCCGTGTACTGCTGGATGAGGTTGTGGTTGGAAGCATCGATGGCGATTAAGCCTTCGGTTCCCAGCAGGCTGCACTTGATGTCGTTGAGGCAGGGGTTTGCGTTAGGGGTGATCCATCCGTTTTCCATCTGCGCCACACAGCCGTTCTCAAACTCCAACGTGCTCAGATAGCTGTCGACGGTGTCTACGCCCAGGCCCTTGAGCACGCCTTCACGCGCCACGCTGTACACACGCGTAACCCGGCTGTCTAAAAGCCAGCTCAGGGTGTCCACGGAGTGGCTGCCAAGGAACCAGAGGATGGAAGATTCTGCCGCCCAGGGCAGCATGTCCGTTGCCACCCACTTTACATCGTTCAGGCGGAAATAGGCGGAGACCATCTCCCCCAGCTCCCCGCGGTCGATCGCAAGCTTTGCTGCGTTGAAGGGCGGACTCCAGCGGTTGTGCAGGTCCACCATGGCTCGGACCCCGTTCTCTCGCACCGCCTCAAGAATAGCCTTTACATCCTCTGCTGTCGTCGCCAGAGGCTTCTCGATCAGAACATGCTTCTTGTGCCTCGCAGCGCAGATGGCGGGCTCCGCATGGGCAAAATCGGGCGTCACGATCGCCACCGCGTCGCAGTCGACGGAGTTTAACATGGTGTCCATCTCTCCGAATACGTCGCGGATGCCAAGGCGCTTAGCGCTCTCGTGCGCCTTGGCAAGGTTCAGATCGCACAGGGCTACCACCTCGCAAAACGGGTGTGCCTGATAAATCCTCGCGTGATTCTCGCCCCAGATACCGGCGCCGACGATGGCCATCTTGATCTTCTTCATGGTTTCATCCTCCCTAACGATGATTAACCCTTGACTGAACCCAGGGTCAGGCCACGGATCATGTGCTTTTGTACGCTGATGGCAAACACCAGCACGGGAATGACCGCCAGCGTTCCGGTTGCAGCCATCTCGCCCCATTTGACACCCGAAACGGACAGATAGGTCATGACAGAGGTAGGCACGGTCTTCGCACGGATGGTGGTCAGGAAGTTGGCGAACACAAACTCATTCCATGCGTTGATGGCACAAAAAATCGCGGTGGCAACCATTCCCGGCAGGATGAGAGGAAGAACCACTCGCCGCAGCGCCTGTACCCGGGTGCAGCCATCCACGTATGCTGCTTCCTCCAGCTCTACAGGCAGATCCTCAATGAAGCCCCGCATCATCCAGATGGTGAAGGGGATGTTAAAGGAGGTGTAGCAGATGATGAGCAGCAGGTGCGTATCCAGCACCCGAAACAGCGCCGCCAGCATGAAGTAGGGGATGATGACCGCCATGGCCGGTAGAAAGCGCTGGCTGAGCACCCAGAACGCCCGGCTTTCGCGCTGAGGCCAGCGATAGCGCGCAAACCCGTAGGCAGCCAGCGTCCCCAGCACAAGGGATATCAGCGTGGAGACCAATGCTATGAGGGCGCTGTTGGCGAAAAGTGTCAGGATGCCCTCGCGCATGATGGTCTCATAGTTGATGGTGGTCAGGCTTGTAAAGACCTTTCCCGGATCGAAGACATCCGCTTTGCTCCGAAAGCTGACCGAGATCATCCACAGAAAGGGAAGCAGCATGAACGCACACACCAGCAAGCAGGCCAGCGTGTACAGAAGGCTTCCCGCCAAGCTCCTTTTCTTCCTCATGGCGCAGCCTCCCTGCGCTGAAAACGGATCAGGAGGTTGCTAACCACGGACACCACGATCAGGAGCACCATGGCCACTGCCGCGCCTCTTCCGATCAGGCCGTTTTGGGCATTGACCATACGGTACACATGCAGGCTTAGAAACTCGGTTGCATTACCTGGCCCGCCCTGGGTGAGAACGAAGGCTGTGTCAAATAGCTTCAGGGAATCCACAGCCCGCATCAGCAAGGCGAGCAGGGTCAGGGATCGCATCATGGGCAGAGTGATATAGAAAAAGCTCCGTACCTTGCCAGCCCCATCAATCATGGCCGATTCGTAGGGTTCTTCCGGCATGGAACGAAGCCCCGCATAGAGGATCAGCGTCACAAAGGGCGTAAACTGCCAGATGTCCACCAACAGGATGGACCAGAACGCCATCCCGGAGGATAGCCAGGCCACCTTGACACCGAAAAGCGCCTGAAGAAGGTAGTTGATCAGGCCATACTCTGCATTGAGCATCAGCTTCCACATCTGGCCCGCAATGGTAGGCGTGATCGCCAGGGGAACGATCAGGGTGCCCACCACCAGAGGCTTTAACCTGAACTCCCTGTCGTTGAGCAAAAGGGCAATTGCAAAGCCCAGCACCATCTCCACGGCGGTCGCCAGCGCCATGAAACCCAGACTGATGTAAATCGCATGCCAGAAGTCCCTGTCACGGCCGGAGAACAGGCGCAGGTAGTTGTCAAACGCAACGAACTTCGCCCTGCTTACATCCCACCCCAGCTGATAGTTCGTGAAGCTCACTACAACCAGGAAGATGGTGGGTACGATGGACAACAGGATCAGAGCGGACATCGCGGGGGCAATATACTTGATGTGCGGTCTGTCTCTAAAAAAGCCGCACACGGCCTGCCTACCGGCCTTTCGCATGCGGGAGCTCCTTTCCCCACAGGAAAGGGAAGAGAGAAATCCATGGAAGACCCCTCTCCTCCCTTTGTTTCATCAGGTTCAGTGAATCAGGTCTTCAATGTCACGCTGCATGTCTTCACAGGCCACCTGCACCTCGATGTCGCCAGCCAGGGCTGCGCTGCCATAGGCGCCGGCGATCTCCAGGATCTGGTTGATCTGGTCATGCTGCGGTATCCAGCTCAAGCCTTTTTGTACCAGGCCGTCCGCGCTGTCCAGGGCGATCTTCTGAGCAGGATAGGAGGGGTTGGCTGCTGCCAGCTCCTCGTTTTGAAACACAGACGCCCGGGTACCGACCCCACCAGCCAGCACGTAATCAACGCTCTTTTCCCTGCTGGCCATGAAGGTGATAAAAGCCCACGCGGCTTGCTGATTCTTAGAGGAGGCGGGGATTGCCAGGTTCCACCCTGCCAGGGCTGCCCCATCGCCAGCCGGACCGGTGGGAGTGGGCACAAAGGCAACCCTGTCCGACACGGTCGAGGTGGCGGGGTTGGTAATCTGGTTTGCGAGGGCTGTCGCATCCAGCCACATGGCTGTGCTTCCAGAAATAAAGGCACCCAATGCTTCTTCGTGCGTGTAGGTGCCCACGTCGGGCGGAGCGCAGCTAAGCAGGTCCACATAAAACTGAAGGGAGGCGATGGTCTCGGGGGTTGTGCAGGTCACCTCCACCTGGTCGGCGCTGATGGTTGCCTGGTCAAGGAATCCGGCACCAAAGTTATACATCAGGCTCATCCAGCCGGAAGCGAAATGGATGCCGCGCTGCGCGCGCATCGCCACGCCATAGAGGTTCTCCTCCTTGCCGTTGAAAAACTGTGCCAGCTCCAGGTACTCCTCCATGGTCTTAGGCGGTTCCTTGCCGTATTTTTCAAACAAGTCCGTCCGATAGGCGATAAACCGCGTTTCTCCGGCTGTGGGGATGCCATAGTTTATCCCGTTGGCGCCTGAGATCCCATTGCGGTAGGCGGCCATAATGTCCTCATAGTCAAACCAGTCCGGCGTCAGTTCAGGATCCTCCACAAAATCCTTCACCGGCAACAGGACGTTCTTGGATGCGTACTCACTCATCCAGAAGGCATCCGTCATGAAGACGTCATAGGCGCCCGCTCCCTGGAAGTCCAGCAATTGCTTGCTTTTTAAGTTGGTTTCTTCCACAACGTCCCAGACAACTTTGATGCCGGTGAGCGCTGTAAATTCATCGTTCATCGTTTTGAATGCCTCTGTGGAAGGATGAGAGGCCATCGCGACTGTGATGGTCGTGCCGTCGTATTCTTCCTTCAGGGCTGCGCCCCATGCCTCCATATTCGCCAAAGCGCCAGTCATCAGGGCACACAGAAACAGGGAAAGGATGATCGTTGCCGTTCTTTTCATCTTGGGCCTCCTTTATTGGATTGTCTGCCTTCTATTATAGGATTTGTGAATCTGTTGTCAATAGCCCGGGTGCCTTGAGCAGGGCTTACGCATGAACGGTCAGGGTCCATCATCGCGATGAGCAGCTTAAAAACCATCACATCCCCCACATCATGCTTTCCAGGCATTGAAGGCCCATCCGGCTCTGAACCGCTTCCCCGTTGCAGGGTAGCGGCTTGACATCAGCGATGCAGCTGAGTGTATGATGCATAAAATACTTCTCCAGGCATCCTGTGTACGGACCTGGATGGAGGGGATGGTCTTCTTGTTTTATTCTCTGGGAAGAGCCCTGCGGAAAACCTTTGTCATCCTTCAAGTGAAAAGGATGCGCTTTTCGAACACGAACCGGAAGGAGATGGGAATGCAGAGAAAAAGCCTGCGTTTCGAAGGAAAGGTGCAACGCGTGGGCTTTCGCTTTGAAGCGGAGCTGATCGCCAGGCGCTTGGGGCTGACCGGCAGTGCAGAGAACCTCGCAGACGGCTCCGTCAGCCTGGAACTCCAGGGACACCCGGAGGCGATCCAGGAGCTGGTGACCGCGATGAAGGGGCTTCGGCGGATCAGGATCACCCGGATACAGGAAAAGGACCTTCCTGTTTTTGAGGGTGAGCAGGGCTTTTCCATCTTATAAAAAACCTGGGCGACCCGTACCGGACGCGGATGGCACCGCCTCCCCGGATCGGAGCCTGCATGGCAGGCCAAGCCGCTGTCATTCAATCACAGGCCCTTGTCGCCTGTAGCCCTGCAGCGCAAGAGGTATCTTACAGGAGAACAAGTATTCTTCAGGTCAGTGTCAGTTGTCCGACCGCGATGTCACTTGTCTCGGATCAGGCATACAACATCGTCCAAACCACGTTAAAAGGTCCGGGCATCGCTATAGCCCGAACCTTTGGTAACCTTCATAAGCGCAAAACCGACACGCTCTCCGACACTGACCTGATCGGGTGCCCCGTCCCCGCCAGCCCTGCCCTTCGCGTTTGGCGAACCAAGGAGGCGGCATCCGGAAGTGGATGCTCAGGCGTCCCGGCTCACCTGCCGGCCTTCAGCCACAGCGGCTGCAGTTTCCGTTGCAGAAAAGCTCGCGTCCGTATTCAATGCTGTGGCGATCATAGTAATCCTTGATCGCAGCCTTGATCGCCTCCTCTGCAAGCACAGAGCAGTGCACCTTGTTGGCCGGAAGCCCATCCAGCGCTTCCACCACTGCCTTGTTTGTCAGCTGAAGGGCCTCCTCCAGGCGCTTGCCCTTGACCATTTCAGTCGCCATGGAGCTGGTCGCGATCGCACTGCCACACCCGAAGGTGTTGAACTTTACATCGGTGATGAGCCCGTCGTCCACCTTGATGTACATCCGCATGATATCGCCGCACCTGGCGTTCCCCACCTCGCCGACCCCGTCGGCATCGTCCATTTTCCCAACGTTGCGCGGGTGTGTAAAGTGGTCCATGACCTTTTCACTGTACAGCATGGGTTCCTCCTTGCTATATGATATGCTCTCTCAAGCCTTTTTGAAGATCATCCCAGATGGGAGATATGCTGCGCAGGTACTCCACAACGCCCGGAACGCTCGCGAGGATATGCGTGATCTCCTCGTCCGTGTTGTACTCGCTGATGCTGAGCCGCAGCGATCCATGGGCGACCTCGTGGGGAAGTCCCAGGGCAAGGAGGACGTGGCTTGGATCCAGGGAGCCGCTGGTGCAAGCAGATCCGGAAGAAGCACAAATTCCCTTTTGATCCAGCAGCAATAGCAGCGACTCGCCTTCGATGCCTTCAAAGCATAGATTGACAATCCCCGGCAGCCGCCTGTCCCTGTCACCATTGAGCACAGCGTGCGGGATCTGGGTCAGCTGCTCAATCAGCCTGTCTCGCATGGCGCTGACACGGACAGAGACCTCCTCCTGCCTGTCACAGGCATCCTTCAGCGCCGCCGCCATCCCAACAATGGCAGGGATATTCTCCGTTCCGGGGCGGACTCCCCTTTCCTGAGCTCCCCCTTCCAGCAGGTTTGTCGGCCGTATCCCTCTTCGGGCATAGAGGGCACCCACGCCCTTGGGGCCATGGAATTTGTGCGCTGAAAGAGACAGCATGTCAATGCGTTGCTGTTTGACATCAATCGGCAGGTGCCCGGCTGCCTGCACCGCATCCGTAAAGAAAGGGACGCCCTTTTCCCGGCAGACTGCTCCGATTTCAGCGATGGGCTGGACGGTGCCAATCTCATTATTGGCAAACATCACGGCCACCAGGGCTGTTTTTTCGCTGATAGCATCGCGCACCGCCTTGGCCTCTACCATTCCGCCCGACCCCACCTCAAGCCAGGTCACCTCAAGCCCGTTTTTCTCAAGCTTCTTGACCGCGTGGAGGACGGCATGGTGCTCAAACACCGTCGTGACCACGTGGTTGCGGCCCTTCTTCGCACCTGCAGCCACGGCGGTAAGGAGGGCCTGGTTATTCGCCTCCGTGCCTCCGGAAGTAAAGGTAATTTCGCCAGGGCTGGCATTCAGACATTCCGCCACTGTCTGTCTCGCCTTCAGCAGAGCGCCCGCAGCGTTTTGCCCAAGGCTGTGCAGACTGCTCGGGTTGCCATATTGCTCGGCAAAATAAGGCATCATGGCCTCCAGCGCGGAGGAACTGAGTTTTGTCGTTGCCGCGTTGTCCGCATAAATCATGTGCGATGTTCCATCCGTTTCGTTGTTCATTTGGGTCACGCGTCCAGCCCCCCGCTGTTTTCCAGCAGATCGGCGATGGTCACGCGTTCGAGGTAGTCCTCCACCACCGTATCCAAGCCTTTCCAAAGAGGCAGGGTCGGACAGTCCTCCGCACGGTCGCAGCGCCTGTCCCTGCCCCCCACGCAGGCTGCAGGCGCCAGGCCTCTCTCTACCTTTGCAAGCACGGAACCCACCGACACATCCTCCGCCGGCCTGGACAGCCGGTAGCCCCCATCTTTTCCGCGCTTGCTGTTAATCAGTTCCGCCTTGCCCAACGCAGATGCAATGGACTCAAGGTATTTGCGTGAAATCCCCTGCCTGCGCGCCACTTCATTCAGGCTGACAAACCCGCTTTGCGCGTGCTTTGCCAAATCAACCATGACCCGCAGCGCGTATCTTCCCCTGGTGGAGATCACCATGCTTTCGTCCTCCTGAAGCCGGCGGATGACCCGCCGGTCAGATCATACGCCCAATCTCCTACCAAGTCAATATGAATTTGTGACACTTGTACACCGAAGCCTAGACTGCTACAATGATTGTATCAATCGTCAGGAGAATGCGCAAATGAGGCAAAGAACGTTCGTCCTTCTGCCGGCAGTGCTGCTGGCCGCCCTGCTGGCTGTATCCCCCGCCATCGCCTCCAGTCTGGAAGGCTATGACAGCCAGTCGAGGCGCTACACCTATGCGACCCTAGGATCCTTCCCGACACTCGCGGATGGGACAGAGCTGCCCATCGTATGGCGCGTGCTGGCAGCCGGAGACAGCGATGCCATTTTGATGTCCGACAGAATCCTGGAGACAAAACAGCTGCACCATAGTTACCGCCCCTACCCCGGATGGCAGGAGTCAGACCTCTATGCCTACCTGAACGGCGAATTCATGGCGCGTGCGTTCAGCCCAGCTGAGCAATCCGCCCTCCTTTCGGGCGAAGACGGAGGTCGCGTCACATTGCCCTCGGCAGACGATATCCGAAACGCTGCCTACGGCTTCAAAGACGACAACAGCCGCAAGCTCAAGGCCACTGAATACGCCATGACGACAGGCCTGTATGAGTATGAGTACAAGAGCTACCATCCCATCTGGACGCGTACGCCAAGTACAGGCCATGATTTCGCCCAGCGTACCACCAAACTGCATGGCAAGGTGGGTTATCTGGCGGTCACCGCCAAGGATCTCGGGGTCATTCCCTGTATCCGCATTGAGCTTGATCGGCTTTCGATCGAAGGCGGAAGCGGCTCTTCGGAGGATCCTTACCGGCTGGTCCCAGTCGAATAAATCTTCGCTGTCTGGGGCCTGCCCAGCTTCGTTTCCGGGTTCCAGTCGGGCTTCATGATCCCGGAGGGGTAAAGATTCACTGATGGGTGACAGATGTCTTGCCCACCATGGCACGGTGTGCTACACTCCGGCAAACCCGGCAAGGAGATGGCGTCATGGCCTTCATCAGACGTGAGAACCTGAACCTCGCAAACGCGCTCACGCTTCTGCGCGTGCTTCTCATCCCGGTCTTTTGCCTGCTGAAGATAGCAGGCCGCAATACGGCCGCACTGGCCGTATTTTTACTGGCTGGGGTCACGGATATTCTGGATGGATACGCAGCCAGAAAACTCAAGGTGGTTACCGATTTTGGCAAGCTGCTGGACCCGCTAGCCGACAAGCTGATGGTTCTTTCCGCCCTGCTTCTCTTTGTCGTCAGGGGAGTTTTCCCGCTTTCCGCTCTGCTGATCCTCTTCGGAAAAGAACTGCTCGTGGTCGTAGGTGGTCTGCTTCTGTACAGAAGAAAACAAGTCGTCTCCAGTCGGCACATCGGAAAGGCAGCCCAGTGCGTCTTATTTATCTCGTTGTCTCTGGGCTTTTTTCACGACCGTCTTTGTGCCGCAGGCCTTCCTATTCACCGAGTTCTCCTGTGGGTTGCTGTCGGTCTTTCCCTGGCGGCCCTCTTCTTTTACAGCTATACCAACGTGTTGCGCCATGGCGCTGACCCTCCACAGCCCCCGGCAGACAAAGCTCCCTGACCCCCTGCCAGCGACAACGAAGGAGGAAACATGCCCAAGCCCTCTATCCGCGAAGGCCTGACTTTTGACGACGTCCTGCTTGTTCCCAGGTTCAGTGAGGTTTTACCCCGGGAAACCGACCTGTCCGTGCGCCTGACCTCTACGGTCAGCTTGAATATCCCGCTGCTCTCCGCGGCGATGGACACGGTCACCGACGCGCGCATGGGGATCGCCATGGCCAGGGAAGGTGGCCTGGGAGTCATCCACAAGAACATGAGCGCGACCGCACAGGCCGCACAGGTAGATAAGGTCAAGCGCAGCGAGCATGGCGTGATTACAGACCCGTTCTATCTCTCCCCCGAACACCTCGTTGGGGATGCCAAGGCACTGATGGCGCGCTATCACATCAGCGGCGTACCGATCACAGACGATACCATGACGCTCGTCGGCATCCTAACCAATCGCGATCTGCGCTTTGAAACAGACGATGGGCGTCGGATCAGTGAGGTGATGACAAGCAAAAACCTCATCACAGCGCCGGAAGGCACGACCTTAGACGACGCAAAAAAGATCCTCGCAGCGCATAAGATTGAAAAGCTGCCCATTGTGGATGCCCGGTACACGCTGCGGGGCCTGATCACCATCAAGGACATTGAAAAGGCCGTCAAGTACCCAAACAGCGCAAGGGACCAAAACGGGCGTCTGCTCTGCGCGGCCGCTGTGGGCATTGCATCTGACTTAAAGGAACGGGTAGAGCTTCTCGTTGACTCAAAAGTCGACGTCATCTCCATGGATACAGCGCACGGGCACAGCGTCAGGGTGCTGAAGGCGGTCGAAATGATCCGTACAGCCTTTCCACGGCTGTGCATTTTCGCTGGCAATGTGGCAACTGCAGCAGCGACGCGAGACCTCATCAGTGCAGGCGCAGATTGTGTGAAGGTTGGAATCGGTCCGGGCTCTATCTGCACCACCCGTGTCGTGGCAGGCACTGGCGTTCCCCAGATCACAGCCATCAACGATTGTGCCGAGGAAGCCGCCAAACACGGCATCAGCATCATCGCCGACGGAGGGATCAAGTGGTCTGGCGATATTGCAAAAGCCATTGCCGCAGGCGCCTCTGCCGTCATGCTCGGAAGCCTGCTTGCCGGCACAGAAGAAAGCCCCGGTGAAACAGAGATCTACCAGGGACGTTCCTTTAAGGTCTACCGCGGCATGGGATCCATGGGGGCGATGGCTCAGGCCTACGGAAGCGGCGACCGCTACTTTCAGGAGGACGAGAAAAAGCTCGTTCCCGAAGGCGTCGAAGGGCGCGTGCCCTTCAAGGGACCTCTTTCGGAAACGGTTTTCCAGTTAATGGGAGGCCTACGCGCCAGCATGGGATACTGTGGGACCAAAACGATCGAAGAGCTCAGACAAGACGGGGAGTTTATCCGCATCACAGGCGCAGGCCTGGCCGAAAGCCATCCACATGACATCTATATCACCAGGGAAGCGCCCAATTATTCTCGAATAGACCGTTAAGCCACCTCGGGATTGAGCCGCCGGAAAACCCCGGGCGGGTGCGGCGGGTGTTGACCTACTGCGCAGCCGGCCTGTCGCTGCGTCGGTTGATCGCCAGAAGCAGTACCAGCAACGTGGCAAACATCAGCGCGCTGAGCGCGTTCATCGTCGGCTTGATACCTTTTCGTGCTTCCGAATAGATCAGAGTCGAGAGGTTCTGAACCAGCGGGCTCGTCGTGAAGTAGCTAATGGTGAAGTCGTCCAGCGACAGCGTAAATGCCAGCAGCGCGCCGGTGACGATCCCCTGCCTGATATGCGGGAGGATCACGTGCAGCAGCGCATACGCAGGAGAGGCGCCTAGGTCCAGGGCGGCCTCATAGCTAAAACGGTTCATCTGTCTGAGCTTTGGCATGACGGAAAGCACGACGTAAGGAATATTAAAGGAGATGTGCGCAAGCAGCATCGTCAGATAGCCACGCTCCAACTTGGTAAACAAAAAGAGCAGCATGAGCGAAATGCCGGTGACAATGTCGGGCATCGTCATGGGAATATTGGTGAAGGTCATCATAAAGGACTGGGGCCTTCGGGCCATCGCGTGGATGCCGATGGCCGCCATCGTTCCGATAGCCGTGGAGACGGCGGCGGACAGCAGCGCCACTGTCACCGTCACGTACACAGCCCGCATGATGGAGGGGCTTCTGAACAGTTCCGTATACCATTTCAGGGAAAACCCCTGCCACTTTGCCCTGCTCACACCCGCGTTGAAGGACTGCACGATCAGCACGATGATCGGGACATACAGAAACAGGAGGATCAGGAGGAGGTAAAGGCGTTTCGTCCACTTGATCATATCACGCCCCCTCCCTCGCCTTCCGGATCAAACTTCCTGAGCAGCCCCAGGCTGAACAGGATCAGCACCATCATCACAAGGGACAGCGCGCTGCCCGCATTCCAGTTGTCCGCCGTTAGAAATGTCCTCTCGATCAGGTCGCCAAACATCTCGGTTTTTCCGCCCCCAAGGATGCGCGGAATAAAAAACGTCGTTACGGAAGGCATGAAGACCATGGTGATTCCGGAAATGATCCCGGGCAGGCTCAGGGGAAAAGTCACGCGCCAGAAGGTCAGCCACTTGCCCGCGCCCAGATCCATGGCTGCTTCCTGCAGCCTTTCGTCCTGCCTGCTGAGCGCGTTGTATATGGGGAACACCATAAAAGGAAGGAAGTTGTAGACCATCCCAAGGAGGACGGCCTGCGTATTGTACATCAGTTGCACTTTCCCAAAGCCGAGCGCTCTGAGAAGCGCATTGATCAGGCCATTGTCCTCAAGCAGAGTCATCCAGGCAATCGTGCGAAGAAGAAAATTCATCCACATGGGGATGACAAACAACACCGCAATCGTCGGGCCCAGCCGCAGGCCACGGTCTGCCATGACCATGGCAGCAGGATAGCCAAGCACAAACGAGATGGCGGTGCAGGCCAGCGCCATCCAGAGGGAATAGACCAGCGTGTCCACGTTGACCGTCCCACGGGCTTCCATCCCCAGCTCCGCCGGGTCAAAGCCCATCTCCGCCAGCTGGCGCTTCATGCCCGCGTTGCTGTCCCAAAAATGAATGAAATTGTCAAACGTCGGGCGCCCGTTTCCATCTGTAAACGCATAATATCCGATCAACAACAGGGGGACTACGGTAAAGACAAGCATCCACAGCCCATACGGCCACGCGTAAAGCGAACGGTGCATGCCGCTGTATCGGCGATAAGCCTGCCAGAACAGCACCGTGAAAACCCCCAGGACCAGAACCGCAATCCAGAGAGCTCCTCCCGGAAGCACCGTCGCGGTCACGCCGGCGCCTCCTTCAGGGCACGCATGACATGGATGTTGAAGGGGACGACCGACAGCCCTACACAGGACCCTTCCGGCTGCATGGTGGTGGAGTGTACCTTCCAGGTGTTGTCCTGCGCGTTGATGAGCATCTCGTAGTGCACTCCCTTGAAATGCACGCTCTTGACGACCCCGATCAGGTGCCCTACGTCCTCCCCGACGATCATGATGTCCTCCGGGCGAATGAGGACATCCACCGGTTCATCCCGGGCAAAGCCCGAATCCACGCAAGTGAAGTCGACTCCGGAAAAATGAACGAGCTCATCTCTCAGCATGATGCCTGGGAAGATGTTGCTCTCGCCGATGAAATCTGCAACAAAGGCGCTTTTGGGTTCGTCATAGATATGTTTTGGAGTCCCAATCTGCTGGATGCGCCCGTCCTTCATGACGACAACGATGTCCGACATCGTCAGCGCCTCTTCCTGATCGTGGGTGACAAAGATGAAGGTGATGCCAAGGAGTTTTTGCATCCGTTTAATCTCAAGCTGCATGCCTTTGCGCAGCTTGAGGTCCAGCGCGCCCAGCGGTTCGTCCAGGAGCAGCACCTCGGGTTCATTGACCAGGGCCCGGGCGATGGCGACACGTTGCTGCTGGCCCCCGGAGAGGGAATCCACGCTTCGTCTGCCGAATTCCACCAGATTGACCATCGCCAGCATTTTCTCTACCCGGCTCTTGATCTCAGCCTTCGGTCTTTTCGCCACCTTGAGGCCAAAGGCAACATTGTCAAACACATTCAGGTGAGGAAAGAGAGCGTATTTCTGAAACACGGTATTGACCCGTCGCTTATAAGGGGGAAGCGCCGTAATGTCCTTCCCGTCAAACAGCACGCGCCCGGTGGAAGGCTTTTCAAAGCCACCGATGATCCTCAGCGTGGTCGTCTTGCCACAACCAGAGGGCCCCAGCAGCGTGACAAACTCATTTTTCCGGATATAGAGGTTGATGTCCGAAAGGACTTCCTCGCCATCATATTCCTTGGAAAGGTTTTCCAGTGTAATCAGACGCGGCCGTTCCACTCAAAGCGTTCCTCCCGAATTGTGATCGGGCTCCGGACCCGGTCCGGGCACGCTGCCTTCTCTTCACCGCGACATACGGCAGCCGATTTTGGATCCCTGTGCCCCTTGCCCAGCAGCGCCGGCATAACCGGGCGACCCCTGCGCCATCCGGCAGGCTCTCCTGGCGCTGCACAGGATGGCCACAAAACTTCGATGGCCAGAAAACAGACTTCATGGAACCACAGGTTCCGGTTGCTTGTCAACGGCCGTGGGACGTCACCAGCATGAAAATGCCCCAAATCCATGTGATTCAGGGCACTTTTGTGGCAGGGGCAGAAGGACTCGAACCCTCAACAAAGGTTTTGGAGACCCACGTGTTACCATTACACCATGCCCCTAAGGGAACGGCGGCATTATATTCCACAAGCCTCTCTATGTCAAGACCCGTTACTTTCCAACGCAAAACGTGGAAAAAATGCTGTCCAACACCGCCTCCGTAACGCTGTCTCCAGTGACTTCCCCCAGGGACAGGAGGGCGTGCTGGAGCTCCACCGCACACAGGTCCAGAGGCTCTCCTGCATCCAGCGCTGCAGCGGCGCTGCGCAGCGCTTGGGCTGCCTGTCTGGCCAGGCGCATGTGGCGCTCAAGCGTCAGTGCATTCTCCCCGGGATCTCCCGCGAAATGGCTGATTTCTCTAAGAAGGTCCCGGATTCCTTCGCCTGTTCTGGCAGAGACAAGCACCCCTTCGGGACAGCCCCCGGCCACGCCGAGATCGCGCTTGTTCAGGACGCGCAGATGAGGGAGGGCGGCGACACTGTCAAGCACGGACGCGTCCGTCGCGTCGGGTGGACGGCTTGCATCCAGAACAGCCAGGACAAGGTCGGCGCCCTTCATCACGTCCCTGGCGCGGGCGATGCCAATTCTCTCCACCTCGTCACCGCCTTCTCTTATCCCAGCTGTGTCGGAAAATAGCATCTCAAGGCCATTCACACTCAAGCTCCCCCGGACGACATCGCGCGTCGTCCCTGGAATTTCGGTGACGATAGCCGCTTCGAAGCCAAGGATGGCATTGAGCAGCGAGGATTTCCCGACGTTTGGTTTTCCGATGATCGCCACCTCCATCCCTTCCTGGAGGATCCTCGCTGCCCTTTCGTCACAGGAGGCCTCTAACTTCATTGCCAACGCCCTGGTTTGGTCGGCGAGATCCGGCGCGCTCAGGCTGAAGTCCGCCTCTTCAGGGAAGTCAATGCCCGCCTCGACGCCCGCCAGCAGGGAGACAAGCTCCTGTTGCGTATGGCTGATAAAGGCGGCTGTTCCTCCCGACAGCTGCCTGAGCGCAGCGGAAGCAGCCCGTGCGCCCCCTGCGGAGATCAGGCTCATCACCGCTTCCGCCCTGCTTAGGTCAATGCGTCCGTTCAGAAACGCCCGCTTTGTAAACTCCCCCGGCTCCGCCGGGCGCGCCCCCAAAGCGAACAGGGCTTTCAGCACGCTGTCCACGACCTGTTTTCCACCGTGAAGGTGGATCTCCGCCACATCCTCCCGTGTGTAGCTTCTGGGAGCCTCCATCAGCACTGCCAGGCATTCGTCCAGGGTCACTCCCCTCCATACAGCATGGCCGTGTCGCATCATGTGGCTTTTCCAAAGAGGGTTCCTATCGGAAGGAACAAAGAGGTCTGAGAGCATCCTGCGCGACTCCGGTCCGCTCAGGCGCACGACCGCAATGCCTCCGCGGCCGGGCGGGGTTGCCACTGCGGCAATGGTCGTCTGTTCCATGGCTCACCTCCACCTAGAAAGTATAGGTGCTGGCCGGTCTATCCGCAAACGGCGTCCCCTCCCGTTGAAAGACGGGCTCCCTGCCGATATAATGGGCGCGGACGGGGAGGATTCAAGAATGGCTTTTGCACACCTGCATCTTCATACAGAATACAGTCTCTTGGACGGAGCTTGCCGCATTCGTGACCTGGTTTCAAGGCTTTCCGCCCTGGGGATGAGCTCCTGTGCGATCACGGACCATGGCGCACTCTATGGCGTCGTCGACTTCCATCAGGCTTGCCTCGACGCAGGCATCCATCCCGTGATCGGATGCGAAGTCTATGTCTGCCAGGACATGGACGACAAGACCAGCTTCACGCGCGAATACAGCCACCTGATCCTTCTGTGCGAAAATAACACAGGGTACCACAACCTGATCAAGCTTGTCAGCGAAGGTTTTACAAGAGGCTTTTACTACAAGCCGCGCATCGACCACAGCCTCCTTGAAAAACACCACGAGGGTCTCATCGCGCTGTCAGCCTGTCTGTCGGGGGATCTGCCCAGGCTTCTTCTGGATGAGCGCTATCAAGAGGCGGAGAAGTATGCCAGGAGCATGGAGTCTCTCTTCGGAAAGGACCGATTCTTCATCGAGATCATGGACCACGGAATCGCCGAGGAAAAAATCGTTCTTCCCCGCCTGGTCGACCTTTCAGCGCGAACCGGGATCCCCCTGGTAGCCACCAATGACTGCCACTACCTTTCAAAGGAGGACGCACCCGCCCAGGAAGTCCTCATGTGCATTCAGACAGGAAAGACACTCGAGGACAAATCCCGCCTCCGCTTTGGCTCGAGCGAACTCTACGTCAAATCAGAGGAGGAGATGCGCGCCCTTTTCCCCGGGCTTGGCCATGCGGTGGAACGCACGGAAGAGATCGCCCGCCGCTGCAGGGTGGATTTTGATTTCTCCACCCTCCATCTGCCGGTGTATGACGTCAGCCCGCAAGCCGACCCCGAGCGCCTGCTCCGGGCTCTGTGTGAAGAGGGCTTTCAAAAAAGATATCCGGAGAACCCCGCACAAGCGCGGGAGAGGCTCGAATATGAACTTCAGGTCATTGCAGACATGGGGTATGTGGATTATTTTTTGATTGTATGGGACTTCATTAGATACGCAAAGGACAACGATATCATGGTCGGCCCTGGTCGGGGCAGCGCAGCTGGCAGCATCGTGTCGTACTGTCTTGGGATCACCCTGCTTGATCCGCTGAAGTACAGCCTTCTGTTTGAGCGCTTCCTGAATCCCGAGCGCATCTCTATGCCTGACATCGATGTGGACTTCTGCTATGAGCGGCGCCAGGAGGTCATCGATTATGTAACGCGCAGGTATGGACCTGAGCATGTATCACAGATCATCACCTTCGGCACGATGGCTGCCAGGGGCGTCATCCGCGATGTGGGGCGTGTCCTAGGCTACAGCTACCAGGAAACCGATGCCATTGCCAGGATGGTTCCCCTGGAGCTCAACATGACGCTTGAGAAGGCGCTTGCCATGAATCCGGAGTTTCGGGCTGCTCAGGCAGAGGATGACCGCGTCAGGCGCGTTGTGTCCACAGCGCTGCTCCTGGAGGGGATGCCCAGGCATGCAGGCACGCATGCAGCGGGGGTTCTGATCACAAGAGATCCCGTTGTCGACCATGTGCCCCTGCAGTTAAACGACCATGTTGTCACAACGCAGTTTTCTATGGGCGTCATCGAGAAGCTGGGGCTTTTAAAGATGGATTTTCTCGGTCTGAGAACGCTGACCGTCATCAGGGATACCCTCTGGCAGATCTCCGCTGACAGCGATCCTATGCACGCAGAGGATATTCCTCTTGAAGACGCCGAAGTGTTCGCGATGATCTCCGCAGGGGACACTGACGGGGTCTTTCAACTGGAAGGCAGCGGGATGCGCATTTTTCTAAGCAACATGAAGCCCGAGACTTTTGAGGATATTATCGCAGCGTTGTCCCTGTACAGGCCAGGCCCCATGGATTCTATTCCCCGTTACATTGCGGGCAAGCATGACCCTGCCTCCATTCGCTACACTTCTCCCCTTCTGGAGCCTATCCTCGGGGTTACCTATGGCTGCATCGTCTATCAGGAGCAGGTCATGCAGATCGTCCGTGACCTGGCAGGCTACAGTTATGCCCGAAGCGACCTGGTACGCCGTGCCATGTCAAAAAAGGAAAAAAGCGTCATGGCAAAGGAGAGGGAGGTTTTCATCCATGGGTCTGTGAAAGAGGGCGTTCCAGGCGCCGTCTCCCGTGGCTTGTCCGTCAGAGAAGCCGAAGTGCTCTTTGATGAAATGTCCTCCTTTGCCAGCTATGCCTTCAACAAATCACACGCCGCCGCCTACGGCGTCATCAGCATGCAGACCGCCTGGCTGAAAAAGCACTACCCTGCCGAATTCATGGCCGCCATGATGAACTCCGTCATTGGAAATGCGGTGAAGATCGCGTCCTATATACAGTATTGCCGGCATAGCCATATCGTCATGCTGCCCCCCCATGTCAACATCTCACATTCCCGCTTTGTTACGGGCAAAAACAGAGACGGGACAAAGGGAATTCACTTCGGTCTCAGCGCGATCAGGGGACTGGGAGAAAAGGCCGTTGAACACATCGTCGCAGAAAGAGACAGGGGTGGTCCCTTTCGCGACATCTATGACTTCTGTCTCAGGGTCAGCATAGACCAGGTCAACAAGCGCTGCGTAGAAAGCCTGATTAAAGCAGGCTGCTTTGACGGGCTCGGCGCCAGCCGCGCTCAGTGCATGCAGGTATACGAACGGGTGATGGATTCTGTTGCGCAGCGCAGACGCCGCAGCATCGAAGGCCAGCTTTCCATGTTTGATGCAGGCAGCGAAGCAGGCCCTCTCTCCGAAAAACGCGAGTACCCACAGATTGATGAGTTCCCGGCCCGTGCCCTTCTGGCTATGGAAAAGGAAGTATCGGGCGTGTATATTTCCGGCCATCCCCTTGACGAGTTTGTGCCGTTTCTGGATACTTTGCCTGTCAATACAGCCTACGTCGCAGAGCTTTCTGAACGCGACGACCGTGGACTTGAAGAGGATGGAAGGCTTGTAACGATGGGGGGTCTGATGGTCTCTTTCCGTTCCAAAGTAACCAGGAAGGGTAGTATGATGGGCTTTGGTGTCCTTGAGGATATGACAGGCCAGATTGAATGCCTCTTTTTCCCCCAGGTCTATGAAAGGGTTGCCGGCCTTGCCGACACTGATGGGCCGGTTCTCATCAGGGGAAAGCTCTCCGTCCGCGAAGAGGAGGAAACGAAGCTGCTGGTGGACGATCTCGAGCCTCTTAAAAACCGTGACCCCGGCTCTATGCCTTCAGCGCACACAGAGGCCGAAAGCGACATGGCAGCGGCCAGAGAAGCCCCCGAAAGGCTGTACCTGCGCCTGAAAAGAGAACAGTTCCCTGACTGTGGAGAGGTGCTCCAGAGCATGCAGGGAGAGATCCCTGTTTTCCTGAACATTCCAGACGAAAGGATCACGCTTCTGGCGCCCCGGGCATGGTGGTGCCGGGACGCGGCCAGCGCAAGAGACAGGCTCTTGAGCCGTCTTCAAGCAGACAATATCAGGGTGGTGAAAAAGAAGTGAACCGGATGAGAATCACCGTTCCAGCGCAACAGGAATGGGCCTTGGTCTTAAGGACTGCTTTAGGCGGGGTAGGGACCCTTGCGGGCCTGTCGGTCGACATGATCGACGACCTGAAGACAGCCTCGGACGAAGCGTTTAACCTGCTGATCAACCAGATGCGCCCGGCCATGAACGTCACACTCTATTGCGATATTGCCGATCAGACTCTAAGCATTCGGATGCAGGCAGAACGCGCGATGGTATACAAGGAGTGTACGCCGGTCGATCCGGAGGTAGCCCATCTGATCATCGGCACCCTCGTAACCGATGTGCACCTGGAAGGAGACCGATGCGGTATCCACAGCGTCCACATGAAGCTCCCTTCAGCCGAACGCTAATATGAACGCTGATCTGATCCACGAGACTGCCAGCGAGTACGCACGCCTGAAAACCGGCGAAGCGATGGAAAGGGCTGTCAACGCCGCCCTTCCACTCAGTTATGCCATCGCCGCGAGATTTTATGGCAGGGGCGTGGAGGCGGAAGACCTGCGCCAGGTCGCCGCACTTGCGCTTGTCAGCGCACTCAAAGGTTTTGACCCTTCTCGCGGCCTTCGCTTTACAACCTATGTCACACCGACCATCACCGGGACGGTGCGCAACCATATCAGAGATAAAGCACAGCTGCTGCGGACACCTCGCGGCCTCCGCGAACAGGGCATTCAGATGGACCGGGCCTATGACGAACTGCTTGGCACGCTCCATCGGGAACCCTCCGTAAAAGAGCTGGCTGATAGGCTTGGCTGGAGGGTAGACAGGGTGCTGGAAATCCGGATGATGCGTGAAAAAGCCCAAGTCTCCTCCCTGGATGCGCCAGACGACGCGGGACTGATGCTCTTTGAAAAAATTGGCGATACCGACAGCCGCTTTGACGCGTTCGAGGCCCGCGAAGACCTGATGGCTGCGATGAAAAAGCTCAGTGACTTTGAAAAAAAACTGCTTGCTCTGCGCTTCAGGGATCGGCTCTCGCAACAGGCAGCCGCCCAACGCATGAACATGACCCAGATGCAGGTATCCCGCATGGAGCGAAGGCTGCTCAAGGCTCTCCGCGAGGACATGGGTGCGGGTTGAGCAGATGAAGCGCTCGAACCGGCAGAGAGAAACGGCCTTGTCAAAGAGAATCCCCATCCTGAAACGGCTTGTCGACGATGGCCTCTTTTCCAACAGGAAAACCGCTTTCTCGTGGTTGCTCAGCGGCGAGGTGACCGTTAACGGAAGCATAGCCCGCCCCGGTGACTGCGTCAGCCCGCTGGACATTCTCGACGTGCCCGGTCTTGCGGCGACCTATGCCTCCAGAGGAGGTCTGAAGCTGGAAGGCGCCCTCAGCTATTTTGATCTTTCCCCTGACGGACAAGTCTGTATCGATGCAGGCGCTTCGACGGGTGGCTTCACAGACTGCCTGCTTCGTCACGGTGCAGCAAAGGTCTACGCGGTAGATGTCGGCTTTGGTCAGCTGACCGGAAAGCTCCGTCAGAATCCCAGGGTTGTCAACCTGGAAAAAACCAACCTGTCAGACGCATCACTGCTTGAGCTTTCCCCTGTTCCAAGCCTTGGGACCTGTGACCTGAGCTATCTTTCCTTAAGGAAGGCTGTACCGTACCTTCTGCCGATCCTGCATGGTCATGGCGACCTCATCTGTCTGGTCAAGCCGCTGTTTGAGACCGAGGACGCAGAGGCGCGGCGTACCGGCATCCTGAACGAGGACAGCTACAGCCCGATGCTCCATGGCCTCATCGAGGACCTGAATGCTCTGCAGGGTGTCCGCGTGCTGGACGTGACCCACAGCCCTGTTGTGGGGAACAAGCGGACGCTGGAGTTTTTCCTGCATCTTCGGGCGGGTATACAAGCCAATGTCTCTGACCTGCGCGCTTCCGTTCAGCGCAGCGTGGACAGCGCGCTGCAGCTGCTTTTCACCCCGTCCCGTACAGGCCATGGAACAAAGACCGACGGACGGCCAGGAGTGCAAGATGTTTCAAAAGGATGACCAGTGCCGTGTGTTCGGCATCACCGCGGTGGAAAACCTGTTCCTGACGGAGTATATGCCCGCTGCGGAAGGTGACTATATCAAGGTGTATCTGTCGGGGCTCTATCACAGCCAGCATGCGCCGGAAGGCTTCGGCCTTCCCCAGCTGGCCGCCGAGCTATCCATGACAGAGTCGCAGGTGGAGGCAGCGCTCAGATACTGGGAGCGCAGAAGATTGCTTGCCCGTATCAGCGACAGCCCGCCCGTTTACCGCTTCCACCACCTCGGACAGCGCATGCTCACCGGCCAGGATAGCCCGGCGGAGGACCGGGATTACATCGCTTTTGCCGAGTCTGTCTACGCGCTCTTTGAGGGCAAGCGGAAGATCCGCCCGTCCGAGATCGCCATCGCTCACGAGTGGACCCTGGAACTTGGCCTGCCCGGAGAAGCTGTCCTGATGCTTTTAAACCACTGTCTCCATACCCGCGGCAGTAGCTTCTCCTTTAAGAGCGCCCAGACCCTGGCGGTGAGCATGGCGGAGGAAAACGTCCGAACGGGGGAAGAGGCTGAAGCCTTCCTAAGCCAGAGCAGACAGGCGTATGAGGGTGCGCGGGCAGTATTGAAACGTTTCAACTTCCGACGGCTCCCCACCCAGGACGAGGTGTCGCTCTATCGCGTCTGGACCGAGCAATGGCAGTTCTCCCAGGAGGCGGTGCTCGCCGCGTGCAGCGAAACCGTGAAGGCCAGCAACCCTTCCTTCGCCTATCTGGGCGCCGTGCTGGAAGGTATCCGGCGCCGAGGCGGCGCCCACACAAAGGCACAGGTAGACGACAGGCTGTCGCTTGAAAGCGAGGACTTCGCGTGTGCGAAGGAAGTCCTCAGGCTTCTTGGAGCAAGGATCAGCCCCACAGCGGTCGCAGGCGCCTGCGCCACGCTCCGGCAGAGCCATGCGCAGCCCTTGATCTTCCTGGCCGCCGGAGAAGTCTCCCGCAGAGGAGGCCTTTTTCAGGACATCGAACCGCTCCTGGTCGCCTGGAAGGAAGGCGGTTTGCGGACAGCAGAGGAAGTGAACGCCTTGATCGCACGCGAGCGCAGTCAGGACGAACTCCTGATCAAGGTGTTTGACGCCTGCGGGCAGCATGGCCGACCTGGGAGCAAGGACAGACAGGTGCTGAGCGCCTGGCTTGACGAAGGGCACTCTCCCGCGCTGATCCTTGCGGCAGCCGTTCAGGCGCGGAGCTCCAGGTTAAAGATGCCCTATATCACCAAAGTTCTGGCCTCCTGGAAAGAGTCCGGGATCAGCACGCCCGAGCAGGCCGCTGGGCCGACCGGTCGGGGAACCGCTCCCCCCTCCCGCCGCGTGAAGGCCCAGCAATACACCCAGCGTGCCTACACTGAGGAAGAGCTTGCGTCCCACGCTGTCGACCTGGTGGAGGAGGCGCGTAAATATGATGGACAATGAGCTGCTTAGGCAGGCCTTGTCCGAATGCCGCGCCCGACAGAGCGAAAACGCGGCTGAGGAGCGTCGGCGTCTGAGGAAAGCCACAGAGCTTTGCCCCCAGATCGGACAGCTTTACACTGCCCGCAGGGAAGACATCTTCACCAGCCTGCGCTCCGCTATGGACGGTCTGGGCACGACAGATATCGGAAGCCTGATCCAATCCAGGAATACCCAGATCGCTTCTCTCCTGGAAGAGCACGGCCTTGACAGGCAGTACCTCGACGCAGTCTACAGCTGCACGCTGTGCAACGACACCGGTTACTCCGTCTCCTCTGGAAAACGCCTTTGTCCATGCGTCATTGACAGGGTCAATACGCTGCAGAACAAAGGCATCCTGTCCGAGGACGCCGAAAGCTTCGAGCGGTATGACGATGCTGTTTTCTCCGAGTCCCTGCTGGCGGGAATCAACGTCACGCAGCGTGCCTATATGCGGGCCGTCAGGGCGCGCTGCGAGGAATATGCCAATGCTGTGCCCGATGCCTCCGTTCAAAATCTTCTGTTGTATGGCGGCAACGGCCTTGGAAAAACCTTTTTGCTGCGGTCCATTGGCATCCGCGCCATCCAGCGTCGGGTTCCCACCCTGGCGTATACCTCCAACGCCCTTCTCAACCGTATCAGGAAGGCATACTTCGCCCGCGAGCCAGAAGAGGACGGGGCCCATATGCGGGTCCCCCTCCTGCTCATTGATGATCTGGGGACGGAGCCTCTTTGGGAAAACATCACCGTCGAGCAACTCTTTGTACTGGTCAGTGGCCGTCTGGACTCCGGGCGCCACACCGTAATCAGCACCAACCTCAGCCTGTCCGAGCTGAAGTCCCGCTATACCGAGAGGATCATGTCAAGGCTCATGGACGAGCGCAAAAGTAGGATCCTTCAATTCCTTGGCGAGGATATACGGGGCAGGAAGGGGTGACGGCACCCCTTCCGCCCGGTTGCACCACAGGGTACGTTTTCGCTGCGACATTTCTCCAGCCCGCGACATATAATGACCAACATCCTTGACGTTCGGCATCCGGATGATGTGTTCACGCCGTGGGTACACGCGCTTGGATACAGCGCCGGCACCCAGCGCCAGCACGCTGACCGTGTCTTCCATTGTATCCACATTGTAAAGACAACCGCGCCCTTCAGGGGCATATCCGATGTTTTCAAGACCTCCGGCCATGTGTTTTTGCCTGTAGAGGTAGTACGGCCGAAGATCCATGGCGCCGGCTGCACGCGCCGCGAGCGTAAGCATGGAGGAAACCATGAGCCCGGAAGGCAGGGCATCACCGCAAAGGTGCATGTCCGATGTCCTCTTGATGCAAAGCGTATGGACTGTCAGGTGATCAGGCTTCATGGCGCCGACCCACCTGAGCGTCTGTGTAAACATCTCCGCGTCCTCCCCAGGAAGCCCGGCAATCAGATCCATATTGATGCATGAAAACCCCTCTGCCCGAGCAGCCTCATACGCGAGCTGTGTCTGCAGACGCGTGTGAAGTCGACCTATCAGCCGGAGTGTTTTGTCATGCATCGTCTGGGGGTTGATCGATATCCTGGTCACGCCCGCATCGGCGATGATGCGCAGCTTCTCGCGGTCCAGAGAGTCGGGCCTTCCCGCTTCCACCGTCCCCTCGGTTGCCTGTGTGATAAAAGGATGCGATGCCTTGAGTACGCGCTGCAACAGGGGCGCGGGCAGCGCTGTCGGTGTGCCGCCTCCCATGTAGAAGGCCCGGACCTTGAGTCCCCGCTCATCCATCAGCGTTCGAACACCGCGGATTTCCTCCTCCAGCGCGTCAATATATGCAGGGAGCTGAGAGCCATCCCCCACACACGCGCTGATGAAGCTGCAGTATCTGCATCGACTGAGACAAAACGGGATGCTGACATACACATCCACGTCGTTCTCAACCGCAGCGGGAATGGAGCTTTGCGCACCCACCACCTCCATCAGGAGGGCAGCCTTTTCCTCGCTGAGATCGTATTGCCTTCTGACCCGCTCACAGGCTTCATCAAGCGCCCTCCCTGCCTGGAGGCTCTCGTAAACCAGGCGCGTCGGTCGAATACCGGTCAACGCGCCCCAGGGAGGATGGATCCCAGTCCCCTGCTTAAACGCCATGTACGCCGCAAGCTTGATTTGCCGCCTGCGGTGTCGATCGTCCCCAGGAAAGCCCGCAACGGGAAGAGACCGGCTTTCTCCGGCAGCGGACACAGGTCCTGACAAGCGGACAGTACAGACACGTAGAGGGCCATCCCAGCCCTCCAGGCAGTCCACGATCAGCGTGTCACCCTCGAGATCTTCCGTCAGCTCTACGCGCCCGAAAAAAATCGTCGCTATATCCGCGATGTCCCGAACCAGCTTATACGAGGCAGGCCGGACCCACAACTTCATGTGATGACCATGCCCTCGCCGTGTCCAGGCCAGGCACAGCAGCCTTTGAATTGTCGCAAAAGACGCAGCGACGCCCGCATCTGCGCTGCGTCCCCTCCCGGAAGGTCTGTGCGGCCATGCAACCCGTCGGCAAAAAGTGTATCCCCTGTGAAGAGGTCGTTTTCACACTTCAGGCATACCCCGCCAGGCGTATGCCCGGGCGTATGCACCACCTCAAGGCGCAGTCCCGCGATATCAAGCGTCTGACCCGCCTGTAGAAAGTCGCTGGCCGGCGGTCTATAAGCGCTGTCATCAAAGAGATAAGCCGCGCTCAGGACCGGGTCTGTCAGCATGGGAGCGTCCTGATGGTGTATATAAATGGGGGCATCGCTAAAGCTTGAAAGGGCTCCCGTATGATCCCAGTGTCCGTGCGTGAGAACAACCCCGGCGACCCTGCGGTGACCGACATGCCTGGAAATAAGGTCTCCCTGCGCTCCCGGATCCAGCAGCACCACGTCCTCCCTCCCCGCCAGGGAAAGGATATAGCAGTTCGTCCCGAGGCTTCCCACAACAAGCGTCTCTATTTGCATGGTTGCCGCCTCTCCTAAAAAGTCTTTTTACTATCCAGCAAAAGGGTCACCGGCCCGTCATTGACCAGCGCAATGCGCATATGCCCGCCGAAGCGCCCAGTGAAAACCGTGACGCCGTGGGATGCAATCCGTTCGCAACAGGCCTCATAAAGCTCATTTGCCCGCTGGGGCTCCTCTGCCCTGACAAAGCCTGGCCTGTTTTGCCCACGCGCGTCACCCAGGAGGGTAAACTGGCTGATTGCCATCACCGCGCCCTTCACATCACGCACAGAGAGATTCATCTTTCCCTGCCCGTCACTGAAGATCCTCAGCTTCACGATTTTGTCCGCAAGGTAGCGGGCATCCTCGAGGACATCGCCTCCTTCTACGCCAATGAGGGCCACCAGCCCATGCTCCATGCTTGCAAGCGCCCTCCCTTCCACCTCGACGGACGCTTCAGTCACCCTCTGTACAACGCTACGCATGCTGTCCTCTCCCTAACTAACACTTCGGTAGGCCTCAAGCACATCGGAACGCTTCTGCAGCCGTCCCACTGCCTGCCTGAGCTGTTCTTTGCTCGTCACCTGTATCACCATATGAATGGAGCAGGTCCCGTTTTTGTTCACCTTAACCGACACCGCGGTGACAGGCGTTCCCAATTCTGAAACAAAGACTGTGATCTCACCCAGGAGACTTGGATGATCATAGGCAATGATCCGGATGCTGGCGTTGAAGATCTCCTTCTCCTCCTCAGACCAAGAGACATGTACCATTCGCTCAGGCTCCGCACGCAGCGCATTGACGCAGTCTGATTTGTGGACTGTCACGCCTCGTCCTCTCGTCACATATCCGATGATTTCATCCCCGGGCACGGGGTTACAGCAGTGCGCAAAGCGCACAAGCATGCCCGCGCCCCCCTCCACATAGATGCCACGTGTAGGCTTGCCTTTTTGAAGAACTTCCCGGGGTTCCGGAAGCGTGATTGGTTTCTTGGGGGCTGCTGCCTCCTCGCCGCGCCTCTGTTCCTCCATCAAGCGGCTGATCACGAATGCGGATTGCAGGGCACCATAACCCACCGCGCCAAAGACAGCGTCAAGATCTGAAAACGCGTATTTTTTAAGGATCGGCTCTATCAGGTCCGGCTTGGTCAAATCCCCCAGCCTTGCGCCGCGACGCTTGGCCTCGTGCTCAAGCATGTCTCTGCCCTTTTGGACGTTTTCTCCATAGAGCTCTTTTTTAAAGAACTGCCGGATCTTCGTCTTGGCTTGCTGGGTTTTTACGATGGCAAGCCAGTCCATGCTAGGCCCTTTGGAGGAAGAGGAGGTCATAATCTCGATCCGGTCGCCAGTGTTGAGTTCCGTGCTCAGCGGCACGATTTTTCCGTTAACTTTTGCCCCTACGCAGGAATTTCCGACCTGTGAATGGATGCGGTAGGCGAAGTCGAGGGGCGTCGCCCCCCGCTGCATGTTGATAATATCGCCTTTGGGGGTGAAGAGAAAAACCTCCTCGCTGAACAGGTCTGTCTTGAGGCCATCGATGAACTCTCTGCTGTCGCGTGTCTCAGACTGCCAGTCAAGAATCTGGCGAAGCCAGTATAGCTTCTTGTCCAAGCCGCTGTTGTTGCCCCCCTCCTTGTAGTTCCAGTGCGCAGCGATGCCGTATTCAGCGACGCGGTGCATTTCGCGAGTCCTGATCTGAACCTCAAAGGGCGCAGGGATGGTTCGGCCCCCAATCAGTGTCGTATGCAGAGACTGGTACATATTATTTTTAGGAACAGAAATGAAATCCTTGAAGCGCCCGGGTACCTGATTCCACAGCGTATGCACCACACCAAGAACCGTATAGCAGTCAAGCACCGTATCGACCAGCACGCGGATGGCGATGAGGTCGTAGATCTGCTCAAAATGCCTGTTCTGGATCACCATCTTGCGGTAGATGCTGTAGAGGTGTTTGGGCCTTCCCTCGATTTCATAGCCCTTTAAGCCCATCTCGTCCAGTTTCTCGGAGAGGATGCGGATCACCGTCCGGATCTGTTCTTCCCGCTCCGCCCGTTTCAGCCCTACTTTCTGCGCGACAAGCCTGTATCCCTCCGGATCGATGTACCTCAGCGCCAGATCCTCTATTTCCTGCTTGATGGCATAGACACCCAGCCTGTGAGCGATGGGCGCATAGATATCCAGCGTTTCACGGGCGATGGACCTCTGCCGTTCTTGAGACTGGAAGCCCAGGGTACGCATGTTGTGCAGGCGATCCGCCAGCTTGATCAATACGACCCGGATGTCCTTTCCCATTGCAAGGATCATCTTGCGAAGGGATTCTGCCTGCAGCTCTTCCCGGTCGGAAAAACTGAGCTTACCTAGCTTTGTCACCCCATCCACCAGCCGCGCAACTTCCGGACCAAACGCTTTGTCAATGGTCTCCAGCGTAATGCCTTCGCAGTCCTCCACCGTATCATGCAGCAAGCCCGCAGCGATCGTCGGGGCATCCAGCATCAGCTCAACGAGGATGCTCGCCACGCTGAGGGGATGGACGAAGTATGGCTCGCCGCTCTTTCTCAGCTGGCCCTCATGGGCGCTCTGGGCAAACCTGTAAGCCTTTTCAATGAGGAGGTGGTTGTCCTCGGGCTGGACCTTCCTTGCCTTTGAGAGCATCTCCTCAAGAGATAGAGGTTCAAACATGTTTTACATCCTCGCCTGTCCGCCACAGCGGAGCCTCCGATAGAGCCGGCTGCTTTCGGGATCACGCTTCTTCATAGGCAACAATTTGATTGCATACGGGTGACTGGCACCTCCGACGATCAGGCTCAGTTCCGTCAGGATGGCTAGCGCTGCCAGCGCCTTTCCACGGTCGGCAAGGCAGTTGACAGGGGCCTGTCCCCCATCCCTTAGAAACCGGTAAGCCTCCCGTAGTTCATCACGCGACAGGCTCATTTCTTCAAGCCTTTGCGCCAGGGCAGCCGTCTTAGGAAGGGCGACCAGTCTGGCGTCTGGGAAGAGTTCTCTAGCAAGGACGGCCTCTTCCGGGTGTAGTAGCCCATCGCAAAACACCAGCTCTGTAAAAGGAACAGTGACGCGCAACAGCGAGGAGCGGTAGAGCACTGTACTGTAGCAGCGCCGGTCCGAGCTCCCGCCGACAGCAGTACCGAAGTCACGGTGCTTCAAGCGCATCGCCATCGCCGTCTCCCATGTCCTGCAGAACAGCAACATCCCACGCGTGCCTTTCTTTCCCCCCTCGCTCATTTCCGTCGAGAGAGGAGGCCCTTCCACTCTGTTTGAGGGGATTCGCGCCAAATCCTGCAAAATCGTCTCCCATTCCCCAAGGCGATCCTGTCTGAACGCCTTTTCTGCGGGCGCCATCGCTTGAAGCTGGCACTGGACACTAACCCTGCCCCTGTACTCTGAGACGGTTGGCCTATACAGAATGTCCGCTTCGGGGGGCAGTGTCTCCAACCGGCTTCCTGCTCCGAAATAAATTGCCTCATGGTCCAGGTCATGCCAGCGTAGGCGCATCTTGAGATGCTTTCCATTCTCACCCACAGCGCGCGGAGAATCAAGCGCTACGTTTTTCGCTAAAAACACGGGGCTGGGATTTCCCACGCCAAAGGGTGCCAAGGCCTCCAGGCGCCGAGCCGTCTCCGGGGTCGCCTCCGAAAGGGGCAGCGTAAGGTCATAGTAAGCCCGGGGAACCAGGTCGCGTCCCATAAGCTGATCTTTGACGGCCTGGTCAAAACGGCTCGCAAACGCTGCCAAGGCTGTGGCGGGAAGTGTCAGCCCGGCTGCTTGCCTGTGGCCTCCAAAGCGCGCCAACAGGCTGGAGCAGCCGGACAAGGCGGCGAAGAGGTCGACATCGCCGGCTGTTCGAGCGCTTCCCGTGTAATGACCCTCTCGGGCAGTCAGCACGACGGTGGGATACCCGATCTCTTCAGCGATCCGTCCGGCGACAAGCCCCACTACGCCGCTGTTCCAGCCGCTCCCCACCAGGACAACCGTCCGCGCATACAAGAGCTCCGCCTCCTCAAGCTGCCGCCGCGCTTCGCTGAGTACCCTCGCCTCCTCAAGCCGTCTGTCATCGTTCAAGCGGTCCAGCTTGAGCGCCAGGCGGCGAGCCGCATTTTCGTCGGGCCGTCCCAGCAGCTCCACGGCATCCATGGCATCCGCAAGACGGCCCCCGGCGTTCAGCCGCGGCGCCAAAGCAAAGGCCACCTGCCCGGAGCTGACAGGTCTCTTCTGCGGCAGGCCTGCCTGGCGCATGAGCGCCTGGAGCCCTGCGCGCCCCGTTTCCGCTATCCGTTCCAGTCCAAGTGACGCGATGACCCTGTTTTCGCCCGTCAGGGGGACCATGTCCGCAATGGTCGCAAGCGCTGCAAGATCCAGCTGTTCTTTAGCAAACTCCTCCCCCTTGAGTGCAAACGCGAGTTTCCAGGCAACGCCTGCTCCACACAGCGGAGGCCCCGGAGGGTCTGAGAGCAGAGGGTTGACGATGACATCCGCCTCCGGAAGAATCGACGGTGGCTGATGATGGTCCGTAACCAGCACGCGCATGCCGAGATCTCTCGCCATACGGACTTCATCCACGTTCGATATGCCGCAGTCAGCTGTGACGAGGAGGTCCGAAACCTCCGCCAACCGCTGCACGATCTCCGGATGAAGGCCATACCCCTGCGTGTGCCGATCGGGGATGTGTATATCGGCCCTGAGGCCCACTGCCTCGAAGGCCTCTTTCAGGATGACGCTTGCGCAGATACCGTCCGCATCATAATCGCCATAGATGGCGACGCGAAGGTGGCGCGAAACGCATTCTCTGATCAGGCTCAACGCCGCATCTACACCAAAAAGTTCGAACGGGTCGGAGAGTTGATCAAAAGAAGGCCTGAGAAAGGCATCGGCTTTCTGTGGGGTATCCGCACCGCGCGCAGCCAGCAACGCAAAAAACCAGTCCTCCCCGCTTTGTAGGTGGGCTTGTGGATTTCTGCTGATGTATTCAATCATCCAGGACTCCCGTAGCCATAGGACAGAAAAAACGCCCTCTTGCCTTTGCCAAGGGAGCGTTTTTCACAAGGTTTATCTGGCTGGCTTTCTTGCCCTGAACCGTTCGGTCGCCACCGCCCAAGTGTAGGGCGAAATGAAGCGCATACAATACCACGACGACAAGAGGCTCAACGCAAGCGGTACCATCGCGGCAGCCAGCCCGGCACCGCCCCCTATCGCTGCAGCCAGCAACAGCAGGGCGCCCAAGGCCGCTGCAAAGTGCATGGTCGACCTGTCCGAGAGAGCTTCCTCGGCCACTTCCACCCGATTTTTGTTGCGTAGGGAGGTATTGCGCGACAGCTCCCTGGCTGACCTTAACAGCGGGATCGTCAGGGAGAACGTAAACAGCGGCGCTGACAACACCATCACCGGGAACAGTGGGTGCAGCGGCATAAGCCTGCCAAAGGCAAGCGCCAGAGCACAGGTAAGGGCGAGATCGTGGAGGGACGCCAGCAGCAGCACCACGCCCGACGCTAAGTCGTATCGAAGGGCGCCAAACACAAAGGAAAATACGACGGTGGCCAGTGCGCACAGGAACAGCTGGTGCAAATCATGCGATGCGCCTACAGGGCTGGCACCTCCAACAAACAGCGTGATGGCAATCCCCGCAACGACCAACGCCAGGGAGATCAGAAACGCGTAACGGGCACTCAGACGGAGTCTCAATCAAACCGCCTCCTTCCTGAGGGGTTCTTTGGTATAAAGGGACGTTTTTTCACTGAAGAAATTGATCACCTGGAGGATCAGGACACGGAGCACAACGTGGACCAGGACAAGGTTGACTAATAATCCAACAGCAAAGAGCCGCATATAGATCCCGATGACACCTGTATCCATGATCATGAGCACGACCGAAAGACAAAGGCCGGCTGCCAAAATATCCAAAGATGCGTGCCCGGCCTTTGCGTAGGAATCATTTAACGCCCTTTTTACAGAGCGCCCGCGATCTATGTCGCTTCTCATCCCACTGTAGATCATCTGTATCACGAACACGGCGAGCGCAAACGATGAAAAAATGGCAAGCAGGGTTGAAACGGAAAAAGCAGCTCCGGAAAGGGCAGCAAAGAAGAACATGAAGGCCAGCTCGAGCACCAGTGCCCAAGCTGCAACCACCCCTCCAAGCCTGTATTTCATGATCAGGTAGAGCAAGATCAAGACTATGGCAACGGCCATCGCGATCATCAGATTTTCGCCAGACCGGTTTCCAAACCGGGGAGCAGCAGGCTGGCTCCCGTCAAGGTTCAGCGCAAGAGGCAAAGCTCCTGATCGCATCAGCACGGCATAGTTCCTGGCTTCTTCCTCCTCAAAGCCTGGAATGGAGGCGCTCCCTTCCGTCAGCGGCGTGCTGATCGAGGGGGCCCGGAGTTCCCGGCCATCCAGCATCAGCTTGATGGTTTGTCCCATGAGCTCTGTTGTTTTTTGGCCAAAGACATCTTTCCCCACCTCGTCCAGCACGAAGGAGAGAGCAAACACTCCTTCACCGCCCGTATCTTGGTATCCCGCATACGTTATATGCTCGCCGGAGAGAAAAACTACGCCGTCAGGATCTGCAAAAGCAAACGCCCCCACCGAGCCGGCAAGCGTCGCCGCACTTTCATCAGCCTGCGCCGGCAAGGTCACCTGAACCCGCTCCTCTTGCGACACATCGACAGGTGCATCCGGCCATCCCCAGTCAGCGAGCCGCTTTCCAATGATGGCTGCCGTCTCGCCAAGGAGGCTCTCCGATACGGGTTCACCTTCAGGAACGGGATAGGTGTAGGTGAGGAGCTTGGTCTCCCCGAAGTCTGTCCCGGGAACCAGCGCCTCACGCCATCGAGTCTCACCTCCCGGGGAAGGCAGCCACGGGAGGAGCCTGTAAAGCCCGTCCTGGTCCAATTTCGCCCCCGTCACACCGAGGACCAGAAACGCGACCGTCAGGACAAGGGCGACTCCCAGCACCAAAGCCGCAATCCATCTTGCGTTGGTTCCTTGTTTATCCGCCCGTGCAGGTTTTGCCATCTTGCTGTTCCTCTTTCAACATTCTCTTGCGGTGAAGGCGTTGCAGCCTCTATGTAAACGGCGGTATTATACCCAAAGGCCTTGGGCTTGTAAAGGAAGATCAACACCGGTACGCAGCTTGGAAAAGGCCTGAACCGGGTACTTTAACGGCCGGACAACCAGGAGAGAAGCTGCTCCTCATCAAAGCCGATCAGGGTCTTTGTACCGTCACGGATCAGGGGCGTCTTCAACAACTCGGGCCGTTCCATGACATATTCCAAAATCCTTTCCGTATCCTCTGTATACGCCGCTGGATGGGATTTCACCAAAGAACTCTGGGTATCAAGCAAAGCGCGCGCCCCATGCTTCCCTGCGAACAGGGCAAGCTCCCTCTTTCCAGGCCTCCGCTTAAGCATGTCCACCAACTGGCAGGGGATTTGGCGCTCCTTGAAAAACCGCTCCGCCTTTCTGGTATCGAAATCCTTTCTGACATAGTAGATCTGGATATTCAAGGCCTGTCACATCCTCTCGTCCGTTTCCCCATCAAAGGGCAACGCCAGACGATTGTTCCCATCCTGCCACAGCCGCTCAAGGTGGTAGTAGGCGCGGTTCTCCGGGTCAAAAATATGCACGATCACCGATGAAAAATCCAGAACGATCCACCGCCCTGCGCTGAAACCCTCTCTGCGGCGCGGCCAGATATGTTTCGGCGCCAGGCTCTTTTCCAGCGCTTCAGCGAGCGCACGTCCCTGGATGGCGTTTTCCGCCGTAGCGACCACCAGATAATCGGTCACCCATGTCAGGTGCCCGACCTTCAGCACTACAATGTCCCCAGCCTTTTTTTCATACAGGGTTTTTGCAATGACAACGGCCAAGTTCTCTTCCAGCAACTTGTGTCTTCCTCCCTTCAATGCTCTGACAAATCACGGATGGTGTCGACGGTGCCCGGGAAAAATTCCTCTCCGGAGCGCAGAACATGCTCGCGCGTCCGCACCATGGAACACAGCGCAGCGCTTCGCAGATTCGTCCGCGACAGCGCGCGTATCTCCTGAAGGCCGGGGGTATCACGGCGAGAGGGTTCAATGACGTCGGCAACAAACACGCACAGTTCAAGCAGGGACATACCCACCCGTCCCGTTGTGTGAAACCTGATGGCATTGAGTATATCCTCATCCTGCACCCCATAGCAAACCCGCGCAAGATGAGCCCCCACCACGCTATGAAGCAACTTGCCGCTGCGAAGAATATGGCTGTCCTCTGTCAGGCCTTCCTGTCTGGCGATGGCCTGCAGACGGCGGAGGTCCAGGCATTTGGCGCAATCATGGAGTAACCCTGCAACGGCAGCTTTCTGCATGGAAGCGCCAAACCTCGCTGCCAGAATGACCGCTGTGTCACGGGTCCCCAGCGAATGGATCATTCGCTTCTCGTCCAGAGCGCTCCGGAGCATTTGCTCATAGGGAGGATGGTAGAGGCCCTGCATTGCGATGAACCTGGATACGGACCCAGGCACCCTGTCCAGAGCATCGTTCAGAGCAGCGATCGCTTTCCTGACTTCTCCCTCAGCGATATCCCTTCCCGGCGCAGGGAGCTGCTGAGCGGGCACACCAAGGGCTTGCGCCCTGGCAACCACGATCGCGGCGTCCTCTCCCGGCTCCGGAAAGATCAAAAACCCGTCGCAGGCCGCGGGATCCAGCAAAGCTCCACCGCAAAAAATGGGGCCGGAGCGGCTGGCTCCCAGGATCACCAGAAGCATTTCTCCCGGGAATGCCTGGCGGAGGGAAGGCTGACCGTCACCTGAGAGCAGCTGAAATTCTTCTTCGCCGATTATTTCCACGTTCCGCTGCTCCTGCGCAGCCAGGGCAGCCATCCTTTTCCGACTGGCCAGGTCTGCCACGGTCTTGCCGCCAGCATCGCTGTCGGGGAAAAAAACCACCCGATCCACCAGGCCCAAGTCCATGACCTGCGTGGCCATGCAAAGATGGCCCAGATGGGCGGGGTCAAACGCCCCGATCAAGAGGCCCGTCCGCTTCAAGCCATCATCCCCTGCGTCACTGCTTTGTTCTTGATACAGACCCTCCGGTTTGGTTGGCCCGCTGGGCAGGCGCGGTCCCGAAGAGACAAAAAAAGGCAGGCCAAGCCTGCCGTCTCAGCGATCCATCCTCAAACCATCTCAATGATACACATTTCCGCTGCATCGCCGCGCCGGGGACCAAGCTTATAGATCCGGGTATAGCCTCCGGCATTTCCCTGCTTTTCATTGCGCGCGCGGTACCGCGGACCGTATTCGCGAAACATCTTTTCAATCAAAGGATGCCGATTGTCCTTCGTGCGTTCCCGGTACTCCGACTTCGACTCGTCGGGCTTCCTGATCTCCTTGAAATCGTACAGCCAGGCCATCATCAGCCTGCGGGCGTGCAGTTTAGACGGCGCGTCATTGACGACGTCTAAGACGACGATCTGCCCCTTCTCGTTGTGAAATTCCTTTTTCGCATCCACGCTCTGATCGTATTCGCGGATGGCGAGGGTCACCATCTTTTCCGTCATGCTGCGGACTTCCTTCGCCCGGGCAAGGGTGGTTGTAATACGGCCGTGCCATAATAGGCTGCTCACCTGGTTTCGCAACAGCGCTTTGCGCTGGTCGCTGGTCATGCCAAGCTTTCTCTGGGTTGCCATGTGGGTCCGGTCCTCCTTCGCGCGCTGCGGGAGCGGTTATTCTTCAGACTGGCGCAATGCTAAGCCAAGCAACGCCAGCTTCTGCTCGACTTCTTCAAGGCTTTTCTTTCCAAGATTGCGCACCTTCATCATCTCTTCCTGGTTTTTCTGCACCAGTTCGCCCACCGTGTTGATTCCGGCACGTTTGAGACAATTGAAAGCGCGGACGGAAAGATCCAGCTCTTCAATTGTCATGTCCATATTCTTCACACTCCCCACATCGTCGGGCTCGGGGAGATCGGCCTCGTGGGCGCGCTCGGTCAGGCCGGTGAAGAGCGCAAGCTGTTCCGTCAGATAGCGGGCAGCCATCCCAATCACCTCTTCCGGGGAGTAGCTTCCGCTGGTTTCCACCTCCAGGATCAGCTTATCATAGTCCGTGATCTGGCCGACGCGCGTGTCCTCGACCTCATACTTCACCTTCCTGATTGGCGTGAAGATGGAGTCAACAGGGATCAGCCCGATGGGCATCGGATTGGGTTTGTTCTTGTCCGCAGACACATAGCCGCGCCCCTTACTGATGGTCATGCGCATATGAAGGCGGGCATCTTTTCCCAGCGAGGCAATATGGAGCTCCGGGTTAACAATTTCAACCTCGCTGTCCGCCCTGATATCAGCAGCTGTCACCTCGCAGGGACCGATTGCGTCGATCTCCACGGTCTTGGGCTCATCGGTAAACGAGCGTACCGTGAGTTCCTTCAGGTTGAGGATGATCTCCGTCACATCCTCCTTCACGCCGGGGATGGTGGAAAACTCATGCTGGACACCCTCTATCGTGACGCTGGTCACCGCAGCTCCATCCAGCGATCCCAGCAGCACACGCCTTAACGCGTTGCCCAGTGTATGGCCGAAGCCGCGCTCCAATGGTTCTACGACAAAACGACCTGAAAAATCCTTCTCCCTTGTAAACTCTATTCGTGGATTGTCAATACCAGCATTCACAGCCTGAGCCCTCCTCAACAAGCATCGCCAGAACGGCTGAACCCACCGTCCTCATCAGCGGGAGTAGAACTCGACGATCATGTTCTCCTGCAGGGCAAAATCGATGTCTTCGCGTGCGGGGAGAGCGGCAACGGAGGCTGTGAGCTCGTCAGCGTTGAAGGAGAGCCATTTGGGCAAAATGCGGGCGCTGCCCTCTCTGACCACCTTGAAGTGTTCCATCTCTCTGCTGCGAGTCTTCACTGTCACCACGTCGTTCAGGTCGACGCGGTAGGAGGGAATATCCACCTTCTTCCCGTTGACGAGGAAGTGCCCGTGATTGACCAGCTGACGGGCTGCAGGGCGCGACGAGGCCAGTCCTGCCCGGTATACGACGTTGTCAAGCCTGCGTTCAAGGAGTTGCAGCAGATTCTCTCCCGTGACGCCCTTCATGACCGTCGCATTTTCATAGGTACGCCTGAACTGCGATTCCGTAAGGCCGTACGCACGGCGGGCCTTCTGTTTTTCTCTCAGCTGGGTCCCGTACTCGCTCATCTTGCGCTGGCGTGCGCGCCCATGCTGTCCCGGAGGCGTCGGCCGCTTGCTGACCGCGCACTTATGAGAAAAGCACTTCTCCCCCTTGAGAAACAGTTTCACGCCTTCTCTACGACAGAGACGGCATACGGAATCAGTATATCTTGCCATGGATGATCCTCCTCCATTATACCCTTCTGCGCTTCGGTGGCCGGCAACCGTTATGCGGGATCGGGGTCACGTCCTTGATCATGGTCACCTCAAGGCCGGCAGTCTGAAGGGAACGAATGGCCGCTTCCCTGCCGGAACCCGGGCCCCTGACGAAAACGTCCACGGTACGCAGGCCAAACTCAGTCGCGGCCCTTGCCGCAGTCTCCGCTGCCATCTGCGCTGCGAATGGGGTCGATTTCTTGTTGCCACGAAAACCCATCCCGCCGGACGACGCCCAGCTAAGGGCGTTGCCCGCTGTATCGGTGATGGTGACAATGGTGTTGTTAAAGGACGACTTGATATGAACGACGCCGCGCTCCACCAGTTTCTTCTCGCGGCGCTTGCGTGATACTCTCTTCAGACTTGCCTTGGCTGCCATACGTTATCTCCTTCGCGCCCGCATGCCCGGGCCCGGCGCAGCATTCATCGCTTGTTTGTCTTTATCTTCCTGACGGCGCCCGCTTTTTGCCGGCCACCTGTCTCTTGGGCCCCTTGCGCGTGCGCGCGTTTTGTTTCGTATTCTGCCCGCGCACCGGGAGGCTCCTGCGGTGACGGACCCCCCTGTAGCATCCGATCTCGACCAGACGCTTGATATTGAGCGAGATCTCCCTGCGCAGATCACCCTCAGCCTTCACATGGTGTTCGATGTATTCGCGCAGCTTGCTGATATCTGTTTCGGTAAGATCCTTTACGCGGGTATCCGGGCTGATCTGTGTTTCAGTCAATATCTTCCGGGATGTAGCCGGCCCGATACCAAAGATATAGGTCAGGCCAACTTCCACGCGTTTCCCTCGGGGCAGGTCAACACCCGCAATTCGTGCCATGCTGTGGTCACACCTCCAAATCGATTCTGCCGGACGCCTCCAAGGGTGAGGGGCGTACAGGTTCTATGCGCAAACCGCGACAAGTGGGTATCTCAGCATCCGGGCGCATCCGGATTCATCCCTGTCTTTGCTTGTGCTTGGGATTTGCACAGATCACCATGACAATACCCCTGCGCCTGATGATCTTGCATTTTTCACAGATGGTCTTTACCGATGGGCGGACTTTCATGCAGAACCTCCTGAAAACGATCGATGGAACAGGGGCGCTCAGGTCTTGCTGCGCCAGGTGATTCGGCCGCGCGTAAGGTCATAAGGGGAAAGCTCGATGGTCACCCTATCGCCGGGATAGATCCGGATGAAGTTCATCCTCATTTTTCCGGAGATATGCGCCATAATGCGGTGACCGTTGGGTAATTCAACGGAGAACATCGCGTTTGGCAACGCTTCGACGACCCTTCCCTCAATCTCTATAATATCGCTTTTGGACAAACGCACGGCCCTCCTTCGTCGGCAACTCTGTCAGTCTGTTTTCTCTCCTCAATCGCCCGCAGGATGGCCTTTCGAAGGTCGCTGTCGTTCAGCCTTCCGGTATCAAGGAGCGTGATGATGTCAGCGAGCTCGTATCCGATGGGCCGGAGGTGCTTCCTGCGCTTTTTCTTCGGCCGTTCCAGCTTTCGCAGATCTCCGTCGCAGATCATGACAAAATCAGCGTCCACCTCATATAATACCACAAACACCCTGTCTTTGTCACGACCTTTTTTCGAAACCGCAAGGATCCCCTTGCGTAAAGCAGGTTTCACTCAGGCCCCCGCATCCGCGCCGGATCCATCCTGAGGCGCAAAGCTGTAGCCGGGCAGCGTGAGAATCTCGGGCAGGCCTTCCGTAATCGCGATGGTATGCTCGTAATGGGAGCAGGGGGACCGGTCACGGGTCACAACCGTCCAACCATCCTCTTTCTCAAACACCTGCCAGGCCCCCAGGGAGATCATGGGCTCTACAGCCAGGGTCATACCGCGCCGCAGCCTTAGGCCGCGGCCAGGCTCCCCAACATTGGGCACGGAGGGGTCTTCATGCAGCTCTCTCCCGATACCGTGTCCCGTCAATGCCCGGATGACCCCATAGCCGTGCTGCTCGGCCAGGCGCTGCACAGCGTGGCCGATGTCCCCGATTCTGTTTCCTTCGACAGCGGCCCTGGCTGCTGAGAAAAAGCAGGCTTCCGTCACTTGAATCAGGCGCTGCAGTTCAGGCCTGATCTCTCCAACTCCCAGGGTAAAGGCGCTGTCAGCATGCCACCCATCCAGGATCAATCCGCAGTCAACGCTGACAAGGCTCCCTTCCCTAAAATAGACCTCCGGCGACGGGATGCCGTGCACCACCTCACTGTCGATGGAAACACAGATGGAAGCAGGGTATCCGCGGTAATTGAGAAAGGAGGGGGTCGCTCCCGCCTGGCGGATCATCTCTTCCGCGCACGCGTTTACGGCAGCGGTCGAGACACCCACTCGAATCTCATCCCGGATCCGACCCATGACTCCGTGGAGGAGGTGTCCGGCCCTTCTCATTCCCGCGATCTGCGCGTCGCTCTTGATCGTGGTCATTTCTGCTTGATCCCCAGCGCCTCAAGTACTCCTTGAAAGTTATCTTCCAGCTCTCCCAGAGCCGAAACCGTTGTGAGAAGTCCCTTCCCGCGATAATAGCTGATCAGGGGTTCTGTCTGTGCGCGGTACACCCTCAGCCTGTTGCGAATGGTCTCCGGCCGGTCATCCTCCCGGATGACCAGTTCTGCGCCGCATACGGGGCAGGTCAGCGGATCTGCCAGCGTACTGCGGCGAAAAACCCCGCCACAGACCGGACAGATTCTCCTCCCAGAGAGCCTTTCCATGATCACCTCATCGGGCAATTCCAGGTTGAGCACGGCATCCACCTGGATGATCTCATCCAGGGCTTCAGCCTGTGCCAGCGTCCGTGGAAACCCGTCCAGGATGAACCCGCCCTCGCAGTCGGGCTGCGCTATTCTTTCGCGCACCATCTCCACCACAACCTCATCCGGCACTAAAAGTCCGGCATCGATATAGCACCGCGCCTCCCTCCCGAGCGCTGTTCCCTCCCGCATGGCGGCGCGCAACATGTTCCCCGTGGAAATCTGCGGGATAGACAAGAGCTCCATCAACCTCAATGCACGGGTTCCCTTGCCCGCACCTGGGGGGCCAAGGATCACAAGCTTCACTGCGCCTCCCCTCCTGAGCTTTCCCGATCAGGAAGCCAGGCTCAAAGAAAACCCTTGTAGTTGCGCATCACCAGGTTGGCTTCGATCTGCCGTACCGTCTCCAGCGCCACGCTGACAGCGATCAGGATAGAGGAGGCAGCAAAGGGAATCTGCATGTTCTGCCAGACGGACAACACGGTAGGGAGCGTCGCCAGAAGGGCCAGAAACAGCGCGGAGAACAGCGTCAGCCTCTTGGAGATCCTGGCCAGGTAGTCCACCGTGTTCCTGCCCGACCGGATGCCAGGGATATTGCCGCCCTGCTGCTGAATGTTTTTAGCGATATCCTGAGGGTTGAAGCTGATGGAGGCGTAAAAATAGGTAAACGCAACGATTAGCAGGGCTGTGATGCCCAGGTAGAGGGGAGACCGCTGCTGCATGTAAGTGTTCCACCACTTATACACACCACTGGATGTCCCCATCATCGCGATCACCGTCCCTGGGAAAGCCATGAACGAATAAGCAAAGATCAGGGGCAGGACGCCGACGGACACAATTTTCATCGGGATATGGGTCGATTGGCCGCCGTACATCTTGCGGCCCACTACGCGCTTTGCGTACTGCACAGGGATGCGCCTTTCCCCCATATCGATAAAGGTCACGATGGCAATGATCGCAAGCGCTGTCACGATGAGGATGAGAAACTGCACTACCGTCGTATTGTAGGCGGTGATGCCCAGCACATCGGTAAAGGCGGTCAGAAGGCCATTGAACAGGTTTGAGATAATCCCCGCGAAGATCAGGAGCGAGATGCCGTTGCCAATGCCGTTTTGGGTGACGCGCTCACCGATCCACATGGCCAGTGAGGTTCCCCCTGCCATGACCACGCCGATGGAGAGCAGCCCGAAAAAGTTGTTGTACGCTGGAAGGATCACCCTGTCTCCACTGCTTGTCGGAGAGGCATTCAGGCCGCCGATAATGCCGATGGACTGGACGGCTGCCAGGCCTACCGTAGCAAACCTTGTGATGCGGTTGATCTTCTCCTTCCCCTCTTCGCCGCCTTCCTTTTGCAGGCGCTCCAGGGCAGGAATGGCAATCGTCAGAAGCTGGAGAATGATGCTTGCGTTGATATAGGGCGTGATCCCCATGGCCATCAGCGTCATTTGGCTGAAGGAGTTACCTGTCATCATGTTCACAAGGCCCAGCAGGTCAAACTGGCCCGAAACCTCGCGCACCACACTTGCATTGATGCCCGGAACCGGAATGACACTGACAAGACGGAACACCAGAAGCATCATGAAAGTGTACAGGATCTTCTTCTTCAGCTCCGGGACCTTCCACGCATTCCTGATCGTTTCCCACATCCTACAGCACCTCCGCCTTCCCGCCGACAGCCTCGATCTTCTCTTTGGCGGAAGCGGTAAACTTGTCGGCACGGACCGTCAGTTTCTTGGTGAGTTCCCCGTTGCCGAGGATCTTGACGCCACTTCGAAGCTTCCTGACAAGGCCCGTCGCCTTGAGGAGTTCCACGGTCACGTTGGTATTTTCATCAAACGCTTCCAGGTCCGACACGTTCACGATGGCATATTCCTTTCTGAATATGTTCGTGAAGCCTCCTTTGGGAAGGCGCCTCGTCAAGGGCATCTGCCCGCCTTCGAAGCCCGGGGCTTTCCCGCCGCCAGACCTGGCCTTGGCACCCTTGTGTCCCTTGCCGCTGGTCTTTCCAAAGCCCGATCCAACACCGCGACCAAGGCGCTTACGAACGGCCGTGGAGCCGGGCGCGGGTCTTAACTCATGCAACTCCATGGGCTTCCTCCTTAGTTGTCGATCTCTTCAACCTTGATCATGTGCCTCACCCTGAAGATCTGGCCGCGGACACAGGGATTGTCTTCTCGGACAACCGTCTGCCCGATCTTTCGAAGTCCAAGCGCTCTGACCGTGTCAATCTGCTTCTGAAGACTGGAGATAGGCGATCTGATCAACGTGACTTTCAACTTCATGTCTCTTTCCTCATCCCAGGATTTCTTCCACGGTCTTTCCGCGCATCCTGGCAACTTGTTCGGCAGAGCGGAGCAGCTTAAGGCCTTCGATGGTCGCCTTGACCGTGTTAATGGGATTGCTTGTCCCATAGCTCTTCGTGCGGACATCCTTGACCCCTGCCAGTTCTAAGACGGCTCTGGCCGCCCCTCCTGCGATCACGCCTGTCCCTTCTTGTGCGGGAAGCAAAATGACTTTTCCAGTCCCGAAATAACCCGTGATCTGGTGTGGAATGGTTGTCCCGGCAAGGGGAACCGTTACAAGGTGTTTCTTCGCGTTCTCGACAGCCTTACGGATCGCCTCGGGGATCTCTGCTGCCTTTCCCATCCCGGCGCCGACACGACCGCTGCCGTCCCCGACGACCATCAGGGCTGAAAAGCGGAAATTACGCCCTCCCTTGACAACCTTCACGACGCGGTTGATCGCCACCAGCTTTTCCTTAAACTCACTGGACTGTTCGTCTCTGCGCTGCATCTTGTGCATTCCTCCTGTCAAAACTTGAGCCCGGCTTCGCGGGCGCCTTCAGCCAGAGAGGCGACACGCCCAGTGTAAACATAGCCCCCGCGATCAAACACAACCTGGCTGATGCCGGCCTGAAGCGCGCGTTCCGCAACGGTTTTACCTACCAGTTTCGACGCGGCCGTCTTGTCAAGCCCCGCGAGCCGTTCCTTGAGAGACGGGTCCATGGAAGAAGCGGATACGAGGGTCGTCCCCTTCGTGTCGTCTATGACCTGAGCGTAAATGAACCGATTGCTCCTAAACACATTCAGACGCGGCATGCCGGGTGTGCCGCCGATCTTTTTGCGGACGCGCGCATGCCGGACCAGCCGTAATTCGTTGCGATCGCGCTTGTTAAACATCCGACGTCACTCCCCTTTCTATCTGTTGCCGGACTTGCCTTCCTTGCGGCGAATCTGTTCATCCTTGTATCTGATGCCCTTCCCGAGATAGGGCTCGGGCTTCCTGGTAGCGCGTATGTCGGCAGCCAGGTTTCCCACAACCTGTTTGTCAATGCCGCTGACCACGATCTGTGTCGGCGTGGGCGTCGCGAAACTGACGCCCTCCGGCGCCTTAAAAACCACCGGATGAGAGTATCCGACGCTCAGCGTCAGCACCCCGCCCTCTGACACAGCCCGGTAACCCGTGCCCACCAGTTCCAGCGTCTTTTCGAAACCACTTGTGACCCCGATCACCATGTTATGGATCAAAGAGCGATACAGACCATGCATGGCTTTGTGGGGCTTCGCGTCGCTCGGGCGGTCAAACGTGAGCCATCCGTCCTCCTGCTTGAGGCTGATGTCCCGGTGCACAGCCTGGATGAGCTTGCCCCTGGGCCCGCTGACAACCACGGTATTATCCTCACCGACTGTCACTGTCACTTCCTGTGGCAGTTTGATCGGCAGCTTTCCGATGCGAGACATGCTTGTACCTCCAATGCCGAATCATTCACCAGATATAGGCCAGCACTTCACCGCCCAGTTTATCCCCACGGGCTTTTTTATCCGTCATCAGCCCCCTGGACGTAGAAATAATCGCGACGCCCAGTCCACCCAGCACCCTGGGCAGGTCCTCGCATTGGGCATAGATGCGCAGCCCCGGCTTGCTGATCCGTTTCAAGCCGGCAATGACCGGCTGTCCCTTTCCATCCATGTACTTCAGCGTGATCTTGATCCGCCCCTGGAGCCCGTCGTCAATCCTCTCAAACGCCTTGATATACCCTTCGTCCAGCAGGATGCGCGCGATGGCCCTTTTGATGTTGCTCGCGGGGATGACCACCGTATCATGCTTGGCGATCTGCGCGTTGCGGATGCGGGTCAGCATGTCGGCGATGGGATCGTTCATTGCCATGATATCTCCTCCTTCTGCGCGGCCCCGTTCTTACCAGCTTGCCTTGCGGACGCCAGGGATCTGACCCTTGTAGGCCAGTTCTCTGAAGCAAATACGGCAAACCCCATAGCGGCGCAGCACTGAATGCGGCCTTCCGCAAAGGCGGCAACGGGTATAGGCGCGGGTGGAATACTTCGCGGGGCGCTTCTGTCTAACGATCTGACTGGTTTTTGCCATGGTTCCGCCTTCCTTTACTGTTGTGCAAACGGCATGCCGAGCAGGCTCAGGAGTTCCTTCGCTTCCTCGTCGGTCTTAGCGGTCGTTACAAATATCATCTCCATGCCGCGGATTTTTTCGACCTTGTCGTAGTTGATCTCCGGGAATATGAGCTGTTCGCGAACGCCGAGCGCAAAGTTGCCCCGCCCGTCAAAGGCATTGGGGGACACCCCCCGGAAATCCCGGACGCGGGGCAGGTCGATGCTGATGAGCTTGTCCACGAATTCTTCCATCCGACTTCCCCTGAGGGTAACCTTCGCGCCCACATTCATCCCTTCGCGGAGCTTGAAGTTGGCGATCGATTTCTTTGCTTTGGTCACCATGGGTTTCTGGCCGGATATCAAGCTGAGTTCCTCCACTGCCGATTCAAGCAGCTTGGCGTTGTCCTTGCAGTCCCCCAAGCCCATATTCACGACCACTTTGGCCAAGCGGGGCACTTCCATTGGATTCTTGTAGCCAAACTTCTGCTGCAGGGCAGGCATAACCTCGCTTAAGTACTTCTGTTTCAGACGGGTGGGCATCTGCCGTCTCCTCCTCATTAATCAATCTGTTCGCCGCATTTTTTGCATACGCGGATCTTTTTCCCGTCTTCAAGCCTCTTCACCCCGGCCCTGGAGGGCCGGCCGCATTTCTGGCATACCAGCATGACATTGCTGGCATCGATGGCGGATTCCTTATGGATAATGCCGCCCGGCTGTCCCTGCTGCCTGGACTTCATGTGCTTGGTCACCATGGCGACCCCTTCAACGGTGACCCGCCCGGCACCAGGGTTCACTGCGATCACCTTGCTCTTTTTGCCTTTGTCCTTGCCGGTGATGACAATGACCTCATCCTTCGTTTTGACATGAACCTTCATTCGCGTTCCTCCTACAGCACTTCCGGCGCGAGCGAAACGATCTTCATGAAGTCCTTTTCGCGCAGCTCACGGGCCACGGGACCGAAGATACGTGTCCCACGGGGCTGTCTGTCATCATTGACAATCACTGCCGCATTGTCGTCAAAGCGGATATAGCTGCCATCGGAGCGCCGTTTCTGTTTCGCCACCCTGACGATCACAGCCCTGACGACGTCACCCTTTTTGACCTGTCCCCCCGGAGCGGCGTTCTTAACGCTTGCCACGATGATATCGCCGACGGAGCCGCTACGGCGAAACGACCCACCCAGGACGCGGATGCACATGATTTCCTTTGCGCCGGAGTTATCGGCAACCTTCAGCCGCGTTTGTGGCTGTATCATGATCAGGGTACCTCCTTAAACGATGTTCCCTCGTTCGCCCTGTGCCAGGCGATCGGCGCTGTCATTTCGCCTTCTTGAGGATGTCTATCAGCCGCCAGCGTTTCTCCCGGGACAACGGGCGGGTTTCCATGATCGTGACGGTATCGCCAATGCCGCAGGAGTTGTTTTCATCGTGGGCCTTAAGCTTGCTTGTGCGCTTGATGTATTTTCCGTACAGAGGGTGCTTGACGCGCCTGTTGACGGACACGACGATCGTCTTGTCCATCTTGTCGCTGACCACGACACCGACCCTCGTCTTACGCAGTCCCCTTTGTTCTGATGGCATAAGAATAACTCCCTTCACGGCTCTGTGCTATTTGTTCAGTTTCTGTGTCTGAACGGTCAAGGCCCGGGCGATCTCCCGCCTGACCTGGGATATCTGCATCGTATTCTCAAGCTGTCCCGTCGCAAGCTTGAACCTCAGATTGAACAGCTCGGCCTTGAGGTCGGCGATTTTCGCATTCAGCTCCTCAGGTTTCATGGCCGAAAACTCGCTCACCTTCATCGTTCCTCACCACCATTTCCTGGATTCAGCTGAGCGCGGGAAACGACCTTGCTGCGCAGGGGCAGCTTTGTGGCGGCAAGGCGGAGCGCCTCTCTCGCCACGTCTTCCTCAACGCCTCCAAGTTCAAACATGACGCGGCCGGGTTTTACGACGGCTACCCAGTACTCCGGGGATCCCTTCCCGGAACCCATGCGGGTTTCAGCAGGTTTTTCCGTGACCGGCTTGTCGGGAAAGATCTTTATCCAGACGTTCCCCCCCCGCTTGGTAAACCTCGTCAGGGCAATACGGGCGGCTTCAATCTGCTGGCTCGTCACCCAGCTGGGGGAGAGGGCAACGAGGCCATAGTCGCCGTGCGTAATCGTGTTTCCACGCTGGGCTTTGCCCTTCATCCGCCCGCGAAACACCTTTCGCCTCTTGACTCTCTTGGGCATCAACATGGCTTACTTGCCTCCTTCAGTGCGGGCATCCGGTTTTTTTGCCGTCGGCAGGATCTGCCCCTTGTAGATCCAGACCTTCACACCAAGCCGGCCGTAGGTGGTTTTCGCCTCCGCAAAACCGTAGTCGATGTTCGCCCGCAGGGTCTGAAGCGGGATGGATCCCTCGTGATAATGCTCGCTGCGAGCGATATCAGCGCCGCCGAGACGGCCGGACACCTGTGTCTTGATGCCCTTCGCGCCTGCCCGCATCGAGCGCTGAATGCTCTGCTTCATTGCGCGCCGAAAAGAAATGCGCTTTTCAAGCTGCTGCGCGATATTCTCTGCCACAAGCTGGGCATCGCAATCAGGGTTCTTGACTTCAAGGATGTTGATATGGATCGTCCGGCCCAGCTTCTTTTCAATATAGGCCTTCAGTTCCTCGATGCCCTTTCCGCCGCGGCCGATGATCATGCCGGGTTTTCCGGTAAACACGTTGATGGTGGTACGCGCGGGGCTGCGTTCGATATCAATCCGGCTGATCCCCGTCTGGTAATACCTCTTTTTCAGATCCCTGCGGATCTCATGGTCTTCAACCAGATTGTCCGCAAAATCCTTCTTTCCGGCATACCACCGCGTGCTCCAGTCAAATATGACGCCTACGCGCGCCCCATGGGGGTTGACTTTCTGACCCATTGCTAACCCTCCTCCTATCTTTTGTCAAGGACGACGCTGATGTGGCTGGTTCGCCGAAGGATCGGCGACGCGCTCCCCCGGCTGCGGGGAACATAGCGCTTGAGCGCAGGGCCCTGATTGACATAGATCTCCGCGATGTAAAGCGAAGCCCTGTCCATCTCCAGGTTGTTCACCGCGTTTGCGATGGCGCTTTGAACCAGTTTCCAAACGATAGGTGAGGCTGCCTTTGGCGTGTGCTTGAGGATTGCCAACGCTTCTTCCACGTCCCTGCCACGAACCAGATCCACCACGATCTTCGCCTTCTTGGAGGAGATGCGTACATGTCTGACATGGGCGTGCGGCCGCCTGTCCGCCGTTTCGCTGCGATCGCGCCCCTTTTCCCGGGTATTGGTTGCCATACGACTGTTCTCCCTCCGTCTTACTTGCGACCAGCGGATTTCTCGCCGGCATGTCCCCTGAATGTGCGCGTCGGGGCAAACTCGCCAAGCTTGTGTCCGACCATATCCTCCGTGATGTATACAGGGACATGCTTGCGCCCGTCATGCACAGCGATGGTATGTCCGACAAAGTCGGGGAAGATCGTTGAGGCCCGGGACCAGGTCTTCAAAACGGCTTTTCTTCCCGACTGATTCATCTTCATGATGCGCTTCATCAGCACCTCGCTGACAAAGGGGCCTTTCTTGACTGATCGGCTCATGCTGTGGGTTGCCTCCTTCCGTCGAACCGGGCTTACTTGCTGCCTTTCCGCTTGACGATCAAGCGGTTCGAGTACTTCTTGCGCTTACGGGTCTTGTATCCCAGCGTGGGCTTGCCCCACGGGGTGACCGGAGCGGGTTTTCCAATGGGGGACTTGCCTTCTCCCCCGCCGTGAGGATGATCTACAGGGTTCATGGCCACGCCGCGCACGGAAGGCCTGAAACCCATGTGGCGTTTGCGACCGGCCTTGCCAATCCGCACATTCTCGTGTTCCTGATTCCCCACCGTCCCCACGGTTGCCCTCGCTTGGATGGGAACCTTGCGCACTTCACCTGAGGGAAGGCGAATCTGGGCAAAATCACCCTCCTTGGCCATCAGCTGAGCGTAAGCCCCGGCTGAGCGTACCAGCTGACCGCCCCGTCCCGGCCTTAGCTCGATGTTGTGAATCAACGTACCCGCGGGAATCCCGGACAGCGGCAGCGCGTTGCCGGGCACGATGTCCACATCGTCGCCCGCAATGACCGTATCGCCCACCTTGAGGCCGGATGGCGCGAGGATGTAGCGCTTTTCTCCATCCGCATAGAAGAGAAGCGCGATGAAGGCGGATCGGTTAGGGTCGTACTCCAGCGCGGCAACCCGTGCGGGGACGCCCACTTTATCCCGCTTAAAATCGATGATACGGTATTTGACCTTGTTGCCACCCCCTCGGTGGCGCACGGTGATCTTGCCCTGCTTGTTTCTGCCCGCATGCTTGACAAGCCGCTGGGTCAGTGCCTTTTCGGGTGCCTTCTTGGTCAGCTCTTCATAGGTCAGCGCTGACATGAACCGCCGTGCAGGTGAGGTCGGCTTATAGACACGAATCGCCATTTGCTTCTCCTTCCTAGATCATGCCTTCAAAGAACTCAATGGGCTTCGAGTCCTCCGCAAGCTTGACATAAGCCTTTTTGACCTCCGGGGTCCGGCCGCTCGACTTGCCCTGGCGCTTAATCTTTCCAAGGACGCGAAGGGTATTGACCCGTTCGACCTTGATACCCTTGAAGACAGCCTCGAGGGATTTTTTGATTTCCACCTTGTTCGCCCGAGGATCGACTTCGAAGATATATCTCTTTTCTGCGATACCCTCATAGCCCTTCTCCGTCAAAACAGGGCGAAGGATAATATCATGCGGGTCTTTCATGACGCAAAAACCTCCTCTATCCCGGATACCGCGGCTTTTGACAGGATCAGCTTGCCAGCATTGAGTACATCGTAGACATTGAGCGTGCTGGTAAGGGTTCCGCGAAGCTCCTTGATGTTCCTGGAAGCGCGGACAACGTTCTCGTCATAGCCTTCAAGCACGAGGAGGGCTTTGCCTTCAACGCCGAGATCCTTCAGCATCTTGACAACCAGTTTCGTCTTGGCTTGGGGGATCGCAACTTCGTTGATCACAATCAGATCGCCGGCATTGAATTTGGCAGAAAGGGCGCTCTTCATGGCCAGTCGCCTGACTTTCTTTGGCACTTTCACGCAATAATCTCTCGGCTGGGGAGCAAACGCCACTCCCCCGTGGCGGAACTGGGGCGCACGGTTGCTGTGGTGTCTCGCCCTGCCTGTTCCCTTCTGTCGGTAGATCTTTCTTCCTCCGCCACGCACCATGCCCCGCGACAGCGCGCTGTGCGTGCCCTGGCGCCTGTTGGCCAGGATAGAACGGACTACCAAATGCATGGCGGCGACATTGGGCCTTACAGCGAACACCTCTTCACTGAGCGTCAGTTCACCCTCCGGCTGGCCCTGCATATTCACGACGGTGATGGTCGGCATGTGCGTTATCCTCCTTGGTCAGGCTTTGCAGGTATTGCGTACGATGAGCAGGCCGTTGTCGGTCCCCGGAACAGCCCCTCTGACAAGCAGCAGGTTACGCTCCGCATCCACCTCAATGATCTCGAGATTCTGGATGGTGACCCGCTCGGAGCCGTAATGCCCAGGCATTTTTTTGTTCTTGAAGACGCGTGACGGAGAGCTGTTGGCGCTTAAGGAACCAACTCCACGGTGGTACTTGGATCCATGGGACATCGGCCCTCGCGAAAGGTTCCACCTATAGATCGCCCCGGTGAAGCCGCGACCTCTGCTTGTCCCTGTCACATCCACCCGCTCCCCAGCCTTGAACACATCGGCGGTGATGGTCTGTCCCGTTTCAAAGGCAGCGCTGTCTTCAAGCCTCAGCTCGCGTAGGTAGCGGGAAGGCGTAACGCCCGCCTTCTTGAAATGACCCAGCGCGGGCTTGCTGACCAGCTTCTTCACGCGGTTCTCCGCGATCGGCTCAAAGCTGACCTGGACTGCTTCATAGCTGTCTTTTTCGATGGTCTTTTTCTGAACAACCGTACAGGGGCCCGCCAGGATGACTGTGACCGGAACCAGACGCCCATCCTTTAGGAACTTCTGTGTCATGCCGAGTTTTTTCCCTAGAATCGCTTTCTTACTCACTGCTTGCCTCCTGCCTTACAGCTTGATCTCGATTTCGACGCCGGTCGGCAGATCCAGCTTCATCATCGCGTCCACCGTACGTGAATTGGGGTTGTGAATGTCTATGAGGCGTTTGTGCGTGCGTCTCTCAAACTGCTCGCGGCTATCCTTGTACTTGTGCGGTGCACGAAGGATCGTCACGATCTCCTTTTCTGTGGGGAGGGGAATGGGGCCAGAGACACGAGCGCCCGTTCGCTTTGCAGTTTCGACGATGCGCAGGGAAGACTGGTCGATCAGTCCATGCTCATAGGCTTTCAACTTGATGCGGATTTTTTGGCTGGCCATTGGAATTCCTCCTTGTTGTTCATGGTCTCTCGCCGCGAAGGCCTTTCTTTGCCTCCCCTGAAGAAGGGCTGCCTTGCCTCCACGCTCGTTCCCCTTCTGGTCGCGGGGAACCGACTGAGTCCATCGCCTGATCAGCAGGCTGGTCCGCGCTAATTACCCGCCCAAGGCCGGGGCGGCAACCTAACACTTCATCCCCATGGACAGACAGCCGCTAGATTATACGCAGCTTCCAACAAAAATGCAAGAACAATTTGTGAATTCTTCGAGCACGTTCTGCATGAGGCTATGGATATCCCGTTGAATGCACTGCATCTTGCTTCATTTTTCACGCGAATCAATATCAACGCATCCGGGTGTATACATTGCAGACACCGCCCCCCATCGAGGTCAATAGGATACGCTGAACAAGGGCAGCGACACCGCTGCCCTTTGCACATTCCCGCCCGTGGCGTGCCTCCATCAATAAGCCCGTGCGAAGTACATGAGCTGGTCCGCAGGGCCTGCGCAGCAGACACAGGTCTCGGCGACAGGCGTCTGATCAAAAGGCATGTTGCGGCTTGAGGCGCCGGTCGCTTCCCTGATCCTGTCCTCGCAATCTCGTGCACCACACCACATCGCCAGAGCATAGCCGCTTTCCACCTGTCTGAGCATTTCATCCATATTACGCACCACCGCTGTGTGCGCATCCCTGAATTCGCGGGCTGAGCGAAGCATGCTAGCCTGAATGTCGCCAAGCATCTCCCTGACGCGCGCTGCGATGTCCTCTTGGGGCAACGTGCCTTTTTCCAACGTGTCCCTCCGCATGCAGGCCACCACACCTCCCTTCAAATCCCTTGGGCCGATCTCCAACCTGACAGGCACTCCTTTGAGCTCCCATTCGTTGAATTTCCACCCGGCTGACACGTGGTCCCGGTCATCCAGCTTCACTCGGATCCCCTCCGCCCTGAGGGAACGCAGTACCTTTTGACAGGCATCCATGACTCCGCCCCGGTGCGCCGCGATGGGGAGAATCACCACCTGCACCGGTGCGATGGCAGGGGGCATTTTCAGCCCGCGCTCGTCCCCGTGGGTCATGATCACAGCCCCGATCAGCCGGGTAGAAGCCCCCCAGCTCGTCTCATGGCAGTACTTGAGCTTGCCGTCCTTGTCCAGGTATTGCATATCAAACGGGACAGAGAAATTCGTGCCGAAATGATGCGAGGTCCCCGCCTGTAGGGCTTTCCCGTCCTGCATCATCGCCTCTACTGAATAAGTCGCCACAGCCCCGGCGAATTTTTCCTTGTCACTCTTGCGACCGGCAAAGACCGGAATGGCCAGAGCCTCCTCACACACCTCACGGTAGATCTCGAGCATCGTCAGCGTTTCTTCCTGCGCTTCCTCATACGTCGCATGCACGGTGTGGCCTTCCTGCCACCAGAATTCGGAGGTGCGCAAAAAAGGCCTCGTGGTTTTTTCCCAGCGCATGACAGAACACCACTGGTTGTATTTTAGGGGTAGATCTCGCCAAGATTGGACCCACCTGGAAAACATTGTGCAAAACAGCGTTTCACTCGTCGGCCTGATCGCCAGACGCTCCTGCAGAACTTCAACCCCCCCCTGCGTCACCCAGGCTACCTCAGGAGCGAATCCTTCCACATGTTCCGCTTCCTTCACCAGCAGGGATTCGGGGATCAGCATGGGCATGGATACGTTTTCGTGGCCTGTTTCTTCAAAGCGCTGATCCAGTTGCTCACGGATCAGTTCCCAGATTCGGTTTCCGTAAGGCCGTAAAACGATGCATCCCCGCACGGGCGCATAATCCATCAGTTCCGCATGCCTCACCACATCAGTATACCATTGCGAGAAATTTTCACTTCTTGGCGTGATATGGCGGACAAATTCCTGTTTGTTCTCGTTGGACATCCGGTACCTCCGACACGATGCAATGGTGGCCATTATAAGCAGACGGCGCCGTCGTGGCAAGGGCGCTTGCCATCTGAGCGCAAAGGGGACACAGAGACCCGTCTGCCTGTTTTCAGCGGAAAAGCACTTGCAAGGACGTTGAAGGCATGCTATGATACGACGGTTGCTGGTTCTGCCCGGAGGCAAAGCCACGAGGCAGGGCCAAAGCCCCGACGGAGGGAGACAAGGGAATGGGTAAGTACTGCAAGGTCTGCAACAAACGTGCCATGACCGGAAACAAGGTCAGCCACTCTGACCGCAAATCGTTGCGCAAGTGGGCACCCAATATCCAAAGAGTGCGTGCGACGGTAGATGGCCGTCCCGTCAGGCTGCTCGTCTGCACAAGCTGTCTGCGCAGCGGACGTGTCACCCGTACGGTGTCAGGCCCGGTGGCTGTGGAAGCCGCGGATCAATAGGATCCCCTTTGCAGACAGCCTTCCCAGACTGGGAAGGCTTCTTTTTTGCCCAGCCGTACCCTACGGCCTTCTCTTTTTACGGGTATCTCCAAGGAGCCTTTCATATTCAGCCATGTGCTCCAGGATATAGCCACAGCCCATGGCAACGCATTCCTGCGGGTGTTCCGCAGTAAAGCAGCGGATCTGCATCTCTTCGGAAATAACATCCTGCAGGCCTTTCATCATCGCCCCGCCGCCGGTCAGCAGGATCCCATTTTCAAATACGTCGTTCGCCAGTTCCGGAGGGACACGCTCGATGACGCCGTGCAGGCTCTCGATCATCAGGCGCAGGGGCTCCTCCATCGCTTCGGCTATCTCATCGGCTGCAACCTCAATCTGTTTGGGCAATCCGCTGACCAGGTTCCTGCCAGCTACCGGCAGCGTGATGCTCGTTTCACCCCCGTGATAGACCGATCCGATGGAACACTTGATATCCTCGGCGGTACGAAAGCCGATAAGAAGATTGTGCTTAAGTCTTATGTAACGCATGATCGCATCGGTGAAAGCATCTCCTCCGATATCAGAGACATTGCGTGCCATCATCTCTCCCGAAGCAATGACCGCAATATCCGTCGTCGCAGCGCCCACATCCGCCACCATACGGCCATAGTGTTCCGTAAGGCCATATCCGGCGCCCAGCGCAGCCGCCACCGGCCGCTCGGCAAGCTGCGTACGCCGCGCTCCGGCTTCAAACATCCCCACAATCAACTGCCGCTTTTCAATTTCGTTTGCAGCACAGGAAATGGACATCACCGCCCGTGGCCGCGAAAAGAAGCGCTTCCCGATGACGCGTATGACAAAGTGGTTCAGAAGGATGCTCAGCATCGCAAAATCCTGAATCGCACCTTTTTGCAGCGGCCGGATGACCTCAATATTGGCCGGTTCTCTGCCCATCATCCTGTACGCCTCAGTACCGATGGCAATCACGTTGTGCAGGTCATGGTCCACGGCAAGCACTGCGGGCTCATTGAGAACAATCCCCTTCCGGCGTGTATGGATCAGAACATTGGACGACCCCAGGTCTATGCCAATATCCTCAGCTGATGCCATGGCTCGTCTCCTTGCGATCGGATTTTCGGCTGCCCGCCCTCCAGCAGCTGGTCATAAGCAACACCAATTCCGCGACATCATAACACATGCGCACGCTGTTCACCACTATTTCTGGTTTTTCAAGCTTATTTATTCCCGTATTTCCACCGACCGCCTCTTTATACCTGCCCAGCGCAGGCCCAGAGGGTTCGGTTTCCCAATACGTCGATAATCATCAGAGCGACCGTGCCCTGCAGAAGCGGGACCACGAGTGTCCGCTCCAAGGCCGGGGTCTGCCTGCGTCGGCAGGATGACGCAAACACAGTGAAGATGCCGTTATTCATTAAGCCCGCGTACCACTGGTCCACCGCGTCGAGTCCGCCGTCCTGGGCTGAGGGGGCTGCAGCAAGCCCGTCAAAGGCGCTTAAGGGAAGCGTATACGCATTGAGCGTCACATGATAGTAGCCTATGCCCGTCAAAAGGGAAGCGTCCACCATGGCCTCCACATGGGTAAAGGGAGCGCGACACTCCAACCGGGTTTCTGCAAGGCGTTTGCGACAAACCGAAAAAGCCTGGGCACTGCTATCAATTCCCAGAAAGCGCCTGCCGGCAGCAGATGCGGACGCCAAGCTGGTCCCTGACCCGCACATGAAGTCCACGACCAGGTCTCCCGGCTTTGTACAACACAGGATGATCCGATCGAGCAACGCTTGGGGCTTCTGGGTCGCGTATCCGGTTCTCTGAGGATCCCTCTGCTGCATCTGGCTTACATCGCACCAGACATCGTCCGGGTAGGAGGGCTCATCATCATAGTAGATGTAGGTTTTTCCACCGCTGATGATGCTTCTAAAACTGCGCCCTTCCGCATCCACTCCGCGCTTCAGGTGGTTCGTCCTGTCGGTCTTTTTGCTGCTGGGCACCTGGGTAATATCAAAGTAGCGGTCTTCGGACTTTGCGTACATCAGGATGGTATCATGTTTTCTGCTGAAGTATTTCTTTGAGCGTCCACCCGTCTGATAGGACCAGATGATCTCATTGACCATGCTGTCCTTCCCGAAAATATCATCGCACAAAAGCCTTGCATGGGCGCTCGCCCGGTAGTCGACATGCAGAAAGAAGGATCCGGCCGGATGCATCAGGTCTCGGGAAAGGACAATGGAGGCCTTCAAAAACAGGAGGTAGTCCTCCAAGGAAGCACCGGGATAATCTTCAAATGCCGGCAGTTCAAGGATCTTCTTCCCGCCTTTCCAACCCTCTTCTCCGATCCTCATGCGATGCCTGAAGCGCCTTCCGGTAAAAAATGGTGGATCGACATAGACACACTGTGCGGTCCCCAAGAAGTCGGCAAGGTCTGCGCTGAAGGCATCACACTGCATCAGAATGCCCCCGACCCCCGAAGCGTCGACCCTCTCTGCTGTGCAGACCGTCTGCTGCCAGATCATTTTTTCTCCTTCTGACGGCAAGCTCCTGCCCATGCCGTATAGCCCTCGCCCGCACCAAGGCGGCATCTTCACGGGGTGGACCGCCTCTGTGGCAGAGCTACGGCGTCCATCCCGTCCTTCCTTTCATCCTATCATGGTCCGCCTTCGCTTGACAAGAAAGGACGCCCGTCTTTAAGATGAAACCGGATGGCGGGTCCCTGGAGGAATGAAAATGAGGTTTCCGGTGCCCCAGCCTGTTCTTGACGCACTGAGAAAGCTGAATCAAAGCGGACATGAGGCTTACCTCGTGGGTGGTTGCGTCCGGGACGACTTCCTTGGGATCCAGCCCAGGGACTATGATGTCTGTACGTCTGCCCTCCCTCTTGAAGTCAAAGCATGCTTTGTGGGAGAACGGATGGGTGAGACAGGGCTCAGACACGGAACAGTGACTGTCTTCTTGGAAGGCATGGCCATAGAGTTTACCACGTACCGCGTGGACGGCGCCTATTCCGACAGCCGTCGCCCCGACACGGTTGCTTTTACGCGCAGCCTCTATGAGGACCTCCGTCGGCGGGATTTCACCATCAATGCCTTGGCTTGGCATCCCGACACAGGGACGGTCGATCCCTTTAAAGGGATCGAGGACCTCAGGCGCAAGCGTATTGCCACGGTGGGAGCTCCGGCTGACCGGTTCTCCGAGGATGCACTTCGCATGCTGCGGGCTCTGCGTTTTTCCGCACAGCTGGGTTTCACCGTCGACGGGAAGGCGCTTGACGCCATGAACGCCCTGTCCGGAAGGTTAAGACATGTCAGTGCAGAGCGCGTCGCGAGCGAGTTGAACCTTCTGCTTGGAGGCCTGCATGCCGGAAAAGCCCTGGGTTTAAGCCCCGGCACAGTGTTTGAAGTGCTGCCGGAGCTGGAGCCCCTGCACCGGTGCCCCTCTCTCCCTGCAGCGGCTGGCCTGGGAACCTGGGCGCCGGGGCTTTGGGAACTGACGCTCAGAACCCTTGCCGCTGTCCCCCGCACGCTGGATCTCCGCTGGGCCGCCCTCCTGCGGCATTGTGGCAAGCCTGATGCCTTCCGCCTTGGGGCGGAGGGCAGTCTCTATCTGACCGCGTACCGCGAGAGAAGCTTTCAGCTGGCGGAACGCTGCCTGAAAAGACTTCGGCAGCCCAGATCGCTGACCGACGCTGTACTGACCCTGCTGGCACACTGCGGCAGCAGGGTTGGGGCAGACAATGTCCGCCTATGGCTCTCGCGCCTGGGTTTCCCTGCGCTTTCAGGCCTGCTCGCGCTCGACAAAGCAGCCTGCAACAGCATGCCCGAGGGCAGCGTCATGGCGCAGGCTTTCGACCGGATGCTGAACCGGGCACAGAGGCTTTCAGAAAGCGGATGCTGCCTATCCCTGAAAGAACTGGCAGTGGATGGCAGCATCCTGATGAAACATGGTTTTTCTCCCGGACGCTTCCTCGGTGAAACGCTCAGATACCTGCTGGCTCTCGTGCTCAGCGGTCAGGCAGAAAACCGGACGGAGGTCCTCCTGCCGTTTGCGCTCGACCGCCTCAGGGGGACAGACAGGCCCCGCCGGCAGTCCCAGCAGGGCCTTGGTCCATGACCTCGCTCAGGCTTCGGGAATGAGAAGTCCCAGATTCCCGTCTCTGCGCAGGTAAAGCACTTGTGTCCGTTCGTTTTCGCTATCCACGTACACGTAAAAGCTGTGCCCCAGCAGTTCCATCTGCAAGATGGCGTCATCAAGGTGCATGGGACGTACCGTATATGTCTTATGGCGCACCACCTTGCGGTCTTCCAGTTCCTCTGCACTGATATCCTCAATGAACTCGGGCCCTTCTCCCGCGGACAGGTCGTCGCGCAGCCTCTTCTCCAGCTTGGTGCGGTGGCGGAGGATCTGCCTTTCAAGCTTGGCAAGCGCTTTGTCGATACTCATAAAGAGGTTGTCCTCGCTTGTCGCTTCCGCCCTCAGTGTGATTCCATCCATCGGCACAGTGATCTCCACGACACGCTGGCTGCGCTCGCGCCTCATCCGGACAAAAACCTCCGTATCGGGTTTCAGGTATCGGCTCATGGTCGCGGTCTTCTTGAGAACGCGGTTGCTGACACCGGGCGAAACGACCATACCTTTTGCGGTGATTGTCGTCTTCATCTGTGGACTCCTTTCAACTGTGAGAATCATCTGGCCACAGGGCCTGTATGAACATTTCGACGTCTGAAGCGTTTCTCCTGCAGACCTGAACAAGTTTATGCAGGAAGTCTTCCGCCGTCCACCATTCGACCGGAAGCCAGCGTCGTGATATAATCACGACGAAGCACAGCCTGCAGATCCTGGCCCAGCAAAGGGGGGTCTCTGGGATAAATCATGCAGAGCGTGCAAGAGCTTGTCGCCGTGGCCCACCTGTGTGGAGCCCTCGACAAGGCCGTAAGGAGCTTGTTCGTGGAGCGTCTTCGACCCCGATTCAGTCCCCCGGCCCGATCGGTCAAGAAAACCCTGCTCGTCGGCGCGGGCTGCCTGATCGGCGCACTCTCCTATCCAATGTTTCTCCTCCCTAACAGCATTGCGCCTGGCGGGATCACCGGCATCACGACCATCCTCAACCACCTCTTTGGTCTTCCCGTCGGCCTGTCAAGCCTGTTTCTCAATCTTCCGCTCTTCGTTGCCGGCTATCGTCTGCTGGGGTCTGCTTTTTTTCTGAAGACCGTCCTCGCGACTGCCTTCTTCTCCGTGCTGATCGATCTTCTGAAAGCACCTCCCCTGACGGGTGACCCTCTCATGTCGGCTGTATTTGGGGGCGCCCTTCTGGGCGCAGGACTGGCACTCATCCTCAGGGGCGGGGCCACTTCCGGAGGCACAGATCTCCTTGCGCGCATCGTACACAAGCGGATTCCCGTTGTCAGTGTCGGCGCCTTCCTTTTTGCTTTCGACACCCTTGTCATCGCTGCAGCCGGCTTCACCATGACACCGGAACATGCCATGTATTCCATGGTCTGCGTCTATATCTGCGCGCGCGTCATGGATGTGTTTTTAGCCGGGATCGGAACCGACAAGGCCTGCAGCATCATTACCACTCGGGCAGACGCCCTGAAAGCCCGCCTCATCAGTGAGGTTGGTCGCGGTGTGACCGTCCTTTCGGCTACGGGCGCCTACAGCGGGCGAAGCGTAGACTACCTTGTCTGTGTGGTCGGGGTCCTGGAGATCGTCAGGGTGAAGGCGATCGTCCGTGAGGAAGATCCGCAGGCCTTCATGTTCATCACGGATACACATGAAACGCTAGGAGAAGGCTTCAGGAACATCATCAGCGACGAGATCTGAGCCCTTGCGGGCAGGCCAGGGAGAGGACCATGTATCAGTCTCTGTATCGCATCTTCAGACCCCGAAGGTTCTCAGAAATGACCGGCCAGGAAACGGTGGTACGCACGCTGCGCAACCAGGCTGCCACAGGCCGTTTTGCCCACGCTTACCTCTTTTGTGGCAGCCGTGGCACCGGTAAGACCAGTGCCGCTCGCATCATGGCCAGCGCCATCAACTGTGAGCACCCCGACCACGGAGACCCCTGCCTTGAGTGCAGTTCCTGCAGGCAGCTGGCCGGGGAAGCTACGCTGGACGTCTATGAGATGGACGCTGCCAGCAACAGCCGGGTCGAGGAAATCCGTGAAATGCTTGAAAAGGTCAACTACCCTCCACAATTTGTGAAGAACAAGGTCTATATCATCGACGAAGCGCATATGCTTTCCACCGCCGCCTTTAACGCCCTCTTAAAGACGCTTGAGGAACCGCCCGCGTACATGGTATTCATCCTCGCGACCACAGAGCCCCAGAAAATTCCGGCAACCATCCATTCCCGCTGTCAGCGTTTTGATTTTGGCCGTCTTTCTGAAGAGGATATCGTCACCCGCCTTCAATGCGCCCTGCAGGACGGGAAAGAAGCACAGGTCGAGGCGCTTCGCCTGATCGCAGCATACGCAGAAGGGAGCATGAGAGACGCGTGGAGCATGATGGACGTCTGTCTGGGGCTGGGAGGCAACCTAACGGAAGAATCAGCCCGACTGGCTCTGGGGGCCTCTGAAAAACCTTTTCTCATCGCCTACCTGGACGCGGTCCTCCACCGAGATATCGCTGCTGCCCTGCGCCTGACGGACGAGCTCATGCGGCAAGGTCGTGATGCCCTGGTCTTCCTGCGCGATCTGTCCTCCCATGTGCGCCAGGTGCTTTCTGTCGCCTTTGAAGCCTCTCCACAGCGGGACACCACAGAGGAAAACCTCCTGCGCCTGAGGCGGCAGGCACAGGAACACCGCGTCGCGGACCTGGTTTTCCTCCTCGAGCAATGCGCCCGTGCAGAGTCTGAATTCCGCTGGGCCTCGTCTCAGAGAGCGGCCCTGGAACTCTTTGCCCTGAGAGCCTGCCGCGCTGGGGAGAGCACCGAACCGTCCGTATCTCCTGACAGAGAGGGCCAGCCCGCGAAGAGTCCACGGATCCTGTCGAGCTCGGCTCAGACAGACCTGCGCCCAGCCCTTTCGGATGCCGGGACTGGCGCTTCAGGCAAGCCCCCTCCCTCCTCTGAAGAATCTGGGGCCTGCGATGCCACAGCGGTCACCAGCCCTCAGAATAAACCTGCTCCCGGCAGCCCAATCAGCCCGCCATCCCCTCCTGCAGCGCCTCTTCCCAAGGACGTATGGAATACCATGCTCCACCGGGCCGCAAAGGAACTGCCTTCCATCCATCCCTTCCTTCAGGAGGGAAAATTTGGCGGGTTCAAAGACGGCGTCTTCAAGCTTTTGCTTCCCAAAAACCAGCTCAGCCTGATCGCCTTCCTACACGCCAGCGACAAGCGTGAAGCCCTGCAGAGGATTCTCAGTGAGGAGGCAGGCACTCCAGTGTCCTTCGTGGCCGTCGGGGAAGACAGCTTCGGCGAAAAAGAGGAACGGCAGTCCAGAGCCGACAGGGATATTCACGCCCTGTCCGCTGTATTCGGCCGGGAAAATATCATTGTGAAGGACATTGTGGCCCCCTCCTGAAAGGCGGGCCTCCTGTGCCATGGAGGATTGTTTTGTAACGAATTTGTCACTGTCACGTAAAATTGTGCTATTCTTTTCGTGATCCAGTAAAACGCCCACATCGGAGGAAGGAGAGATTGGGATGACAGAAAATCGAAACCGATATACAAGCGCCCCGCTTCGCGATATCCGGAAGCATACGGGACACAGACAGGCTCCTCAGCTGCCTCCGAAAAAAGTTGGCGACTTTCATGCCGGCCCCGCCACACGCAGCTTCTCGGCCCTGCAGATTCTGTTGACCATTCTTCTTCCGCTCCTGTTCATCGTATCTCTGCTGCTTAGAAATCCGGGACTATACATCTTCTTTTCAGCTGCGTCAGCCCTCTGCCTCGCGGCCATGTGGTTGGTGAACGCCTTTGTGCCCAATGCGCGTACCACCCTGAGCGTCATACACGCCGCCATGATCCTGGTGGCCCTTTTTGCCATCTGGATCGGCTCTCCCGAGGAAAGAGCGGGGACCATCACGGATTCTGGGGACCGGGCCTCCCTCTTCGCCCAGGATTCGAGCGCCAGCCTTGTCAGCCTGTCTCAGGCGGCTGTCCTGGAGGGGCCGGAGCCTTCCGCGAGCCCTGTATCCACCTCGCTCGTCCAGCAGCGCCTGAACCAGTTTATGAGCGCTTGGATGCGGGTGGACTACACAGATATGGTCAGCTTTGCCCTCCCCGCCTGGGTGGCAGCGCAGGAGAACCCCGAGCGGGCCATGTTTCAGATTCGTTCAAACCGTACCCCGGTCGATTACCAAATGATGGACGTGTCGGGCAGTGACGCAGACAATTCCAGGACGGTGTTTATGCAGGCCAGCATCGACAAGAACAACGGCAGTCCTCCCGTTGCACACAGTTTTCAGGTGCTAATGCTCCGGATTAATGACGTCTGGTACGTGGATCCCAACTCCCTGACCTCCTCACAGATCATCGAGGAAGCAGCCGTACAGGCTCCGACCGTAACGCTTTCACCTCTGCCCACGCCTGATCCGAGCGTGATTCTTTACTATAACCCCGACGGTGGAAGCTACTATCATGTCGATGCAAACTGCGGGAGCATCAACCAGAAGTATCGGCCTCTAACCGCCAGCTTCCCTTTCAGGGAGGCGAGCTCCGATAAGTATAAAAACCTGCTGCCGTGCACCGTCTGTCACGCTCCCTCCAGACAGTAGTTCTCAGTATCCACGCCCCTGGGCTTGCGCCCGAACCTCCGGCAACGGTGCCCAGCCCTCTTCCAACCGTTCAGGGAGACTTGCCTTGCGCAGACTTGTCGCGGGTGTCGCACTGACCCTCGCCCTTCTCTCTCCGGCCTTTCAGAGCGCCATCGCGCGGGAGGCAGCCGCGCTTGCGGCTGAGACAGCCGCCCCTCTGATCTCATACACAAGCGAGGACGAAAGCCCGACCCTTCACCAGGCTACGCTGTACTTCAGATACAGGGACACGGGCTTTTTAGGCCAGGAAGAGAGGCTGCTTGCCGTGCCTCGCACCGAATCCTTCGCCTTGGCCCTGATCAGGGCGCTGGTGGATGGGCCTGCCTCCCTTTCACCACACCTGACCCCACTCTTCCCTCCCGCCACAGCGGTTCTTGGGGTCCAACAGGAGGGCCTTCTCTTCTTTGTAACCTTCAATGAAGCCGTCATGGGACGTTATGCCGATGAAAGCACCTTTCTTCTTTCTCTATTAGATTACAGACAGGCTGAGGGCTTGTTGCGCAGGCGCCTGGCCATGTCCGCCCTGGTCAATACCCTGACGGAAAACCTGCCCTGCGGAACGGTTCAGGTACTCGTCCGGGCTGAGACGTATATCTCCACATCGATGCGTCTTTCCGATCGCTACTATCTTAAGGATTCCGATACGCTGCCCGACCCTCTTGTGCGCGATGAGGCTTCCATCCTGACTCCCTCTGCCGCTGCGCAGCTGGTCCTGGACGCCTGGGCCAAGGAGGGCTGGGATGCCGCCGCAGCGCTGACGGATCCCGTCACCGAGCAGCCCAAACAGCTGCCCTATGATCACGGGGCCTCAGACGCGGAGGAGACAGCCCCCGTCCTGAGTGCCTATACCGTAACCCCAGGCTCCATATCGCCCGATGGCCATCAGGTCATCGTATGCGTCGACGGTGAGTTTCTCACTCCCTCAGGCAGCAGCAGGCACATACGCTCTTTCCCACTGAGGCTTGTACGGAGACAGGGAGTCTGGTTTGCGTCGCACGACTCCCTCCTTCTCCTGGCGGAGCTTGCGCTGTGACCCCCCGGTCGTGGAGGAGAGCGCTGCTGTGTTTGCTGCTCCCCTGCCTTTTTCTGAGCGGCTGTTCCCCCTCGGTTCCGCTAAAGGACAAACAGCCCGCAGCTCTTCCAGCGCCCGCTATCAAAAACGCCGCTCCAGAGGGGGACGTGGGAAAGGAGTTTGCACAAAGCATATTGTTGTGCCTTCCGGATTCATCAGACGGGCAGCTTAAGCTGCACAGCGAAAGGATCCCGGTCCCTCCCTACCGACACCCTGCGGAAGCAACGCTTAAGAAACTCCTGGCCTTCCAGCCTACGGATACGCTTCTATCCCTTGGGGGAGAGACCCCATTGCGCCTGGCCACAGGCAGTGGGGTCGAAATTTCCGGCACGGTAGCAACCATCAACCTCGCGGCTGACGCCCTCCTCCTCGACCGACGCGATTTCTTCATGGCCAGCCGAGCCATCGCCAACACGCTGACCCAATGGAGCGACATTAGCTATGTGAACATCCTCGTTTCCGGACAGCATCCGGGCATCGATACAGCCTCCACGCTTCCCGCCGGCTGTCTGCAAAGAACCGACAGCGGAGACCTGCGCACCCTCTGGGAAAACATCACAGCGCAGACAGCAAGAACCCCGGACAACCTTGATACGCAGCGTTTTTCCAGCGTTGCCGCGCTGTATTTTCCCGTTGCGGCAGGGCGAGGCGTCGTGGCAGAAGCACGACTGATCTCCTTTCCTGGCCAAACACAGGCACAGATGGTCCGCTCGCTTCTCGCCTCCCTCTCCGACGGTGCCCAATCGCTCCCCGCCGTTCCACCAGTGCCCAACCTGATCTCTTGCCTGACAGCAAACCCTCTTGTGGAGGAACGCCCGTCCACACAGGGACGCGTTGTCAGGCTCAGCTTTGATGAATCCCTGAACGAATTATTGATCGTCGCCGGTATTCCACGTTCTGTGATGATGGCCTCGTTGACGCTTACCATCACCACTTTTATACCCGCTTGCTCTGGCATTGAGGTGACGATCGGAAATGAGCGCATTGCAGCCGTGGTCCCGGCAGGCATCTATGAGGGGGCGGGCCTGGAAATCACCTTTGCAGAGGGACTGATGCGACGGGTGGACTTCTCAGCCTTTATCCTTAATTACTGTTCGCTGTATTTTTCCGACGAAGACGGGGCCCTTGTCAGGGTTTTGCGCCCGGTTCCCTATTACCAGACCAGGCATATCCGTTTCCTTCTTCAGCAGCTGATGGAAGGGCCTCAAAGCCATGACAGCATCGCCGGGATGAAGCCTGTCCTTCCCTCCGGTATGCGCGATGCTGACCTCATCGGGTTGTCCAGGGAAGGCGACGAGGTCCTGCTCAACTTCTCTCAAGCCCTGCTCACAAGGAGCCATGGTCTGTCTGCAAAGGAGGAGCGCCTGATGATCTATGCCATCGTCAACACCGTGACCGAGATCCCACAGGCTGCCCGGGTTCGGTTCTATGTCATGGGAACCCAGCCGGAATCCCTGGTCGGAGCGATCTACCTGCCCGGCGCTTTCATGCGCAATCCCGGCATCGTTCGTTTGCCGTAAACCCTGCACCTGCAAACCCGAAGCCCATAAAGGCTGCTATCCTCTGTGGATTGGAAGCCTGACCCTAAAAGTGCTCCCCTTGCCCTCCTCGCTTTCAACCCCGACACTTCCTCCATGCAGCGCCACAATCTGATGCACAATAGAGAGGCCGAGGCCTGTCCCTCCCCTCTCACGGCTGCGCGCCCTGTCCACGCGGTAGAACCTTTCAAACAGATGCCCGATGCTCTCCTTGGGGATTCCGGGGCCGTTGTCAGCTACAACCATCGTGGCATCATGTCCGGAGCGTGAGAGCGTCACGGTCACGCTGCCGCCCTGCTGCGTATATTTTACCGCGTTTTCCATCAGGTTGTACGCAACCTGAAGTAGCTTAGGCCTATCGGCATACATGTCGCAGCTGTCCTGAAAGACAAGGGACAGCTTTTGTCCGCGCTGCTGAACGATGGGATCCAGCCGGTGTGCTGTTTCCTTGATCACCGCAGCAAGGCTCATTCTTTCCCTTGTCAGTCCCATGGAATGCGCGTCTGCCTGCACCAGGGTCAGAAGGTCGGAAATCACCGAGCTGAGCCTGTCGATCTCCGCGTTGACATCTGACAGGAACTCGGTGCGCAAAGGCTCTTCCATCTCGGGCTGGTAAATCAGTGATTCGATCATAATCTTCATCGTCGCCAGGGGCGTTTTCAGCTCGTGGCTGGCGTCTGACACAAACTGGTTTCTGGACTGTTCCAGCATCTGCAGCTGCTCACTCATGTGGTTGAAAGCTGACGCCAAGTGTCTGATTTCACCCGAGCCCCTCTCCGGAACTCGTGCAGCGTAGTCTCCTCCTGACATTCTCCGGATGACGCCGGTCAACTCTACAATTGGCCGCGTAATCACGCCGGCAAAGACCATGCCCATCAGCACCGCGACCGCTGCCACCGCAACAAAGAGCATCACCATCTTTTCTTGCAAATCGACAAGGCTTCGCATCATCTCATGAACCGAAGAGGCCAGGAGAAGAACGCCGATCACATCGGAATCATGGACGACGCCGGCGGTACAGTAACTGACCCAATCCTCACTGCTTCCTGTATCCACCCTGAGGTGCGGTGACACAGGCCCCTCCCCAGCCAGCGTGTGCACCCCATAGTCAGCCATCAGCCCCCCCGTCAGGATGCTGGCGACCTCCGGGTATTCAAGGCGGGTCCCCCAGGCTTCATGAAAGCTGTCCGCCTGAACCTTTCCGTCGATGTCCAACACCAGAAGCCTGCCGGACAACTCTGCTCCAGCACTGACCAGGGTGACATCCAGAGTTTCCATGTCGACCGCTGCCAGCAGAGGAGCCACCCGGACCGCCCACTTTTCAAGCCCTGCGCGCTGTGCACGGATACGCTGCTCAAACAGAAAACCCCCCAGCATGTTCGTCAGCGTCCCTGCCATGATCAAAAAGGATACCCCAACAATTAAAAAAAACGCCAGCATGACCTTCCACCGTATGCTGGCAAGTGGATTATTCGTTGCGGTCGGTGAAATAGTAACCCACTCCCCATTTGGTGAAGATGTATTCCGGTTGCGTCGGGGTCCGCTCAATTTTCTCGCGCAAGCGCCGGATATGCACATCCACCGTGCGCTCATCACCACTGTACTCGTTCTTCCACACAGCTTCCAGGATCTCTTCCCGGCTGAACACCTTTCCGCGGTGGGAGAGGAAGAGGTGCAAAAGATCAAACTCCTTGGCAGTCAGCCGGATATCTCTCCCGGATAACGTCACGCTGCGGTTCATGGTGTTAACCTCTAGATCGCGCGCCATGATGACCTTCGGGTTCCTCCGGGTAGGCGTGCTTCCAGCACGCCTAAAAATGGACTTAATCCGGGCCTTGACTTCCAGGATGTTAAACGGTTTGGTCATATAGTCATCTGCGCCGTACTCAAGGCCGAGAATTTTATCCATGTCCTCACCCTTTGCCGTCAGCATGATGATGGGCACGTTACTCGTCTCCCTGATCCGCTGGCACACGGAGATGCCATCCAGCTTTGGCAGCATGACATCCAGCAGCACCAAGTCCACGTGCTCCTGTCTGAAAAGGCTCAAGGCCTCCTCCCCGTCATACGCGGCGAGCACTTCGTATCCATCCTTTTCAAGGGTATATTTCAACCCCTTGATAATGATAGGCTCATCATCGACAAGCAGGATCCTCCTGGCCACCGTGCACCATCCCTTCCATCACACCGGATAGGTTCAAGCCACATGCTGTTCATGTATGATGCTGAGATTATACACATAAAAATAAGAGAAAAGCAACAGATGTTCACAAAATAGCAACATTTCTGGATTCTCGTCCACACAGAGCGAAGCAGGAGGCGGGACGTTCAGGGCCTCAAAAAGGGCTGTATGCTTGATGAGCGAGAGTTGTCTTCGTAGCCTAAAGGATCTCGACATGCGTTTGTATAGAAGCCATGGGTGTTTACCCCAAGGAAAACTTCTGTCCCTCTCGACCCTCCTTTTCCGCATTCTGGAATATCAAGCTCGTCCAGGGAGCACTGTCGAGTAGACAGGCAGCTTTTCAGCCCCTGCCCCTCACAGAACCGTACGTGCC
>CAZPIC010000007.1:0-87956 GCA_964586835.1 uncultured Oscillospiraceae bacterium
TAGTAGGCCAGGTCCCAGATATAATCTGCCCAGCCGGAGAGCAGGGTTCCGCGCTTGCCTATGAAACTGTCTTTTTCCGGGTTGAAGGACTTCGCCTTAACCTCAACCAGGTTAATATGTTTGCCTTTCTTGACCAGAATATCACAGCGCACCATGAGGTTCCTGGCAAGAAAGGCAGGCTCAAAAAAGGGATCCTCGTTGACAAAATCTCGGAACAGCTGCGTTTTAAGGAATGCATGTGGAACCGGAAAGCATTGCGGAATTGATCAGGAACAAAGTCCGCATCAATATGCCGGAATCCACGCTGGGGGTCTATCTTGCATTAGTTTTAAACGCATGCAACCAAACAGTGCTGCCGCGCATCTAATGGGAGACATCAGCTGAAAGTCAAAGGAGCGGGATGGATAAAGCATTCTTCACACAGATGGTTCGAGAAAGGGAACGATCCTTGTACCGCATCGCGGTCAGTTTCCTGAAAAGCGATGCGGACGCCGCGGACGCTGTTCAGGACGCGCTGCTGACTGCCTGGGAAAAGCGGTACAGTCTGCGCAGGATGGAATACTTCGGCACCTGGCTGACGAGCATCCTCATCAACCGCTGCAAACAGCAGCTGAGGACGCGGCGCTCGACAGTGGAACTGAGCGAACAGATACCTGCCAGTCTTCCGGACACCACGGTCAGTCTGGCTTTGAGGCTGGCGCTTGAAGAATTGGACCTGGCTTACCGCCTGCCCTTGCTCCTCTACCACCTGGATGGGTTTTCCATCGCGGAGATCTCCCGCATCCTGCTTTTGCCCCAGGGCACGGTTAAGAGCCGCCTGTCCCGTGGGCGGGCCAAACTGAAAGACTTACTGAGTGATAAGGAGGTGGCTGTCCATGCGTGAAATCGACCTGGACCGCGCTTTTGCAAAGACGCCTCCGGTCTTTTCCGGTCGCGTGGAGAAGACCCTCCTGACTTTAAAGGAGGAACCCGTGAAAAAACTGACTACACGAACCTTGGCTTTGGCCCTTGCAATCGTCCTGCTGGTCGCCGGCATCGCCTACGCGGCCATCCATTATGGCCAGGAGTGGTATTTCAACAACCGGGGGACATATTTAAGGGATCATAAGCCGGATGTCTATCAGGCTGTTCTCGACAATCTGCAGACTGATATCGCCCAGGAGGTGACCGGGCCTGCCGGGGAGCTGGTGACGCTTAAGGTGCAGGACGCGGCTTGGGTAGAGGACAAACAGGTGGTGACCGTCGGTATGCTGGCCGGTGTCAGGGATGCGGTAAGCTATGAGCTGCACGCTACCATCAGCATGGACACCGACGGCGCGATGGTGGGCTGGATAGACCCGGAAGACGAAGAGAGCAGGATGGACCACTGGCTGTGGACGGAGAAGGGCTTTGGCTTGCCCAAAGACACCATGCTGGACCCGACCAAACAACTTCTCCTCATTGAGCTGGACGACTTCACTTACATCGGCGACACCCAAGCGCAGCTGCCCTCTTCCAGCTACGATGTGTTCACCACAAAAGAAGGCTCTGTCATGGCCCTGCGGACTTATGACCTAAGCTACCTGGATATCAGCCTGGTGGAGGGCAGGTTTTCTACCGTCAAGACGCCAGAAGGCATGGATGATGAGGAATACTGGGCCCAAATACAGGAATCCAAGGATTATGTGACCAGGCTTGGTCAGGACGCTGTGGACGCCATCAAGGCCAACATGGACGAAAGCGGACGGCTGAAGCTACGCCAGCCCTTCTACGTGCAGACCTTCAAGGACAATGCCTATGGCGAGGAGATCCCAGGCGAGCTTGTCTTCACCCTTCAGATACGGGCCAAATAGAGGTTGAAGCAACCCCGGGGAGGGCAGTTAGAAACGGCTGCCCTCCTTGTGTATCCGGTAACGCCTTGTGGAGTTTAAACTTCAAATGCTTCATTGTCCTCCTTAAGTTGATTTGGGGTAGTGGTTGGCGTACAACAAAAGCATTGCGGAGGGGTGAAAACCATACAGAGAGATATGGAACTTATCAGAAAAGTCCTTTTCACGATTGAAGATAAATACGTTGATACATGGCTGGGCAGCAATGATATTCTGATGTCGAGTGGACAGGCAGCTTGTCGAGTAGACAGGTAGCTTCGCAGCCCCTACCCCTCACAGAACCATACGTGTCCAATTAAAGCATACGGCTCTTCAAACAGTCATTGGGATACAGATATCAACACTGGGTTGACCGGTACCTTATTCCTGATGTTTCCGTTTCCATTGCCTGCAGCCTTCTGTACTGCGTGCTGTTTCCTCCATCAGGAATGACTGTTTGCTGCCGCCTTCGCTCCCCATCTGCTCTGAACCTCACTGCTTCACGTTATGTCCGCATTACTGTTGACGAGCCGCGGAGGCAAATCTCTGCCCCTCTCCAGTCGAGCTCAGCGGCTCTCATGAATCCTGTTCTACCAAGCGAAAACCACCCCTTTGGGGTGGCTTCCTGCTTGGTGGAGCATAGCGGATTCGAACCGCTGTTCTCAATTCGCAGAGGTCGCCTGCCCGGCTCCGCCGGCACGCTCCCCTGCTTATTGGGCTGCCGTTTCGCCTTCTTCCGCCACAGGCGGAGGCAAATCTCTGCCCCTCTCCAGTCGAGCTCAGCGGTTCTCATGAATCCTGTTCTACCAAGCGAAAACCACCCCTTTGGGGTGGCTTCCTGCTTGGTGGAGCATAGCGGATTCGAACCGCTGACCTCGACAATGCGAATGTCGCGCGCTACCAACTGTGCTAATGCCCCGTAACCTGCGACCGTGACTCAGGCAGGCGTGAACCGCTGCTCTGCCACGGCCTCAGTATAGCACCGCAGGCGGGACGATTCAAGACTGGGAAGGGAATATCGCAGGGTTTTTCGGGTACGCCCTTTTCCCCTTTAGGATCGCGGGCTCACCGCCTCCGCCGTCGGCCTGCCCGAGGCCTGATCTGTTGGCGGAAAGCGCCAGAGAGGGTCCCCTTAAGGCCCGACCACGCTTCGCTCAGGTCCTTCACTGTTCCCCGGGCAGTGTGCTCAAGGAGAAACCTGAGCTTCCTGTGTGGCGGAAGGGTTTTATACGCGCTGTGATACGCCCAGCGCGCTTCCATCGCCGCCTCCGGCGTTGCGGTGTGTTTTCCATACAGCACGGCCCCCGCGCTGTCTGCCAGGCGGACAAGAGAGCTTCCTTTCCCCTCAGTACGCAGGGCGTATTCCCTGAGCGTCTCGCTGTGCTGTGGCAGGCTGCCACTGATACGCTTGAGAAGCAGCAGTGCCTGCCAGTACACCATGAACCCGCCTGTCGCTCCACCCGCCCTGCGGGCTTTTCGGTCCGGGTTTTCATGACGGATACGCAATACAAGCGCCACGAGGATCGCCAGCGCGATGAGGATCCACCAGGGAAACCCCCCTTTATCACTGTCATCTGGAGGAGGTGACTCAGGTATCGGTGAGGGGCTTGGCTCGGGCACATCTTCCGGGGGTGGGCTTGGAGATGGCGAAGGGGTACTCTGGTCCTCCTGAGGCTCGTCTTCCGAAGGCGGTTCAGGCGAAGGGCTGGGGGTCGGAACCCCTGGTGGGGGATCTGGCGGAGAGTCTGGCGGGCTGTCGCTCTCTCCATCTTCATTCGAGGGCGCAGTCGCGTCAAAGGTCACCCATCCCAGCCCCGAAATGTACACCTCGGTCCAGGCATGGGCCTGTAAGGACGTAAGGGTTTGTGGGCTTCCATCCTCAGCACCTTCAGCGAAAAAGCCCTCGATGTACCGGGAAGGGAGGGAGAGGGAGCGGCACAGCACCGTCATCGCGGTAGCGAAGTAGGTGCAGTAGCCTTTCTTGAGCTCAAACAGGAAGTGCGCTGTGAAATCCATGTCGGTAGGCGCATCCGGGACATCAAGGGTGTAGCTATAGTTTCTCTTCAGATACTCCATGATGGCCAGTGCCTGCCGATAAGGCTCCTCCTCCCCCGCGACGATCCTGCGCGCCAGGTCTGCGATGATCCCGGTGGGCTCCAGGTGCACCGGTAGCTGGGTATATACCGAGATCAGGCTGTCGTACTGTTTCCTGTCCGCGCCCGAAATCGCATAGGCGAGGGCGTCTGTCTCCTCTGTTCCTGCCACATAGGGTTCATAGACGATGGTGTACTGATCGCCTGGCCTCAGGTTGCGCGTAATGAACAGTTCGCTCGCTGCATTGAACCAGGGAACCATGCCCTCTCCCACAGTGAGCTTCCTGATGCGCTGCGGGGTAAAAAGGGTGGAGGTGGCCTCTCGCAGCATGTGGATGGATACTTCCCGCCGTTCAACACCGTCACCCTCCGGCAGCCGGGCATCCATGAGGGCATCGCGCAGCGCGGAGTGACGGAAAGAATGATACCCATAGCGCTCGCTACTGATGCTGTCCTGCCATCGACGGCCGTCATAGAGGTTGAGGATGGCACCACGCAGGTACACTTTGCTTTGTGAGGTGATCTCCATGACGGGGACATCTGCAGTGGTCGGGCGGCCACCCAACCCTTTGTCCCCCATGGGCTGGTAGCCCTCGCGGGCCAGCGTAAACATCTCCCGCGAGCCCGTAAAAAAGAACCGATCGTTGATGTACTGTCTAAGCCTGTCCGCCTGCCTGGCAAGCTCGGGGACCGTGGTTAGCCTGGCAGGCGTGGCTGCCAGGGCCAGCAAGGCCAGGAGCAGCGCGACGGGCACAGCAAGCCGAAACCGGCGCGGGGCAGAAGTATCCCGAACGGGAGCGGCAGCACTGTCATCGATATAGGAGAGCATCAGCGCAAGCGAGGCAGCCGCGGGCAGAAATATGGCGATGGGGTCCCGCGCGCCCGCGTACCACAGCATCAGGGTCATAAACACCATCAGCGGCGCCGAGAGCACGGGTTCTGCGGTCACAAGGAGCTTTGCGGTCAGCACAAATACAAGCGCCATGAACGTGAGGGCAGCGTCAAAGTGAAAGGCCAGCGCTGTCTCAGCAGGGGCACCCGCAAACAGCGAGGAAAACAGAGACAGAAGGGTTTTTCCGTTCCCGATGGAAAACCACAAAACAGCGAGCGCCACAGCCAGGACGGTCGCGACAAACCTGCCCCTTCTCCCAAACGCTGACATCACCGCCACCATCAGAGAGAATACGCCTGTGAGCAATAGGCCGTGAAGTGTTTCCCCTGAGGCCCTAAACGCATACAGCGTGGGAAGCAGCAGGCCGAACGCCGTCACCCAAACCATCAACCACTGCGCAAGCAGCAGGGCCGGAGTGCTACGCCGGCGTGACATAACACACCTCCACCAGATGATGCTGAAGCCGCGAGATATAGGGGGCGTACTTTGGGTCCTCCGCTTTGAAGGTCACCAGATAGAAGCGTACGCTTGAGCCCATCCGGCGTATGTGTCGAACGCCCTCGACAATAGCAGCATCCAGCCTTGTGGTCAGTATGACCGTGGCCCCTGTCCGCCGCATGCGCCGCAGCTCCAGGTGGAGCACCCTGTCAAAGGGTTCGCCGCCGCGGAAAATTTGGTAGGCCAGCTCTTCGCGGAGCAACGAAAGAGAACCCGTACGGTCCGCGCGGAACTCGCCGGCCCGGGCGCCATAGAGCGGAACCCTGATAGGGTGCTGCAGCTCCATCTGAGCCTTGGCAACGGATACCGCCGTCTCACATAGGGTATCGCGTAGTCTGGCAAGCCCGTCCGGTTCATCCCCTTCGCAAACGGGGTCGCTGCAGTCCATGAGGATCAGCGTGTCCGGAGGCGCGGGAACCTCAAACCTGCGCACGATCATCTCCCTCTTTCGGGCTGACAGCTTCCAATGCACGCGCTTGAGGGGGTCGCCAACACGGTAGGCACGGGTATCCTCGGGGGAGGTAACGTCTTCACTGCTGCGATTCAGGAGCGCTTGGCCATCGTCGCGCGCGTGGAAGCGGAGAGCAGACACCTCAAAATCGCGCGGCAGAACCAAAATCTCCTGCGGCACCGTCTTCTCCCGCCGGCAGATGCGTAGAAGGTGAAAGAGATCGCTTACGCATACCTTCGCCACGTGCGCGTGGACGACCCCAACATGCGGGAGTGTGTAGCGTACCTGCACCCCGTCCTGCCTGAAGAGCTGTGTTCCCGCAGACACCGTCGCCCTTCCGTCCGGTAAAATAAGCTCAAGCTCCGCAGCCGCGACGGGAAGCGGGCTTCGGTTCAGGCTGGTAATCCGTAAGGAGGATTCCGTCCCCCGTTCGGCCTTCAGATCGTCAGGCTGCAGCGAGATCACCAGCAACCTTCGGCACAGGAGGACGCTTGCCAGCGCGTAGAGCATTAAAAGAAGGGTCAGGATGGATAAAAAATAAAACACGCGTCCGCCCAGGGACAGCGCGCTTGCTGTGGTGAAGGCAAGGATGAAGGCAAGGGCATAGAAACGAGGCGTCATGAGGCCTTTCCGGGCACCGGTAGCGAGTCGATGAGCTGGCGCAGCAGCGTCTCGGCGAAATATCCTTTCATGCGGGCCTCGGGCGTCAGAATGAGCCTGTGCGACAGTACCGGCAGCGCCATGTGCCGGACATCATCGGGGAGGATGTAGTCCCGGGTGGAGAGCACGGCGCAGGCTTGCGCCGCACGGATCAGGGCGATGGCTCCGCGTGGGGAGACTCCCAGCTGCAGTGCAGGATGCCTGCGCGTCTGCGCAGCGATGTTGGCGACATAGCTGCGCACCTCGCGGCTGCAGTACACAGTGCCAATCTGCTCCTGCATGGCCAGGATCTCCACTGTACCGCACACGGGGTTCAGGGCCTTGAGGGGAGATTCCTGTCCGCTGTAGCGCTCAAGGACGTCCATTTCCTCCTCGATGGAGGGATAACCGATAGAAATTCTCAGGAAAAACCGGTCCATCTGTGCCTCAGGCAGGGGATAGGTGCCCACAAAGTCGATGGGGTTCTGCGTTGCCAGCACCATGAAGGGCTTAGGAAGCTGGTAAGTAATCCCGTCGACGGTAACCTGGCTTTCTTCCATCACCTCCAGCAGGCTGGACTGCGTTTTGGGGGAGGTGCGATTGATCTCGTCCGCCAGAAGGATCTGCGTCATCACCGCGCCTGGCTTAAACTCCATCTCCCCCGTCTGCAGGCTGGGCATCGTAAAACCTGTGATGTCCGAGGGCATGACGTCGGGTGTAAACTGGATGCGTCTGAAACTGCAGTTGAGAGATCGGGCCAGCGCTGCGGCGAGCGTTGTCTTGCCCACACCCGGCACGTCCTCGATGAGTACATGGCCGCGGCACAGGAGGGCGATCAGCGCAAGCTCAATGGCATCGTCCTTGCCTACGATGACGCGGCGGATATTTGTGCGCAACGCTTCGACAAGGCTGCGCGGTGCATCCGTCATGGTGCCTGTCCTTCCTGCCGTCGCGCGGGAGGGCGCATAGACGGCGCCCGCTGACGGCTCCGTCGGCCGTTGGGCTTCGCTCATTATACTGCCATCGGTCGGATGACGCAATCAATCCGTAAAGATTATGAAACAATTGCCCTAAAACAAATTTCAAGCGCACTCTGCCTTCTTTGGAATGCGCTCGATCGAATCAAAACCACCGGCTTAGCCGGTGGTTTGCTCAAGGCCTTCGAAAAGGCCCTCAAGATCCCAGGATCGCTGTTGACAAGCTTGTCGATAGAAACGGGAGATTGTGTTACGGGTCGGCTTTGTCAAGCTGGCTTGTGCAGTGGGGGCAGCGCGTAGCGTCCTCTGCCACAGGCTGTTTGCAGTAGGGGCACAGCCGGGGATCGGGCGCGGCTTCGGGCTTTTTATGGAGTTGCGAGATCGCCTTGACAAACAAAAAGATAACGAGAGCCATGAGGATGAAGTCGATGACCGTCTGGATAAACTGGCCATAGTTAAGCGTAGCAATGCCGGCTTCATTCGCTGCAGCGATAGAGGTGTAATGCACTTCGGTGGCGGTGAGCGGGACAAACAGGGAAGACACACTGCTGCCGCCTGTGAACAGGCTGAGGATCGGCATGAAGATGTCGTTGACGAGGCTTGTGACGATCTTTCCAAAGGCAGCTCCGATGATGACACCGACCGCAAGGTCGATCACGTTGCCCTTCATAGCGAAGGCTTTGAATTCCTTAAAGAATTTTTTCATGTTTTCATTCCTTTCTGGAAAGATAACAGATTCTATCATGCCCGAGGCAGCTTTTCAAGGCGCAGTATTGCATCACAGCAGTCAGCAAGGTCTTGCTCGCCACGGATTTCTGGTGCTATGATGCGTGTCAGGGAGGATAACAGCCGGACTCCGGTCCTTTTCACTGCGCCTTTGGCACGCATCGTCCCCCTTCTCTGCGGCTCTATAGTCGCACCATCCCTCGGTTCAGCCCTGTTTGCGCGGCTTTCACCATTGTTTCGCGCACTGACGCAGCAGCTGCTTCAGCTCATTTCACGCGCTGCCACAGCTGCCTACAACGCACAAGGGAGGCACTCATGAAGGCATTGTTGGTAGGAGGGACGGGCAATATCAGCCTGTACATTGCAAAGAAATTGCTGGCGGCAGGCTGGGAGGTCACGCTTCTAAACCGCGGAAGCAAAAACGCGGAAGTTCCCGAAGCGAAGCAGATCATTGCCGACATGGCAGACGAGACAGGGGTGGCGGAAAAGCTTCGCGGCCGCAGCTTCGACGTTGTCGCGCAGTTCATCACCTACCTGCCCGAGGAAGCGGAACGCGATATCAGGCTGTTTCAAGAGCGCACCAGGCAGTACATCTTTGTCAGCACCGCATCCGCATACAGCAAGCCCCCGGGCTGTCCCGTCATCACGGAGTCCACACCGCTTCACAACCCCTTTTGGCAGTATTCCAGGGATAAGGCAGCCTGCGAGGACATCCTGATGAACGCGTGGCGGACCCAGGGTTTTCCCGTTACGGTTGTCAGGCCCAGCCATACCTACGGTCGCAGCCGGCTTCCTTTCGCACTGCACGGCAAGCAGGGCCCTTGGCAGGTGATCCAGCGCATCAGGGAAGAAAAGCCCGTTGTGATCCCTGGAGATGGAACCTCCATATGGACCGTGACCTGGGCGGACGACTTCGCGGACGGCTTCATAGGGCTCATGGGCAATCGCCAAGCCATAGGGGAGTCGTTCCATATCACTTCGGACGAGCGGCTGACCTGGAACGACATTCACCGCACCGTCGCAGGCCTCCTAGGTAAACCCTTTCGGCCTTGTTATGTTCCCTCAACCCTTCTGGCCAAGGTCACCAGCCACGACTTCTCAGGCGCCCTTCTGGGCGACAAGGCGCATTCAGTCCTCTTTGACAACGCGAAGATCCGCCGTTTCGTCCCCGTCTTTCACTGCCCCACTCCTTTTTCGAAGGGGGCGGAGAAGGCGCTTAACTATCTGTTTTCCCAGGACGAATACCAGAACCCCGACCCTGAGTTTGATGCCCTGTGCGACAGTGCGGCCCGGCTGATGGACGGGCTGGAGACGAAATTTACCGCACTATAGCCTCTGGACGTACCAAAAAAACCCCCCGCCAACGGCAGGGGGCTTGTGCTTTTCGCTGTTATTTTGCGTACTCGATGCTGCGCATTTCCCGGATAACGTTTACGCGGATCTGTCCGGGGAACTCCATTTCCTTTTCGATACGCTTGGCGATTTCCCTCGCCATGATCTTGGTACCTTCGTCGTTCACATCCTCAGGCTTGACGATGATGCGCACCTCGCGACCGGACTGGATTGCGAAGCACTTTTCAACACCCTGGAAGGAGTTGGCAATCTCTTCCAGCTTGCTTAGACGCTTGATGTAGTTTTCAAGCGACTCCCGCCTCGCGCCGGGGCGTGCCGCACTGATCGCGTCCGCGGCCTGCACCATGACTGCCTCGATAGACTGCGCGTCCACGTCGTTGTGGTGGGCGAGGATCGCGTGAATGACTTCCTGGCTTTCCCGATACTTGCGCGCAAGCTCGCCACCTAAGGTCACATGGGTGCCTTCCTGCTCATGGTCGACCGCCTTGCCGATATCGTGAAGCAGGCCTGCCCGCTTGGCCAGCTGGATATCGGCGCCGATCTCGGCAGCCATCAGTCCCGCCAGGTGAGAGACCTCGATGGAGTGCTTCAGCACGTTTTGCCCGTAGCTTGTGCGAAATTTAAGCCTTCCAAGCAGCCTGACCAGTTCGGGATGAAGGTCGTGCTGACCGGTTTCAAATACGGTCTGTTCGCCCGCCTCTTTGATTTGCTCATCCACGTCCTTCCTGGCTTTCTCTACCATCTCTTCTATGCGCGCGGGATGGATGCGCCCGTCCGCCAGGAGCTTTTCGATGGCGATACGGGCTATTTCACGGCGGATGGGGTCAAAGGCAGAAATAATCACGGCTTCCGGCGTATCGTCAATGATGAGATCCACACCCGTGGCCGTTTCCAGCGATCGAATGTTGCGGCCCTCGCGACCTATGATGCGGCCTTTCATGTCGTCATTGGGCAGCGTGATCACAGACACCGTGCTCTCTGCTACGTGGTCAGCGGCGCATTTCTGTATGGCCAGCGCAATGATGTTGCGGGCCTTCTTCTCGCCCTCTTCCTTGGCTTTCGCTTCGATCTCCCGCACGGAGGCCGCGGCGTCGTGGTAAGCTTCCTTTTGTACGCGACCGATGATGATCTGCGTGGCTTCGTCTGCCGTAATGCCCGCGATGCGCTCGAGCTCCTGGTCCTGTCGTCCTTTCAGCTCTTCCGCTTCGCGCAGCCTTTCGTGGATCTCTTCCTGTTTCTGATTCATGCGTTCTTCACGCTTTTCAAGGTTGTCAAGCTTCTTGTCCAGCGTCTCTTCGCGCTGTGCGACGCGGCGCTCCGCTCGCTGCAGTTCCGTGCGCCGCTCGTGGATTTCGCGGTCCAGCTCCGTTTTCAGGCGTAATACTTCTTCCTTTGCTTCCAGTACCCTCTCCTTCTTTTGCTCATCCGCCCTGCGGGCGGCGTCGTCAAGAAGCTCTTTCGCATACGTTTCCGCTCTGCCGATTTTATGTTCGGTGCTTTGCTTGCGATACAGAAAACCTGCTGCTGTGCCTGCGAGGGCTGCAATCACGGCAACGATGATGCATGCCAGTAGCGACATACTTTCCCTCCTTAAGTCCATGGATCATTCCAATACAACTGGTAATAATCCGACACAGCGCTCTTATGCAAAAAACCGCACGGAGTGGCTCCATACGGCTTTCAGGCTGATCGTGTACACCCGGCCATGTCAGACAGTCCGAACCAAGGGTCGGCATCCTGTATGATAAAAACAGCTTTCCGCCTTTAGCGGTGAAGTCTATCGTTAAGCACGGTGCATATCCAAACAGCCAGATCATCTGCCGCGTTCACGGCAGGTGAGCGCCGGACATGTTCATTGTAGGTGCGGGAGGAGGGAATGTCAAGGATACCCTTGACGGATGAAGGGCCCGTGCCTGCCCGGAGGCTCAGTGGCTGCGGACAAAATCCGTCACAATCCTTGCTTCTCGCTCCGGTTTGGTGAGGCCTGCATCCGTGCCCGCCCGGAGGGAGGTGATCAGGTGGGCCATGTTATCGGCCAGCGCGCGCATCGTTTGCAGGCCTTCAAGGTCCTTCCGCACGTCCTCGGGAGACCGGCCATGGACCTGGTTCCAGTACTGGGAGGAGACAACAGGCATGCTGCTGATTGTAAAATATTTGTTTATCTGGTCAAAAGCAGAGGACGCGCCTCCCCTGCGGCAGGAGACAACGGCTGTGCCTGGGATGCCGTCAAAACTGCGGCCCCCTGCGTAAAACACACGGTCCAGGAAGGCCTTGAGCTGTCCCGCGATCCCGGCATAATAAACGGGGGAGCCGACGACCAGGCCTTGAAGCTCTGCCACTGTGTCGAGCAGTTCGTTGACCTGGTCCTTCACGAAGCAGCGGCCTGAAGTGGCGCAGCGGCGGCAGGCGATGCAGCCGGCGACCGGATCCCGTCCAAGCCACAGGCGTCGCGTTTGGATGCCCCGGGTCTCAAGCCTGTCCGCCACCTCGTCAAGGGCGGTCGCTGTGCAGCCGGCCTGATGTGGGCTGCCATTCAGCAGCAGTACATACATGGTGTCCCCCTTCCCCGCCTTAGCGGCGGCCCGCGCTTCGCCTTCGCCGCAAAGGCTGAGGCTGTGCTTTCTCGATGGGTTTATGCCCCTTCAGGGCAAAGAGCTGGTCGCGAAGCTTCGCCGCGAGCTCAAAGTCCAGGCTGTGGGCCGCACTGAGCATCCTGTCCTCAAGGTTCGCGATGAAGAAGGAACGCTCTTCATCCGGCATGTCCTCTCGATGCTCTTCCTCCGCCTTCATCGTGATTTCGATCAGGTCACGCACGGCATTTTTAATAGATTCAGGTGTGATGCCGTGCTCCTGATTGTATGCCTCCTGCAGCTCACGCCTGCGCGTGGTCTCTGCGATCGCCCGCATCATGCTGTCTGTCGGCGCGTCCGCATACATGACGACACGGCCCTCGGTGTTGCGCGCAGCTCTGCCGGTCGTTTGGATAAGACTGGTCTGCGACCTCAGAAATCCCTCCTTGTCCGCGTCTAAAATGGCCACAAGCGCCACTTCAGGAAGGTCAAGCCCCTCTCTTAGCAGGTTAATTCCCACCAACACATCATACGCTCCCAGGCGGAGGTCCCGCAGAAGCACCATGCGCTCCATCGTCTTAATGTCGCTGTGGAGGTATCTGACGCGGATGCCTGTCTCCCTCAGGTAGTCGGTCAGACGCTCCGCCATGCTTTTAGTCAGCGTTGTGACCAGGGTTCTAAAGCCCTGCTCGGTCACCCTGTGTATTTCACCGATCAGGTCGTCCACCTGGCCGGTGGCGGGGCGCACATAAATCCTCGGATCCAGCAGGCCAGTGGGGCGGATGATTTGCTCCACCAGCTGTGAGGAGTGTTCCTCCTCGTAGGCGGCGGGCGTTGCAGAGACGTAGATCACCTGACCTATGCGCGCCTCAAACTCATCAAAGCGTAGCGGGCGGTTGTCGAAGGCAGCGGGAAGGCGAAAACCGTACTCCACCAGGGAGTTCTTTCTCGACCGGTCGCCAGCGTACATCCCACGGATCTGGGGAATGGTGACATGGCTTTCGTCAATGAAGCAGATAAAGTCTTTGGGGAAGTAGTCAAGCAGAGAATAGGGCGGGTCCCCAGGTTTTCTGCCGTCAAAGTAGCGGCTGTAGTTTTCGATCCCCGTGCAAAAGCCAATCTCGCGCAGCATCTCAATATCGTAGCGGGTGCGCTGGGCGATGCGTTCTGCCTCCAACGGGAGCCCCGCCTCCTCAAAATAGGCAATGCGCTCATCAAGGTCACGCGCAATGACATCAATGCGCTCGTCGCGCCCCTCGATGCCTGTGACATAGTGGGTGGCTGGGAACACCGAGGCGTGCGCCACGGTGCGGATCAGGTGTCCGTCCGTGACGCTGAACTCGCTGACGCGCTCGATCTCGTCGCCAAAAAACTCCACACGGATCCCGTCCTCCCGGGAGCCTGCGGGAATGATCTCCATCACGTCACCCCTTAAACGGAACATGCCCCGTTCAAAGGAAATATCGTTGCGCAGAAACTGGATCTCTACCAGCTTCGCTGCAAGATGCTCAGGAGCCATCTTCATCCCCGGCCTGAGCGATACCATCTGCCCCAAGTACTCGCTGGGGTCACCAATGGAATAGATGCAGCTGACGGAAGCGACGATGATCACGTCGCGCCGTTCCTTCAGCGCTGCGGTGGCGCTGTGACGCAGGCGGTCGATCTCATCGTTGATGGAGGCGTCCTTTTCGATGTACGTATCGGTGGAGGCGATGTAAGCCTCCGGCTGGTAGTAATCGTAATAGCTTACAAAGTACTCCACAGCGCTCTTTGGAAAGAAGGCTCGAAACTCGGAGCACAGCTGGGCAGCCAGCGTCTTGTTGTGGGCAATGACCAGCGTGGGACGCTGCACACGCTCGATGACAGACGCCATGGTGAAAGTCTTTCCGGAGCCCGTCACGCCAAGGAGGGTCTGCCCCTTCAGGCCGTCTTCGATGCCTGCAGCGAGGCGCTCGATGGCCTGTGGCTGATCCCCCTGTGGCGTGTAAGGGGCCTCCAGATGAAAACGGTCCATGGTGCCTCCTCTCACGGGAATACCTGTTCGCCGGAAAAGTATAGCACGCGTCTCTGCCCGCGGCAAACGAAAAACGCTTGCATTCCCACCCTGGCGATGATATCATCATGCTGAGCTTGGGATTATAGCTCAGTTGGCTAGAGCGCCACGTTGACATCGTGGAGGTCGTTGGTTCGAGCCCAATTAATCCCACCAGAGAGCGCCGCCTTCGGGCGGCGTTCCTGCGCAGTTTCCATGTAACCCGCTCTTTACAAGTCCTGAAAACATCAGGTTTTTAAGGCCTTGTTGCTTTCATTTTGAGGGGAACATTGGCTTTTTCTCACTTTCCCTGAAAGTGCTGGGAGCTGTAGATCCCCAAGAGACGAAAAAAACGGGAACGATGTATGACCTTGAAGGGATGTTCGCCTGATCATGAGGGTTGAAAGATCCATGGCGCAAAGAATAGCGTGCAGTGCATGAGCGGGGCAGAAGACGGAAGGCATCCAAGCATCCCTGTCCAGACTCTGTAAACCGTGCAGTTACAATGACAAGGAAGAAGGTCACAAGCAGCGGCATGGGCAGGTCAAAGTCAGACATCCTCCCCCCTCCAAGCTTTCTTGGGTAGGTCTATGGAGATAGTCAGACAGCGCAGCGCAGTGAAAAACGCCTTGTTGAGCGCGAGAAGATATCCGAATAATCAAAAAGCTGGAGTGATTTTTGTAAAACATCTCCGGCTTTTCGTTATTTTTCATCCCTTGCGGCTTACAGGTACAGTGCAGGGGATCACCAGCTTCTTACTGCGTCCTCAGCTGCGCTTAAGCATAACGTCACGCTCATACGCTCTCAGTTCCTCTATCCATGGGGGTCCTGCCGGGACGTTGCAACGCCGGCAAAATTCGTCCCATACGGCGCCAAGCGGGTAGGTCCTGAGTTCCTCCACGTACGCAAGCCGCGCCCCGAGTTCCCCACAAGCCTCAAGTTCATTCAGGTTTCCTAATGGCTGAAGGAGCGACTCAAGGATCGCCTTTTTCGTGTTGCGCACACCCAGCGCAAGCGCAAGAACACGGTTGATGGAAGCATCGAAGAAGTCCGTTCCGATGAAGGTCTTGTCGAACTTGTCTAGCCGCGCGATCTCTTTCATGATCGATCGCACTTCATCATCAAAGCATACCACATGGTCACTGTCCCACCGCACAGGCCGGCTGATGTGCAGGTTGATCCCCGCCTTCACAAACAGGTAAATGGGGGACAGCTTGTACGCGACCGACTCCGTGGGATGATAGTGCCCCATGTCAAGCGTGATCATAATATCGCGGCTGATGGCGTATCCCATGTAAAACTCATGGGATCCGACCACATAGGACTCGCTTCCGATACCAAAGAGCTTGCTCTCCACCGCTGTTTGATGATATGAACTGTTCTTTTTGTCAATGATCCGATCCAGCGAATCCACAAGCCGTTCGCGGGGCGACAGGGTATCCACAGGGGTTTCTTTTTCGCCGTCCGGGATCCAGATGTTGTGGATGCAGGGCGTCCCCATTTCACGGCCGATATGCTCCGAAATCTCCTCGCAGCGCTTTCCGTGCTCAATCCAGAATTCCCGCACGTCACGGTCCGGGCTGGAAAGGGTGTACCCTGTGCTCTTGGGGTGCGAAAAGAACGTGCTGTTGAAATCGACGCCAATCCCCAGGGCCTTTGCCCAATCTATCCAAGCCGAAAAATGCTTAGGTAGCAGGGCGTCCCGATCGACCTTCCCGTCTGACTCCCGATAGTTTGCGTGGAGAGCGATCTTCTTGTTTCCCGGGATCATGGACAGAGCCTTTTCCAAGTCAGCCCGCACTTCGCCAGGCGTGCGGGGCAGTCCTGGATGGTTTCCGGTGGTTTGGATCCCGCCCGTCAGCTCCATGCCATCTGCTTCGAACCCTTTGATATCATCGACCTGCCAGCAATGGACAGAAACGCCGATCTCCTTCGCTTTGCTGATCGCGTGTTCCGTGTCCACGCCCATTTTTCCGTATACTTCCCGCGCTATATCGTAGGCTTTCATACTTCCTCCTGTTCTTGCATGCGTATTTTGGTTTAGCGACCCTTTCTGCGCGGTATCACCACAATCCCTCGCTTCCCCTCCACTAAAGACAGCGGCAGATACCCGAGCCACATGCGCGCCAGTGGGCTGCCTGAAGATCGTTCATCGCCAGTCGCATCCAGCGCAGACACACAGCTCCGCCCGACCACCGGTTCTTCCTAGCGGGCATTGTACCATAAAAGACGATGGCCTGCCTGAAGACCACGGAAAAAACCGAAGCACTTTGCCTTGGTATCCCCGGTCGTTGAGCACCGGCTCTGTGCCGCTGCACGCTTGATTGGCAGCGCTGCCCCGGGGATAATAGCAAAGCGGCCTCATGGCTGAAGTCAGGGCAGAAAAGGAGCAAGGATGTACCGATATAGCATGACCCAGTGGGTAATGGGCAGCGAAAGCCTGGAACGCAGCTTCCAAAGGTTGGCCAATTGCGGCTATGACGCCATCGAGCTGGATGGAGAACCCGGCAACCTTGATGTCGATGAGTGCTTGCGGCTCATGGACAAGTATCGCATCGGCTCTCTCTCCATGTGCGGCAGATTCGGCAGCGATGACCGCGACCTAAGCGCGGATGACGCATCCGGCGCGCTGCAATACTTAAGCGACTGTGTGGACCTTGCTTCCCGTCTTGGGGTGCAGTGCCTTATCGTCGTCCCATCGCCCGTCGGCAGGATCGCGCCACCTGCCCACATGAGCTATGAGCAGCTGTGGGGCAACGCCGTACGCCATATTCGCAGCGCCGGGGACACCGCCCAGCAGAAAAACGTACGCCTTGTCCTCGAGCCCCTCAACCGCTATGAAACATACTTTGTCAACACCCTGGAAACAGCCTGGCAAATGGTACAGGAAATCAACCATCCGGCTGTCGGGATCATGGCTGATACCTTCCATATGAGCCTTGAGGAGAGCAGTTTCGCTTCTCCTCTCCTCATGGTCGCCCCCAAGCTGTGGCACGTGCATCTGGCCGACAACACCCGGGAGCCTGCGGGCATGGGCCGCACGAACTTTCAGGAATTGCTGTCTATCCTCCAAGCCATCGGCTACAGCGGATCCATGGCGATGGAGTTCACGCCCCGGCCCTTGGGCCTCTGCGGCAGACCGCAGCCTGAAATATCTTCCGAGATGATGGACGCCTATGCCATGCAGGCACTGCGACATATGAAATCAGTGGAACAGGCCCTTGAGCTCAGCCGGCAGAGAGGGCCTCTCATCGCCTGCGGATGACCGGGGCAATGGTTTCAAGCCGTCTGATCGCCCACGTATCGCAAAGGATAAACAGGCGGCTGGATGTTTTTAAAATCAAGCGACTCCACAATCTGATGCGTCGCTCCCGGGGTAAGGGCCAGGATGGCCAGTTTAGCCAGCGCTCGCAGTTCCGTAAAGAGATATCCCTGCTTGACCACAACCACGTGGTATTCCTCTAACTTGAGGCCTACCCCCTGGGGGCCAAAATGCTTGACCGATATCAGGGAGCCGGGGCGGTCAATGATGCAGATATCGATGTCCCCTGAAGAAATGGTTACAGCTCTGCCGACGACGTCCGATTCGGCTCCCATGTAGCCCAGCAGGGAGCCTTTGCGTTTCAGGATTCCCTTTACTAAAACCGCCTTGGTATTCTCGTCATAGTCTTTCCCGATGGCGATTTCAATGGCGCTGCCTTCTGCGTGTTTCCAGCATTCTTCAACGCACTTTTCGTCCCAGATCGAAGAGACCAGGATCTTTTTGCCTTTCAGGTCCCGGATGGACAGGAATTCCCTGAGCATGATCGTATGGTCGCCCACCGCCCCGCCTGTTGTATTGTCTCCGGAGTCCGATACGTAAACCGGGGAATCATATTCAAACGAAACCGCGTACCTGGCGGCCTCGTGGGGAACCAGTGGGAGCTGCTCAAAATCAAAGCTGTCCCGGAGAGAATAGACGTAGTCTGCCAGCTCTTGCGCAGCTGCCTTCGCCACAGCGCTATAGCGCGGTTCGGACGGCGTGACGGTGATATTGGAGGCCAGGGTGGCGCAGTCACACCAAATCATCCCGCAGCCCAGTGAAGCGATGGCGATTCCCTCCCGCTGCTCAACAGCCTCCAGTCGGGTGAAGATCTCGTCCAGCGGCCACGTGCCAGACAATGCTTTTTCAGGATGGATGGCATAAGGCATTCGAACGAACTGAGGGGTGGTCGCCAGCGAACGCTTCAGGCAATCCATCATCTTCCTGGCAACCACCAACTCGGTTTCCCTCTGGTCGCTATGCGGGACGGTTCGATAATTGCGCATGACATTCACAAGCGGTGGAAGCCGTTCATCCGTATTGGCATGAAAATCAAGCGCGATCCCAATGATCACCTTCTCCCCCAGCAGTTTCCTGATCCTCCGAACCAAGTGGTATTCTCCGGAGCCCAGGCCCTCCACCTCCATGCTTCCGTGCAGGTGGAGGAAAACGCCGTCCACGTCCGCATGCTCTTTCAATAGATCGAGCATGCGATCTGCACAGTCATCATAGGCTTGTCTGTCCACGATGCCGTTGGGAAGGGCCACCGCGAAGATCAGCGGCACAAGGTCTACTCCCTGCTCCAGAAACAGTTCTGTCGCGTAGAGCCGGTCCAGGACCTCCTTGCCTTCAACATACACCATATCCTTCTTCTTCAGCGTCGAAGGATTAAAGGAATTAGCCTCGTGATAGAACATCCCTACAGCGATTTTCATGGCTTTGCTTTCCCCTATCGTTTCAGTTGTTATGTGCCGCCCGCTTAACCAGCTTGAACCTGAACTTGGCCTTGTTGGCTACCATGTCAATGGAGATCGCCATCAGCAGGATGGTCCCCTTCGCCACCATCTGCAGATGGGAGGATACGTTCATCAGACTCATGACATTATCGATCATGGTGTAGATCACGACGCCCACGCTCAGGCCAAGAATGGTCCCCACCCCGCCTGACATGCTCGTGCCGCCGATGCATGCTGCGGCAACCGCATCAAGCTCCAGCAGCTGCCCTCCCGTGGCTGCGGCGCTGCCCAGCCTGGCACACAGCACGGTGCCTGCAATTCCGTACATGAGGCCCTGCACCACGTAAGCCTGGCATATCCGCTTGGGTGTCCGGACCCCGGCCAGCCTGGCTGACTCGATGTTGCCACCGATCAGGTAGATGTGCCTCCCGTAAACAGTTTTGCTCGCCACAAAATGCATCACCAACGCGACGGCGAACGCGATGACCACCGCCATGGGAAGCCCCTTGTATCCGATAAAAACCCAGCACAGCACCGCAGCCAGAACAATGGCAATCAGTATGTTGACTTCAAGCTTCTCTTTGCTGCCGTACCATTTTCCCAGCTTTTTATAGCTTCGCAGGTTGATGGCGATAAAGATGATACAAAGAACCGCTACGGTGATGATCGCCGGCACGGGCGGGATGTAGGCATCCGAGATATTGGTGATGGCCTTTGGGAGAGGTCCGATGGTGGCTGCGTTGGTCAGCACATAGCCTGTTCCCCGAAACACAAGCTGAGCTCCCAGCGTCACAATGAATGCAGGAAGCTGCAGGTAGCCCACCAGGATACCGATGGTGAAGCCCATGGTCAGCCCGAGGGCAATCGCAACCGCCATCGCCAGCCAGGGGTTCCATCCATGGTTGACGATCAGGATGGCCATGATGACACCCGTCAGATAGACGCCTGCCCCACCGCTCAAGTCGATGTTGCGCGTGATCAGGAGCATCATCAACGAGGAGGCCAGGATCATCAGCACGGATGACTGACGCAGGAGCATCGTCAGGTTGCGCTGGGTCAGGAAGATGTTTTTTGTAATCAGGTTAAAGACAACCAGCATGACTGCCACGACAAGAATTCTGGACCCTGTTTTCAGTATGTTCTTGTTCTTGATGCTGACCGTTCTCATGTCACTCCGCCTCGACTTTCCCCGTTGCGGCTTCCCACAGGATTTGATTTTTGTCCGCGCGCCTGCCATCGGTGACGTTCACGACTTTTCCGCTTTTCATCGTCAGAATCCTGTCGGAGATGCCCATCACCTCGGAAAGGTCGGAAGAGATCCAGACGATGGCCTTGCCTTCCCGGGCAAGCTCGTCCAGGATGAAGTAAATCTGGAACTTGGTCTCAACGTCGATTCCCTGCGTCGCCTCATCAAGAATCAGGATTTCTGAGTCTGCGGCAATCCAGCGGCCAAGGACGCATTTTTGCGCATTGCCTCCGCTTAGATTCCGTACCGGCGTTTCCGGCGACGGGGTTTTGATCGCCAGTTTGCGAATCAGGCTCTCGACTAGTTCCTGTTCACGGTTCCTGTCGATGATCCCTTTGTCGGAGAGGGCCCTCAAGCTAGGGATGGTCAGGTTTTTTGCTACGCTCGCGATATCAATCACGCCATGGCGTTTGCGGTCTTCGGGAAGATAGCCGATCTTTTTGTCCACGGCATCCCCGGGCGTTAGGATCTGCACCTCTTCGCCATAGACCTCCATTTCACATTCCACAGGCCCTTCAAAGGCGCCCAGGATGGCCAGCGCAGTTTCGCTGCGCCCCGCGCCCACCAGCCCGTAGATTGAAAGGATCTCTCCTCTTCTGACCTCAAAGGAGACGTCCTCAGCCAGCATCTGAGAAGGCGCTTTCGGATCGCGGATCGTCACATGTTTGACGTTGAGCGCCATTTCTCCAGGCCTGCGGTCCCGGGGTGGATAAGCCCCTTCTGTTTCACGCCCCACCATGAGGGAGACGATCTGCTTTTCAGTCATCAGGTCATTTAAGGATGTTCCCACGATGTGCCCATCTCGCATGACAGTGATGACGTCGGAGATCTGCTTGACTTCCTCGAGCCTGTGAGAGATGAACACACAGGCGATCCCCTTGGCTTTCAGTTCTCTGACCTTGTCAAACAACGTCCTGCATTCCTTGTTGGACAGGGTTGACGTCGGCTCGTCCAGCAACAGCACCTTCACCTGGTTATGAATTGCTCGCGCAATCACCAGCAGTTGCTTTTGGGCAATCCCGATGTCTCGGACTTTCGTGGTCGGGCTGATATCCAGATTAAAATCCCTGAGAATCCTATCCGATTCCCGATACATCTCGTAAAAATCAACGATTCCATGTCGGGCAGGCTGCTTGCCCATGAAAAGGTTTTCCGCGACGCTTAAGTCATTGGCCATCTGAATATCCTGTGGCACCATGACAATGCCCCTGCTCTGCGCGTCAAGGATTGTCCTAAACCGGCATTCCTGGTCCTTGAGGAAAATGTCGCCCATGTAGCTTCCATAGGGATAAATACCGGCCAGCATTTTCATCAGTGTAGATTTTCCGGCACCGTTTCCGCCTACAACCGAGTGTATTTCACTGGAAAAGATCTCGAGCGTCGCGTCTTGAACCGCAATGACGCCGGGAAATTCTTTTGTCAGGTTTTCAAACCTGAGAACCGCTTCCTTCACCGTGGTCATCCCCTCCCCGTGCAGTGGGTAGGCTGCCCTCCTCCGGAGGAGGGCAGCCTGTAGAGCGGTCCGGCGTGGTCAGTTCAGGTTCAGCTCGTCCCAGCTGACCCACTCGGGCGGTGCGATCTCATCGACAAACTCCGTCAGGTTGTCTTTGGTGATCGCAATAATTGGAACAAAGACCTTGGGAATCTCGTAGTCGCCATCAAAGATGAGCTCATCATAAGTGAATTCTTCCTTGTTTGCCAGGGCAAGGGCGATCTCCGCAGCACGCTTCGCACATTCTTTGATGTCGGTCCAGATGCTCATGCCGATGTGCCCGTCAATGATCGCCTGGAGCACGGGGGTCTCGCAGTCCATTCCGGTCACATACGCTTTGCCAGCCAGGCCGCTTTCGATCAGCGCGGGGACGATACCCAGTGCCAGGGGGTCTGCGGTGCACACGAAGGCCTTGATCTGGTCTCCGTGGGCTGTGATGGCGTTTTCGGCGATCTGGAGCGCGATAGCGCTGGAGTAACCATTGCAATACTGCTCCATGACCACTTCAACATTGGGGTATTCGGCCAGTGTCGCGTCGTAACCTTCTTTGAATGCCTTCACGACGGAGCTCGTGGGCTCTCCATGAATGATGACGATTTTTCCCTCGCCACCAATCGCCTCCAGCGCCATGGTCATCTGCATGACGCCACCGGCAAAGTTGTCGCGGTCGAGATACGCGTCCAGATCCGCATTCTGGATGTAATTGTCGTAGCATACAACCGGAATGCCTTCGCTCTTCACCTTTTCAACAAGGCTGGACATGTTTGAGTTCACGGCGACGAGAACCAGCGCATCGATACCCTGGCTGAGCATGTTCTCAACCTGAGTAACCTGTTTGCCTTCCTCATAGTTAGCCCATTGCACCACCATCTCAGCCCCGGCGGCATCAAAGACTTCCTTCATAAAGGCTGCATCATACTCGAAGCGCTTGGCTACCTGGGTGGCAAAGGCCACACCGATTTTCAAGGGTTCGTCAGCCTGGGCTGTTCCCAGCAGAGCAAAGGACATCGTCAACAGGAGCAGAAGTGCGGTTAGTTTTTTCACGACAGGTTCCTCCGTGTTTTATTTTTAAACCGGGTGTCCCCTGTTTCCCGGTTTAATTCAAGGTTATTGCTGCGAAAAAGCGAGAACCATCTGCGGATCGCGCATATAGGGGAAAACCGCGCCAGGTAGATCGGAAACAGGAAGCACATCCTCGGACAGGCGCAGGCCAAGTACATCCGCCATGAAACGCCTTCGCTCCAGGATCCGCCGCCAGGCCGCGGGCGACGCCTTTTCAATGGCCCTGCGGGTTTCCTTGTCTGCAAGAATGATGCCGTCCTCCGCGTGCGCAAAGAGATTGTCCTTTGGCTTTGCGGCTGTAAAGTCGCACTGAATCATCATGCCCGAACGCAGCGGAACCTCACAGCCCGGCTGGAAGGGTGTGTTGGTCCATTCGTCCGTATGGATCAGGTGCCCTGGATTAAGAGAGACGCCAAAGTCGGACAGTCCGCCCGCCGCGCTGTTTGTCGCGTCGTACACCTGCCCCCCTTTGACACCGATGGCAACCGTTTCATACCAGGCTGCAAGGACGCGAAAATACCGGTCATAGAACTCCCGCCGGGGCGCCGGCTCCTCGTCTGGCCCGTCCACATAGTAACCAATTTTATGACACAGGCTTCTGCGATAAGCCATGCCCAGTCCCACCACGTCCCCACGCTTGAGGCTTGTACCGGGCCTGGGGCTTGCCAGGGCGAGAGACACATTTTTTCCGAAGTTGATGTTCGGATGTACATTGATCGGCAGTCCGCCGATATTGAGGTATGTGCTGGCTTCTATTTCACTGATGCCTTCTTGAAGATTTTCAAGCACCCGGAAGGAGGCCCTGGATGAAAGGGTGCCCGCGATTTCGTTGAGGAGCAGTTCCTTTGTTTCCAGCGTCATCCTCAGGCCGGATTCAAGCCCAGTCATCAGTTCGGTGGCGTTTGTCAGGTTTTCAAACGGCACAACGCTTAAAAGGCTCTCCATGATGAAGTAGGGAAGGTCAAAAGCCTTTTTTGGCGCCCGGTGATCGGACGGTGTGAACGCTTTCCACCCAATGACCCCCACCATGGAATGCTGATCAAGACCCGCCTCCCTCAGGCTGCTTTCAAGGGCATGCTCATGCGGCCTGGGCTGGCCCGGCAGGCTGAACGTTGGGCATACAAACATCTGGAATTCGTATCCAATGATGCCGCAATAATCCACCCCTTCGTTTCCTACGATGATCGAGGGAGATCCGCTTTGCGGGATGACCAGCAGGGCTTCTTCGAACCGCGGGTCAAAGCCTGTGAAATACTCTATGTTGGAGAAGTGCTCCCGATCCGCGTAGACGACAAGATGCGTATACCCTTGCATCTTTGCCTGAGCACGGCGCACTCTTTGCCAGTATTCCGATCCGTCCAGCTCAGGAATACCTCTCAGATCCACATCAACTTGAAGGTTTGGGAATCCCTGGACCTTCTTTCGGACTACGTTTCGCATGTCAACAAGTCTCCTTTCAGAAATCAGAAGAGCGTCCGGTCGAATCCTTGAGCAGCAGGGTGCTTTCAAGGACCGTATTGGGAATCCTGTAAGCAGGATCCTCAAGCTTCATCAACAGCTGATCCATGGCAATGCGCCCCATTTCATACGATGGGGGTTGCACCGTTGTGATCCTGGGGGTCAGGGCCTCCGATATGACACTGTTGTCAAACCCGCTGATTGAAATGTCATCCGGCACCTTGAGCCCCAGGGCGTGCGCTGCCTTGATTGCCCCTGCGGCAATGTTGTCGTTGCCGCAGACAATAGCCGTGGGCTGTGGCCTTTGCTTCAGCACTTCCGTGGTCAGCTCATACCCGCTGTCAAGGCTGTAGTCTCCAAAGCGCACACAGCGCTCGTCCAAGCTTAAGCCCGCGTCCCTCAGCGCTGTCCGAAAGCCCTTTTCGCGCCTGATCATGTGGGTTTGCTCAGAAAAGCCGCCGATGAGCGCAAAACGCCTGTGTCCCCAGCGGTATAGCTGTGTCACCAGGGAGTACACAGGGCTTTGGTTGTCAAAATCGACCGTCTCAGCCCTTCGTATGTCTTCAGAGGAACCGATGATCACAAAGGGAAACCCATAGTAGTCAAGCAGAGAAACAGCGGCGGAGTCGATGATCCAGGCAGACAGGAGAACAATGCCATCCGTACTCTTGCTTCGAATACTCTCTTCTATGACTTTCAGCGTATGGGCATTGTCATCCTTTGAGGCAATCCGCATCTGCAGGCTGAGGTCTGTGGCTTTGATCCTGTCGTTGAGCGCCTGGATGATCGGCTGTTCGTATCCCCAGGTCGAAGCGACGATCGGGGTTTCTGTGATAAGGAATAAGGTGACCGCTTTGGATTTTCCCAGCGCAAAATTGCGGGCGATATGATTTGGTAAATATTGCAGGGCATCAATGGCCTTTTGAATTTTGATACGGTTCATTTCACGAACCGTGCCCCCATTGAGATACTTTGAGACCGTACCTAAGGAGACTCCGGCTAGCGTTGCTACATCTCGTAAAGTTGAGGCTCTCTTCATGGATTCCCTTCGCACCCGTGTTGTCCAGCGTAAATGAACCGGTTCATTTTAAAGCTATTATACCATGCATTTTGCGCAAGTCAATATGCTTTTAAAATCTTCTTTGGGGTTTTTTTCTGCTCCAGGTCCTCGAAAGGGTCATGGCCCTGCAGGGCAGGGGATTTGCCGTCTCCTGCCCATAGGCCTTATGAAGGGGAGTGCCTAGTGACCGTCTTGACAGCTTTCATGTGAAGCAGGGGCCGGTTCAGGCGGGACGACCCTGTCGTATCTCTCGTCCAGCAGGGTCAGGAGCATAGTTTCATAGGGTGTTTTAGTCATGGAGTCTACAAGACCCCGGAACACAGACGGGCTTTGCCCGCTTACCAGCTGAACGCCCTTGCGGTTCCCTTCCACCAAAAAGGTATCGTGCCGTGAATCCACATTCCAGAAAATCAGATGGGGCAGCGCATAGCCCGCCTGCGCAAATTCCGTCTCCATCACAAGCAGGAAGTCGGCTGTTTGGCCCTGCGTGCCGACGGCGGCGTCGATTTCCATGTCGCTGATGACCAGCAGCGCCTTGGGCATCTCTTCCGCAGGGACGCTATGTTCAACCGCCACGCTCAGAATCTTGCGAAACGCCGCTGCCAGGTTTGTGTTTTGCTCCCAGTCCGCGCCTATCATGTTGTTTACTTTTTCCCTGAGGGTATCCCCATCCAGTTTCACAAAGGAAGGATTGGAAGAAAAAGTCATGAACAGGTTTCTGTAGGGGCCGGCATTGCGCTCGGCGAAGTACACACCCAGGCCGATCGCTGTTGCCATCGGTCTGCCTGACATGGAACCTGAGACGTCGGCCATCACCATGATGCTGTGAGATGCGCCGTTTAGATAGTCAGGCAGCGCTTTCCACTGCGCTTCCAGCACTTCATCCTCGTCGCCTTCCTGATAGAGGATCTTCTCGACAATATTGTAGGGAAACAGGGCTGCCGCGTGTATTTTTTCGCGGCCTGCCGAAACGTCCCTAAGGTATTGTGCGAAACGCTCCCCATCCCGCTTCTTAAATGCCCCCCGGTAATGGGTCATCGCGACAGAAGGGACGCTGCCATAGTTGATGTTCTCCCAGACGTTGCTGGACATTTTTCTCTCAACCACGTCCAGGCTCCCCCGAAGGGCGGAGAGTGTTTTTCTGTAATCCTTCTCTGTCCAGCCAAAGGCCTTCGCGAACCAAAGACCCAGTCTGCGGGCGGCCCTGGAAGAGGCATTGGTGGACGGCATCCACTTTGCTAAAAGGCTGACATGGGGTGCGTTCTCCGCGCACAAAGCCCTGTCCGCCTCAAGCTGGGACTGCACAGCATGCAACATGGTCTCTTCACAGGGCGTGTCCTTGAGTACAAACAAGCTGTCCCACCTGTTGAAATAGGCAACATTGCCCAGATTCGCCTTCACCCACCCAGGGTATTTCGCTGCCAGCCATCGCAATGCGATTTGAAACGTCCTTCGCTCACCAAGCCCACCGCGAATATCCCCCAGATAAAACAAAAGCTTCACCGTCAAAAGGGGGTCCTCCTCGAAGGCACGCGCCATCTTCCGCTCAATTTCCTGTTCGCTTCGCGAGCGCAGGGCTCCTGCCGTACCAAAAAAATCCAGCACAGAGCTGACGCCGACAGACCTGTATGCCAGCTGCAGGTTCTCTGTCACGGTACGGTTTGCTTCCCTGCCTATGGCATCAATGAAACGGTCCATTCGTCCTCATCCTAATAACTAGACCCTCTGTGAACCTAATCACGATGAAGGATTGCTGCAAGGGTCTATACACGGCGCATGTTGTGATTCTGCGAATCAACTGAAGGCTTGCTGTACGCGCCGTCAGGCAAACAGCATACTATCCGCTGATCCACACCGTCAACCGACCGCGTGCGGTCCTGCATTGGCACAAAGAAAAATCGCACCTCATAAAAGATGAGCGCGAAGCACGTGACTCAGGAATGAAAAGGAAGCCGTATCCATGAGAATAAGCATGAAGCCTTGCTTCATTACGTGAGGTGATTGGCAAAAGCGGTCTTGTGTATCCTTCCGATCTCCACAGGAAACGGGTTATAGGCTTCTGGCCCAGGGTATGCGGTCGGATTCCCTGCTCAGCACAGCGGATCCTGCAAGATCATGCGTCGTTCCCATTCTCCTAAGATTTTGGGAAGCATCCCGCTTCCGGTGTTTTCACGGAAGGAGGTGAGGAGCCTCTGGGGTTTCCTCTTCCATGAGACCCAAATGGGCCAAAAAGAACCGAACGGCGACAAGCTGCGTTTGTACTCTTTTCGAAAAAGGATCGTCGCGGGAGGTCTCCACCGTAATCACAGGGATGCCGAGAAGGTCTGAAACTTCTCGATTGATGCTGCCGGACGGTGGCGAGGCAAAGAGCTGAAATCCACCTTTATCCTTCTTCTGCCCAAAGACGTCCAAAAATTCAAAAACGAGGTCCCCCACCACATCCAGACGGGTACACACGAGTGCGTTTCGAAGATCATCCCCGGAGCCCCGGGGGGCGGAAGCCTCATGGAGGTCAAGGACCAAGATCGGCTGCCTGTCCCGGATGTCCTCAAAGATCGCAAAAGCAGCCCGTTCAACCAGGGTTCCGTCAGGCCTTCCAGGAAAGGCCCGGTTCAGATCCCCCTGTGAAGCAAAGAGGCGCGAGCCCTCGCGTACACCCTCCACGTTGGCCGGGCTTAGGATATACAGTTTGCCTGCTGTGAGCCTGTCCCGCGCCAGGTGTTCTGCTGCAGCCACCCCTGCCGGCTCGTCCCCATGAATGCCTGCAACCACATAGAGCCCGGGCCCATCGATTGGGCCTTCGATGAGCCGGACGCAGCTGTGGGCAGCCCCATGGCCGAACGTGAGGGCTTGTATCAGGAGCGCACAGACAGCCAGTAAGGCTGCCCTTCCCGCGGTGCCCGCTGAAATTCCGATGGTGTTTCGATCCACGGGACCTGGATGGAAAGGCTCCCTGCCCGACGTTTTAAGGCACCGCCCTCTCCTCACCCATCCCACTCCATGTTTGACAGGCTCTCAATAGATTTGCCGGCCATGTTTTCGCTTTCAGCAGCCTGTGCCCGGCTTCTCCCCCGCCTTAGACTGGCCTTTGCTCCTCTACTGAGCAATACGCTGATCACAAAGCCAAGCGTCGTCCCCTGCTTCTTTGCGATGGCCTTCAGCATTCTCACAAGGTCGCGGGGCAGGTACAGCACGATGCGAACCTGCCCTTCTCCTGGTGCCTGGTACTCGCTGTCGTCCACAAGACTCCCTTTCTGCGCCCCTTGGGCACGCTGTTCTTCACCCATCATACTATTCAGCGCCGCTTTCCGATTCTCCTGCTCCGACGATCATTTCCCTTGCGTCCTGCGTTTTTCTCCCCGGTGATCAACAAGCGCCAGGAGCCCCAGCCTTCGCTTTCATAGAAAAAAGCCGGAACACACTGGCTGAAATGTTGCCATCAATTCCGAACAAACGCCGCGTGATGACACTTAAGAAGGCGGGCATGAAGGAGTACCAGCGAACCTGCAGGCTTGGCGTCCGCCCGCTCAGGACAGTTTGCTCCCCTTTAACAAACAGCTGTGCACAACGTCTCCTCTCCACAACGCACGCATCCTCTCTGGGATCGGGCCTCCACAAGGCAAGCACTTCCTCCGCCTGCAGCCCCACATGAGCAGATGCCATCGGTGATGCACGGTACACAGCGTCAATCTGACTCCATGCAGGCCCGATAAACGGACAGATTCGTGGAGGATTTTCCCCGTCCGATTGTTAAGGCTGGGCTTTGGTACCTATGGCCTAAAGGACCCCTGTGCCAGAAAAACCAAGAAAAAAGACCGTGTCGGGTCTATGCACCCTGTATTTTTAGGGTTCTTTTTGATCGCCTGTCTTGCAAGGCGCGAAGACGCCTCTGTATGATTTAGCTCTGACTATAGGACGGCGGCCAAACACTGCCCTGTCCCAAAGGAGCGCCCATGCCTAATGACACGCTCAGCGATGAGGTCTTCCGCAGCGCAGCGGATCTTTTCCCCACTCCCTTTCATCTCTATGATGAGGCGGGTATCCGCGCTGCCTCCCGCAGGGTAGCCCGCGCGTTTTCGTGGGCCCCGGATTTCAGGCAGTATTTCGCTGTCAAGGCCCTTCCCAACCCTTCCATCCTTCAGATCCTCCTGGAGGAGGGCTGTGGGCTGGACTGCTCGTCTATGACGGAGCTCTTGCTGGCACAGCGGCTCGGCGTCCGCGACGGAGACATTATGTTCAGCGCAAACGCGATGCCTCCCGAGGAGTTTGACCTGGCCAGAGAGCTGGGCGCCATCATCAACCTGGACGACATCAGCGACATTGAAACGCTCAGGGACCACGGAGGTGTTCCAGAGACCATCAGCGTTCGCTTTAATCCTGGCGGTGAATTTGGGGACGACAACAGCATCATGGGAAGCCCCAGGGACAGCAAGTACGGGTGGACGCGTCACCAGCTCGCGCCCGGGCTTAAGGCGCTTAAGCGGCTGGGCGCCAGGCGCTTTGGCTTACACGCAATGCTGGCCAGTAACATCAACCACGAAGGCTACTATACTGCTCTCGCCACACTGCTGTTCAAAACCGCGCGCCAGGTGGCAGAGGAAGCCGCTCTCCCCCTCGCTTTTGTCAACCTTTCGGGCGGCTTTGGGATTCCCTATCTGCCCGGGGAACCGGCAGCGGATGTCGAAGTCGCCGGACAGCGCGTCGAAGCCCTCTATAAAGAATATTTAGGCCACTTCGAATCAACAGGCGTTGGCATCCGCACTGAGATGGGGCGATATATCACCGGTCCCTATGGCTGGCTCGTCACCCGCGCCATGCATGAAAAAAAGATCCACAAGCACTACATCGGCGTAGACGCCTGCGCAGCCAACCTTCTCCGGCCTGCGATGTATGGCGCCTACCATCACATCAGCGTGGTCGGCAAACGGGACTTGCCCGCCACGGAAACCTATGACATCACGGGCTGTCTGTGTGAAAACAACGACAAGTTTGCCATCGACCGCCTGCTCCCGCCCATTGCTCTGGGAGACCTTCTGCTCATCCATGACGCAGGCGCCCACGGGCATTCCATGGGCTACCAGTACAACGGCAGGCTGCGCGGCGCGGAGGTGCTCAGGCAACGGGACGGCAGCTTCCGTCTGATCCGCCGGGCAGAGACGGCGGAGGACTACTTCGCGACGCTTGAGTGGCCCGCAGACCGGCTACTACCCCTCGCGTAGCGCAGTGGTCCCATCCGTTTCGGGGCCACTTTCACGCAACGCTTCCAGCAGAAAGCGCAGGATCCTGTCGCCCGACGGCGGACATCCCCCGACTGAACGCCTGAAAGCCGCCGTGCAGCTGCCCACGCCAAGCTCCCCGGTAACGCCTTTCCAGCCCTGTCCGATGGCGATGGGGACCCTCAGATCCCCAAGCCTGCTGAGGTCATTCAGCCGCTGAAGGGCGTACGCCAGGTTGGCACTGCAGGCACTGCAGGCACCACGTTCGTCTACCCGGCTTAGAAGCTTCAAAGTCCTGCTGGAAGGCCGAGCGTCCATCCCTGCTACAGGCTCGTTTAGGGCTATCACCTCTGCCCTTCCGAGGTCTGCACAGCCGACACCCAGCGCTTGGGCATAGCCAATATAGGGAATCTCCTCGACGCTGTATCCCATCTGCGCGCTGACGTAGGCATCGCAGAGCACGGGATCATAGCAGCCGATGAGCTGGCCGCGGGGGACGGGGTTTCCGCCTTCTTCAAAGTCAAGGTCCCCGCAGACCGCGTCCACAAGAACAAAGCCCTGTCGGAGGCCCGCATTCAAATGGGCGATAGGCCTATGGAGGCCTATTGCGTGAAAGCGGCGTTTTTCTCTATCAGGAATCAACCCCTTAATATTCTTAAGCGCACAGGTCACCCCTGTTTGGCAGTGACCTTTCATGACAGGCAGGTTGATCAGAAAGTCGAGCTTCATGGCGCTGTCACAGAGGGAGAGGGGCAGTCCCCCACAATCGCACTCACGTGCCCTGTCTTTTTTGGTATCAACCAGGGGAACACCCGTCCTTTTAGACAGATCCCTGTACCCGCAACGCAAAAAGGCTTCTTCCGTGCGACATCCCACCCAGGATCCTTCTAGGATGATGATGTCCGAAAAGCCACTTTCTTTCAGATAACCGATCACGCCTTCAGCAATCTGCGGGTGGGTGGTGGCCCCGCGATCGGCGGGAGATGCAAGGACAAGGTTGGGCTTCAGCCCAATCCTTGCCCGCCGCTTTCCAATACGCTCTGCCAGGCCTGCGGCTGCAGCAATGTCCTGGGACATGCGCACAAGGTCGCTTCCGTAGGCAAGCCAGATCCGTCTATCCATCCAACCCTCCCAATAGTCCCTAAAAAGAGAAAAGCCGCGGACGGCACACCGACCCTCGGGTCCGGTATCCCTATTCCGCGGCCGCGCCGGCGGGCTATGCCCAGTGAAGCGCTTTTACTACGCTTCGCCCGGCTCAGCCCGCGGGGGCTTCGGCAGGAGCCTCAGCGGGGGCTTCGGCAGGGGCTTCGGCGGGTGCCTCAGCGGGAGCATCCGTTACCACAGGCGTGGCCGTGGCTTCGGGTGCTTTAGGCGCACAACCCGCAAGCAGGGCAACTGCCATCACAAGAACAAGCAGCACAATCATCTTTTTCATGAGCAGACCTCCGTTTCTTTTCGCGACCACCTAAGTCGCCCTATGATCATACCCGAATGTTAAGGTTCAGTCAATACAACGTAATTTGCTTGAATCCGTCCAAGCAGGACTATGAAAGAACCGGCACAGGCATAAGCCCAGTCATTGTATTTGTTGAGCCCTTGTGCGGATTCTGCTATGATGGAGCCGGATGCACACGGTCCCACGGACACGGCGTGCCGGAGCTTGTCCGCGCGCGAAGTGGCAACGATCGAAGGGGGCAGCATGAAGAAATACGATATAGCGGTCATCGGCAGCGGCGCCGGCCTGATGGTCATGGAAGCCGCACTCCAGCAGGGACTCAGCTGCGCCATTGTAGAACACTCGGCCTTCGGAGGTACCTGTCTGAACAAGGGGTGCATCCCCTCAAAGATGCTTGTCTATCCCGCAGACCTGATCAGGGAAGCAGAAAGAGCAGCGCGCATTGGGCTTCATTTCAAGCCTCCGGAGATAGATTTTGACAATATCGCGGGAAGGATGTGGGCCCAAATCGGCAAGCACCGCCAGATCGAGGAAAGCCTCGCGGGCATTCCCCATCTGGGCGTATACAAGGGCACGGGGGAGTTTACAGGCCCCCATACCCTGCGCGTCAAGCCCACCGCAGGTGGACCTGCGGAGGAGTTCAGCGCCGACCGCTTTGTCATCGCAGCCGGCGCGAGGACGCGCCTGCCTCCGGTGGAAGGTCTTGAAGAAACCGGGTATGTGATCGCGGAGACCTTCTTTGGTGAGCGTTTTCCCAAAAAACCCTGGAAAAGCCTCATTATCCTGGGTGGGGGCGCTGTCGGGGCAGAGTTTGCCCACATCTTCAGCGCTTATGGAACTCAGGTCAGCATCGTGGACATGGCTCCGCTGCTGCTTCCCCTTGAAGAGGAGGAAGTCAGCCGCTTTGTCATGGACAGCTTTCGAAAATCCGGGATCCGGGTTCTCACGGGAAGCGCTGCAGTCCGAGCGGCTCCGACCGCAAATGGCAAGGCGCTGACGCTGCGGGATGCTTCATCCGGGAAAGAAACCACCCTTGAGGCGGAGGAAATCTTTGTCGCAGCCGGGGTCATGTCAAATGGCGACCTCTTGCGGCTGGACCAGGCAGGTGTTCGGACCGACAGCCGTGGCTGGATCCAAACGGATGCGTTTTTAAGGACCAACGCGCCAAACATCTATGCCCTGGGCGACATTAACGGCAAATACCAATTCAGGCATAAGGCAAACTATGAAGCCGGCATCCTCTCTCGCAACCTCTTTACCGGCAGCCATATTCCGGCAAGCTACGACAGCGTTCCGTGGGCAGTTTTCACCCATCCCCAGGTCGCACATGCAGGGCTGACGGAGAGAGAGGCCCAGGCACTGGGCATCGAGTACTATGTGGGGCGCAACCACTATTCAGAGATCGCCAGCGGCATCTCCATGGCCTACACCCCCGGCAGCGACGAAGATGGCTTCGTCAAGTTGCTGGCGGACAAAGACAGGCAGCTCATCGGCATCCATGTGGTAGGCTACCAGGCAGCCGCGCTCCTGCAGCCTTTTGTATACATGATGAACACGGGATACCGCTGCAGCGAGGCCCCCGGGGCCCTGGACTCCCAGGAAAACCTCTGTCGGTGCATGGACATGATCCGCCCGCTTGTGGGCGTGTTTGAAACAGTGGAGCGCTCGATGGTCATCCATCCCTCGCTGGCAGAACTGACAGCCTGGGCGCTGGGCAGAATTGACTGGAGCGACAACCGCAGCGCCTCATGAGTACATTGCGGACGCTTCACGTACAGAAACCGCCCCAGAACCGGCTACAGGACCTCCCTTTCTTCCAGGAAGACGTCTCCTTCCACGCTCCCCTGGACAAGGCTGAACGCGCCCTCCAGGGTTCTTTCAAGGGGGCCAGGCGCCACACCTACACACGCAATCCCCAACACGATGCGCCGCCTGTCGTTAAGCTTGTCCACCTCGGCAACGGACAGGTTGTAGCGCCGTTTCAACCGATCGCGGAGGCTTCTGACAACGGCCCGCTTCTCCTTGAGCGATTCTGCCCAGGGGAGGGGGATGACGATCTTGGCCGTCGCGACAAACATCGGCTTCTCCTTTAAAAGCGCCCGCAGGCTTTCCGCATGATGCCCCCGCCTGACAGCCGGGGCTTCGTCCGACACAGCACCCGCCGTGCCCGCAAGCAATACTCGCGCAGGGGGATCCTTTGCACAGAGAATACCCCTGTGTGAGCCTGTGCACAAGGGCTCGGCCAGGCTGATCCGATGCCAGAGCGATCGCAGGGAGGCGTTTTAAGGAGAGAATACCGCAAAGATGCCCTCCGGAAGGCGATCCGAGGAGAGGGCATCGCGGTGTTCATGCTTTATATGCTGGAACGCCATCACAGAAGACAGCCAGAAGGCGCAGGCTGCGGTCGGCTCTCTTTGCAGGGGGATCGATGCATACAGCCTGGCGTCTTCCATCTGCCCGGGCGCCTCGGCGAAGCAGCGCAGCGCCCGGGCAGGTGTCGGCTGGCTCTTAGCCTTCCTTCAGGCTATCAAGAACCCTTTGCGTCATCTCGTCCGTGCTGATCCAAGACCCCTCTCCCGCAAGGTCCCGGGTTCTCGCCCCCTGGGCAAGGACCGCCTCCACAGCCACCTCGACGGCGGCTGCCTCCGCCTCAAGCCCGAAGGAAAGCCTGAGCATCATGGCGGCAGACAGGATGGAGGCGATGGGGTTGGCCATGCCCTTGCCTGCAATATCCGGCGCGGAGCCGTGGATGGGCTCGTAGAGCCCGCGCCCGTCCTCGCCAAGCGAAGCGGAGGGTAACAAACCGATAGAGCCTGTCAGCTGAGAGGCTTCGTCCGACAGAATATCCCCAAAGAGGTTGCTGGTCACCATAACATCAAACTGCGCCGGGTCTGCCAGCAGCTGCATCGCTGCACTGTCCACCAGCTGATCCCTGAGCGCCACGTCCGGGTAGTCTGAGGCAAGGGCATGGATGGTCTCCCGCCATAGGCGAGAGGACTCCATCACATTGGCTTTGTCCACACTGACGAGGGTTTTCCTGCGGGACCTCGCAGCCTCAAACGCCACGCGGCCGATGCGCTGGATTTCCCCGACGCTGTAGACCTCCGTATCATAGGCTTTTCTTGCCTCTCCTTCGCCTTTGCGACCGCTTGGCCCGAAGTAGAGGCCTCCAGTCAGCTCGCGCACGATCAGCATGTCAAAGCCCTTTTCGGCCAGGTCACTCCGCAGGGGGGTTGCTGCCCTGAGCGCAGGCAGCAGCCGGGCGGGGCGCAGGTTCGCATAGAGGCCCAGGCCTTTTCTCAGGCCAAGGAGTGCGCGCTCCGGCCGAAGGTGGCCTGGCAAGCCATCCCATGCCGGCCCACCCACAGCCCCAAGGAGGACTGCATCGCTGTGCAGGCAACCCTCCAGCGTTGCCTGGGGCAAGGGAATGCCATAGCGGTCAATGGCAGCCCCTCCGGCGGGGTAGTCCTCAAAGGTGAAGTCGTGGTTGAAGCTCTCCGCCACAGCGGACAGCAGCTTCACCGCGGCTTTTACGACCTCAGGCCCAATGCCGTCACCAGGAATGACCGCGATATGGCGCGTCACAGCCCACCTCCAGCCATCGCTTGCATAAGTCCGCCCGCGGCGATGATCTTCTGAAGGAAGGGCGGGAACGGTTCGAATTGCTTTTCAACACCCTTTGACAGGTTCCGGATGGTGCCCGCGTCAAGGTTTGCCTCCAAGCGGTCACCCTCCTCCACCTCTATGTCCGAAACGATGATGGGGAGCCCCGTGTTGACGGCATTGCGGTAGAAGATGCGCGCAAAACTTGAGGCCACGACGCAGCCCACGCCGGCGTGGCGGATCGCGATGGGCGCATGTTCACGCGAGGAACCGCAACCGAAGTTAGCTCCAGCCACAATGAAGCATCCGGGCTCGGCTTTTTTATGGAAGTCTGGGTCCAGGTCTTCCATGCAGTGCGACGCCAGCTCCTTCGGGTCTGAGCTGTTCAGGTACCTGGCGGGGATGATGACATCCGTGTCCACATGATCCCCATAGCACAGTGCCTTTCCTTGAAGCAGCATAGGTGTTCTCCTTTCTTATGCAGGGGACAGCCTTTCGGGAGAGGCAAGACAGCCAAGCACTGAGGAGGCAGCGGCAACGGCAGGACCTGCCAGGTATACCTCGCTGGTGGGATCTCCCATACGTCCGACAAAATTCCTGTTTGTCGTGGATACGCAACGCTCACCGGAGGCCAGGATGCCCATATGCCCCCCCAGACAGGGACCACAGGTGGGTGTGGATACGGCGCATCCCGCGTCCACAAAGGTTTCAAGATAGCCCAAACGCAGGGCATCCATCCATATCTTTTGTGTAGCGGGGATCACAATGGCACGAACGCCGTCCGCGACCCGGCGACCCTTCAAAATTTCCGCAGCCGCCTGAAGGTCTGAAAGCCTGCCATTGGTGCAGGAACCGATGACGACCTGGTCAATCTTCAGGTGATCGGGAACCTCCTCCATGCTCCGCACATTTTCCGGCAGGTGGGGAAATGCCACGCAAAGCCTCACCTCATCAAGGTTGATATGGATCTCAGACTCATACTCCGCGTCCACATCTGCCACATATTCCCTGGGTTGCAAAGCCCCATGTTCGTTGAGGTAATCCCGGGTGACGTCATCCGCTGGAAAAATGCCATTCTTGGCCCCCGCCTCAATGGCCATGTTGCACACGGTAAGCCTGTCGTCTATGGACAGTCCCTGGATCCCATCGCCCGTAAACTCAAGCGACTGGTACAGCGCCCCATCCACCCCGATGCGTCCGATCAGGTAGAGGATGAGGTCTTTGCCTGAGACATAGCGCCTGAACTTCCCAGAAAGCCTGACCAGGATCGCGGAAGGCACCCTGAACCAGGCTTTCCCGAAAGCCATGCCGGCTGCCATATCCGTGGATCCGACGCCCGTTGCCAGGGCGTTGAGGGCCCCATAGGTGCAGGTATGGCTGTCTGCGCCGATGACAAGGTCGCCTGCGGTCACCATGCCCTTTTCGGGCAGCAGGGCATGCTCGATCCCCATCCGCCCCACGTCATAGAAGTGGCTGATGTCCATCTTCCGGGCAAAGTCCCGCACCCGCCTTGACTGCTCTGCCGCCTTGATATCCTTGTTGGGGGTGAAGTGGTCCAGCACGAGGGCGACCCTGTCTGGATCAAATACCCGCGAGCAGCCCGCCTTTTCAAACTCGCCGATGGCAACAGGCGCGGTGATATCATTGCCCAGCACCAGGTCAAGATCCGCGAGAACGGTTTGTCCCGGAGCCAAGGCTCTGCCTCCACTGTGCGCGGACAGGATTTTCTGTGTCATCGTCATGCCGGCCATGCTTTAATATCCTTTCTGTGCAGTACATATTCGATGGAGTCGGAAAGCGCCTGCCAGCTGGCGGCAATGATGTCCGTGGACACCCCCACCGTCGTCCAGCTCCTCTCCCCGTCCGTGCTCTCGATTAAAACCCGGACCTTTGATGCCGTCGCCGCGCCCCCAGAGAGAACCCTGACCTTGTAGTCCGTCAGGCGCACGCGGGCCAGCTCTGGATAGAACACCCCCAGCGCTTTGCGCAGCGCGGTGTCCAGTGCGTGGACAGGCCCGTTGCCCATCGCTGCCGTTGTCTCCCGGGTACCGTCCACCTGGACGCTGAGCATGGCAGAGGCGCCGGTCTCCCCATCGGGTGGAGGGAACTCCCCGCTGGTTCGGTACATGCCCAGGCTGAAGTGTGGCTGAAATCTCCCCAGTACCTGCAGGACCACCAGCTCAAAGCTCGCATCCGCCGCCTCAAAAAGATGGCCATCATGCTCCAGCTCCTTCAGGCGCTTGAGGATTTCCGCTGTCTCCGGGGAATCCTTGCGAAGCTCGGGCGCCAGGTTTTTAAGTTTAGCCAGCACTGTCGTGCGTCCAGACACCTCGCTCATCAAAAATCTGCGGGTATTCCCCACACTGGCAGGATCAACATGCTCAAAGGAAGCAGCAAGCTTGGTGACGCCGTCAATATGCATGCCTCCCTTGTGGGCGAAGGCGCTGGATCCTGTGTAAGGCCGGGATGAAGGCAGGGCCAGGTTGCATAGGTCCATAATGCGCGTGGCGGTCTCTGTCAGAGAGCTTAAGTCCCCGTCCACACAGTCATGGCCCATCTTCAGGAGCAGGTTGGGGATCAGCACGCTGAGGTCCGCATTGCCGCAGCGCTCGCCAATGCCCGTGAAGGTCCCTTGCACATGGGAGGCACCCGCCTCTACCGCCATCATGGACGAGGCGACCGCACAGCCAATGTCGTTGTGGCAGTGGATCCCCAACGCTATCTCGGGAAAAGCTCTGGATACCGCAGCTGTTCCTTCCCTGATAAAAAGGGGAGTCGACCCTCCGTTGGTGTCGCATAGGCACAGAAGGTCTGCGCCCGCACCCACAGCTGCACGCAGTACCTCCATGGCGTAGCTGGGGTTTTCTCTGAAACCATCAAACCAGTGTTCCGCGTCAAAGATCACCCGGCGGTCGTTTCGTCTCAGGTAGACCACGGTGTCAGACACCATGGCAAGGTTGTCTTCCAGGCTGACCCCCAGCACCTTCCGCGCATGCAGATCCCATGCTTTTCCAAAGACCGTGACCGTTTCGGTGCCTGCATCCAGGAGAGAGTGGAGCTTTGGATCCTCCTCGGCTCTCAGGTTCTTGTGGCGCGTGCTTCCAAAGGCGCAGAGCTGTGCCCTCTTCAGCTGCCCACCTGCCATCCTCCTGAAGAACGCCATGTCTTTGGGGTTGCTTCCCGGGTTCCCCGCCTCGATGAGGTCCACTCCAAAGGCATCCAGCGCCAGCGCAATGGATTCCTTGTCGCTGACCGAAAAAGAGATGCCCTCCCCCTGTGCTCCATCCCGCAACGTGCTGTCGAGCACTTCAATTTTCACCGCGCTCACCTCCCTGTAAAAGACGGTTCATCGCGCTGACATAGGCAAGCAGACTGGCCTCCACGATGTCCGTGGACAGCCCCCGCCCGGTCACGGAAAGGTCGTCGCAGCGCAGGCGAACCACAGCCTCTCCCTGGGCATCCTTGCCCTCGGACACGGTATGGATGCTGTAGTCCTCCAGTGCGTGACCTCGCACAGGAATGATCTTGTCGATCGCCTTAAACGCCGCATCAATGGGCCCGTTGCCCACCGCCACCTCCTCCTTGCGCTCGGTCCCCGCCGTCAACTGTACAACGGCACTGGAGGATACGACGTTTCCGCTGTTCACCGCAAAGCGGTCCAGACGGAAACGCCCGGGCTCTTCAAGCTTTCGATGAGAAACCAGGGCTTCCAGATCTCGGCGGTTAATATGCTTTTTGCGGTCGGCCAGTTCCTTGAAGCGCACAAAGAGCCGGTCCATCTCCGTGCCGTCGGGCTCGTAGCCCAAGGCTTTCAGTGCGTTTTGTACAGCGTGCTTGCCGCTGTGCTTGCCAAGCACAAGTCTGTTTTGCGCCAAGCCAACGGATTCGGGCGTCATGATCTCATAGGTGTCCCGTCTGGCGAGCACTCCGTGCTGGTGGATGCCCGACTCGTGCGCGAAGGCATTGCGGCCAACGACAGCCTTGTTGAGAGGCGCGACCAGGCCGAGCACGTTGTAGATCAGGCGACTGGTTGGAAAGATGCGGGTCGTGTTGACGCCGGAATCGCAACCGTAGTGATCCCGACGGGTATGAAGCGCCATCACGACCTCCTCCAGCGCTGCGTTTCCCGCCCGCTCGCCGAGCCCGTTGACGGTGCATTCCACCTGGGTAGCTCCCGCCTCCACGGCCGCCAGCGTATTCGCCACAGCAAGGCCGAGGTCATCGTGGCAATGGACAGAAATTTCCGCCTTCTCGATCCCGGCAGCATGCTCCCTTAAGTAGGTGATCAGACCCGCCATTTCCCCTGGTGTCGTGTATCCCACCGTATCGGGAATGTTGATCACCGTGGCGCCCGCCTTCACCGCCACCTCCACAACCCGAGCCAGGAAGGCGGGCTCGCTGCGTGTCGCATCCTCAGCGGAAAACTCCACGTCTTCACAGTAGTGTTTCGCGTAGGCGACCATGGCGCCTGCTGTTTCAAGCACATGCTCAGGCTTCATCCTAAGCTTGTATTCCATGTGGGTGGGAGAGGTCGCGATGAAGGTATGGATACGCGGGGCCCGCGCCTCCTTTACAGCCTCCCAGGCAGCGTCGATATCTCCCTTCACGGCCCGGGCAAGGCTTGCGACCCTGCAGTTTTTTACAAGGGATGCGACCGATCGGACTGCCTCGAAATCCCCAGGAGAAGCGATGGCGAAGCCCGCCTCCAGGGCGTCCACGCCAAGCTTTTCAAGCGCCAGTGCAATCTCAAGCTTCTCGTGAAGGTCCATGCTGCATCCCGGCGCCTGTTCCCCGTCCCTGAGCGTCGTATCAAATACCTTGATCTGCTTCATGTCTACGCCTCCTCTGATAAAAGCACGGCGCCCCGGTCCGCGGAACTGACCTGGGCCGCGTAACGGCGCAGGTAGCCCGACACCTCCGAGCGCCTGGGCTCCACAAACGCTTCCTTCCTCCGCGCAAGCTCGTTTGCGTCCACCTGCAACTCGATCCGCTCGCCCGGGATATCGATGTGGATGCTATCCCCCTCTAAGATCAGCGCAATGAGTCCGCCTGAGGCTGCCTCGGGCGAAATATGCCCGATACACGGGCCGCGTGTTGCACCCGAAAAACGGCCGTCCGTGATGAGGGCGATCTCATCGAGGATCCCCATGCCCGCCAGCGACGACGTGATGGCAAGCATCTCGCGCATGCCCGGTCCGCCTCGGGGCCCTTCGTAGCGAATGACCACCACGTCTCCAGGCCGGATGCCCCCCTTTCCGATAGCCTCCGCCGCAGCCTCTTCTCCGTCAAAGACCCTGGCTGGGCCCGTATGTCGGAGCATATGGTTCGACACAGCACTCTGCTTGACCACGGCGCCCCCTGGCGCAAGGTTGCCAAAGAGGACCTTCAGTCCGCCCTCAGAGGACCAGGGTGAGGAAGCCCGCCTGATGACGTTTCCGTCGGGCACGGGCGCATCGCCAGCCACTTCCCCCACCGTACGCAGGCCAACGGTCACGGCTGTGGCGTCTATAAGCCCCTGCCCCAGAAGCTCGCGCATGACGGCGGGAATCCCGCCGCCTGCATCCAGATCCTGCATGTGATGAGGGCCCGCAGGCGCTAATCTGCACAGGTTGGGTGTGCGTGCACTGATCTCGTTGAGGAGATCCATTGACCAGGGAACCCCTGCTTCCGCTGCGATCGCCGCCAGGTGCAGCACCGTGTTTGTCGAGCAGCCCAGTGCCATGTCTACGTGGAGAGCGTTTCGAAAGGCCGCCTCTGTCATGATGTCCCGGGCACGGACCTCTGCCGCCAGCAGCGCCATGACCGCCTCGCCCGTCCGCTTTGCCAGGTGCAGCCGAGCCGCATAAACCGCCGGAATGCTGCCGTTCCCCGGCAGCGCCATACCGATTGCCTCCGCGAGGCAGTTCATGGAATTGGCGGTAAACATCCCCGAGCAGGAACCGCACCCGGGACAAGCCAGGTCTTCCACCCTAGTAAAATCTTCCCGGGTGATGTGGCCTGCTTTCAGAGCACCCACTGCCTCAAACACCGTGTTCAGGTCAAGGCTTCTTCCCTCCCAGCTTAAGGAAAGCATGGGGCCTCCCGATACGAAGATGGAAGGGAGGTTCAGCCTTGCCGCCGCCATCAGCATACCCGGCACAACCTTGTCACAGCTGGGAATAAACACCATCGCGTCGAAGCAATGGGCTCGAGCTACGCATTCAATGCTGTCCGCAATGAGCTCCCTGGTGCACAGGGAATAGCGCATGCCCTCATGCCCCATCGCGATACCGTCACAAACGGCGATGGTATTCAATTCAAGGGGCGTCCCCCCAGCCGAGAGGACCCCGTCTTTTACAGCGCGCGCGATCATGGGGAGGTGGACATGCCCCGGAACCGTTTCCGTATAGGAGTTGACAATCCCGATGAGCGGCTTCTTCATTTGCTCGTCCGTCAAGCCGCAGGCTTTCAGCAGGGACCTGTGCGGGGCCCTGTCGGGCCCTGCCTTGATGCGGTCTGAGTTCATTCGTTTTGGCCCTTTCTCCCCTCGGCGTCTTCTGGCAGAGCCCCCGTATTCTTCCAGCTCATCTTCGCACGAAGCTCCTCACCCGTCTTTTCGATGAGGCTTTCCCTGGCCATCTGGCGCATCGCCCTGAAGGCGGGACGGTTGGCCTGGTTTTCAAGGATCCAGTTCCTTGCGAAACTCCCATCGCGGATCTCCGCGAGCACCTTCTTCATCTCTTGCTTGGTTTCTTCCGAGATGATCCTGGGCCCTACGGTATAGTCACCGTATTCGGCTGTGTCGCTGACCGAATAGCGCATGAAGGACAGCCCTCCCGCTGCCACAAGATCGATGATGAGCTTCATCTCGTGGACACACTCAAAGTACGCGCTCTCCGGCTGGTAGCCCGCCTCCACAAGGGTGTCAAAGCCCGCCTTCATCAGGGCTGTCACCCCGCCACAGAGCACCGCCTGCTCTCCGAAGAGGTCCGTCTCGGTCTCTTCCTGAAAGCTGGTTTCCAGGATTCCTGCCCGTGCTCCCCCGATCGCCGCCGCATAGGCCAGAGCGATGTTCAGAGCCTGCCCCGACCTGTCTTGCTGCACGGCCACCAGGCAGGGCACGCCTTTCCCCTCCTGGTACTGGCTTCGCACGGTATGTCCCGGGCCTTTGGGCGCCACCATGATGACGTCTATATCCCCGGGGGGCACAATCTGACCGAAGTGGATATTGAACCCGTGGGCAAAGGCGAGTACGGCCCCCGACTTTAGGTTCGGAGCGATGCTTTCCCTGTAGAGGGCAGCCTGTTTCTCGTCATTGACCAGGACCATCGTCAAGTCCGCTTCCCGTACGGCGTCTCCGGCGTTTTTGACGGGGAACCCCGCTTCCCGGGCCGCCACGGCGGACCTGGACCCCTCATAGAGGCCGATCGTTACATCCACGCCGCTGTCCCGCAGATTGAGGGCGTGGGCGTGTCCCTGGCTGCCGTAACCGATGACGGCAATACGCTTGTTCTTCAGAAGACTCCTGTCACAGTCCTTCTCGTAATACATCCTTGCCATGCTGTTCACTCCTTTTCACTCACTGTCAGGGTATAGCCGTTTCGGCCTATGGCCGTTACGCCCGTGCGGCAAAGCTCTGTGATGTGGTAGGGGGCCAGACAGGCGATGAAGGAGTCGAGTTTCATTCTTTCGCCCGTAATCTCGACGGTCATCGATTCGGGCGACAGGTCGACCACCTTGGCACGGAAGATGTTCACCGCCTCCATCGCGGAGCCCCGCTCCTGCGCCCCTACCCCCAATTTGACCAGCATCAGTTCCCGCAGCACCGTGCGTTCAAGATCCATGATCGTGGCCTCTTTCACGTCCGGAAGCTTTTTCAGCTGTTTAAGGATCTGTTCCTGTGCATCCGTGTCCCCCGTTGCCATGACTGTGATGCGAGACACAAGCGGGTTTTCCGTCTCTCCCACAGAAAGGCTGTTGATGTTGTAACCCCGTCTTCCAAACAACGCTGATACTCTGGTCAGCACCCCTGATTCATTGCTGACCAACATCGACAGGATGAATCTGTCCGCTTCCACGCCACTCACCCCCTTAAAATGATATCGTCGATGGTGCCCCCAGGCGGGATCATGGGCAGCACCTTTTCATCCGGGTCGATCGCCACATCGATGACCACAGGCCCCTGAAGGCGGAAAGCCTCGTCCAGCGCAGGGTTCAGTTCCGCAGCATCGGAAACGCGCAGTCCCGCTGCACCAAAGGCCTCCGCCAGGCGTACAAAGTCCGTGACCCGCCCCGTACTCGTGTTTGAGTACCTGCAGTCATAGAAAAGCGCCTGCCACTGTCGCACCATGCCAAGCGCTGTGTTGTTGAGCACCAGCACCACGATGGGCAGCCTGTAGGAGACCGCGGTCGCCAGCTCGTTCATGTTCATATGAAAGCTGCCATCGCTTGTAAACAACACGGTCTTCTTCGAGCCGGAACCTACGCAGGCTCCTATGGCCCCCCCCATTCCATAGCCCATTGTTCCCAAGCCACCTGAGGTTACAAGGGTCCCTGGTTTTTTGAAATGGTAGTACTGCGCTACCCACATCTGGTGCTGGCCTACGTCCGTGGCGACAAAAGCGTCCCCTGCCCTGCGGCTGACCTCACCGATGACCATCTGCGGGTTCAGCCGCGACATGTCCATGTCCAGGCGCTTGTCGGGCTCGCTCCGGATGGCTTCCACCTCCGCGTGCCAGTCCGCGCGCTCACGACGGACCCCAACAGCCAGAAGCTCCTCAAGCACCGCTTTCACATCGCCGACCAGATAGGCCCGAGCCGGGATGTTTTTCCCGATCTCCGCAGGATCAATGTCGATATGGAGCACCCTGCGCCCATTAATATAAGCGCGCTTATTGCCCGTAGCACGGTCTGAGAAGCGCGTGCCCACTGCGATTAAAAGGTCTGAGTGGGACAACGCTTTGGAGGCTGCGTATAGGCCGTGCATGCCCGTCATCCCAAGAAACCTGGGATGATCCCAGGGAACGGCGGACAGCCCCATCATGCTGGCACCGATGGGGGCATCGATCTCGTCTGCAAGGCGCATGAGCGCCTCGGAAGCGCCTGAGCGAACAACACCGCCGCCAATATAGATAAACGGATTCCGTGAGTTGTTGATCAGGACGGCTGCGTCCGCGAAGGCCCTGTCGGGTGGCAATTTGGCTTCTGTGCGTTCTGTCTCTGTTTTTGTCTCAAACTCGCAATCTGCCGACTGGACGTCCTTGGGCAGGTCCACAAGGACGGGGCCCGGTCGACCTGTCCTGGCCAGATGAAAGGCCTGGCGCAGAGTGTCGGCAAGCTTTGCCACATCCTTGACAATATAGTTATGCTTCGTGACGGGCATGGTAATCCCGGTGATGTCCACCTCCTGAAAGCTATCCCTGCCAATCAGTGAGGTCGCCACGTTTCCGGTGACCGCCACCATGGGGACAGAGTCCAGGTAGGCGTTGGCGATGCCAGTGACCAGGTTGGTTGCCCCGGGGCCGGAAGTCGCGATGACCACGCCCGTCTTCCCGGTGGCCCTGGCGTAGCCGTCCGCCGCGTGCACCGCTCCCTGCTCGTGGCAGGTCAGGACATGACGGATCTCGCCGCAGCGCTTGTAGAGCTCGTCATAGATGTGAAGGACAGCCCCGCCCGGATAGCCAAAGACGGTGTCCACCCCCTCCTCTTTGAACACCTCCATCAGGATTTGCGCGCCACTCCGTTTCATCATGACCCTCCTTCCCTGTAAAAAAGCCCCCCTGCTTCCGACTTCGCGGTCGCAGGGGGGCTGGCTTCCGGTGTCCCGTCTATCCTAAAGACTTCATCCTGTGCTCAAGCCCACATACGTCCGCATCATTGCCCGCTACGATCACTCGTACGAGGGCAATGATGCTAATCAGGATGAGGCTTGCGGAAATCCGGTTTTGCACGGCTTACTCCTTCATTTGATTGCGGCACTGTAACAGGATCAAAGCGCAATGTCAAGGGCCTGGCCCAAATCATTTTCAGTGGCGCGCCCCTCACCCTCCCTTGCTGGATGCACCTCCTTGCCACTCCATCAACATGAAGCTATAATGAAATAAAGGGGGAGGGAAGCCATGAGCGAATCCAACGGCACCACACGGCTCAAGCCGCTTGCCGAAAGCCGGGAGACGGCCCGCGGCATCCTTCAGCATGTATACGGAGCCCTGCAGAACAAGGGCTACGATCCCATCGCCCAGCTGACCGGCTTTCTCCTGACCGGAGATCCTACCTATATCACCAGCCATGACAACGCCCGTAGCCTTATTTGCAGGCTGGAGCGGGATGAAATCATCGAAGAGCTCGTGCACCATTACGTGGAGCACCACTTTAGCCCCTGATGGGACGTTTAATCGGCCTTGACGTGGGCGACAGGCGCATAGGAGTTGCCGTAAGCGACAGCATGCGTATCATTGCCTCTCCCCATAGCGTCTATACAAGGCTTGGCGGCAATGCCGACATTGAATACTTCCAGCGCCTTTGTGAAGAGTTGGAAGCCGATGGCTACGTGCTGGGACTGCCGCGCAATATGGACGGAAAAGAAGGTAGCCAGGCGCAAAAGACGCGCGACTTTGGCGAGAGCCTTCGGAAGGCCGGGCTTTGCGTGGAATACCGGGATGAAAGGCTCAGTACTGCCTCCGCAAACAAGGCCCTGTTGGAAGGCGGTATGAGACGTGACAAGCGCAAGATGTCTGTCGATATGGTAGCCGCCGCGCTGATCCTGCAAAGCAGGCTTGACGCCCCCTGCGGCCCGGGCATCCCATAGGCGCTTGCGGCAGGGGCCTAGACTTTGGTATAGTGCGCTGGCGCGCATCGCAAACACAGCGAAGGAGGAAAGCCCGGATGAAAAAAGACGGGAAGGATCCGGCCAGGGCAGAGGATCTCGTCGACGAGATCGAAGACGAGGAGATGAGCATCGTCGAACTGACGGATGAAGACGGTGAAACCACTAAATTCGAATATCTGTCCACGATTGAGTATGAAAACGAAAACTATGTGGTACTCATGGCCCTCGAAGAGGATGAGGATGACGAGACCTTTGAGGACGAGGATGAAGAGGATGAAGGCGAGGTTCTTATCCTGAGAATCGACAAGGGTGAGGACGGTGAGGACATCTACGTGTCCTGCGAGGACGAGGAAACCGCACAGAAGGTCTTTGACCTGTTCATGGAGCAACTTGACGCGGAGGACGAGGAATAAAGGCGCCCAACAGCGGGGACAAAAAGGCACGGGGCATCACCCCGTGCCTTTTTCAGTAGCTCAGGGTTTACAGCCGGGCGTCAGTCGGATCAGCAAGCTGCCGAGCCCTGCCGCCCCAAGTCCGGGCAGCATCAACAGCAGCGCAGACAGGGCTGTCAGGCCCCAGTAAACAGCGGCTTCAAGCTCCCGGGCAGCGCCGTCGGGAAGGAACAGGGAAGCGACGGCGGAAAGCCAGCTGTCCCTGCGAATAAACGACAGAAGAATCAGGGTTGCAGGCAGCAGCACCGCGAGGGTCAGCCCCACCGCCGTCAGCCATCGGCCTGTCACGCAGCGCACACGGCGTAGCAGCTCCGGCTCAGGAACCGGACGTCTCTGTCCTGCACGGCTGCGCGCAGACGTGAAAGAAGGCTCGTCGCGTCCGGTCGCCGGCCTCACCCTTTCCTGCTCAAACGCACGCGCCTGGTCCGCCACAGAGGGCGTAATGACAGGCGTTCCCGTGCCAAAGCGCCGCGTATTGCGCGACGCGCCACAGCTGTGGCACCGCTGATAGGCTTCCTCGTTAGATGACTGGCATCGCGTGCAAATCCACATGGCCTTTCTCTCCGTTTGGGTACATATCACGGGCTGCTTTGAAACACAGCCTCAGGCGCCAAATGAAATGCCGATGTTCTTCGCGGCGATCACCATCTGGTGCCCGGGATCTATGCCCCTGGCGACCCCCGCGACGTCCTTCAGCTTGTTATGGGTGGTGGAATTCTCCTTCAACGCGACGGTCACCCCAAACATGCCATCGCGGATCAGCTGCGCGGCATGCACGCCAAAGCGCGTAGACAGCACGCGGTCATAGGCGCAGGGGGTTCCGCCTCTTTGGATATGCCCGGGGACGACGAACCTGGCTTCAACACCACAGATCTCCTGGATCTGCGCAGCGATCCTCGCGGCGACCCCCGGGAAGGCGTTCGCCTTTCGCGTAGCCTCACGTTCCCTGCGCTTCATGGACGCCTCGGCCTGGCTCATAGCGCCTTCCGCCACAGCAATGATGGAGAAGGACTTCTTCAGGTTGGCTCGCGTGGTGACCACATCGGCGACCCTGTCAATGTCATAGGGAATTTCTGGGAGCAGGATGACGTCCGCTCCGCCGGCGACGCCCGCATAAAGGGCCAGCCAGCCGGCCTTGTTGCCCATCAACTCGATCACCATGCAGCGGCCGTGGCTGGCAGCCGTCGTGTGGATGCGGTCCACCACGTCCGTGGCGATCTCCACCGCCGTATGAAACCCGAAGGTGAAGTCGGTACCGTAGATATCGTTGTCGATGGTCTTGGGAAGGCCAATGACGCTCAGCCCCTCCTCTGACAACAAGTTCGCTGTCTTATGCGTGCCATTTCCACCCAGAACGACCAGACAGTCAAGCTTCATCGCGTGGTAGTTCTTCTTCATCTCGGCGACCCTGTCAAGGCCACCGTCGACCTCCAGCCGCATGCCCCGAAAGGGCATGCGGCTGGAGCCCAGGATCGTTCCGCCACGCGTAAGGATATTTGAAAACTGGGGTTGTGTCATGATCTGATAGTCGCCCTCGATCAACCCCCTGAACCCATCGCGTATGCCGATGACCTCCACATCAAACAGGGTATAAGCGGCGCGCACCACCCCGCGGATGGCCGCATTAAGGCCGGGGCAGTCGCCACCGCTGGTGAGGATGCCGATCCTTTTTTTCATGTGCCCCTCCTGCCTGTGAGGCCAGAGTGGCTATTTGATACCAAAGACGCCCAGGACATTGCGCGTGATGGTCCGTCCGATGGTATAACCGGCACCACTGGCGCTGGAGCGAGCGACATTCTCAAGCATTCTCTCCGCCAGACCCTTTTCCTTCTTGGGCTCCTTGGCGGCAGTCGTCTTCGCTTTGACGGGCTTCTCTTCCTCCATCTTGGGCTCATACTGCCCCGTCTTCGGGTTGAAAACGAGCACCGGAGGCGGCGTCTGGACGGGTACCTGTGCGGGCACCTGTGCGGGCGGCGCCACAGTGGTCTCCAGCGCTTGCATGGGAACCGGCGCAGGCTGCGGCAAAGGCTGGGCTGGCACAGGAGCGCTGACCTCCCGGTCGACATAGGCACCCGTCTGCGGGTCAAACACCTTAAACGTCATGGCCGTGTACACAGGCTGCTGCTCCACCCCGACCTGAGCCCCCTCATATTCCGGCAAAGGCATGAGAACGCGGCTGCGGGCAACGCCCTGGGTAGTAAACTTACCCGCGAGAAGCTCATAGGCGCTTTCCCTGTCAAAAGTTTCGTCATACTTGCCCTTTAAATCACTGGTTTCGATGATGGTCTGCCTGAGGCTGTCAGAGATAAATCCGATGCTGCTCTGGGGGGGCAGCACCTGAGCCCGCTGGGTCACCGAAGGCGAGCCATCCTCCGTAAGAAAGGAAAGGAGGGCTTCCCCCGTCCCCAGGCTTGTGATCGCAGTCTCCATGTCAAAGGAGGGATTTGTACGGAAGGTCTGGGCAACGGTTCGAATCACGCGTTGCTCCTGGGGCGTGAAAGCCCGCAATGCGTGCTGGACACGTGCGCCAAGCTGGGATAGCACCGTGGAGGGAATATCCCCGGGGTTCTGTGTGCAGAAAAAGACACCCACGCCCTTGGAACGGATCAGGCGGATGATCAGCTCTATCTTGCTGAGCAGTTCCCGAGGGCAGTCCTCAAACAAAAGATGCGCTTCGTCGAAGACAAAGACAAAGCGCGGAAGGTCCATGTCCCCTTGCTCGGGCAGCATTTCGTAAAGCTCGCCCAGCATCCAGAGCATAAAGGCCGAGTACAGTGCAGGCCTGAGGAAGAGCTTCTCCGCTGCCAGGATGTTGACCATCCCCTGGCCCGCTTCGTCACGCACGAACCAATCGTTGATGTTGAGGGCGGGCTCGCCGAAGAAGAGGTTGCCTCCCTGCTCCTCAAGAACGGCAACCGCCCGCTGGATGGCACCTATGCTGGCCTTGGTAATGTTGCCATAGTTGAGCGTGTAGCGCGAGGCGTTCTCCCCCGCGTAGGCAAGCATCGCCTTGAGGTCCTTCATGTCGATGAGCAGCAGGTTTTCGTCATCAGCGATCTTGAACACCAGGTGCAAAACACCGGACTGGGTTTCGTTAAGCTGGAGCATCCTGGCAAGCAGAAGAGGGCCCATCTCAGATACCGTAGCGCGCACCGGGTGGCCCTTCTCGCCGAAGATATCCCAGAAGGTCACCGGACAGGCACGGGGACTGTAGTGGGAGATGCCGGCGGTCTCCAGGCGCTCGCGGATCTTGTCGTTGAGCTCGCCCGGCTTGGCCAGCCCCGCCAGGTCGCCTTTGACGTCGGCCATGAATACCGGCACGCCCAGCTGCGAGAAAGCCTCGGACAGTACCTGGAGCGTCACGGTCTTGCCGGTACCCGTCGCCCCCGAGATCAGCCCGTGCCTGTTAGCCATCTTTGGCAGCAGACACACCGCGCCTTCGCTGGAAGTTCCAATCCAGATGGAATTGTCAAGCAGCATTGTTCTTCCTCCATTTCTATCTTGTCGGGGTCACAAACCACGACCCCTTCCTTCAGAAACCCTCAGGCGCGCCACAACAGCGACCGCGTGCGCGCTGATCCCCTCTTCTCTACCCTCAAAGCCCATCCCCTCCGACGTCGTCGCCTTGACGGACACCGCGTCCGGCGACAGGGAGAGTGCCGACGCGATCTTCTGCCGCATCAGGGGCACGTGCGCCTTCAAGCGCGGTTGCTGTGCCACAACGGTCATATCCACGCTTGAGGGATGGTATCCTTCCGTGGCGAGGAGATTCTTCGTCCGTTTCAGCAGTTCCAGGGAGGAAACACCGCGTAAGCCTTCGTCAGCGTCTGGAAAGTGGGTTCCAATATCCCCCAGAGCACAGGCACCCAGCAGGGCATCGATGAGCGCATGAACCGCTACATCCGCGTCTGAATGTCCCATCAGCCCCTTCTCAAAGGGCAGCGTGACCCCTCCAATCACCAGTGGCCGTCCGGGAACCAGGCGATGCGCATCGTATCCAATCCCGACCCTCTGGGGATGCGCGGAAAGCAGGATGCGCTCCGCTTGGGCAATGTCCCCGGGAACTGTCAGCTTGATGTTGTCTCCCTCCCCGGGAACAAGGTACACGGGAATGCCCGCCTTTTCAAGCAGGCCCGCATCGTCTGTGACGCTCCCCTCCGCCTTTTCCATGGCTTCAAGCAGGCGTGCCCTGTTGAAGCCCTGAGGGGTCTGGACTGCTCGGAGGGCATCGCGGTCGATGGTCTTTACCGCCAGGCCACGCCCATCCACTTCCTTCACCGTGTCCGTCAGCGGCAGTGACGGCACACCGGACCCTCGTTCCAACGCGCTCGTGAGAACCCTTCCGACCAGTTCCTGGGACACCAAGGGCCTTGCCCCGTCATGAATGAGGACGGTGTCGCAGGTCTCCGGCAGGCACCCGAGCGCGTTTTTAACGCTTTCCAGCCTGTTTCTGCCCCCGGGACAGAAGCCTTCTATCTCAAGGCCGCAGGCAGCGAGCGTCTGCTCAAACAAAAAGCGCTCCTCCATCCGAACAACGAGAAGGATCCCGTCACAGGCTTCCCTGAAAGCCTGCACGGCCAGGCTGATCGCCGGAACGCCCGCGATTTCAATCAGCGTCTTGCTGTGCCGGACGCCCATCCTCCGGCCGCTACCCGCTGCCAGAATGACCGCCCAAACGCTCACGCGTCCTCCTGCTGGGACAGCTCCCGGATGATAAAATCATAAATCCGCTGTGCGCTCTTCTGCCACCGGTCCCGAAAGCCGGCAGCCAGCTCCGCAGTGGGTAGGCTCATATCCAGCGACATCAGGGTCATCTCCCCTTCCGAGACCTGCAGCGATACATGGTACTCGTTCCCCTCCCCGTGAAAGACATACGCGGACAGTTCGCGCTCACGCATGAAGCGTTCTCGAAATGCGGGGGCTGCCCCGGCAATCCTGTCCACCGCGCTGGGCGCGGCCCGATGCAAAAAGAGCTTCAATGCCTCACGGCCACTGTCGGTAATCCGGTACAGGTCATCCGCGGCCTGTCGCGTTCTTGATACCTGGCCGGAACCCCTCAGGTCCACCAGGGCGGACTGCAGGTCGAAATAGTTCATGACATCTGTTTCCACCATGAAGGAAATCAGCTGTAGGTTCCTGCATTCCCCCAGCAGGTGCAGCGCATGGAGGGTCAGCACCTTGCTCTCTACCTCGTCAAGGCGACGCCTTGGAAAATCTGTCATACGGACCTCCCTCTCGCTCATTTCAATGCGCTTGCCCAGAACTCCTGCAAAAGGGAAGCAATGTCACCTGCCGAGGCAGCGCGCCCAAGGCGGATGTGCCCTGGCAGCAGGGAAGCATAGCCCGCCTGCAGGTACCGGTCGTCCACCAGGAGCAGCGAACCCCTATCGCTTTCAGAGCGGATGACCCGCCCTGCCGCCTGGACCACCCTGTGCATGCCCGGATAGCGATAGGCAAGGTCAAACCCCCTCCCCAGCGTCCTCTCGTAATGTTCAAAGAGCAGTTCACGCTCCTGGTCCACCCCCGGAAGGCTCACGCCCACCACACAGGCTCCGATGAGGGAAAGCCCTGGCAAATCGATCCCTTCGGCAAAGGATCCCCCCATCACGCACAGCCCGAGGAGGGCCCTCTTCTCCCGGCTGAAACGCCTGAGAAAGACCTCCCGCGCCTCGTCGTCCATCTCTCTGCGCTGGGCATACAGAGGCAGGGAGGGAAAGACACGGCTCAGGGTTTCCGCAGCAAGGTTCAGGTACGCATAGGAAGGGAAAAACGCCATGTACTTGCCCGGACGCGAAGCATACTGCGCTGCGATCCCCTCACAGAGCGTGAAAACCGTATCGTCTCTTGCCCTGTAGCGCGTGTTGAGAGGAAAGACAAGCGCCCTTAGGTTTTCCTCGGGGAAGGGAGAGGGCAGCTCAAAGCAGGCGTCCTCCGAATCCCCTCCAAGGAGGTCCCGCATGCGCTCAAGAGGCCTGAGCGTCGCGGAAAACAGCACGCTTCCGGCCATGCGCTTCAGGCGTTCCCTCAGGTGTTCCGTGATGTTCAGACAGAACAGCTTTAGCGTGGGGAAGGCCTGGCTACCGCCTGACAGCATCCTGTACTGCCCAGGCGCCGTGGCCATGCGTTCCGCCGCAGCCAGGAAAGAACCCAGGTCCCTCAGGAGGGCCACCCGCTTCTCCGCCGCAGCGGACCCCGCCAGGGCCTCGCCCAGGGCCCCCGCGCAATGGAGAAGCCCCTCTCTGGGCGCCTCAAGCCCTTTTTCAAGCTCCCTCAAGGCCTTGATCAGACCGGTAGCTGTCCGGTATACCTCCGTCTGACGGCCGCGTTCCCGCCCTTCCGCACGGCGGACCTCGGCGACGGACGCTGCACTGAGGCTCCCCGAAAGCATGCTGCGGACGCGGTCTTCCAGGTTGTGCGCCTCATCCACCAGCAACGTTACGCGCCGCGGCGAGTGGAAGATCCTTCGCAGGAAGATTTTGGGGTCGAGGGCATAATTGTAATCACAAACGACCACGTCTGCAATCTCACTTAAGGCGAGACTGAATTCAAAGGGACAAAGCTGCCGCCTGTCGCTTTCCTGACGAACCGCCTTCACATCCCAGGTTTCCCGCCCACCCTCCTCGAGCAGCGCGGCCCTTTCCCTCAGGTAGTGTCCCCTCGCCCTCGGGCAGATGTCCGGATGGCAGGCAACACCGGGCGTCGGGCAGACCTTGTCCTTGGCGCTCAGGTTGAGCACCCGGGCCTTCATCCCCCCCTCCCTCATGCGCTCAAGCTCACTGAGGGCCGCCATCTGGGCGGTCGTACGCGCGGTCAGGTAGAAGACCTGGTCTGTTAGCCCCTCTCCCAGTGCCTTGAGGGCGGGGAAGAGCACTGCGGCGCTCTTCCCCGTTCCGGTGGGCATGACGGCAAAGAGTTTCCTGCGCCTTAAGATGGCGGTATAGGCCTGAGCAGCCATTTCCCGCTGCCCTACCCTGAAGTTGTCGTAAGGGAAACGAAGCGCTGCAAGGGAGAGGTCCCGGGCCAGGCAGTGTGCTTGCAGCTGCGCCCGCCAGGCGGCATAAGGCTCAAGAAGCGAGAGGAAGTCCCGCCTGAGCTCCTCTGCGCTAAAGATCTCCCCATGGGAAGCGACAGGGTCGCCTTCCGGCGTCACATAGCTGAGCTTTAAGGCCACCCCCTCTAGCCCGTCCCGCTCGCAGAGCATATGCCCGTAGGACTTCACCTGCATGAGATGCGATAAAAGGGGGTCGGCAGGGGCTGATCCCCGGGCCAGCTTGATCTCCTCGATCAGTGGCGGCTTGGCGTTCGGGTCGTAGAGATCCATCCGCCCGCTGACCACGAAGCGGAGCCCGCAGGCCTCCCCACTCCAGGAAAGCGCCGTTTCGACCTGCGCCGTACTCCTCTTCTGGTGGGCTGTGTGCCCCCTGCGCCCTTCATCAAGAGTCTGGAGCGAGAGAGGGAGGATGTCTTCCGTAAAAAAGGAATACTCTACCAGCTGCCGGACCGACACACGCTCCGAAGACTCGGAGGCCATGCTCAGCCTCCGTCCTCGTACAGCACCCGCGTGAGCTCCAGCCCCCTGGCGGGCGCTGTCGGCCCCAGCTGAAGCCTGTTACCGCTGTGAAAAGCCCTCTCAAAAGCGCCACCGTCCAGCCTGCCCAGGCCGATGGCGATCAGCGTACCGGCAATGATGCGCACCATGTTATACAAAAAGGCGTCTCCCCGCACAAAGAGGGCGATCTCGTCTCCCTGGGGGCAGACTTCCACGGCGGAAAGCGTGCGCAGCGTGCTGCGGGCTTCGCCGCCTGCTGCCTCAAAAGCCTTGAAATCATGCCGTCCCAGCAGGACAGGGCAAGCACTGCCCATCGCGCCTGCATCCAGCGGCAGCGGGACGTGGGCGCAAAAAGGGTCCCTGAGGGCGCTGGCATGCCTGCGGTTGAAAATGCGGTAGGTATACTCCTTGCCCTGGGCTGAAAACCGGGCGTGAAAGCCCGGCGGCACCTCCCGCGAGGCGCTGACGCGGATATCCCTGGGGAGCAGCGTATTGAGTACAAAGGGATACTTGTCCGAGGGGACCCCGCTGTGCGCATCAAAATGCGCGTTCTGGCCCAATGCGTGCACGCCTGCGTCCGTGCGGCTGGCGCCGGTAAGAGGCCGCCTTGTCCCCTCAACTTTTTCCAACGCCCTCTCCAGCACCTCCTGCACGCTCAGACCGTTCTCCTGCTTCTGCCAACCGCAGTACCGGGTCCCCACGTATTCCAGGGTCAGCAGGATGCGCCTCGCGGCTTTCACACCAGCGCCTCTGTCAGGAGGACGGCCGCGATCAACAGGGCAAGGGTGGCCAGGGCAATGAAATCGCTCCTGTCCATCTTCAGCACGCGCAGCCTGGTGCGTCCCTCGCTCCCCCGATAGCAGCGCGCCTCCATGGCCATCGCCAGCTCGCCCGCGCGGCGAAAGGCGCTGACAAACAGCGGCACCAGCAGCGGGATCATCGCCCTGGCCCGGTTTTTCAAGCTTCCCGATGCAAAATCGGCCCCGCGCGCTGTCTGGGCTTTCATGATCTTGTCGGCTTCCTCCGTGAGCGTAGGGATAAACCTGAGCGCGATGGTCATCATCATCGCCATCTCGTGAGAAGGGAAGCGAAATACCTTCAGCGGCGAGCTTAGGCTTTCGATCCCGTCGGTGAGCGTCACAGGCGAGGTGGTCAGTGTCAGTATGCTGCTACCCGTGACCAGAAATACGAGCCTGAGAGAAAAGTGCATCGCGTTCATAAAGCCGTCCTCGGTCACGCTGAGGAACGCCCAGCGAAAGAGGACCCTTTCTCCACTACCGAAAAAGAGGTTGAGCACGAAGGTCAGTATCAGAAGGAAGCGCAGGGGACGAAGGCTCCTGATCATCATCCTGGCGGGCAAAGTGCTCAAGCCCGCCGCAAGGACGATATACGCAAGCACTGGCAGGTAGCCAAGGGGGGATTTCACCAGAAAGACCGCGGCAATGAACCCCACGGTCAGGAGGATCTTCATCCTGGGGTCCAGCCTGTGCACGGGGCTCTCGACCGGGTAGTATTGCCCGAGGGTGATGTCACGTAGCATGCTGACAACCTCCCGCAAGAAGTGCAACGAGCGCCTCTGTCATTTCCTCGGGAAGATAGCACTCGGGCACGGGGATCCCACTTGTCCTGAGCATCCCGGCCAGCTTGCTCACCTGAGGCACATCCAGCCCCATGGCGGTCAGGCGGTCGACCTGCGAAAAGATTTCGCGGGGCGCGCCGGTCATGACAACCGTTCCCTTCTCCATCACCGCGATACGCGTCGCTAGGCGAGCTACGTCGTCCATGCTGTGGGAGATCATGACTACGGTGACGCCTTCTTCATGCAGACGCCGGATATCGCCCATGAGATAGTCGCGCCCGCGGGGATCCAGCCCGGCCGTTGGCTCATCCAGCACCAGGATGCGCGGCCGCATGGCCAGTACCCCAGCCAGCGCGACGCGACGCATCTGTCCGCCGGAGAGTTCAAAGGGCGACTTCTCCGCGATCTCCTCATACGAAAGGCCCATCAACTCCATGGCCGTGCGGACGCGGCTGTCCGTCTCCAGGTCGGAAAGCCCCATGTTCCGAGGCCCGAAGCCTATATCTTTGGCGACAGTCTCCTCAAAAAGCTGGTGTTCCGGATACTGAAAGACAAGCCCCACCTGAAAACGGATCGCCCGCCTGTCCGTTTCCTTCGCGTTGATGTCCACACCATCCAGCAAAACTCTCCCCTCGGTCGGGCGCAGCAGAGCGTTGAGATGCTGGGCCAGGGTGGACTTGCCCGACCCCGTATGCCCGATGATCGCCAGCACCTCGCCGTCCTCCACCTGCAGGTTGGCGTTGCGGATCGCCGTGGCCTGAAACGGACTCCCGGGCTGATAGGTGTGCGTTAGCTGTTCGACGGTGATGGGCATAGGCGCCGCACCTCCCTGGCCATTTCCTCCACGGTCAGGATATCCAAAGGTACATCGACCCCACGCCTCAACAGCATGTGCGCAAGCCGCGTCATCGGGGGCACGTCCAGGCGCCAGGCGCGAACTTCTTCGGCTTTTGAAAACACCTCACGTGGCGTCCCATCCGCCGCCAGTCTTCCCTTGAACATCACCGCCACGCGCTCGCAAAGGGCTGCCTCCTCCATGAAGTGGGTGATCCACACAACAGTAATCCCCTTCTCGCGGTTGAGCCTGCGGACTGTCTCAAACACCTCGGCGCGCCCGGAGGGATCCAGCATCGCGGTCGCCTCATCCAGGATCAGGGCTTCGGGTCTCATCGCAAGGATGCCCGCAATGGCGACGCGCTGTTTCTGCCCCCCCGAAAGAAGATGGGGCGCCCGTCCGGCGAACTCGCTCATCGCTACGGCACTGAGCGCCTCCTCAATCCTCGCAGGCATTTCCTCCGTAGGCACGCCGATGTTCTCAAGCCCGAAAGCCACGTCCTCTTGGACCATGGTCGCCACAATCTGATTGTCGGGATTTTGAAACACCATGCCAGCGCGCTTGCGGATCTCAAAGGTAAGGGCGGGGTCCAAGGTGTCCATACCACTGACCGTCACCCGCCCGGAAGTGGGCAGATAGAGACCGTTAAGAAGCTTTGCCACGGTGGACTTGCCCGACCCGTTGTGGCCCAGCAGCGCCATGAACTCGCCCCTGCTGACCGTCAGGGAAAAGTCTTCTACCGCGGGCTTGGCGCCTTCCTCGTACAGATAGCTCACCCTATCCATCTGGAGGTGAACTTTGCTCATCCCCTGTCCTCCTCCTTGCCTCGGTTAAACGCAGTACCCATATCATAGTGCTCATAGAATGACGCCCTGTATTCCGGCAGCCTTTCCTCTCGGAGGGCCTGGCGCATCTCTTCCATCAGGCGCAGCAGGAAATGTAAATTGTGCATGCTGACAAGCCTGGCTCCGGTGATTTCGCCCGCCTTGATCAGGTGTCGGATGTACGCGCGGGTGTGGCGCTGGCAGGCGTAACAGTCGCATCCCACCTCAATAGGCCTGAAGTCGTCGGCATAGCTCGCGTTGCGGATGACCAGGCGTCCCGTCCGCGTCAAGGCCGTCCCGTTACGGGCTACGCGGGTAGCCAGGACGCAGTCGAACATGTCCACCCCTCTGAAGACCGCCTCAATCAGACAGTCCGGCGAGCCCACGCCCATCAGGTATCTGGGCTTGTTCACAGGCATGATCGGGCCCAATGTATCCAACACACGGTACATCGCTTCCTTGGGCTCCCCGACGGAAAGCCCGCCGATGCCGTAGCCAGGAAAGTCCATGTCCGCCAGCGCACGCGCGCTCTGCGCGCGCAGTTCAGGATAAACAGACCCTTGGACGATGGCAAAGAGCGCCTGATCGGGTCGCTTATGGGCTCGTAGGCAACGCTCCGCCCAGCGGTGCGTCCGATGGGCAGCCTCGCGCGCAGTCTCGGGATCGCAGGGATAGGGAGAACAGATGTCCAGGACCATCGCGATGTCCGCTCCCAAGGCCTGCTGTATCTCCATGGAGGTTTCAGGCGACATGAACAAGGCGTTCCCATCCAGGTGGCTCCTGAAACGGACGCCCTCCTCGCTGACACTGCGCATGCCAGCCAGGGAGAATACCTGAAAGCCGCCGCTGTCCGTCAGGAGAGGTCTTTGCCAACCCATGAAGGCATGGAGGCCGCCAGCTCTTTCGATCAGCCTTTCTCCGGGGCGCAGGTGCAAGTGGTAGGCATTGGCCAGCAGGATCTGGGCTCCCAGCGTCTCCATCTCCAGCGAGCTCATCGCCTTGACGCTGGCCTGTGTCCCCACGGGCATATAGACGGGCGTCTCAATGTTCCCGCGAGGTGTATGCAGGATACCCAGGCGTGCCCCGGAGCGTGCGCAGGTTTTCAGAAGCTCAAAGCTGAACATCCGGGTCATCCCCCCCCCTCGGGACCCGTGGACCTATGTCTGGCCATACATTTTCCAGCCCCCTGATGTCCCGGTTGAACAGCGTCCACAACCGGGTAGGGGGAGGGGGTGCGATGAAGACCATGGCGGCCTTGGTAATGGGATGGGTAAAGCCCAAACGCATCCCCCACAGGGCCATGGCCTCTTCGGCATCCTTCGCGCCATAGCGTCGGTCTCCGGCCAGGGGGTGTTTCGCATGGGCCATCTGTGCTCTGATCTGGTGTGCGCGTCCCGTTTCAAGGCGAATCGCCACCAGGGAGAACTCTTCCTGCGATCGGATCGTTTTCGCGTGCAGCACCGCCTCTCTGCCTATCCTCAGATAGGAGGGGACAACGCTTACGCGGTTGAGCTCCCGGTCTTTGAGAAGATAGTCCTGCAGCGTGAAGCGGTCCGGCGTGGTCCCGTGGCAAATACAGAGGTATTCGCGCACAAAGCTCCGCTCTGCGATCTGTTTGGAAAGACGGGCCGCTGCCTTGCTCGTGCGGGCAAAGCATAAAAGGCCTCCCACAGGCCTGTCCATCCTGTGCACAAGCCCGAGGTAAGCGTCGCCGGGTTTTTCATACTTATCCCTGATATATGCTTTCAGGAGCGACAGCATATCCCGATCGCCCGTACGGTCTCCCTGGGTTAAAAGCCCGGGTTCCTTCAGGGCAACGATCACATGGTTGTCCTCAAATAAGATGGTCGGTGTGCCAGACATGAAGCGTTCCTTTCATCTTTTCCGGTGTTGAAGCCGCGGTGCTCCTGTCTGCCAGCGCCCCGAGCAGCCGCAGGGAAGGGTACCCCCGGACCTCACGGGGAGGACGAGCTCATCCGCCTCACAGACTCCTCCCTGGCGGCGGGCAACGGTTCTTTCCAGGATATTTCTGAGCACAGATGCCTGAAGTCCTGTCGTATAACTGTTGATCAGGAAGAACAGCGGCTGGCTGTCCAGGAGGCCCACGCAGTCCTCGACCAGGCTGTGCAGTGTGTCCCCAATGCGCCAGACCTCTCCCGACGGGCCCCTTCCATAGCTTGGAGGGTCCATCACAATGGCGTCATAACGACTCCCGCGCCGCCCCTCCCGACGCACAAAGGTGAGCGCGTCTTCAGCGATGTACCTGACGGAGGTTTCCGGCAGCCCATTGAGCATCCGGTTTTCTCTGGCCCACTTCAGCATCCCCCTGGCTGCGTCCACATGGGTCACCCGGGCCCCTTCCGCGGCACAGGACACTGTGGCCCCGCCTGTATAGGCAAAGAGGTTGAGCACTCTGGCGCCAGACCTGCCCCGCAGAAGGGTACGCATCCAGTCCCAGTTGGCAGCCTGCTCGGGAAAGAGGCCGGTATGCTTAAAGCCCGTAGGGCGTACGGTAAAGCGAAGGTCCCCATAGACCACCTGCCAGGCTTCGGGCAGCGTCCTTCGCATCTCCCACCTGCCACCACCCTGTTCGGTGCGCAGATAGACAGCATCCGCCCGCTCCCAAAGCGCTGGGTCACCCCTGGGCCAGATCACCTGTGGGTCCGGTCTGGACAGGATCCATCTGCCCCAGCGCTCAAGCTTGCATCCTTCGCCGGTGTCCAACACTTCAAAATCCGTCCATCGCGAGGCTGTGTACATGCCCGCTCCTTTCACAGGACCGGCGGCTTGATGATAGCACGGCTCCCACAGTTTTCGATAAACCCCGAACGAACGGGGAGTTTCACGGCGCTGTCTCCCCGTTAGAAGCCCAGGAAAGCGCAGCGCGCACAGCTCTGCGCCAGCCCTGAAGCCCGCGCTCCCGGGCGCCTGTATCCATCCTCGGAAGATATTGGCTGTCCACCCGCCAAACGGAGGCCGCCTCCTGCGCAGAGGAGAAGAGGCCTGTCCCAAGCCCCGCCAGGAGGGCAGCCCCCAGCGCAGTCGTCTCGGACACCGAGGGGCGAATGATTGGAATGCCCATGATATCGGCCTGGAACTGCATCAACAGTTCGTTGGCGCTGGCGCCTCCATCCACCCGCAGGGAAAGGGGCTTCCCCCCCGCGTCCACAGCCATTGCCTCAAGCAGATCACGGGACTGGTACGCGATAGACTCCAGCGCCGCTCGCACGATATGACCCTTTTCCGTCCCGCGCGTCACACCCACCAGCATTCCCCGCGCATACATGTTCCAATGCGGTGCACCCAGCCCCGTGAAAGCGGGCACCAGATACACGCCGCCGGTGTCCGGTACGGCTGCAGCAAGGGCTTCGCTTTGCGCAGCGGTTTCAATCATGCCGAGGCCATCCCGGAGCCACTGCACAGCGGCCCCCCCTGTGAACACGCTTCCTTCCAGAGCGTAGCTTGTCTTTCCGTTCAGTCGCCACGCCATCGTGGTCAAAAGACCCTTTCCAGACAGTCTGAACCTGTCGCCAATGTTCATCAGCATGAAGCAGCCGGTCCCGTATGTGTTTTTCACCATACCTTCCGAAAGGCAAGCTTGACCGAAAAGTGCCGCATGCTGATCCCCCGCGAGCGCCGCAACGGGGATGGGTGCGCCGATGATCTCTTCCCTCAGCGTGCCCACCACCCCTGCGCTGTCGATTACCCGGGGCAAGACCTCTCGGGGAACCCGCATCAGGCTCAGCAGCTCCTCGTCCCAGTCCTGGGTATGCAGGTTGTACAGCATGGTCCTGCCTGCATTGGTGGCATCTGTCACATGGGGGCGTCCGCTAACCAGATTCCATGCAAGGTAGCTGTCCACGGTGCCAAAGCACAGCTGTCCGCGTTCTGCAGCCCTTTGAAGGCGCAGGTTTTCAAGCAGCCACTGCAGCTTCGTCCCGGAAAAATACGCATCGGGCGTCAGTCCCGTTTTTGCCCGGACAAGCTCGCAAGCGCCTTCTTCGGCTACGCGGGTGACCTGCTCTGCGCTGCGCCGGCACTGCCAGACAATGGCGGGGTGGACACATCTGCCCGATTCCCGGTCCCATAGAAGCGTCGTTTCACGCTGGTTGGCAATGCCGACAGCGGCGATCTCCTCAGGAGCGATGCCCGCCTGGCGCACCGCTTCTCGGAACGCCTGGACCTGCGATTTGAGAATGTCCTTAGGATCATGCTCCACCCAACCCGGACGTGGATAGATCTGCCTGAACTCAACCCCCGCCTCAGCGACCTGGTGCCCCTCTCGCGTGAAAATCATCGCCCGCGAAGAGGTGGTGCCCTGATCAAGCGCTGCCAGATATAGCTTTTTCATACTCTCTCCTGGCGTGGCACACAAACGCGGAAACAGCCCGTCAGCCGAGGCCGCCTCCGCGCGTTGCATCGTCATCCGCACGTCTACTCGATGCGTACACCATACATGTTCGCATTATCCTTTGAGCTGGTCCCCACCACAAGCATGTCACTGTATACCGCTGGTGAGCCCTCAATCGATCCGCCCAGGTCCAACGACGTGAGCACCCTGCCTGTCATCCCCTCCATCATCGTCAGGCGCCCGCCAAGGTCGCCCTGAATGATGAAGGCCTCCCCCGCCTGGTTGTACACCGCGACTGGAGAGGAGATCGCCCCCGCTGTGATGGGGGTCCTCCACACTTCCGCTCCGCTTTTCCTGTCCAGCGCGATCACGGAGGCACCGTCCTCGGTCATGTTCACAGTAAAGATCACCAGGTGGCCTATGGCGTTTTCCCCGATGATGGGGCTGGCCTTGCAGCCAGAGCGCTCGGTCTTGTCGTACTTGGCCTTGACATTGTAGGACCACTGCTCTTCTCCCGTCAGGGCATCGAGTCGGCGGATGGTGACCGGCTCTCGGTTTCCAAGCCTCGTAAAGGCCGTATTCCCCGTGAACAGCCCGAGGGATCCGTCCCCGTCAAAGCCCAGCGCCATCGCCGCGTCCGTGTTGTCCCCACAGTCCACCGCCCATACCGTCTGCATGGTGTCCGTGTCCACGCAGCGCGTGATCCCATAGCTGTCCGCCATATAGGCATAGCGTCCATACATCGCGACGCTGGTCTCCATGCCAACCGTTTTGTCCTGCTGGTTGCCCTTGCTCTTCAGGTAGGCCACCTTCGGATCGACCGAGAGGGTGAACTTTTCCTGGAAGTCAAAGTCTGTGTTCAGGTCTACGGTATAGAAAAGGCCGTTTTCACCTGCTACGACCAGGCTGTCGCTGTTTAAGTCAAACAGGGCCGTGCCATCAAAAGCTCCGTTGGAAGCGTACTGAGTCTGGTTCGTCGTCTTCCTGCCGTTGATGAAGTAAAGCTCTTTCTGGTCAATTAGCCCATACAGGTAAAAACCGATGGGACCCCGCTTGTTTGGAAGCTCGGAGATCCCCTGTCCGAAAGCGATCATCGGCCGTCCCTGAGTGTCCACAGCGACGCTGCCCTTCAGGGGGTAGCCGACAGAGATGGGATCGCGGGTTGGTGCACCGTCGTTTAAGTCCAGAAAGTAGACCTTTCCGTCCTGTGCTGCAAAGATGACCTCCTTGAGCGCTGTGACTTCCTTCTTTTCAGGAAGGATGTTCATCATCTTCCTGACCTCCACGGACCATTTGACAATGGCGGGCTGCCCCGTCCAGCCCATCCCATACACCGTACCGCTGCTGGTGCGCATGCTGCCAATCGGCGCCTGCCACTCGATGGAGAGACTGTTTCGCTCCACTTCGGCTGTTCCGAAGGCGGCGTTGCGCCGGAAGGCGTCGCCGCGAAAAGTGAATACCCCCCCTTCATAGGCGGTGTAGGCATCCGGCGCCGGCATATCGATGGATCTCTCGCGGCTGAACTCAGCCTGCTTCTTAGCGCCCCTGTACGCAGCCTCCGTGATGCGCAACCGGGTCGGAGAGGTATCCGCTGTCGCCGTGGCCGGCAGGAGCGGCATGGGGCTCATCGTGGGCTTCGGAATAGGCGAAGAGGTGGGGGGAGCCGTGGCATCGGGCACGACAGAAAGCGTTGTGGCAACAGGAGCTGCTGTGGTGAACAGGGTTGCAGCGGTCGCAACCCCTCCCGCGGGGGACGTTGCAACTGCTGTGGGGGGAAGCACGACAAAGGCAGAGGGCGCTGCCGTGATGGCTGCAACGGGCGTAGTCATGGGTGTGGGGGCCACCGTCAGAAGCGGCGTTGCCAGGGGCGTGAGAATCGCTGTCGGAAGCGATGTGGGCACCCTTGTGGGCACGGCCGTGGGCACAGACGTGAAGACAGGTGTAGGCACCAGGGTCGGTTCAGGCGTAAGCGATGGCAGCGGCGTCGGCGTCCAGACCACCAGATCGATGCGCTTGTCTCCGGCGTACCAGACGTCCTCCTTACGCATCGAGGGCAACAGCGTGCGAGATCCCGACCTTTCAAAGATGACGCTCAGCGTCCAGATCGTGTTGCTGGGCGGGTCACTGCTTGCTACGGTTCCGTTGATCGGATTCCCCTCCTCGTCGGTTATGCGCACGCCGTCCACAGACGAGTCGAAGGTGAATGTGAACACTGTCTTCACGCCGGTCGTGACGCTGCTTTCAGCCGTTTCAAACTTGATGAGTCGCGGGGGTTCCGCCTTTTCAAGCCCCAACGCCTTTTTGGCGCTATCTACCACGACGACCACAGCCTGTCGGGCTTTGCCAAGGAGGCCACCCCGGTCCCCGGGAACGGCAAAATAGAGCCCGGCACCAGCGGCGAGGGCCAACAGGATGAGCACAAGCAGCACGACCGGCCACCTCCGCCGCGGGACAAAGTCATCGTCCTGCGGTCTCAGGTGCGGCAGTTCATACGTGTCGAATTCGTAAGACGACAGCGCTGATCCCCTGCGCGGTGCCCGGTTATCCAAATCTGCTGGAGGCTGGCTCGTCCACGCGGGGTCCTGTATGGGGGCTTCTCGCCCTGCCTCCGGCCGGTAGCTCGGTCGTCTGGGGGGAGGGCTCCCGTAAGAAGATGCTTCTTTACCCCCATGACGGTCGGAACGCCTCCTGCGTGGCTGTGTTCCATTGCCAGGAGAGATAGGATCAGAATATTCTGGCACGCTTTATGGCTCCTTTCGGGGTGTGCCCTGCTGTCAAGGCGCGCTCAGAAAGCGGTTTTCGCCTCAACATACGCCTTAAGTCCGTCAATGGGCACACGGTCCTGAAGCATCGTGTCACGGTCGCGTACCGTGACGGTACCCGTTTCCTCGGTCTGAAAGTCTATCGTCACACACAACGGGGTGCCTGTCTCGTCCTGGCGCCTGTAACGCTTGCCGATGGACCCCGTATCGTCATAATCCACCATGAAGTGCCTCCGAAGATCACGGAGGACGTCCTGCGCTGCCTGGCCCAGCTTGTTTTTCTGTAGAGGGAGCACCGCTGCCTTATAGGGCGCAAGCGCCGGATGCAGGCGCAGGACGACGCGGACGTCGTTTTCAAGCAGTTCCTCGTCATAGGCGTCGCACAGCAGGGCAAGGGCGACCCTGTCAGCCCCAAGGGAAGGCTCCACGACATAGGGTACATAGCGCTCCCCCGTGATGGGGTCCGTATACTCCATGCGTTCGCCACTGGCTTCCTGATGGGCTTTTAAGTCAAAGTCCGTCCTGTCCGCAATGCCCCACAGCTCGCCCCATCCAAAGGGAAAGAGGTATTCTATGTCGGTGGTCGCCTTGGAGTAGTGGGACAGTTCTTCCGGGCGATGGTCCCGCAGGCGCAGGTTTTCTTCCCGGAGGCCTAAGCTTGTGAGCCAGTCGAAGGAAAAGGCCCGCCAGTAGTTGAACCACTCAAGGTCTTCCCCCGGCTTGCAGAAGAATTCCAGCTCCATCTGTTCAAACTCACGCGTGCGGAAGATGTAGTTGCCGGGGGTGATTTCGTTGCGGAAGGACTTGCCTGTCTGGCAGACTCCCAGGGGAAGCCTGCGCCGGGTAGCCCTTAGAATGTTTTTAAAATTAACAAAGATGCCCTGGGCTGTCTCCGGGCGCAGGAATATTTCTGTCGAGTTGTCCTCCGTGACCCCCTGAAACGTCCTGAACATCATGTTAAACTTGCGTATGGAGGTAAAGTCCGTCTTCCCACACTGGGGACAGGGTATGCCGTGTTCGGCAATGAAGCGTTCCATCCTCACGCTGTCCCAACCGTCCGCCTCAACCTCTTCCCCGCTCGCTAGGGCGTACTCCGATATCAGCTGATCGGCACGGAAGCGCGCCTTGCACGCCCTGCAATCCATCAGTGGGTCGTTAAAGCCCCCCACATGTCCTGAGGCAGCCCAAACGCTGCGGTTCATCAGGATGGCGCTGTCTAAGCCTACGTTTGTGTCGGACTCCTGTACGAACTTTTTCCACCAGGCACGCTTAACGTTGTTTTTAAACTCTACCCCCAGGGGGCCATAGTCCCACGTGTTGGCAAGCCCGCCATAGATCTCGCTGCCCGCAAAAATAAAGCCGCGCGTCTTGCACAACGCGACCAGCTTGTCCATGGTTAGTTTCTCAGGCATCGGCTTTCCTCCCGTCGCGGGTACCATCATAGGTCGGCCGGCCTGCCTTGTCAAGGAAACGCGGGGTTTGAGAGTGCTCATATATCGTGATTTACCCTCCGCCTTTACCGTCGTCAGGCTCCCCTTCATTCACAGCCGCCCGCGATGCAGTTCAGGGCTGTGAGGGAAGAATTTCCATGGTATGCCTACCCGGCCAGACTTTCCTACCTCTCTGTGATCTTATACAAAAAGAGGGGAAGCCCCTTCGACCATCCCGAGCCTTCCGACCGTCTGATCTTCCCTGCAGGGTCGGAAATCCAGCGTCCCCAGTCAGTCAAGGCCTTGCTGGATTTGGAGCGAGAAGGGCAGTCCAGGCACTGCCGTTCTGTTGACACCCCCACCTCCTGAACGTATACTCAGCCTACATCCGGGGCGTCTGTCCCGAATGCGCGGGGGTTCTGAAACCAGACGTCAGAAGAGGATGGTTGTTTGAGGCAGGAAGAAGCTCCTGTATACGAAGCGCTTGAGAGAATGCGCAATGACAAGCTTGTGCCCTTTGACGTCCCCGGGCACAAGAGAGGCAAGGGCAATCCTGAGCTGACAGCCTTCCTGGGCGAACAATGCATGTCTGTCGATATGAACTCAACCAAATACCTGGACAGCCTGTGCCATCCCACAGGCATTCTCCGTGAGGGCGAGCAGCTTGCAGCTGAAGCCTTCGGCGCTGCGCACGCGTTTTTTATGGTGGGGGGCACCACCAGTTCCATTCAGGCTATGATCCTGTCCACCCTCAAAAAGGGCGAACAGCTGATCCTTCCGCGCAACGTGCATCAGAGTGTTATTAATGCCTTGGTCCTCTGCGGCGCAGTCCCTGTGTATATCAATCCTCAAACCAGCGACCGCCTGGGAATTGCTCTGGGCATGTCCGTAAAGGATGTGGCCGCCGCGATGGACGAGCATCCACAGGCAAAAGCAGTCTTCGTTAATAACCCTACCTATTACGGCATCTGCTCAAACCTAAGGGAAATCACCCGCCTTGCCCACCTGCGCGGCATGTACGTCCTGGTCGACGAAGCCCATGGCGCCCACTTCTATTTCGGCAAAGGCCTGCCGGTCTCCGCCATGGCTGCGGGTGCGGACATGGCTTCTGTCAGCATGCACAAGTCCGGAGGCTCCCTGACCCAAAGCTCCTTTCTGCTGTGCGCAAACGCCGTCAACGCAGACTATGTCCGTCAAGTCATCAACTTGACGCAGACAACCAGCGCCTCCTACCTTTTGATCTCAAGCCTTGATATCTCCAGGCGAAACCTTGCCTTAAGCGGCCGCGATATCTTTGAGAAGGTCAAGCGCCTTGCCCGCTACGCCAGGGACGAGATCAACGGGATTGGGGATTATTACGCCTACACCGAAGAGCTGATCAATGGTGACACGATCTTCGACTTTGACACGACCAAACTCTCCGTCAATACGCGTGATTTAGGCCTTGCGGGCATTGAGGTGCACGACATCCTGCACGATGAGTACAATATCCAGATCGAGTTTGGAGACCTGGGCAACTTCCTCGCCTACATCTCCATCGGTGATAAAACCAAGAATATCGAGCGCCTCCTGGGCGCCCTGGCTGAAATCCGTCGCATGTACAGACGGAAGAAGGGTACGGGCATCTCTTACGAATACATCGCACCCGAAGTGGTTCTTGCACCTCAGGAGGCCTTCTACGCCCAGAAGCGAAGCGTCCCCCTCCCTGAGAGTATCGGTCACATTTGCTGTGAGTTCATCGTGACCTACCCGCCCGGCATTCCCCTTCTGGCTCCGGGTGAACGCATCACCGGGGACATCATCGACTTCATCCTGCGCTCCCGGGACAAGGGATGCGTCATCACCGGCACGGAGGACCTGAAGGCCGAACGGATCAACATCCTCAGCGAGGAGATCTGACCATGGCTTTCTGGTTTTCTGAACAGCATACCGACAGCGTGACACTGTCCGTCAGGGTAAAGGAACAAGTCTTTTCTAAGAAGAGCGACTACCAGCAGATCGACATCTTCGATTCCCGCGAGTTTGGCCGCATTCTGACGCTGGATGGGGTCATCGTCATGACCGAGAAGGACGAGTTCATCTATCATGAGATGCTGGTCCACGTGCCCATGGCGGTGCATCCGCGCGTGGAGGCCGCGTTGGTTGTCGGTGCCGGCGATGGCGGCGCGCTCAGGGAACTTGGCAAATACAGCAACATCCAGCGCATGGATCTGGTCGAGATCGATGCCCTGCTGGTGGACGCCTGCCGCAGGTACCTGCCTGCCACTGCCTGCGGGTACGAAGACAGCCGCGTACGCGTGTTCAACCAGGATGCGCTCAAGTACCTGCGCCGTGTGGAGGGCGAATACGACCTGATCATCGTGGATTCCACCGACCCGGCGGGTCCTGGCGAAATCCTCTTTACGAAGGAGTTCTATGGCAGCTGCCTCAAAGCGCTCAGGGAAGAGGGCATTATGATCAACCAGCATGAGAGCCCCTTTTACGGCTGGGAGGCTATCGCCATGAAAAAAGCGCACAGGCACATCCGCGAGTGCTTTCCCATCCACAGCGTCTATCAAGCCCATGTCCCCACCTATCCATCCGGGCACTGGCTCTTCGGCTTTGCAAGCAGGGAGTCCGAACCCCTCCGAGACCTTGACGCCGCCCGCTGGAACAGCCTGGACATCGATGTCAGATACTACAACACCGATCTGCACAGGGGTGCGTTTTACCTGCCCACCTATGTCAAGCGCCTGATCCACGAAGCGTAGAAAAGCCCATTCCCCTGAGGGCGGGGACACGGAAGGGAGGCACGGGATGCGAAAGGTCGCCTGGGTTAGCGGCGCGTCAAGCGGCCTTGGAATGTATACAGCCATGGCCCTCAGACACAGGGGATGGCAGGTTGTCTCGGGCGCGCGATCCTTCCCGAATCATGAACAGGAGGTCGACGTGGGCACAGCGCTGCCTCTGGATGTCTCGCAGGAGGACAGCGTTCGATCCTTTCGTGAAGAGGCACTCAAACTGTATGGATCACCCTCAGCCCTTGTCAATTGCGCCGCGATGGTGATTCTGGGTCCCGCAGCGGATTATTCGGACGCCGAGCTGCGCAGGATCATGGACGTCAACTTCCTCGGCACAGCCGCGATGATCCGCGCGGCGGTCCCGCTGATGCTCCGTGAAGGCGGCGGCAGGATCGTCAATTTCTCGTCCGTCAACGGATTGCTGGCGACCCCCTTCTCAGGTGCTTATGCCGCATCCAAACACGCTGTCGAGGGCTTCAGTGAAGCCCTGGCCATAGAGCTTAAGCGACACGGTATCCAAGTGATGCTGGTTGAGCCCGGGGACCACAGGGGAGGTGCAGACAGGTATCGAACGCGATCTGCGACCATCAGCCCCCGCTTTTCCAAAGATTGTGACCACGCAGCGCAGGTGATTTCCCGGGACGAAGCAGGAGGCCTCAGTCCCGACCGGCTTGGCAAAAGGGTAGCCCTTGCCCTTGAAAAGAAAAGAATGCCTTTCAGGCTCCGCGTCGCAAGCCCTAGCCAGCACGCAGCTGTCCTCCTCCACGACCTCCTCCCTCCGGGCCTCTTTCGCCGCATGATGACGGGCTACTACCTCCCGCCCCCCCAACAACCCAGCTGTAGAAACAGAAGTTCCACCCCCAAAGATTAAAACCCCTTCGCGCCCTATCCTGCAAAGCCCGGACAGGCAGGGGCCAGCCGCCTTTTCTTTCAAGCCAGTCCTACATTTTGTTTGATGCGTTTGTCATGCCGTTGGCGTTGGGGTATAATAGCCTTGCGCCGTACTTAAGTCACAGGAGGTGCAGGATGTACAAGCTGCTGCTTGTCACGGACCGGGAAGAGGTAAGAAACGCCTTTCTCAGCATCGACGACTGGGAAACGATGGACTTCGAGCCTATCGCGATCAAAGAGGACGTGCAGGAAGCCATCGCCTGCCTTGAGACGAACTGTATCGACGCAGTCGGGTATTCCATCCGCCATTCGGATGTATCGCCGCTGCACCACTATCTGGTCGATGTGAGACCCAGCCTGCCCATCTTCCAGACCCACAAACACGACGTAACCCTGCGCCAGGAGCTGGAGCGCATCCGAAGGTTCCTGGCTCAGTTGCGGTCGGATTTTACCGACAACTATGACGAGCAGGCGGTGCTGGAATACCTGAGGGACGAGCTCATGCACCAACTGCTGAGCCTGGAGATCCATCACGCGGATGAGCTGAAAAGCAGGCTCAAACTGGCGCGATCCCGGATATCTCCGGACAAGCCCGCTTTTCTGTTCGACTTTGATATGCCCCAGGGTGAGGTGTACTTAAGTGACCGCTGGCACTACGGCCGTGAACGGCTGGAAAATGCTCTATTATCCAACTTCTTCGGACGCTACATTGACGATGTCTACTATGGGGTCGCCGTGTTGACACCACGGCATATCCGGTTGATCGGCTGCCAGCGCAGTGACAGCCCCGACGAGGATCCAGCTCAGGTAGCACAGCGCGTGCAAGCCCACGTGTTCCGGGTGATGGAGCACATCAAGCAGTATCTGGACCTGGACCTCCACATTGAGCAGTTCACAGCGCTTGAAAATCTCTATCCACTGGTTGAACGCGAGCAGGACGTCTGACGCAAAGCATTTTCAGGAGGGCAACAGGGTATGGGCATATTCAAGATAATCAAAGGCCAGCTCATCGACGTCATCGAATGGACCGACACCTCCAGCAATACCATGGTGTACAGGTACGACGATGGCGGCAAGGAGATCATGATGGGCGCCCAGCTGACCGTGCGCGAAAGCCAGGCCTCCGTGTTTGTCAACGAGGGGAAGATCGCTGACGTGTTTCAGCCGGGTCGCTACGAGTTGAGCACCCAAAACATGCCGGTGATGACGATGCTTAGGAGCTGGAAGTACGGCTTCAATTCCCCCTTTAAGGCCGAAGTCTACTTTATCAATACCAGGCAGTTCCTCGATCAAAAATGGGGTACCAGCAACCCCGTGATGATGAGAGATGCAGAGTTTGGCATGGTGCGCCTGCGCGCCTTTGGCATCTACTCCTTCCGTGTCGTCGACCCCACCGCCTTTTTGAAGGAAGTGTTTGGCACCAGCGAGCTGTTCACTGTAGAGGGTGTCGAGGGGCAGATCAAGCGTACCATTGTTTCCGCGCTCTCAGACGTCATCGCCCAATCCAAGATCCCAGCGCTCGACCTGGCGGCCAACTATGATGAGCTCAGCAGCTTTGCTCTGGGCGTCATCTCGCCGCGCATCGCACCGCTGGGGCTTAAGCTTGAATCTTTTGTTATAGAAAACATCAGCCTGCCACCTGAGGTGGAAAAAGCCATGGACAAGCGCACCTCCATGGGCGTTGTGGGCGATCTGCATAAGTACACGCAGTTTCAGGCTGCAGAAGCGCTGCGCGACGCAGCGGCTAACCCAGGCGGGACCGCCGGCCTGGGCGCGGGCCTCGGCGCAGGCATGGTCATGAGTGGCATGATGGGCAACGCCATGGCTGCGGCGGGAAACCAGCAGCCGGGAACCCAGCCCGCCACCGTGCCCTGTGTGGCCTGTGGCAAGCCCCTTCCCGCGGGGTCCAAATTTTGTCCGGAATGCGGCAAGCCTCAGGCCGCGCCTGCAGCGGGCTTTTGCACCGCCTGCGGTAAACCCCTGGCTGTCGGGGCAAAGTTCTGCGCGGAGTGTGGAGCTCAGCAGTAAGAGGATCCCAACCGCAAAGCGTGCCGCCCATGGGCAGCACGCTTTGCGGTCTTGAGTGCAGGTGGCTCCTGCACAGACCTCCTCACTCCCCCTTCGTGTTCCGAACGCTCCCTGCGTCTGCAACATGCTGCAAGGGGACGTGGCGGGGCATTGCCTTGCGAAGCCGCGGCGCTAAAAGGGCTGAAAGCGCTGCCTTAGCGGCATCAGCAGGCAGGAAGGGAAATACGCAAAATCCCAGCGACTCTGCCACTCCTCTTCCCGTGACCCGCATAAACCATAGCGTACCCATCGCATACAGGGGGAGGAGAGCCCCTGCGAAGACGAGGAAGCGGACGGCGATCCCTCCCCTTTGCTTTAAGTACAGCCAGCCTGCCAGCGTCACGCAGGGCAGGTACCCAGCCAGGAAACCTCCGGTTTTCCCAAGCATCACCCCAAGCCCTCCCTGAAAGCCCGCGAACACGGGCAAACCGACGGCACCCAGGGCCAGATAGTAAAGCACACTCAGCGCCCCGCCCAAGGGCCCTAGCAACGCACCGGCCAGGAAGACCCCCAGCAGGGCGAGATTGACCGGCACCATGGGCAGAGGGATCATGACCTGGGAAAGAACTGCGATAGCAGCGGCGAAAAGGGCAGCTTCCGCCCTCAATGCAAAGCGCCGGCTACGGGCAGCATTTGTCTTCATGATCGCGCTCCATGAGCGGGATGTCGTGATGGTTCAGGCAGAGAGCGGCACCAGCAGATCTTCATCGACAGCAGCCCGGATAGGCCGGATGTCCTCCGCGTCGCAATGCAGACCCACGAGCGCCTGCGCTCCAGGCAGCATGAGGGAGATCTGACCCCCCGCCCCGTCAAAACGATAGGCGCCCGGGTATTCGTCATGCATCCAACACTGGTATCCATAACCCCTGTCCCAGGCATCCGCCTTCGCAATCCCTGTCTCGACCCGCCGGGCTACCATGGATTCAATCCATCCGCGAGGGATCAGCTCATCCCCTGCCCATCGCCCGCTGCTCAAACAGCACAGACCGGGCTTGACCATATCTGCAAGGCGCATCACAAGGCCGCTTGCCCCAAAGACAGCCCCCTCCGGGCTGCGCTCCCATGCGGGGACAGGGATCCCCATCGGAACAAAGAGGCGCTCCGACAGCAGGACCTCCAGAGGTTGTCCCATTGCCCGCTCCGCCATGGCGGCGGCGAGGTGGCTGTCGCCGTTGGAATACACGAAGCTCTCTCCAGGACGGAGCGAAGGTGACTGAGCAAAGAGATATGCCAGGTATCCTTGGCTGCCTACGCCGGCTACACGATCCTCACGCATCAGGAGCGCTCTGCCAAACCCTGAGGTCATCGTGAGCAGGTGTGCAAGCCGAATCTCTCTCATCGCAGCCTCGTTTCCGTCATGGACATGCTCCGGAAAAAAGGAGGCCAGGCTGTCGTCCAGTCGGAGCTTCCCCTCCGCGACAGCGAACCCGACGCCTAACGCCACAAAGGACTTTGTATGGGAAAATAGCTCAAAGGGCGTATCGGGGGCCCATCGGTGCCTCCAAATAAGCTTTCCATCCACGTACACTTCCACCGCACGTACGGGCAACCGCTGCAGCTCAACCCGGCGGACAAAGCTGGTAAATCCATCCATCATGATCTATCCCCGTCCCTCTTGTCCTGGCAGCACAGATTCCTACCACGCAGGCACCCCGCAGGGATCCTTAACCGGGATTCAGTCGTACTGCTCTGTATAGGCGATGACCTCTACGTTCACAGGCTCGGAGCCCGTCAGCAGCATGTGCTCAAAGACATCCGACCGGATCTCTTTTCGAAGCAGGATCCGTCCGCCGCCGGGCACTCCGGCATCGAAGGCGACATTGCTCGCTGTCCCTAGCAATCTCCCTTCCGCGTCGCGGATCATATAGGCAACCTGGAGGTTGTACACTGGTTCAGCTGTGTCGTTTTCTATCTCGGCTAACACCTGGACAACCCGCCAAAACCCATCATCGGCGACAGAAAGGCTTCCCGTCGCGGGAAAGCGCCGCACCGAAAAATAAAGCTCCTCTGAAGCCGTAACGGTGAGGGTATAGGAATCCATCCCCTCCGGAGTATCTGACAAGCCCTTCCAGCTGTTCTCCTGGATCACACCGGACTCCCCCGGTTCAAGCTGCGCGGGGGCCAGGCTAAGGTATTCGTTTCTGTACAGTTCCGTGCCTTCAGGGCTAAGAACGACAAAGCGCCCCTCCCCCAGCACCACCGCCTGGTCTCCTGTGTTGGTGACGACAGCGAACAGACAAGCCTCATACTTGTCGTCATAGGTCGCAACAGCATAGAAGCTTTCCTCTGAAACGACCAGACCCCCGATGGCTGTCGCGGGCAATGCCACAGCCAAGCAAAAAATCAGTGTAACAATAGCTGTCTTTTTCATCCTTTGACCTCCAAGTGGTGACAGGATATCGGGTCTCCAAACGACCTTCAGGGGTGCCCTGCGCGCGGAGAACCTCGCCTATTATGATCTACAACCGGACCTTCAGCAAGGCAACACAGCATCCCCTTCTTCCTGGTCACGGAAGTGACCCCGCCCGCCGCCCCCTGCGGACGAGGCAGGAGGCTTTCCTCAGCTGGTCACCAGCACGCGCATGTTTTCTGTGCTGACCGCCGCTTCAAACGCCTCCTGAACGCTCTCGAAGGGAAAGGATGCGGACACCATTCCTCCGCAGTCGACCAATCCGGCGTTCAGAAGCCTGTTCGCCGTAGAAAAATCCCTGACGCTGGGGCTGATGGATCCCGTCAGAATGATCTCACTGTTGTGAATCCTCTGAGGGCGGATTTCCGAGGGCAGGTCCGGATGTATGGAGCTGTACTGAATCACGCGCCCCCCCTTTCCCACCATTTCGCAGGACTGATCGAACACCTCGGGGATCGCCGTCGTATTAAACACCACATCCGCGCCTCTGCCATCCGTCAGGCTCCTGATATAGGAGACGGGGTCCCTCTCCTGCGGATTGAACACAACATCCGCCCCCCGCTCCCTGGCCATCTTACCGCGTGCTTCGCTGACCTCACTCAGAATCACCCGAGCACCCCGCAGTTTTGAAAGGAGGGCATGAAACTGACCCATGATCCCGCCTCCAACCACTACGACATCCTCCGCCAACTGGATGTCGGCGCGCTCTACGCTGTGAACACAGCAGGCGAGCGGCTCTGTCAGCGCCGCTTCTGTAAAAGAGAGAGAATCTTCCATGGCATATAACGCGCTGGTATGGACGATAATTCGGTCACACAAGCCCCCCGGACCGGGCAGAAGGCCTTCCCGGACCGGTTTTTTCTGGGCCAGCACACACAGGTTGGTCCTCCCGCTGCGGCAGTAATAGCATTCTCCGCAGTTGTATAGGAGACGAACAGCTACACGCCGTCCTTCCGCCCAGAGTTTCCGGTCTGTCCCCTCGCTCAGCGCTTCGATGACGCCGGATACCTCATGCCCACCCAGGAAAGGAAGGGGAGGCTTGATCCTTCCGGAGAACACCCGCTGTTCCAGCGTGCACAGTGCAACCGCGCGCACGCTGATTAGCGCCTCGCCCATGCGCAGGTCCGGCGTGTCGATGGGCATTGCCTGCACCCGTCCCGGGGCTACGACCGCATAGGCTCTGATCTGTATGGGCATGGTCATGCCTTCCTTTCGCCCGCCGACGCGAGGATCTTCATGGCATCCCCGGCAGCCGCGCCTTCGTGCACAAGCACCGCCACAGCGCGGCATGTGGCCTGCAGGTCTCTTTGCCTCAGGATGCTGCGCCCCATGATCACCCCGCGCGCACCGCATGCCATTGCCTGGACAATGGACCCAAACAACTGCTCATTGGAGACAGGCTTTGCCCCCCCAAGCACCAACACGGGCACGGGGCAATGGTCCACCACTTCCCGGAATCGTTCTCCTCCGACAAATTCTGTCTTGATATAGTCCGCACCCAGTTCCGCCCCCTGTCTGCACGCGAACGCCAGGTTTTCAACCGACCGCGTGTCCGTTCCCTCGGGCTTTTCAAAGCCGTAGGGCAGCATCTCCGCACCAAGGGGAAGGCCGTAACGCTCACAATCCGCAGCAAGCTTTGCCAGGTAGACCAAGCTTCGCTCACTTTGCTCACTTCCGGGAAATCCCATGACAAGCATCGAGTCCGCGCCCAGACGGACCGCGTCCTCGGCGGTGTACAGACAGCTCATCGGCCCCATAGGCCTCTTCAGCGAGGAAACGCCGCCGTCGGCACGGAGGATGATCCCCCTGGCGCCAAAGGCCGCCCTGAAATTACGCGCCGTCCCATAGGACGTGAGAAAGGCATCGACTCCGCCCTCTACCGCAGCGCGGATCACGCGCTCCGGGTCCTTCAGGTCCGGCGAGGGCATCGCGGCCGCATGGTCGATGGCTAATATGAAGGCTTTCCCATCGCTTCTGAACAGATTGTACATTCTTCTTTTCAACTGCCATTCTCCTGTTCTGCGAGCGCCTGCTCTCCCGCATGAGCCGGTCCATGCTGTCTTGCATCTTTAAAATATCCCATCAGGATCTCCCCTATGACCAGGGACTGCTCTATCACCAGATGCTTGTGCTCGTTAGGCAGGTAACGCCCAAATTCCTGGATTTCGTAGGTCAGATCGCCCTCATAGCCAATGTCAGCCAGGCCGCCCATGGCAGAGACCCAGTCAATCGTTCCAAAGAAGGGCATCAGGTGTTCATCAGACGTTCCGTGGTTGTCCTGCACATGCGTTGCCTTCAGTCGCCGGCCGATCTTTCGGAGGTCTTCACGGGGGTCGCTGCCCATCAGGTTCGCGTGCCCAAAATCATAGCAGACTCCTACGTGTCCGGGTTCTGAAAAGGCGTCCGCCAGGCTGATCAGCTCGTGCACCGCTGCGCCGAACACGGGCTCGGCAGTTCCGGGCCTGACGCCAAAATCGTTCTCCAGGGCGATCCCAACCCCCGCACTCCGGGCGAGCGCCACGTGCGGGGCAAAGTAGCGCAGGTTGGCTGCCACCTGGGTTTTAAGGCCCGTCGCCGGGCCTGCGACAGTAACAGGGTGCGCGACGGTCCAGCGGACACCCAGCATCCCCGAGGCAAGAATGGACCGCCTGATGAGTTCCTCGTACAGTTCCCTCTTCTCTTCGCTCGCACCGGACACATCGTAGTATGGTAGGTGTGATTGGACAAACTCAACGCCCAGGGATCGGGCGACCCTGTCGATACCGCGCACATAAGCTTCCCAGACATCTGTCCGCAGTTCAGAATAAGGATTCATCGCCTCACAGAGGTTGACGTCCAGCACAGTGTACCCTGCCTCCGCACACATCCGCATGCAGGTGGCAATGCTGTTTTTTTTGTCTCCCCTTTGAAACGCACAGATATTGGTGGATGTGGATACCCGCATTGCGCGCCCCTTCCTGACAAGCCCCATCCGGGCAGCCCACGTGGGCTGCCCGGGCGCGTGCTGTGTGGGGGTTTATTTGTTGGCCTGGCTGTATTGGGTGAGTAGGCCGCTGAGTTCTTCGGCAATGATGTCGACAGCCTCCTCCACCTCCCATCCCTCCTCAAGCATAGCGGACACGTTGTCCTGAACGGCGTAGTAAAAATCCCGCGCAGGCCCCACCGTTACGCTCCTCATCCAGGGCGGGGTCAGGACAAGCTGTGCAATGGGTGCCAAATACTGCGGATGGCTTTCAAGCAGTTCGCTGTAAAGGGGCACCTCCGTTGCATCTTCATTCACAGGCGTATAGCCCGTGCCTGCAGCAAACTCCGCCTGTACCTCCGCAGAGGCGAGGTGCTTGACAAAGGCCCATGCAGCTGCTTTTCGGGCCGTATCTCCCTTATCAAACATCACGACGCAGCTGCCCGATGCTGTAGCTCCAGGCGAAGCTTCCGCATTGACCCTCGGATAGTAGGCAACGCCCAGTTCAAAGCGGTCACCGATCTTTTCAAGCAGGGAGGCAATGTTGGAGGAGGAGGTTGGCAACAGAGCCAGCTGTCCCGCTACAAACATGTCCGATCCACCCTGGAGGTTTGTGAGCGCCCCCTCCTCGTACATCCGCTTCCACTCCGCAAGGAAGGTCGCCAAAGCGCCATTGTCTACGCAGGCTAATTCCGTAGCCATCGCCTCATTGCCGTTCTTGTTGTTGACGGTGTCACTTCCAAGCTGGCCCAGCCAGTTGGCAAGGGAAGGAGTATTGGGTATCACCGCAAAAGTATGCAGTACGCTGCCATCCGCCGCCTCGCCCGGAAGCAAATGATGGAGCGCGATGATATCCTCAAAGGTTTCGGGCGCCTGCATGCCGGCAGCGTCCAACAGCGTTTTGTTGTAGAACATCACAGATGTTGAAACAGCAAAGGGCATTCCCAGTGCCTCGTCCATATACTTCCAGTTTCCAAGTGCGATCTCCAGGATGCGCCCAATGTCGTAGTCTGGATGCTCACGAAGCGCGGCGTCCAGCGTATAGGCAGCTCCTGACGCGTAGTAGGCCACCTTTCCGGTAGCGTCCAGGTTCATGACATCGGGGAGGTCCTTCAGGCTCTGGGCGGAAAGGATGCTGTTAAGCTTGGTGGTCGCGTCGGAATACTGACCCTGGAACACCGCCTCCACGGTGATGCCCAGAGACTTGCCCTCACCAGCGTTGAAGTCGTCGACAAACTTGTCCACCAACTCGCCAGCTTTATCCGACATGGAGTGCCAGAACGTGATCGTCACCGGGACCGCGTCTGTCACAGCTTCTCCGGCGTATGCAGCTCCCGCCATACACACAAGCGCTGCGAGGATCAGGGAAAAGAGTTTTCTTGTCATGTTTTCCTCCTTCTTGAAGATGGGCATATTTCTGAAAGCCCGGGCATCCGGGCAAGCGCGTCAAAGAAACGGCGGTCAGCCAACCAGCGCACCCGCCGTCATACCCCGCGTAATGTTCCGACGCAGCACCACGAAGAGCACAAAGGACGGGATCAGCGTCAGCGTGACGCCTGCAAGCACGAGGTAGTAGTTGGTCTCCTCAAAGGAGGTAATCATCGTGATGCCCACCTGAACCGTCCGCATGCTGTCCTTGTTGGTGACCAGCAGCGGCCACAGATAGGCGTTCCACAGTGTGACAAAGCTTTGGACAAGGAGCGTGACCAGCACAGGCTTTGCAACAGGCAGCAGGATGGCGAAAAGGAATCGCAGGCTGCCACATCCGTCCATTTCAGCGGCTTCACGCAGCGACACTGGAAAGCTCATGAAGTTCTGGCGCAACATGAACATCTGCGACGCTCCCACAAGGGAGGTGATGGCCATACCCAGATAGCTGTCCAGTAGGCCAAGCTTGGTGATGGTCAGGTAATTGGTGATCAGCAGCGTATCCGCAGGGAGCATCATCGTTCCAAGCAGCGCGTAGAACACCGTCTTCTTCAGGGGAAAATCATAAAACGCGCAGGCGTACGCAGCCAGCGCAGCAAAACACAGCCTGAGCGATGCGCCAAGGGTTGCAACGACGAGGGAATTGAGCGCGTAGCGAACAAAGGGGACCCTTTTCATTGCGTCCCTGAAGTTTTGCAGATAGATGAAGCTACGGGGCAGGAGAGTGGGAGGGTAGGAAGAAAATTCCGCCGGGGACTTGAAGGCACCCAAGATCCCGTATACCACAGGGAAGATGATGACCAGCCCGACCGCTAGCCCCAGGGCTTGGATGCATAAGCCTCCCGCTAATTTCCGCCCTCTGCCCTTCATTGATAGTGCACCGCCCTTCGCTCAAGCATAAAGGCAAGCAGCGTCAGTGCAAAGGTCAGCGCGAACGCGATGATGCTCAGGCAGGCAGAGAGGCTATAGTTGGACGAATGGTATCCAGAACTGAACATCATGTAGATCAGCGTTGTCGTCGATCGGGCAGGCCCTCCCTGGGTGATGATAATCATCGGTCCGGACGTCATCATCGCGAGCACCATGTTGGTACAGGCGACATAAAAGATGGTGGGCGACATCAGCGGAAGCTGCACCTTGAAAAAGCGCGTCACCAGCCCGGCGCCATCCAGGGTCGCCGACTCTTCCAGCTCTGCGGGAATAGCCCTGACAGCTGACAAAAACAGCAGAAAATCAAAGCCGATCCCCATCCAGACCGTCAGCATCAGCACGCCGTAGAGGGCGTATTCCTTGCTTTCGTACCATCCAATATGGAGGCCAAGCGCGTAGTTTAGATAGCCTACCGTGGGGTTTAGCAGCACCTTGAAAATCATCGCGGCTGCAGACATGGAGATGGCCATGGGCAGGGTGAACATCGTCTCATAAACGGAGCTCAGCACCCGACGCCGGTTGGCAATCAGCGCCAGCACGATCGTAATGACAAGCGTTGCAGGGACGTTGATGACTGTCAGCTTCAGAGAGTTGAACAGCGCGGTTTTGAAATCCCGCCTGGAGAACAGGTAGATGAAGTTATCAAAACCCGCTGCGCCGGTGATCTCCCCTTTGAAGTTGACCGTGCTGAAGCTGAAGAGAAAGGTCTTGACAAAGGGATAATAGACAAACGCAACAGCGAACAGGAACATCGGCGTGAGATAGAGATAGGGCTCGATTCCTCTTCCCCGGCGTCGCGATCCACAGGGCCTTCCAAGTGGCTTCACGCCGGCAACGTGCAGCGTGTGCAAGGCTTTCTTCGCTCCAGTCCCCGCAATCTGTATCAGTCTGCGTACAAAGGCATGGTAGCACACGGGGGGATCCCTGTCCAGCAGATGTCCGGGCTGGCTCTTCATCTATCTCCGTGAAAAAGTCCAGCCAACGATTGACATGAAACCTTTGCCACCGTGAATACGCCAGCCTGAGAGCCACCCCATGCGCAAAATGGGCTGGCTTGCCGCCAAAAGGCTATCACGGTGGCCTTTCCATGTAAATCGTTGGCAATGTACCACCTACTGCTTCACGGAAGTAAATGAAGGGCCTCCGGGCTACGCATAGAAAAATGCGGGTTCCGGATACAACTCAAACCGGAATCATGATAGAGTATACGCACGCGTCCGCAATGGGCACAGCAATCTGTGGAGGTCTCCATGCGCATGAAAAACGGGTTGAATTCTCCCTCGCCTTTCGACTCTGAAAAGGCCCTGCCTCTTCTATCCTTCCCCGCCACCACGCTTATGGGCGTCACAGTGGCTGAACTGCTCGGCAGTGCCGACATGCAAGCCGAGGGCATGAAGTGCATCGCTGACCGCGTTCCCTCTGCGGCTTCCGTCACCTTTATGGATCTGTCCGTCGAGGCGGAGGCCTTCGGTGCTCCCGTGCACTTCACCCAACACGAGGTGCCGACCCTCGAAGGCACCGCCTTCGAAGGCGGGAAAAAGGCAGAAGAGCTGCCCGTCCCCGGGGTGGGTGAGGCGCGCACAGGCCGGAGCATCGACGCGCTCGCCCGCGCGAAGCAGCTTATCACCGACCGTCCTGTGCTGGCCGGCATGATTGGCCCCTACTCTCTGGCCGGCCGCCTGATGGGCGTGGAGCGGGCGATGATGGCCGGCTATGATGAAGAACAGGCCCTCCACACCGTCCTTGAGAAGACCGCACAGTTCATCTTACGATACGCGAAAGCGTTCAGGCAGGCGGGGGCCGATGGGATGGTTATCGCCGACCCTCTCTCTGGCCTGCTTTCCCCTTCGTTTATGGCAACGTTTGCGGAACCTTATACCCGCGACATCATCCGCAGCCTCAAATCTGACAACTTTGTCGTTGTCTATCACAACTGCGGTAACGCCGTGCCCCGGTCTCTGGACGTCATTGTGCGCCTGGGCGCGGATGCCGTACATGTCGGCGACGCGGTTAATATGGCGGACATCCTTGCGAGGGCACCGTCGGACACCGTCATCATGGGCAACATCAGCCCTTCAGAGCGCTTTGCTGCGGGATCGCCGAACGCCATGCGGGATGCGACGCTGTCCCTCATGCGCGAGTGCTGCCCCGGACATCCGAACTTTGTCATCTCCTCCGGTTGTGACATCCCGCCTGCAGCGCCTTGGGAAAACATAGATGCATTCTTTGCGGCGGTCGCGGAGTACCACCTGGCCAATGCCTGAAGGACGGCACGTCCTCGACACAACCTTCTGCTAAATCGGCTTCTCTTTGCGTCGAGCACGCCCGTCGCTACCGCGCTGTTATACCATCGCGATTCCACCGTTGACGTCCACACACGCGCCAGTGATGTACGAAGCATAGTCGCTGGCCAGAAACAGGCAGGCGCCGGCTACGTCCTCACCGGTACCGATGCGTCCAAGAGGGACGGAAGCGGGATCGTAACCAAAGGTCTGCGTCATCTCTGTATCGATCAATCCGGGCGATACCGTATTGACGCGGATGCCGTGTTTTGCGCCGGCTTTTGCCAGGCTTTTGCTCAGCGTCAGCACCGCTGCTTTTGACGAGGGATAATCGGGCGTGACGACGATCCCGCCAGAACGCGCCGCCTGAGACGACAGGTTGATGATGCACCCGCTGCCCTGCTTTGCCATGACCTGGAAAGCCTCGCGGCACATGAAGAACAGGCCCTTTACGTTGATATCAAACGTCAGGTCCCACTGTGCTTCGCTTACGTCAAACAGTCCGCCCTGCCGCGATACGCCTGCACAGTTGAGCAGAATATCCAGTCGCCCCATCGCCTCAACAGCCCTGGCGATCAGCGTCGCGTCCGCAGACTCATCGCGCAGATCTCCGCCTATGGCCAGAATCTCCGTCCCGGTTTGTTTATAAATCCTCTTCGCAATGCCTGCAAGCTGCTCCTCACGCACGTCCGTCAGGGTCATAGACCGAACCCCGTGCTCCGCGAACATCTGCGCACAGGCCGCGCCAATCCCTCCGGCCGCGCCCGTGATCAGCACGGCCTTTCCTTCCAAAGCAAACATCCCCTGTCCCCTCATGCAGCCGATCGGGACGTGGCTTGCATGTCGTTACGCCGGCCGCCCCGCTCGTTGTTCTGTCGTTGTTCAAGCCCGACGCTCCCCTGATCCGATCCGCGCCGCATCGTTTTAAAGAATGGCCCTCCCTGGTGCTCCCAGGCTCAGTCAAGGATCGCTATCGCGCGCACAGGAGATCCGTCTCGTCCTTTCAGCTTGAGGGGCAGCGAAAAAAATGTAAACGGCGTATCAGTCGGTAGCTCCTCCAGCTTTGTCAGGCCTTCCACAATGATCATCCCCTGGCTCAGCATGCGTACGTGAACGTATTTCCAGTCAACGCCGTTGGGCGTGGGCGTATCCATACCCACCAGACGGATTTGTTTTTTCACAAACCAATCGGCGAGTTCTTTTGATACGTACGGAAAGCCGCTGAAGTAAGATGCCTCAGGAAACTTTCTGTCCCATCCAGTGTGCAACAGCACGGCACAGCCCTTGTCGATAAAGGGTTCCGCGTTTAGCAAATCGGCGGGCAGGACCGCTTCGTCCGGTTTTTTATGCGTCAGGTCGACGCGTACCGCACGCACCACACAGCGCTCCAGCGGAATGGCGTCAATGGTCTCGCCATTATTAAAAAAATGCCTCGCAGTGTCCATGTGCGTGCCCTGGTGCGTGGATGTTGTCAGACGGGACAGATTGTATCCCAGCGTATCCAGCGTGCAGTGCCAGGTCAGGGACATCTTGGGGTCCATTGGCATGGTGGGCGCTCCGTCATACATCGGTGCTGTCAAATCAATGATTCTGCCTATGCTGTTCCTCTGTTCCACCTCATTCACTCCCCGCATAGTTCGCGTCTTTGCCCAAGCCTTCAGGCCCCATGGCAAGGTAACCGGCATCCGCAAACAGGTCGTGACCTGTAACCGCGCAGGCATCGTCGCTGAGTAAGAAGACGACTGCAGCCGCAATCTGCCAGGGCTCCTGCAGCTGTTGCATCAGATGGTAATCTTCCCAAGCCTTGGGAACGCTCTCTCGTTTCCCGTCCTTTGTAGCTTTCGCCACCTCATCCGTCCAGACCCAGCCGGGACTGCATGCGTTGACGCGGATGTCTGGTGCCAAGTCCATGGCCGCGCATCGTATCAGCTGCTTGACGGCACCTTTTGCCGCATTATACGTCCAGCGATGAGGTTGCGCCACATGCCCGCTGACGCTTGAAACGCACACGACAGCCCCTTTCTTCTCTTTGCGGTTTTTTGCAAACTCGGCGATCATCAGGGCATACGCCGCAGGCCCCGCCATGAAGGTGTGCAGCCAGTCCTCCCTGGTCGCTTCTTTCCCTTTCGCTGTAAATGGAAACGCGTTGTTCACCAGATAATCGACGCCACCAAACTGCGCCCTCGCTTTTTCAAATAGCAGCTCGGGCGTTCCAGGATCCTCCATATCCGCCACGACAAACGAAGCTTTGCCTGGATACTGCTTTTCGAATGAAGCAAGCGCTTCGAGTCCCGTTTTCTCGTTGCGCCCACAATACAACACCTGTACGCCCTCTTCCAGCAAGCGCTCAACAATCGCCTTGCCGATGCCTCGAGAGCCACCGGTCACGATGGCGCTTTTTCCCTTCAGTCCCCTCATCCTGTTTCCTCCCTTCGCTGCGCCTGGCTGCTGCAATCGCAGGCAACGGCGCCCGGCGTGTTCTGCCGGACGCCGTGCCCCTCTATGGGAATGAGTCCGTTGCCATCAGTCAATGCTCAAAACAGCGCTGCATACTCCTCGATGTTGGAGATGTCGTAGAGCATCGGATCCACCAGCGTCAGGATCTGGCCGTTTTCAAGCACCGTGTACTCGCCAAGCTTGCCTGCTGCGAAGGTCGCGCCGGGTTCCGGCGTAAATCCATCTTCTACCACTGCTGTGATGAGGTACACGGCGAGGTATCCCTCATAGGGCGGGTTCCACAGCTGGAATCCCAGGCAGGTGCCATCCACTACAAACTCTTTCATTTCGGAAGGCAAGCCAAGGCCTGTGACGCGGATTTTTTCCGCCAGCCCCTTTGTCTGCACGACCTTGCACGCTGCCGCAACGCCCACCGTCGTCGGGGCGATGACACCCTTCAGATCCGGATACTTGGTGATGAGGGCTTCCATTTCGGTCGTGGACTTCTCAGGCTGGTCGTCTCCGTACACGACCTCGACGAGCGTCATCTTCGAATAGGTGTCGTCTGTGGCCAGTACTTCCTTCATGAGCTCTATCCACGTGTTCTGGTCGGGCGCGTCCGTAGTAGCTGACAGAATGGCGAACTCGCCCTCAAAGCCGATCTGCTCGGCCATCAGCTTGATCTGCGCCTTGCCGATCGTGCTGAAATCCACCGGCATGATCGCCGCGTCGCGGTGATCTTCGCTGCCAGGGATGTCTTGGTTGATGAGGTAGATTGGGACACCCGCCTCCCGCGCGTCATCGAAGGTCCCGTTCAGCGCATCGTTTGAGTTTGCCGCGATGAAGATCGCCGTCGCATTGTTCTGCACAGCCGCCTCGACGTATTCGATCTGGCTGGTGGCTTCAGCTGTCGCTGGGCCCGTGAAGATGTACTCATACTTGTCCTCGCCCAGTTCCGCGATGGCATCTCTAAAACCGGAGCTGAGCGCCTCAAAGTAAGGGTTTCCCAGGTTTTTGGGGATGAAATAGATTTTAATCTTCTCCCCTTCCGCTGACGCTGCCGCGAGCATTCCAAAGCTGGTCGCGACCATCAACACTGCCAGTACAAGAGCTACGATACGGTTTTTCATGTTGCCTGTCCTTCCCTTCCCATTTTTTATTGCTCACCGGAATACCTCCGGTCAAAGCCTTGGTTGTCCGCTGTGTCCCCTGAGGTCACCTGTCTTTAAACTGCTGGACCAGTTTACCGGTATTGGGTATGATCACCGATAAAAGCAGGATCAGACCCATCATGAACATCTGCGCGTCGGAGGTGATATTGGCTACGATCAGCCCGGTCTTCAGGATGATCACGAGCAGCACCGCGATGAAGGTACCGATAATGCTCCCGCTCCCACCGCTGATCTCCGCCCCGCCCAGCAGCACCATCGCCACGACGTCGATTTCCGCGTGCAGGTTCATATCATATCGCACCAGCAGCAGCCGGGACATCGTCAGGAGCCCCGCGATCGCAGATACAAACCCAGAAAGCAGAAACAACGTCATCTTCACGCGGCGGGTATTGACGGAACTATAAATCGCCACCTGCTCGTTTGCTCCGACAGCAAGGACTTTGCGTCCGAAGCTCGTCTGATGAAGGAGCAGATAAAACAGGAAAGCGATCAGGATAAACGCGAGAATCGTCACGCCAAAGCGTGCCTTCCCGATCATGAATACGGGAATTTTCTCAATGCTGTTAAACCACGCGGGGAATTTTCCCAGGCTTTTATCGCCGATGAAGATCTGCGATATCCCGCGGAACACGCTCATGGTGCCGATCGTAACGATCATTGCCGGCAGGTTCAGGTATGCGATCAGAACGCCATTGATCAGGCCGCAGAGCAGGCCCGTGAGCAGTCCAAACGAGATTGCCAGATACATCGGCGCCCCCGCGTGGAACGCCAGCGCTGCGACAGTCGCTGAGCAGCACATCGTCGCCGGTACAGAAAGATCGATCATCCCTGCCGCCACAATCATCGTCATTGTCAGCGCAGTCATGCCCAGTTCCATGTAACGCGTCGTGGTCTTGAGCAGATACGCCATGTCACGGAAGCTGTGGGAGAGCGACATGCTGATGGCCAGCGAAAGAAGGAGCAGGCCAAACGGAACCCATTCGCGCCTGGACAACACGCGCCTGGCGATGTTCGAGGCAGGGCGCACACTGCTTGATTGTTTCATTTCAACGCCCCCTCTGCACGCGCCTGTCGCATCAAGCGCTGTGTTGTCTGTATAGAAGAAACGACGCGGTCAAGCAGCAGCGCGGCCACAATAATGACGCCGTAGCTGAACAGCTGCACGGTACCCGGAATGCCGACCGTGGCAATCATCGTGTTGACCGTGCCCAGGAGCAGGCATCCCAGCAGGGTACCGACAACGGTCCCCTTGCCGCCGTTGACGCTCACACCTCCGATGATGGTCGCGGAAATAACGACAAACTCCAAGCCGTTTCCGGTATTGCTTGGGTTGATGTACCCAAAGCGCGAGGCGGACATCATTCCGGTGATCCCACAGAGCCCGCCCACAATAGTGAAAACCAAAAACTCCGTCCTGTTGCAATTCACACCGCGCAGGTACGCTGCCTCCCGGTTGGAGCCCACCGCGAACACTTCGCGCCCAAAGTGCGTATACCGCAGCATCAGGTAGAACACCAGCGCCAGCGACAGGGAAATGACGACCAGCCACGGGATCAGCAAATTGCCAAAGCGAAGCCCGTCGGAGACAAAGTCGGTGGTCCCAGGAGGGAGCTCGTACCCTGTCACCTGTTTTCCGTGAGAAATGATGAAGGTCAAGCCTCGATAGGCGTTCATGGTCCCCAGGGTAACGATAATGGGCGGGATCTTCAGATAAGCGATCAGGAAGCCATTGAACATCCCACAGACCAGGCCTACCGCGATCGACACGACCACACCCTGCCCCAGCGTTGCCCCATGATCACGGAACAGGATGCCCGCCACCATTGCGCTGAGCGCGACGTTAGAACCAATGCTCAAGTCGATGCCCCGCATAATGACCACCATCATCATGCCCAGCGCCATGGTCAGGTTCAACGGGGTCCACAGAATCACACTGTTGATCACACTGGCGAACCGGCCTTTGGAAAACAGTTCGGGACGCGCGACACCAGAAACAAGAATGATCAGAAGGATGAAGGCAAGCGTTACGAACTCCTTCACGTTCTGCGTGACAAAGCGCTTGACATCCTTCATACCGCAACGCTCCTGTTCTGCACCGTGGATGCCGCCGACATAATCATCTCGCTCGTCATGTTTCCACGGAACAGCTCTGCGGTGACATGCCCTTCGCACATGACGTACACGCGGTCGGAGAGCTGCAGGATCTCCGGCAGCTCTGAGGAAATCATGAGAATGGCTTTGCCCTGCCGCGCCAGCTCATTGATCAGCTTGTACACCTCTACCTTCGCGCCTACGTCGATACCCCGGGTCGGTTCGTCCAGAATCAGGATATCCGACTCGGTCAGCAGCCACTTGGCGATACAGACCTTCTGCTGGTTGCCTCCCGAAAGCTCTTTCACGGTCTGCTCCGCATCGCGCATGCGCACATCAAGGTACTCAACATATTGCTGAACCAAGCGGTCTTCCGCCTTTCGTCGCACAAAACCCATGCGTGAGGCGATCCGCCTCAGGATGGCGAACGTCATATTAAACCGTATGCTGAACGATGTCAGAAGCCCGGTTCGCGAGCGGTCCTCCGAA
>CAZPIC010000008.1:0-71642 GCA_964586835.1 uncultured Oscillospiraceae bacterium
CAGGCTGAATCGTTAACTTGATGTCTGAAAAACAGGCGCAGCGCAATTAGCTCTGCTCCTTCTGCTCATTGACACCCAGATCTGTCCTGTCTATACTGTGAACGATTTTAATGGATGGACCGGCAGGTTTTCATGTTCAAAGCGCTCAAGGCATCCTTTCTCGTTTTCCTCCTCCTTACCCCATCCGGGGCACGGGCGAAGACCGCTTTGGATCTCACAGCCGCGTGCGACATCTCCGTCACCTACAAGACTTGGGCTGCCCCTCGTATGCTCGACCGGGATTACGTAAGCTCCTGGAAGGGGACAGCCGGAGATGCTACGGTGGAGGTGCACTCCCCGGATCCCTGCTTTGGTCTTTACCTCTGTTTTTCAGAAAAACCTGCTGCATGGAGGGTCCAGACACTTCAAAGCGGACATTGGGAGACCGTGTGTGAAGTGCCGGCATCCGAATTTGCACATCAGTATTGTCCCCTAGACGGGTTGAGCCACTTCCGCATTGCCCCGCAGGCCCGGGCACCCCTGGGCATTACAGAACTCTTCGTGCTGGGTGAAGGTGAGATACCCCCTTGGGTCCAGCGCTGGGAATCTCCTTCAGACAAAGCAGACCTTCTGCTTTTATTTGCGCACCCTGACGACGAGGTCCTTTTTTTCGGGGGAACCATTCCAACCTATGCCGGGGAACAAAAGCGTGACCTCGTTGCCGCTGTCCTCTCTTGTCCTTCCTATATAAGGCGAAGTGAGCTCCTCAACAGCCTGTGGACCTGCGGTCTTCGGAGTTATCCGGTGATTGGCACCTTTTCGGATCGACACAGTCTGAAGTTGGAAACCGCCTATCGTCACTTCAGCAAGTCGAAGATCGACGCCTTCATCATGGGCCTCCTTCGGGAATACCGACCAAAGGTCATGGTTACCCACGACATCCATGGGGAATATGGGCACGGGATGCACCGTATCTGTGCAGATGCAGCTTTGCGTTGTGTTCCCCTCGCGGCTGATCCTACGAAGCACGAGCGTTCTGCTGCCGCCTTTGGTCCATGGCAGGTGCAGAAACTATACCTGCACTTGTATCCAGAAAACCCCATCGTGATGGATTGGGACCAACCACTTGCAGCATTTGACGGGCGAACCGGGTTTGAAGTCGCGCAAGAAGGTTACCAGGCGCACCGTTCTCAGCACCGCTACGCACAGTTTAGTGTTGAACCCAGGGACAGTGCCACCAGCAGTTACCATTTTGGACTCGCGTACTCAACTGTAGGACCGGACATCGCTGCAAACGACTTCTTTGAACACCTTGATCCTTGAATGTTTTGCCGGGAGGGCTGAATGAAGATCCTCGTCACCGGAGGCGCCGGGTATATCGGCTCACATACCTGTGTGTCCCTCCTCGCTTCCGGGTATAGGATCGTAGTCGCAGACGACCTTCGTAACAGCAAATATGCAGCCATCGAAAGAGTCTGGGAAATCACAGGCAAATCCTTTCCTTTTTATCGGATTGACGTAAGCGATGAGGCTGCCCTGGACGCCGTGGTTGGGCAGCATCAACCTGACTGCGCCATCCATTTCGCAGGGCTGAAGGCGGTCGGCGAATCCACAGAAAAGCCGCTGGAGTACTATACCAATAATCTGAATACAACCCTGACCCTCTGCCGCGTGATGGGGCGGCATGGGGTCAAGCGGATTATTTTCTCTTCCTCAGCGACCGTTTACCATGCCCGAAAGAAGATGCCCTTGAAAGAAACAGCTCCATTGGGCTGCCTGAACCCTTATGGCTGGACAAAGTTGATGTGTGAGCGCATCCTGCGCGACCTGTCTGCATCCGATCCTCAGTGGTCCGCGGTGCTTTTGCGTTATTTCAATCCCATCGGCGCCCATGAGAGCGGCCTTATCGGAGAAGATCCGGAGGGAATTCCAAACAACCTCCTGCCCTTCATCACTCAAACCGCGATGGGAAGGCAGAAAGTCCTGCAAATCTATGGCAACGATTATGCAACCGAGGACGGCACCGGCGTGCGGGACTATATTCATGTCATGGATCTGGCAGAAGGTCATGTCGCAGCGCTATCCTATGCAATCCATCACAGTGGCTGTGAGGCTTTCAACCTCGGAACCGGTGCCGGTTATAGCGTGCTTGAGATCCTGGATACCTTTGAGAGGGTCAACAGCGTCCGCGTTCCCCGTAAGTTCGCGCCGCGTCGTCCAGGCGACGCGGCGCAAATCTTCGCCGACCCCAACAAGGCAAGGAAGATGCTGGGCTGGCAGGCAAGGAAAAGCCTGGAGGAGATGTGTCGGGATTCATGGCGATGGCAGCAGGCCAACCCCTTGGGGTATCCAGAGAATCCTCCAGACTTTTCTTCCGCGGAAAGGGTTGTTCAGCTCCTTAGTCCATCCTATCAGAGTAGGTCTTGACACTTGCCTCCCCGACCCATGCGTCGCCCATCGTCCTGTACGTCTCCTCCTTTTTGGCAACCAGGAGTTCTGCTCTGATCTCTTCGTTCACTTCAACCAGAGAAACAGGACCTTCAGGAACTTCTTCGCTGAAATAAACAATGTAGAAACCGTAGATCCCCCGGGAGGGTTCACTGATATCGCCCGGAGATTGAAGGGCCATAGCTGGCGCGACAAAGGCTTCGTCGAAGTCAGTAAACCCCTCTGTGACCGCGTAGCCTCTGTCAGGCATCCCCGTATCCTCACTGTATTCAGCGACAAGGACGTCAAATGCCTCCCCCTGGGCAACACGGTCCAGGACATCGCGAACCCCAGGGTAAATCCTCTCGTAGGCCTCTTCTTCCGTTTCTGCAAGCTGCCCGCTGATCTCTTCCATCCTCGTCCGCGTCTGATTGAGTTGACTCGTCAGGTCCTGTGCGGTGTGCTCCAGGGCCTTCCTTTCCTCTTCCGGCAGGTCTTCCCCAGACAGTGCCACGTCGTTTTCTATTATTTTGCTTGACACGCTGTCCATTTCTCCCGTAACCGTGTTCAGCTGTTCGTTCAGTTCGTCCATGGCTTCGCGGTCTTCCGGTAGAAACTTAACGAGCACCTGTTTGACAAGACGGTAGCCTGTCGGAGCATAGTATACGGTTTTGCCGGCGTTGACGTCGCTTCCATACGCGTTGCGATCGCTTTCGTATCTGGCCCTTGCGTCTTCAACCCTTGTGTCAAACTCAAGTTTTACTTCCTCATCGCTGACTGTGATTTCTTCTGTAGCATGGAGCTCCAGTTTTTCCAGGAGTTTTTCTTCCCTTACCTGGAATTCGATCGCAAGTCGCGTTATCCCCAGAGAAGATGCTTTTCCTTCTACAGCGTCTTCAAGCTCTTTTCCCTCAAGGATGGTTTCCTCGAAGAACTGTGTTTGGATCTGTTCCAAGTTATCCTTATATATGGAATCAGTTTTCTCTTCCACACTTTTCCTTTCAGTCTCCGTCAGCTCATCAAGACCGAACTCTTCTGCTTTCTGTAATAGAACCATGTGGCGCACGGTGTTCTCCAGCGCGTCCTCAAGAACCTGTTCTCTGTCCACGTTGATGCTGCTGACAAGGCCGTATTGCTGATACAGTTGCTGCATGTAGTATTCATTATTAAGAGCGTTGTTGTAAATGACAGAAAAGCTTTGCTTGTCCATAGTGTTTCCGTTGACATCCACAATCACCTGTCTGGCGTCTACCAGCGGATCCTTGACAATCAGAGAGCAGCCGCTCAGCAGGAGAACGGCAGCGAACAAAACAGGCAGCACGGTTTTTTTCATTGGGAACTCTCTCTTTCCTGGTCTTCATCCTGCGCAGGTACCGCGCAGGCGGCCCCACAAAGACAAAGCACATTATACCGCCACGCCTCTTTGCTAGCAAGCGCGACTGCCCGGAAAAGGCGGCTTCCTCTTGACAGAGCCATCCCTCTGGTGACAGACTCAAGCAGAACCTATTCCGATCGGTTCCTAAGTAGGGTCGTCCTCCATCTATGGCTTCCCTTGATGGAAGGAGTGCTGTGTTGATGGCAAAAATTCTTTACAGGATCCAAACAAAGAGGGTGCCCGTAGTGGTCGTTGTCGCTTTTGCCTTTTTGATTGTTGCTGTCGGCAGTATGGTTATACGAAGGATTGATTGGAGCATAGGTCGTCTGAAAAACATCGTTGCAGAAGCTGAGTACACCTTGGCCCTTCAACAGAAGGAAGTCTCAGAGCTGGCCTCCAAACTTCAGTTGTCTGAGACAGATGACTTCATTGCCAGCGAAGCGCGAACCAAATATGGATATCTTGCGGAAGGCGAGATCCGCTTTATCGTCCTAAACCCAGAAGCCCTTCAGGACAGCCTCACACTCTCCGACCCATGAGCGTTTCTCGCGCGGCAGCAATCGCGATAGGTTCCAATTCAACCAGGATGCTGACGGCAGATCTGGACGGATGTCTGTCACGCCCCGTCCGAGGGAGGATAGAAACAAAACTGCTATTGTTCGCAGGGGAAGGGAACCCCCTTTCCGACAGGGCCATTGACCAGTGTACGCGCGCGGTTTTCCTGCTTTCCGCGACAGCACGGAGAGAAGTAGCAGAAAAAACTTACGTCTTTGCGACAAGTGCAGTGCGCGATGCCGCCAATGCCTGTAGCCTCAGTCATGCGCTACTATCCGTTTGTGGTCTGCCTTTGCAGGTGATCGACGGACCGGAAGAAGCTGAACTCTCCTATCTTGGCGCCACCTGCCTGTCCCACAGCACTGGAGAAAGAGGCGTCATGGATATCGGTGGCGGCTCCACAGAGCTGATCACAGGCCAATGTGACAAGATGTTGGCTGTCTCAAGCATTCAGATAGGGGCCACACGCCTATATGGAAGAAATCCCATTAACAGCGTCAAAGACCTACGTGCAGCACGAAAGGAAGCAAACTCCCTTCTTTCCGGGAAACTTCCCAAACCCTTATCCTCCCGTGGAGAATGGACTCTAGTCGGAGGGACCGGCACTGCGCTGATCAGGATATGCCAAGGTCTATCCGCGGGGGAGCCTTTTCCCGACGGTAGTTCCTTCAGTTTTGATGAAGCGCATGACTGGCTTCATGTCATCGCAGAGACGCCTCCCGACCGTCGGAGCGAGATCCCAGGCTTTCCGACCGGGCGTGAACATATTCTTCCAACCGGGCTTATGATACTGACCTCTACCATGGCTATGATGCAGATTAAAAAAATGAGAGTCACTGAGCGCAACAACACAGACGGTTTTCTATACAGATTGTCTGAAAAGAGCTGATCCAAGGGTAGTCGTCGTGTCTCTCAGCTTTCGTTCTCTATGATAACCTGACAGGTCTTCATCGCATCAAGCGCTGTTTGATGCCCTTTTTCGGATGCTCCTGCACAGCAAGAGGCATCTACACGAATCTCTGCTTCGGGAAGACAAGCCTTAAGGATGAGAGCGTTGCTGATCACACACATGTCCGTACAAAGCCCGATCAGGGTGACTGACCGGATAGGTTCCCGTCTGTTCTCCTCTATGAGTCGCTGGCCCAAAGCAATAGAGCCAAGGCATCCCTTTTCGATCACAAGCCTACGCCTGTCCTCCCCCAACGCATCACAGAGCATCCATCCTTTGCTTCCCCGAAGACAGTGTAATATCGGAAGCATCTTCCCTTCCTGTGTGTCCAGATAGTCCTCTTCGTGCGTATCCTTCGTAAAGTACACCCTCCCCCTGAAGGCAGCGATGCGCTTGGCGACGGACGGGACAATTTCTTCTGCCTCAACAGATCCCAACGGTCCTGTTATAAAATCATTCTGCATGTCTACAACAACTAAGATATCCTGCATTTTTTCCTGTGACATTCCGCTGCACACCTTCCTGTTGCTCTACGGACGTGCTGTTTTTCCAAGTACACATTGGAAAGTATAACATATGAGAGTGGTCTCTGTGTACCGAATTCCCCAGGCATGCTATACTGTCAAAAAACCCGAAGGGAGATTTCCAGATATGATTGTACGTGTCCTTGACACCGAAGAGCTCGCCTGTGAACTCGCGGCTATGCTGTTTGCCAGTCAACTTGCGAAAAAACCCTGCAGCGTTCTTAGCTTTGCCACAGGATCGACGCCCATTGCTGTATACCGCTTACTTACGCAATGGCATCGACAAGGATTGATCGATTTCTCCCACAGCGTCAGTTTCAATCTTGACGAATATGTTGGCCTTGCTCCGGAACATCCCTGCAGTTATAGATCGTTCATGGAAGAGCATCTATTCAGGCATGTCAACCTAAAAGCTACCTCACTGCCAAACGGAGTCGCCGACGACCTCGCTGCCGAATGCAGCCGCTACGACTCTGCCATAGCGGACGCAGGAGGCATCGACTTGCAGTTGCTTGGCATTGGGCTAAACGGACATATAGGTTTCAACGAACCCGCAAGCACTTTTTCTAAAGGCACGAACGTTGTTTCCCTTTCGCCGGATACGATCAGCGCAAATAAGCGTTTTTTTCCACAGGAGAAAGACGTTCCACAAAAAGCCATCACGATGGGTATTGGCAGCATCCTATCAGCTCAATCCATCGTTCTTCTGGCCCTCGGATCAAAGAAGGCACCTATCCTGCGTAAAATGATGAGAGGAGAAATCGATCCGGAACTGCCTGCCAGTATCCTGCATATGCACAAAGATGTGACCGTTCTTTTAGACAGAGCATCCGCAGCGGATCTGTGATTTATTTGTGAATGAAAAAGACAACATCAACGATGAAGAAGACAACACCACGGTCTTTTCCTCACAGACCTGTGGAAAGAGCCTTTGTGGGCGTTGTGGAAGAGCTTCTTTTTCTACTCAATCCGGGTAGTCTATGTTGTTTTTTCTCCTTATCAGGAGAGACATAGCGCCCTTATATTCACGCATTATGCGCAATTTTTAAAATAAAGACCGCTCCACACACAGCTATTTTCCACAAGAGATCAATGTTTTTCAACAGTGTTTCCTCACGAAGTTTCCCGGTCAGATTGACTAAAACGATGCTTTCCACTGTTTCCACAGCTCCTACTGCTACTACAACTCTTCTTTCTACTACTGCTGTTATCGCGGCCAACGCTGCTCAAAGGAGTGGTCTAATGCATTTTAGAATCAACGCAAACGACATCAATCATGGAATGAGCCTCGTTTCCAGAGCGCTCCCCCTGCGCCCAACGAACCCTGTGTTCGATGGCGTGTATGTAGAGACAATCGATGAAGGAATACAGCTTACCTGTACCAATGGTGAACTTACCATAAAAAGCATTGTTCCAGCCTCTGTTCTTGAAGAGGGCCGTTCGCTGCTGCCAGCCAAGCTTCTGGGAGAACTTGCGCGCAAGCTGGAAGGGGATCTCGACGTTGTAGTGGACGAAAGAGCGCGGGCGGTGATTAAAGGCATGGGCAGCAACACGACCATGATGTGCTTGGATGCCGAAGGCTTTCCCGACATTCGGGACGTTGAAGGGGAAAACCGGTGCGAGTTTCCACAGAATAGTTTTCGGGAAGCCATCGGCCGCGTTATTTTTGCTGTTTCGGTCGACGACAGTAAAAAAATTCTGACAGGATGTCTTATGGAAACCTACAGAGAAGAGACACGTCTTGTATGCCTTGACGGTTTCCGCCTGGCGCTTCAGCGTATTTATGTCAAGCATGAAGTTCCAGAAGACCGCGAATCGATATCAGCGGTGATTCCTGGAAGCGTAATCGGTGAAATTGGTCGCATGCTTTCCGACAACGATGAGCCTGTTCGCCTTGTAGTCAGCGCTTCACATATGATGGCCGCATTTGAGCAAACAAAAGTCTATGCACCGCTGATTATTGGTGAATATATCAATTACAAGCAGATCCTGCCTGCTACCTGGATGACGGCACTCAGAGTCAACAGACATTCCTTTATCGGTGCGATAGAGAGGGCTGCGCTCATGGCGCGGGAGGGAAAGAACAATCTTCTCAAGCTTCGTATAGGCGAAGAAGGTCTGTTTATCACAGCTAATGCAGAGCGGGGAGCGGTACTTGAAAATTTGGATATAGACTTTGAGGGAAGTCCGCTGGAGATTGCTTTCAACGCAAAGTACTTGACGGATGTGATCAGAACCATAGACACGACGGACATCAGCATGCGCTTCAATAGCAACGTCAGCCCTTGTGTTATTTGTCCGGTAACGGGAAACCAGTATACTTATCTTGTACTGCCGGTCAGAGTAGCGGATTGAACTCTTTCTCAATAAAGAGCGTTTGTCGGGCGAAAAAACACACATACGAAGGGAGATATGTTTCACGTGAAACATTCGCAAAAGATTCACCCTGCTGCTGTGGTCCGAAGGAGAGAGGAATGCAGATGAAAAAAGAGATTCAATGGGATGCATTGGGCTTCGGATACATAAGGACGGATTTTAGGTATATCTCTTTGTACAAGCAGGGCGAATGGGATCAGGGAGTTTTAAGTGTGAATGCGGAGATATGTCTTGAAGAGAGTTCTTGCGTGCTTCACTATGCGCAAACATGTTTTGAGGGGTTGAAGGCCTACAGGACTGCTGATGATCGGATCGTTGTATTTCGACCACACATGAACGCCCACAGAATGGAAGCGACCGCTCAAAGGCTTGAAATCCCTCCTTTTCCAGTCGAACGCTTTGTAGATGCTGTGATCCGAACTGTACGGGCTAATGCAGCTTGGGTTCCTCCTTATGCAACGGGTGCCACGCTGTATGTGCGGCCACTTCTTTTTGGAATGGATGCCGTTATAGGGGTGAAACCTGCAAATGAATATCAATTCCGTATTTTCACTACCCCTGTAGGACCTTATTTCAAGGGCGGGTTCAAGCAGCTTCGGCTACGCATCAGTCAATTTGATCGGGCTGCGCCTCGAGGAACAGGCCATATTAAGGCGGGTCTGAACTACGCAATGAGTCTGCATCCTCTTGCAGATGCACGCAGGAAGGGCTATGATGAAAACCTCTATTTGGACCCTCTGACACGGGCTTCGGTGGAGGAAACAGGAGGAGCCAATATCCTGTTCGTGAGCCGAGATCATCGAGTCATCACTCCAAAATCATCAAGCATTCTTCCTTCCATCACGCGTGCCTCACTTTTAACTGTGGCGCAGGAGATGCTTCATCTGGAGGTGGAGGAGAGAGAGGTTTTGTTGACCGAGCTGAAGGATTTTTCCGAGTGCGCACTCTGCGGCACGGCTGCGGTCCTCTCGCCGGTGGGAAGTATTGAAGATGAACGCGGGACGTTGGTCTTTTCAAGCGACAAAGATGAGATGGGCCCGGTTACCAGGCAACTTTACGATACGCTGACCGCGATACAGTTTGGACGCATCTCCGCTCCAGCTGGCTGGGTCATCCCAGTGGAAAAGAGGGCGGAGTGAAGGAGAAAAAGAGGATGAAGAAGGTGCTGTTTTATGCCATGCAAGGGGAAAAAATGTGTTTTCTCCACGTGTTGTTAAATGCGCAGGATTTGATCCGTGAGGGGTATGAGGTAAAAATTGTACTGGAGGGGCGTGCGGTCTCCCTTCCTGGAATGCTGGTTGAAGAAGGAAATCCCCTCTTTAGGAAAGCCAGGGAAAATGGCTGGATCGCAGGGGTTTGTCTCGCATGCTCTAAGCAGCTTGGGTCCTACGAGGGAAACAGAGCACTGGGCCTTAGGATGCTTGACGATATGAGTGGGCATGCGGGCATGCTGCCCTTTATTGAAGAAGATTACAGAGTAGTGGTGATGTAGAAGCTTTCGCATGAAGCTTGGAAGAAAGGATGGAGACTTGTCTTCGGTGTTCAGGCAAGAGGGCAAGCCCAGTGAAAACAACGATCTCTCCAGGGAAAGTAACTGGATTACAATAGAATTGCTGGATGCATGGTAGAGAATGTTTCACGTGAAACAATCGCGCTGTGCTCAGGACTGACAACACGATCTATCGGGATATTCTTGTCAAAGAGTCAGTTGTCTGCAAAACTACCTGGGGTCTGATTCTGCGCTAAGGGGTTGTACATGAGGAGAAAGGATCTGGAAGTTACAGACAGGCAAGCGCTTATAAAGCTCGTTGCCAGGTGCAGGGTCCTTCGATTGGGCTTGGCGGACGAGAAAGGGATCTACATTGTTCCTGTCAACTTTGGATATGAAGTTAAGGATGATATCCTATGGCTGTTTTTTCACTCCGCTAAAGAAGGGCGTAAGGCAAGCCTTCTGAAAGACAAGGCTGTCATTGATTTTGAGATGGACTGCGATCATGAGCTTATTCCCTCTTCTTCGCTCTGTGCCTTTTCGTACCGATATCGATGTGCTATGGGGCAGGGCTGCTTGAAGGAAATCCTTGACTGCAACGAAAAAGCACACGCAATGCGGAGCTTCATGCTACATCAGACGGCAATGGAGAGCGAGTTTCAAAAAGAGCAGCTCTCTGGCTGCGCTGTCTACAGGATGGAAGTCATTCACTTGACCGGGAAGAGCAACGGCTATGCTGACTGACAGCAGGGAGAATTCTTGTTTTGTGCGAGGAGGGCAGCGAATGTCCAGGTGGACAGACGCGCAGGCAGTTGCTATCCAGGCGCAAGACCGGGATATTCTGGTCAGCGCTGCTGCGGGGTCCGGAAAGACAGCTGTTCTGATTGAGAGGATTCTCTCTCTTCTGCGGGGCGGTGCAAGCCTGGACAGGATGATGATTGTCACTTTCACCCGCGCGGCGGCTGCGGAGATGCGCAGCCGTCTGAGCCAGGTGCTGTCCCAAGAAGCGTCGCAAGACAGACACCTGCAGGGACAGTACCTGGCTGTGGGCCGTGCGGATATCGGCACTCTTCATAGCATCTGTGGAAGGATCCTCAGGCAGTGCTTTCAGGCTGCGGATACAGATCCTCTCTCTCGGGTTGGCGATGAGAAGCTGATGAAGACGCTGTTTGATCGCTCTCTTTCGGAAGCATTGGATGCCCTCTACGAATCCTGTGACGAGGACGACCGTCAGCTGATTATCCAGTACGAAGCTGAACAGATTGAAGAGATACTTACGCTCCTTTACAGGTTCCTAATGTCACAGGATGATCCCTGGACATGGCTTAAAGATAGCTTGAGCATCCCTAACGATACGGAAAGCCTTGAGAACCACCCCTGGTTCGGGATTATGCGAAAGGAAGCCCATCTCTTACTTGATGGTGCCGGGTCGCTTCTGCAGGAGTGCGAACGCCTTGTTTCTCTCCCGGAGGGCCCAATCAGGTACGCACAGAACGTGGCTTCGGACAGGGATATCCTGATGGGCCTCCTTCGCACCCTCAGAGAAGAAGGTGATCTGACGCGGGCACAAAGACCCTCTTTTTCCGTACTATCAAGAAAAAGAGCGCGGCCAGAAGAAAACGTCGCTTTGGCAAAGCTCTTTAAGGAATGGAGAAACAGGGCTAAGAAGGCGATGGAAGAAGCTTTTCTGCTGTTGCCTGTTGGAAAAGAGCAGGCGGACAGGGTTCTGAGAGATCTCTCTTTCACGCTGCCTGCGCATCGTGCACTTGCCAGACTAGCAGTGAATATTCACAAACGCTATGCGACGCTTAAAAACGACAGGCTTCTCTGGGATTATGATGATCTTGAGCACCTGACGCTCAAAGCGCTTGATCAGCCTGCAATAGCCGCTGCGGTTTCATCGGATATCGATGCTGTCTTTGTAGACGAGTATCAGGATATCTCTCGGATTCAGGAAGCGATCATACAGCGTCTCCGCGGTGATGCCAGCCTTTTCATGGTCGGCGATGCAAGACAGAGTATATACCGCTTCCGCCTCGCGGATCCTGATCTTTTCATCTCAAAGCAGCTGCGCTTCAGCAAGGAAGGGGAGAGCGTCGGCCATTTGGTCAGACTCAGCGACAACTTTCGTTCGCAGGGAAACATACTCAAGGCGGTCAACCTCGTCTTTACACATGCAATGCGCGAGAGGGTTACCGAAATAAACTATGCGGCGGACGTTATTTCCAGCGCGCTGCCGACCGATGCGCAGGAAGCTCCGGTGGAACTGCACCTCATTGACAAAGAAGAGAAGGAGGCCGCCCTGGAGGAGGAAGTCGAAGTTTCCGGAGAAGAAAAACCGGAGAAGGATTATATCGCGGAAGCGACTCTTATTGCAGAGAGGATGTTGCGTCTGCATGGGCTGCCCGTTGTGAAAAAGGAGGGAAGCAGGTCGCTTCGTTGGCGCGATATGGTGGTTTTGCTGAGAAGCGCTTCCGGCAGGGCGGGCCATATGGCCAGGGTGCTGCGGGACGCTGGAATCCCTGTGTACAGCGAAGTGGACGCGCAGTTCTTTGATCTTCCCGAGGTGTCGGATCTGTTGAATATTTTAAGGGTACTTGACAATCCCCGCCAAGATACTGCGCTGCTGAGTGCGCTTTCCTGTCCTGCGCTGGGCTTCACAGCGGAGGAGCTCGCCCGCATCCGCCTGCGGGGAGGCCATGAAAAGGAACCCTTTCACACAGTGTTCCAAAGACTTAAGGAGGAGGATGAGCGTATCGATGGGACACTGCGGCAGCTTCAGCGGTGGCGCTTCATGGCGACGCACATGAAGCTGGAGACCTTTGTCCGCCGACTCGTTCATGAAACAGGTCTCTACGCGAGAGCCGGAGCCCTTCCCGGTGGAGAGTTGCGGAGGGCTAATTTAAGGCTGTTATGCGAGCGGGCAGCACCGGATCCTTTCCCCAAAACGCTGCAGGACTTTCTCGTGCACGCCACACAAACACGCGGGAAGGAAGAGTCAAGAGCTGCAGCAGCTCTGTCCGAAAACGAGGATGTCGTCCGCATCATGACCCTGCATAAGTCAAAGGGGCTTGAGTTCCCAGTGGTTTTTATACCGGGGCTTAGCCAGAGATTTCGCCTGACGGGTCCCTCAAATCTGCTGCGTTGCGACCCGGAGGCTGGCCTTTCACTGATGCTGAGGGATCCGGAAAGACGGATGACCTATCAGACCTTTGCGGGGCGCGCACTAGCTTTGAAAAAAGACCGAGAGATACGCAGTGAAGAAGCGCGGCTGCTATACGTTGGCATGACAAGGGCGCGCGAGAGACTGATCCTCGTGGGAACAGTGCCTTCGCTCACGGCAGCTTGCACAAAGTGGTCCCTTCCGCGCAGTGAGTATTCGGCTGGAAATGCAGGAAGCATGCTTGACTGGATAGGCCCCTGCCTTTGGCCTGCTTTTCAAAATCCGACCGGATCTGACTACATTGCTGAAAACGGCAGCGTGTTTCGTACCCTGATACGACAAGTCCGAGAACTCAAACTTCCGGTGCCTAAGGCGCAGTCTGCAACGATCGGACTCAGTACGCAACAACCCTCGGTGCGGATGTTCCGGCTGATGAAATCGCTTAAAACGGGTCCACCTCTTCCGCAAAAGACCTCCATTACAGCGCTTGTCACCGGTAGAGTCGGCCTTGAGGAGGAAGAGGAGACGCCTGAAACAAAGCGACGGGCGCTTCGGCTGGATCACAGCCCACCCCCCTTACCTATCCTTGATGCGGCGCGACGTTTGAGTGGTGCTGAGCGCGGCATGGCCACCCACCGTGCGCTGAGCGCAATGAACTTGGCTACGCTCAGGGAAGCAGGGAAAGGGCAGCTCCCCACGGCGGTTGCTGCTGAGCTGAGGAATATGCGGAAAAACGGTATCCTCAGCCGGGAAGAAGAAGAAGCGGTTGACACAGAGGGGCTCGCGTATTTTTTTGCCGGCACTCTGGGTCGCCGGTTGCTTGCCGCCCGTGATCTGCGTAGGGAATGGCCCTTCACGATGCTGACGGAATCGGGCATGCTGCTTCAGGGCGTGGTCGATAGCTGTTTTATTGAAGAGGGGCGCTGGGTTTTGATTGATTATAAAACGGATCAAGGAAAAATTGAAAAAATCCTCCCGCGTTACCGTGACCAGCTCAGATGGTATATGCGTGCGCTGCGCGAGATCACCGCGCTGCCAGTCAGCGAAGCTTGGCTGGTGGCCCTGAAGACGGGCGAAGCGCGACTTGTCACCGAGCCGGGGCCCATCTTTGTGCCCGTGTTTCGACAAGCTGACTGACCCATAGGGCCGAATGGAGTTCAGGGATTGGCTTTTTGGAACGCCATCAGCGCAAATCCGTGATCGAAGAGTCTACCCATGTCTGTGAAGGTGCGAAAGCGATCGCGACCTCCCAGTACAACGCAAAGAAGTGTTTTTTCATCGCGCTGGGCAGCCCCTACATAGCAAAAACCGGCGGCCCGCGTATAGCCCTTCTTGATGCCAAAGGCGCCTTCGTAGTACAGGGAAGATGCAGGATCCAATAACTCAACGGCGTTTCGGATCACAAGGGGCCCCCGCAGGGTCGTCGCCTCCATCCTGTACTCACCGGCAGAAACGATCGTTCGAAAGCGCTCATCTTTCAGGGCGTATACAGCCAGCTTCGAAAGGTCGGTAGCGCTGGTATAGTGTGCGGCATGGTGGTAGCCGTGCGGGTTTGCAAAACGGGTGTTCTGCATATCCAGTGCCGCAGCCCTTCGGTTCATCTCCTCAACAAAGGCCTCGATAGAACCCCTGGTGATCTCAGCCACCGCGTTTGCCGCGTCATTTCCCGAGCGGATCATCAATGCATACAACAGGTCTCTAAAAGCCATGGTCTCTCCAGGCGTTACAGGAACAAGGGAGGAGTCCTCCGGCACCTCTGCCGCGCTGGGTGGGATGCGCACTTCCCTTTCAAAAGGAAAACCCGACTCCAACGCGACCAGAAGCGTCATGATTTTTGTTGTGCTGGCAGGATACAGGACGCAGTTGGCTTCTTTCTCAAAGAGCGTTCTCCCATCCTCCGCGTCTACCAGCACGCAGCTTGGTGCGTAAAGCCAGTCGCCTGTGAGTTCAAGGGGACGGCTGTCGTCAAACAGCGGCGGCGCCACAATGCCCTGCCCGTCCAGGTCGGAAAAGGCCATGCGAAGGGTGAGGGGGTCAGCTGTGCCGTTTACCTGTATCCCTTGAACGCCGTTTTGTCTCAGCAGATCCTGAAACAGCGCCACCGCTGCCGCGGTCTTCGGGCCATAGTGTCCATCGGCCACATCATGGAGAAAGCGAAGGTCGATCAGCCGTTCCTGAAGAGTGGTGACCCGTGGTCCTGAAGAACCGGTGAAAAGCGTGAAAAGAGGCTCCATGACCGCGTCATCCTGGAGCAATCGAAGCGTTTCAGGTCCGGCGAGGCCATCTACTTTGACCGCGTGGCCTTGAAGGCGAAGGGTTTTCTGCAGAAGGATGACGCCATCGCGGGTTCTGTTTCCAAAAATTCCGTCGGCGGGCCCAATCAGAAAGCCTCCGTCGATGAGTTTACGCTGAAGCTCGATGACCTCATCCCCACGAGAACCCAGGCCAAGGAAAGCCGCAGCGAATGCACTGCAAAAGACTGCGCAAGCTACGTACGCAGTTACCAGCATACGAAGATAACGCTTCATAGCGACCCCTCTCTTTCCCACCCCTTAATGTTCGTCTCTTCTTGAAATGAACGGGAGACGAGGCTATAATGCACACATAACCGAACCGGGAGCGTGGTGAAATGGGAGAGGATCCAGCGCGGCCGTTGGCCGGGCAGATCGTTTTCATCCTTGTGTTGTCGGCGATCAATGCCTTTCTCGCTGGCGCGGAGATGGCGTTTGTAGCGCTTAACCCCACCCGGATCCGGGAGATGGCCGAGGCTGGTGACCGAAAGGCGAAGAGAGTGGAACGGCTGCTTCAGGATGCCGACTCCTTCCTTTCTGTCATCCAGGTAGGCATCACCTTTGCTGGATTCTTCAACTCAGCTTCTGCCTCCCAGGCATTTGTAGGCCGGCTGTTGCCTGCGCTGGGCGCATTCCCTGCAGCCAAGACGGTCGCTACGGCCATCGTCACTCTGATCATATCATACTTTACGCTGGTGGTGAGCGAGCTGTACCCCAAGCAGATCGCGCTGCAGGTCCCTGAGCGCTATGCTTGCTGGTCTGCCAGCACGATCCTTGCATTACGGGCGGGTTTCAGGCCTTTTGTGTGGCTGCTAAACGTATCCACCGGTCTGCTCAAGCGTCTGACACCCCTTGATTTTTCCCGGAAGGAGGAAAAACTCACCCGCTCAGAGATGAAGAAACTTCTAAGTAGCAGCCGGACGGATGGCGCGATTGATGCTGAGGAATTCAATATGATGCGCGGCGTGTTGTCCTTGGATACCCGGCTCGTCCGCGAGATTATGGTGCCCAGGGTGGACACTGAAATGATCGACGTGACGGAGTCGCCGGAGGAAAACCTGGCGACGCTGCTCTCCCAGCGCCATTCGCGCGTCCCCCTGTACGCAGACAGCAAGGACAACGTAGTAGGGATTGTTCATTTGAAGGACGTCCTTGTCAACTTGGATGCGATGAAAAGGGGTGAAAAGACGCTGATGGACATTGCCAGACCGCCGCTCCTTATCCCAGACACGTTGTTTACGGATGAACTTCTGGTCAAGTTTCAAGAATCAAAACAGCATCTGGCGGTGCTGGTCGATGAATTTGGAGGGATGAGCGGCATTGTGACGCTGGAAGACCTCATGGAAGAAATTGTCGGAGAGATACAAGACGAATACGATGACGACGCGGAACCCTACAGAAAGCTCGGGGAGGGTCGTTTTCTCCTCCGGGGAAACATGGCGGTCAGCGAAGTAAACAGGGTCTTTGACCTACACATCATGACAGAGGATGCGGATACGATCGCGGGCTTTATCACCGAGAGGCTTGGATACATCCCTTCAGGCAATGGGCGTGAAACGGTTGATGGCGGAGCTTTTTCCCTGACCGTCATGGAAGCAGACACAACGCGCATCATGTCCGTTCTTCTGAGGTTGGGAACGAGGCTGGATAGATCTGAAATGTCGTCTCCACGTTGAGGCGCACCTTGTATCCAGGAAGGCGTCGCATCATCCGATAAAGGCGTTTCTTAAAGGGTGCTGAAGGATCAGGGCTAAAATGGCGCTGTTCACGATTCTATGTCGAAGGAGTCCCAAAGCCTGAATCAACACGGTGAGATCAAACGAAGAGATCCTTTTGCTGTCTGATGCAATCAAACAGTGGAAGAAATTGCGAACCCACGTTACAAAAAGGGAAATTGCATGCAACACCTGGCGAAAAACAGGATTTATGCATGCAAGGACGGGCAGCTTATCTCGATGATGGGTCCTGGTTGTTTATGCGTTAGTTCTGATAAGGTTCTCGAAATCTTGCATGTGGGCGGACTCTGTGCTATACTCTGGCGCGTTTAACAGGCTTGTTGGGCAGGTTGATTCCTGCCTTTTGAAGGGACGGTGGCGTCATGGCGCTTGATTTGCTTGAGCAGATCCGCAAAGAAGAGGAAAAGGTGGCCCAGCTCCGCGATAGCGCCCAACGCGATGGGCGCAGGATCCTTCAGGAAGCAGAAACGGACTGTGCGGCGCATAGGCAAGCAGCTGCTGAAAAGAACAGGGAAATCAGGCGCAGGGTTCTTGAGGAAAAACGCATGGAGGTATCCGCTGCGCTCAGCTTGATGGCTGGAGAGCGGGAATCCGTACGACTTGCGTTGCAAAGTCAAGCGGGGAAAAAACTGGAGGAAACTGCGCGGATGATAGCGGAGAAGGTTCTGAGCGATGGCGCTGGTTAAGATGAAACGCTTGTCCCTTCTCGCCCTTAAGAAGGATCGGGACAGGCTGCTTGAGGAGATGCAGCGCTTAGGTTGCGTACAGGTTATGGAAAAAGACGCGGACTTGGAATCCTTTTCTGCGGGAGAAGCTGCGACAGCCGAACAGCTGCAGCTGGAGATCGACCGTATTGAAGGAGCCCTTACACTCCTGAAGGGCTATGATACGGAACCCCGCCCCATGTTTGGCGTTTTACCCCAGGTGAAAGAGGACGAGGCAGCGGATGTCCTCGCCCAAAGCCATGAGCTCTTTGACCTGATTTCAACGATTGAAAAAGGCGAAGCCCGGCTTTTGGAACTCAGAGGAAGTAAAGCACGTGCCCGCGCAGCGCTGGATGTGCTAAGCCCCTGGGAAGGCTTGGAGTTCGCACCCCAGCAAATAGACAGCCTGAAAACGGTGGCTGTGATGATAGGCAGGATCCCTGCCCAGGCCTTGGACAACGCCAGGCAGAGGCTAAGCGTTCTGGCTGTACCGGGCGTCCTTGAGGTGGTTTCCGCGACGGGAGGCCATGTCCTCATGTTCGCCGTCCTGCACCTAAGCTGTGCGACAGAGGGCAGGGAAATCCTCGAAGAGTTGGGCTTTGCAGAAGAAAATTTCGCGGAATGGAGACACCTGACACCTAAAGACGCCATCGAGAAACTCAATGGACAGCTGGGCACTCTAGAAGAGGAGCGTGTGTCCATAGAGCGTTTCCGCATGGAAGCTGCAGGGCAGATCAGGTGTCTGAAGGTATTGCGAGATACGTTGTCGGTCCGGCGAGACCGCCTGAGTGCCGCCCGTCGCTGCGGTGCGACAGAAAGTGTTTTTCTTCTGGAAGGCTGGGTTCCTGCTGCGAATGCACCACAGGTCGTGAAGCAGCTTTCCAAGCTGTCGCCCGACTGCGTGACAGCGCTTGCCGACCCCGGGGAGGGCGACAGCCCCCCGGTGTTGCTTAAGAACAACAAGCTGACCACGCCCTTTGAGACGGTTGTAGAAGGTTATTCCCTGCCATCCTATGAAGGCATAGACCCCACGGCTGTGATGGCCCCCTTCTTCGCCTGCCTTTTTGGCATGATGGTTTCTGATGCAGGCTATGGCCTTATCATGACCATTGCGCTATTTCTGTTCATCAGGCTGAAAAAAATCCCGGCAAAAAACGCCCGCACGCTGCATCTCCTCCTGATGGGGGGGATTCTGACTGTGGTCTGGGGCTTTGTCTACAATTCATTCTTTGGGTTTTCGCCGCTGCCCCGTCGCCTTTGGCTATTGGATTCTGTCAATGATCCGCTTGTGGTGATGGGAGTCTGCATCGGCTTTGGGGCACTACACCTGTTTGCGGGTCTGTTGACAGGTGCGGTGATGAACATCCGACGTGGTGACCCGCTTACAGCGCTGTCAGACCAGCTGAGCTGGCTGTTGCTGGTGGTCGGTCTGGGACTGCTGGCGGTGCCCGCGCTGTCTGGTGTCGGGAAGGTGCTGGCGTGGGGAGGAGCAGGGCTGATCCTTGTCCTGACGGGGAGACCGAACCGTAACCCTCTCAAGCGCCTCATGAGTGGCCTGGGCGCTCTTTACGGTCTCTCGGGCTGGGTCGGTGATCTGCTGAGCTATATCCGTCTGTTTGGTATGGGTCTGGCGACGGGGGTCATCGCGATGGTATTTAACCGCCTTATCGCAATGGTGTGGGATAGTGGTCTGATAGGAAAGCTCATAGGCGCTATCCTATTTGTTGCGTGCCATGCGTTCAACCTGGCCATCAACGTCCTAGGGGCCTACGTACACGCCTGCAGGCTTCAGTATATTGAGTTTTTCGGCAAGTTCTATGAGGAAGGCGGAAAGGCGTTCAGGCCGCTTGCAGCCCGTACAAAATACGTCAGCATCGCGGACGGGCGCGGGCAGGTCTGAGCTTTCGCATACGGTCCACACAGAGGAACAGGAGGGCAAACGCAGTATGTCAATCGGTCAAATTCTGGCGCTGGTTGCTGCTTCCACAGCGGTCATTCTTGCAGGCATGGGGTCCAGCAAGGGCGTAGGCTTGGCGGGGCAGACAGGCGCGGGCGTCGCGTCGGAGAACCCGGAGGTTACCGCCAAGCTCTTTATCCTACAGCTGCTGCCAGGTACGCAGGGCATCTACGGTTTTCTGATCGGTGTCATCGTGCTGATCAATACCGGCGTATTGGGGGGAGCCATGCTGCCCGTAACGGTCGAGCAGGGCCTTTCACTCATTGCAGCCTGCCTGCCCGTAGGGGTCGTGGGCTATTTCTCCGCAGTCAAGCAGGGTGAGGTTGCAGCCGGCGGCATGCTGATGACTGGACAGCACCCGGACATGTCGGGCAAAGCCATCACTATGGCTGTCATGGTGGAGACGTACGCCGTCCTCGCGCTGCTGACCTCTTTCTTGCTGGTCAACGCGATCGGGATCGGCTGACGGACGACCGGCATGGACGTAAGCAGGATCATTAACAAACTACGTGCGGATGCTGAAGCCGAAGCGAACGCCATCGTGTCGGAGGCCCGCAGGGGTGCACAGCGGCTCCGGGAGGTTTGTGCTGCAGACATCGCGCGTGAGGAGGAAGGAGCCCTGCTCGCTGCGAAGGAGGAGGCAGAGGAGCTGGCGTTACGCCTGCGCCGCATGGATGATCTGGAAGAAAGAAAGCGAACGCTCGCGGCTAAGCGGGACCTGCTGGACGAAGCCTTTCGCCAGGCCCTCTCCGAGCTGGAGGGTATCCCCGCCGCGAACGCGCGTCGTTATTTTATGCGCAAACTCACGCAGCTTGCGCAAGGGGGCGAGACCGTTCTCCCGGGCGAGCGAAACAGCCACTGGCTGGACGATGCTTTTGTCCGGGAGGCGTCCGACGCTCTGCGTGCAGCCGGCCGTAACGAGGCTCTGTGCCTGAGCGAGGAGCGGGTCTCTGGAATGGGTTTCGCCTTGGTTCTGGGCGGCACGCGTATGGAGTGCACATTCGAGGCCCTTCTTGCCGCGCAGAGGCTCGCGCTGGAGGCTGAAGCCGCCGCGGTGCTGTTTGTGTGAAGCGGGGAGAGGAGGGCTCTGTGTGCCCCAAAGCAGCATCTATTACGCCATAGGGCGCCTGAGTGTCCTTGAGGGAAGCGCGCTGGACCGGACGGGATTGGAGAGGTTGATCCAGGCCCCCACTGCGCAGGATGCCCGACGCGTCCTTGCGGAAGCCGGCTGGCCGGAAGGAGAAGATCTGGACCAGGTCGCGCGCGAGCGTCTGCGCAGCGCCTGCAACCTGGTCAGGCGGCTGAGCACCGATCCCGAAGTGACGAATTGTTTTCTGCTGCGCTATGACGCCAGGAACATCAAGACCTTGCTGAAGGCCAGGAGTTTGGGAGAGGAGGCTAGCCGTCTGTCCGAATGCGGCACACTGTCCCTGCCGCTGTTACGTCGCTCAGTGGCGGAACGCCGGTACGCCGGGTTACCTGAAGTTTTCCGTACCGCCTTGGAGGGACTGGAGAAGAGGCTGGCCGTGCGCGTGGATCCGCTGGACATAGACATCACGGTAGATAGAGCGCTCTTTGCTGCCATTTTCGCCGCCCTGTCTCCGAGCAGAGGGGATGCCAAGGACTATTTCAGGGCAAGGGTAGACCTGACCAATGGATTGATAGCTTTGCGCGCGCTTCACGCAGGGAAGCCTCCGGACTTTTTATCAGCTCAGCTGATACCGGGCGGGCGCGTTGCGCCCGCAGCCTTTGAGAAAGCCTTCCGCAAGCCGGAGATGCTCCCCTCCCTGCTGAAGCGCTTCGGTCCCCGGGTGCACGCGGCAGCTCTGTCCGCCTTCATGGATGCGGGAAAGCTGCCTTTGCTGGAGAAAGAGGCAGAAGATTGGCTGACTGGGCTTTACCGCCCCTTTCGGCGGACGATCGACCGTGAAGAAAGGCTGGTCAGCTACCTTCTGCTGCGAGAACGAGAGGCCGATGCTGTGCGCTTGGTGATGGCTGCCAGAGCCCACCAGTTCCCGCCTGAGACCATCCAGGAAAGGCTGCGTGAACTCTATGGCGGGTAAGCCTTGTCAGATCGGCGTAGTGGGTGAGAGGGGCGCTGTGCTGGCGTTTCGCGCACTGGGTATGCGCGTCATCCCAGCCGAGACTGCGCAGGAGGCCGCCACAGCTGTACAGCGGCTGGCGCGCGAGGGTGTACCGGTGATCTTTATTACGGAGAAGGCAGCCCGTGCGATCCCTCAGATGTTAGACAGATACAGAGAGGACGCTCGTATCGCGCTGATCCCCATCCCGGGCAGTGGGGGCAGCGACGGGTACGGCATGGAAAGGCTGCGTGCCAGCGTATTAAGGGCTGTTGGCGCAGATATCCTTCCCGGCAACAACTCAAAGGAGCGATAGACAATGGCGCAGGGTACCATCGTGAAGGTGGCCGGTCCGCTGATTGTGGCGGAAGGCATGGCGGACGCGCGCATGTATGACGTAGTCCGTGTCAGCAGCAGGCGGCTGGTGGGAGAAATCATAGAGCTCAGGCGCGACCGGGCTTCCATCCAGGTATATGAGGAGACCGCGGGGCTGGGGCCGGGAGAGCCTGTGGAGAACACCGGCGCTCCGCTGTCGGTGGAGCTGGGACCCGGTCTGATCGCGTCCATTTTTGACGGCATCCAGCGCCCACTCGAACAGATGCGCCGCGATGCAGGCAACCGGATTCCCCGCGGCATTGAGGTCCCCGCGCTCAACCGTGAGAAGGAATGGCAGTTCATCCCTTCCGTTGCCGAGGGCGACCGCGTACAGCCCGGGGATATCCTGGGAACCGTGCAGGAGACTGCCGTGGTTGAACACCGTATCATGGTGCCCCCCGGCGCCTCCGGCGTGGTGACGGAGATACGACGGGGGCTTGCCACTGTGGAGGAGGTCATCGTCCTCGTTCAGGGTGACGACGGGCGCCTTCACAGCATCACCATGCTGCAGCGCTGGCCTGTGCGCCGCGGCAGGCCTTACGCAGAAAAGCATGCCCCCGGCGCGCCCATGGTCACTGGTCAGCGAGGGGTGGATACCTTTTTCCCCATCGCTTCGGGTGGCGTCGCGGCGATCCCGGGCCCCTTCGGCTCCGGCAAAACCGTTGTGCAGCACCAGTTGGCCAAGTGGGCGGATGCGGATGTCATCGTCTACGTGGGCTGCGGAGAGCGTGGCAATGAGATGACGGACGTACTCATGGAGTTCCCTGAGCTCAATGACCCGCGCACGGGCGAAACCTTGATGCAGCGCACCGTACTCATCGCCAATACTTCCGACATGCCCGTTGCGGCGCGCGAGGCCTCGATCTATACGGGAATTACCATCGCCGAGTACTACCGCGACATGGGCTACAAGGTAGCCGTCATGGCGGACTCCACCAGCCGCTGGGCAGAGGCCTTGCGTGAGATGTCCGGCCGTCTTGAGGAGATGCCTGGCGAGGAAGGTTATCCCGCATACCTGTCAAGCCGTATTGCTGAGTTTTACGAGCGCGCCGGTGTGGTGCGCTGTCTGGGCAGCGACAGCCGCTTGGGCTCTGTCTCCGCCATTGGCGCCGTCTCTCCTCCTGGAGGCGACATTTCTGAACCTGTGTCCCAGGCCACGCTGCGTATTGTCAAGGTGTTCTGGAGCCTTAGCGCGCAGCTGGCCAACCGACGCCACTTTCCCGCGATAGATTGGCTGCAATCTTACTCGCTCTATGCGAGCACGCTGTCAGAGTGGTTCACTGAGAACATAGCGGCGGACTGGGACAGCTTACGCGCCGAGGCGATGGCCCTCCTGCAGAACGAATCGGAGTTGGAGGAAGTGGTCCGGCTCATAGGTGTGGATGCCCTTTCCTGGCATGACCGGCTTACACTGGAAGTAGCCCGGTCTATCCGCGAAGACTACTTGCACCAGGACGCCTTCGACCCAACGGATACATACACCTCTCCGTCCAAGCAGGTACGCATGCTGCGGTTGATCCTCCTGTATGGTCGGCGCGGCCGTGTGGCACTGGATGCGGGCGCGGATCTCCACGCCTTGCTTGCGCTGCCTGTCCGTGAGCGGATTGGGCGCGCGAAGTATATTCAGGAGAGCGAGCTTCATGAGTTTGACGCCATGGAAGCCGAGGTCGCCGCGCAGGCGGCGGCACTGACCGAGCAAGGGGGGCAGAACTGATATGCTAAAGGAGTACCGCAGTATTCGCGAAGTGGTCGGGCCCCTGATGCTGGTAGAGGGAGTCGATGGGGTCAAGTATGACGAGCTGGTAGAGATCGTACAGGCCGACGGAGAAACACGCTCCGGCAAGGTACTGGAGGTGGAGGGGGATCGAGCACTCGTGCAGCTGTTTGAGTCCAGTAACGGCCTTCGCATCGACGACAGCAGGGCGCGCTTTCTTGGGCGCGGCATCGAGCTGTCTGTTTCCCTGGACATGCTTGGCCGCGTCTTTGACGGTCTGGGCGAACCTCGCGACGGCGGACCTGCGCTGATTCCGGATAGGCGCGTGAACATCAACGGCGAACCGCTCAACCCCACCGCACGCGACTATCCCAATGAGTTCATCCAGACAGGCGTGTCTGCCATCGATGGGCTCAATACGTTGGTGCGTGGCCAAAAGCTACCGGTGTTTTCCGGCAGCGGGCTTCCCCACGCGCAGCTGGCTACGCAGATCGCTAGGCAGGCAAAGGTGTTGGGCGCGCAGGAGAATTTTGCAGTCGTCTTTGCAGCCGTTGGCATTACCTTTGAAGAGGCGGATTACTTCATCAGCGATTTCCGGCGCACCGGATCCATTGAACGCGCGGTGCTTTTCATGAACCTGGCGGATGACCCGGCGATCGAGCGCATCGCCACACCGCGCATCGCGTTGACGGCAGCGGAGTACCTGGCCTATGAAAAAGACATGCATGTTCTGGTGATCCTGACGGATATTACCAACTATGCTGAAGCGCTACGTGAGGTCTCGGCTGCGCGGAAGGAAGTGCCCGGACGCAGGGGCTATCCTGGCTACTTGTACACAGATCTGGCTACCATGTATGAGCGTGCCGGCCGCGTCATTGGCAACCGGGGTTCTATCACCATGATTCCCATTCTTTCCATGCCTGAGGATGACATCACCCATCCTATCCCAGACCTGACAGGCTACATCACAGAGGGCCAGATTCTCTTAAGCCGTGAGCTGCATCGTAAGGGCGTGGAGCCTCCCATCGACGTGATGCCCTCCCTGTCGCGGTTGAAGGACAAGGGCATCGGTGCGGGTAAGACGCGCGAGGACCACGCTGCCACCATGAACCAGATCTTTGCAGCCTACGCTCGGGGCAAGGACGCTAAGGAGCTGGCAGTTATTCTGGGAGATGCGGCGTTGACGGACACGGACAGGCAGTTTGCTGCCTTTGCTGATGCCTTTGAGCGGGAGTACGTTTCTCAGGGTTACCAAGCCGACCGTGGGGTCGAGGAGACGCTCGACCTGGGCTGGAAACTTCTGTCCATGCTGCCGCGGGTCGAACTCAAGCGCATCCGGGACTCTCTGATAGACAAATATCTTCCGACGCGGGCGCCTGAAGATGACTGAACTCTATGTAAAGCCCACGCGCATGGAGCTGCAGCGCATGCGCCGACGCTTAAAGATGGCGAGGCGTGGACACAAGCTGCTCAAGGACAAGCGGGACGAGCTTGTACGCCGCTTTGTTGTTCTGGCGAAAGAGAACGTATGGCTGCGCGAGGAGGCAGAGGAGGGCTTGCGTGCGGCTTTGGGTGCCTTTGCACTGGCGCGCGCCGTGATGGACGGGCAGGCGCTGGAGGACGCCGTCATGTATCCAGCGAGAAAGGCGGAGGTGAGTCTGTCCATGAGGAACATTCTCTCTGTGCGTGTACCGGCACTGGAGCTGGGCGCAGGCCTTGCGGATACGATCCAGTCCTATGGCTATGCGGACACGTCTTCCGACCTGGATGGAGCGATTACAAGGCTGGCTGCACTGCTTCCCGGCCTGCTGAAGCTGGCGGAGACTGAGAAGGTGCTAAGCCTGCTGGCAGGAGAGATCGAGAAGACAAGGCGACGAGTCAACGCACTGGAGCATGTGATGATTCCCCGTTTTGAGCGAACCACCCGACATATCACGATGAAGCTCGATGAGGATGAGCGCGGTGCCCTGACCCGGCTGATGAAGGTGAAGGAGATGCTGGCACCCAAGGACTGAGGAGGCGGCGCGGCATGGGAAAGGCGCTTGCAGAAGCGGTCCGGCGCATGAATGAGAAGCGCTTCCTCTGGTGTGTGGGAGCCTCTTTCATGCTAGACAGCCGGGGCATCCTACCTGGCTTCCGGGATCTTGACTTTGTTGTTTCAAAGGAAGGTTGTCAGAGCGCCGAGGAGATCCTTGGGAAACTGGGTGAAATCAAAACACCCAAGGCGCCGGACAGCCGGTTTGTGTCCGACCGCTTCCTGGAGTTCAAGCTTGACAGCATAGAACTGGACCTGATCTGTGGACTATGTGTAAGGCGGGACGGGTACATCTACCGCCTCGTGTTTGATAGCCTCTCGGTTGCGGGAGATGCCTTGCTGGAGGGAGAAAGGGTTCCGCTGGCGGCACCTGAAGACTGGTTTGTGCTGTACATGATGATGCCTGACAGGGAGGAAAAAGCGCTGGCCATTGCGCGATATCTTGAGAGAGAAGGCGTTACACGGCCAGCCCTTCTGCGGCGGGCAAGGACACAGCCCCTTCCGCCAGCCTTGGCTGCATGGATAGACCGTCTGCTGCTGTCTGCGTAAATCCCCTTTTAAGCAAGGGGCAGCTGCAGATGGTGTGTCCGCCCGGATTTTCAGCATACGATATGGAGGCATCCATGCTACCCGTAGAGCTGATGGGATGTGGCAGGGTCGAATTCGAGCTGGTTAGCCACCCGGAAGGGCCGGGGAAGCGCATGCTCGAGGCGACCATCCATCAATGACAGACGCACTACCACAGCGACTTTGAGCTTCTGACCCCGGTAAATGGAAGTGTCTCCATCAGCCTTGCCGGAAAGAGATACGTGATCGGGTGTGGCGATTTCTTTTTTATCAACGCCTACGAAGCTCACAGTCTAGAGGGTACTGGAGACCCCAGCCTCCTGTTGGGTACTGCAGGTAAACCCAAGTTTTTCCAGATGCTATTATCCCCAGTTTTCAGATGTCCACCTGCTCCAGCGGCACACATGGCGCTTCACACCCGAGGAAGGAAGGAGCCAGACCACTGTCTTTCCCTGTTTGCAGCGCTCAACCTTATCGCCTGCGCTTTGATTCGTTATGGTATCTACCGCTGCTCTTCGACCCAAGCTCCCGGCCACAAGGAGAGGACCAGGGCTAGGATGATGAAGATCATCTCCTATATCCAGAAGCGCTACGCGAACCATCCCTCACTTGAAAACTGGCGCGCAGGGAAGGCCTGAACGTGTTCGATTTATCGCACCTCATCAGGCAGACGCTTGGCATTACGTGCAGAGAATATGTTGACCGTCTGCAGCTTGAGCGTGCGGTATCCCCGATTCTCGGAACGGACATGCCGCTGATTGACGTGTGCATGGAGTCGGGCTTCTCTGACTGTCGCTATCTTAGAAAGGCTGTGATGTGCAAGTATGGCGTTAGCCCTGTGCAGCTTCGTGAAGGAGAGGCGGGAAAGACCCACAGGTTGATCGGTCGCTCGGGGCTTGATGGCACAGAGCATGAAATCAGCGAAACCAACCCTCTGTATTCCGTGTTGCTTAAGAGAATTTCATCCCCTGAGAGCGATGAGCTGTAATCAGGATGGGCAAACCCAAAATTTACCATGAAAGATCCAAAATAACCCCCCTTATAGGCGGGACCTTATGGTAGAATAGCTGTAGGAATGATCTCTGACAGCTGTGTACCCCAAGTGTGAGCTTCACTTGGTGAACTGGCCAGGTCAGGGTTTGAAACCACCGTGGCCTTGGGAGGGATAGCATGGCGAGTCCCGTGTTGCGCTTGATCAACGTCTCCAAGACCTTTCCCGGCGTGAGGGCGCTGTCGCATATTGACTTTGACCTCAGGCCCGGCGAGGTCCACTGTATCTGCGGAGAAAACGGCGCAGGTAAGTCGACGCTTATCAAGATTCTCTCAGGCGCGCACAAGCCGGATGCTGGCGGTGTGATAGAGTTCGAGGGCAGGCCTCTTTCCCTGAGTCCCAGACAGGCGATCGAATTGGGAATACAGACGATCTATCAGGAACACAATACCTTTCCGCATCTGAGTGTGACGGAAAACATATTTGCAGGGCTGGAGATCATGCAGGGCTGGAAGGTCGATCGAAAGGCTATGCGCTCCCGAGCAAAGGAAACCCTCGACTACCTCCGGTGCAATTTCAGCCCCGACGAGCTGGCGGGGGACCTGTCAAGCGGGCAAAAAAAGCTTGTGGAGATCGCAAAGGCACTTGTCTTCCAGCGGAAAGTCATGATCCTGGATGAACCGACGGCTTCCTTTTCCGTATCGGAAATTGATCTTCTGCTGGATGTCGTCAAGCGAATCGCTTCTGCAGGGATTGCTGTGGTCTACATCTCCCATCACCTGGACGAGGTCTTCCGTATCGGGGACCGCATCACCGTACTGCGAGATGGACTGAAGGTGCTGACAACGCAGACGCAGGCCATTGACGAGCCAGCCCTGGTCAACAGCATGATCGGCCGGGATGTATCCGCCTTCTACCATCGCGAATTCTATCAGCAGGGGCCTGTGGCCCTTGAAGCAAGAGGACTGACAGGCAATGGGGTTCGGGATATCTCTTTTAGAGCCCACCGTGGGCAATGTCTCGGGTTTGCCGGGATGGTGGGGTCCGGCCGTTCGGAGTTGATGGCGCTGATCATGGGCGGCGCGAAGAGGACAGGGGGCGAGCTTCAGGTGCAGGGGAGTGCCGTTCACTTCCGGGAACCTGCCGATGCCATCCGCAAGAGCCTCTGTTATATCACGGAAGACAGACAGAAGGAAGGTTTGTTTCTGAAGCATTCCATCGCTCGCAACACGGTCGTGGCAAACCTGGTCAACCTGAAGCGCTTCTTTGTCAGCCCGAGGAAGGACTACGAAACAGGCTGCAGCTACATCCGCCAGCTTGGCACCCGAGCCAGAGATGCTAATGCCTTGGTGTCGGAGCTCTCGGGTGGCAACCAGCAAAAGGTGGTTCTGGCAAAGTGGTTCCACACGGACGGGGATATCTTCATTTTCGATGAGCCAACGCGGGGGATCGATGTGGGCGCGAAGCAGGAGATCTATCAGATCATGATGGATCTGATGGGGCAGGGCAAATGCATCCTCATGGCCTCTTCCGACATGCCCGAAATCATCTCTATGTCCGACACCGTCATCGTCATGAAGGATGGCCGTATAGCGGGAGAGCTCGCCCGACCCGAAATTTCGGAAGAGAATATTCTGCGCCATTCGATAGGAGGCTCGCATATATGAAATCCGCGGACAGGAAGGCATTTGGCGTATTCAGGAAAAACAGCGACCTGCAGACGGTCTCTGTGGTCACTGTCGCTTTTTTCGCCGCAGTGCTCCTCTACCAGGTCATCGCCTGCCTCGCTGGAAAAGGGACGGTGGAATACCCTTCTTTTATTTACCCCTCCAATATCCTGAACATCCTGCAGCAGGTCTCCGCTGTGGGAATCATGGCCTTTGGCATGACGGTGGTCATGCTGACCGGAGGGATTGACCTGTCCGTCGGAATGATGACGTCGCTGGTCGCTATTTTTATCGCAAAGGCTGTGATGCACTGGGACGTCTCCCCCACAATGGCTGTCGTCTTTGCTGTGCTCATCTGCGTTGGCCTTGAGTTATTCATGGGATTCATCATCTCCTGGCTCAATGTGGAGGCGTTCATCATCACCCTGGGTGGCATGATTGCCTGCAGGGGGATCGCGCTTTTAATCAGCAACTCCCAAGAAGTCGCGATGAGCCAGAATCTCAAGTGGTTCAAGTCAAACGTGTTTGACTGGTTCAACCCTGAGGGAATCAAGCTCTTTGGCCTTAAGCTGAACTTGCCCTACTACGTGATCCTTTTCGTGATCCTCGGCGGGATAACCTGGGCCCTGCTCAAATACACAAAGTTTGGCCGACGTGTCTACGCTGTCGGCAATAACCCCAGCGCCGCCTACCTCTCCGGGATCAGCGTAAGGCTCATCAGGCTTCTAGCCTTCGCTTTCAACGGGCTGTGTGTGGGCATTGGAGCGACGATGCAGCTCGTTAGGGTCAACACAGGGATCATCACGGTCGGGCAAAACATGGAGATAGACGTGATCGCGGCTGTAGTGATCGGTGGGGTTGCCATGTCGGGAGGCAAGGGAAGCGTGATGGGTGCCTTCATCGGCGCCATTTTGATGGGGGCGATCACGAACGCCATGACGATCATGCGCATCCAGTTTGAATGGCAGTTTCTTGTCAAGGGAATCATCATCATCGTCGCTGTCGCCGGTGGCGCCATCTCCGACATCCTCACGCGCAGAAGGGCCCTGCGAGAAAAGGCCCGAGAGGAGGGCTGAAGCAGAAGGAAGCTTACAAAAACCGTGCTACGACTTTCCTATGGGGGAAGAACAATTGAAGGAGGATCATCCCATGAAGAAACTTACTGCGCTATTGATTGCCCTTGTCATGCTGTCCGGCATGGCGGGCGCACTTGCCGAGACCCTGCACATCGGCTTCTATGCCGATAACGTAGACAGCTACTACGCAGCGATCACGGACGTCCTCAAGGCGCTGGCTGAAGCCGACGTGGACGTGGACTGGGTCATTGATGTCACGACGGGCACGGGTTCGGCTGCCGAGCAGCTCAACGCCGTGCAGAACTTCATTACGTCCGGCTATGATGCCATCGCCGTCATCCAGAACAACGTTGAGACGACGTCCGAGTGTATCCAGATGGCCAAGGACGCGAATGTCCCCTACTTCGGTATGACGCACAGCTTTGCCAGCGCATCCAATGTCGCAGACGCGGCTGCCTTTGTCGGCTACAATTTCGTTACCGAAGGTTACTATGCCGGGAAGGACGCCTACGAATGGGGCGCCAAAAAAGTTGTCAACATCGAAGGAGTCCTTGGGCAGGGTTCTGCGGGAGCCCAGTCCCTAGGCTTCATCATGGCTTACGAAGAAGCCGGCGCAGACCTGGGTGGATGGAAGGATGCCGAGGAGTGGGCGACCACGAAGAACTCCGGTATGGCGGGGGGCGAAGGCCTCCAGATGTACTGGACCAGTGGTGGCTGGATGAAAGACTCCGCAAAAACGGCCATGGCGAACATCATCACAGAGCTTGGACCTACGGGCTTTGACGGCGCCTATGGACAGAACAATCCTATGATGGAAGGCGTCATTGAGGCGATGGAAGAGGCGGGTCTCGATCTGAAGGACTATTGGCTGGGCAGCGGCAATGGCCGTGAGATCTCCTGGAACTGGGTGAAGGACGGCGTGATTGACGCGGACGTTAACCAGTCAGCACTGCTGGAAGGCGAAGCCCTTTACCAGATCCTCAAGGCATATTTCGCGGGCGAGCCCTATCGCAAGTATATCCACCCCTACTTAAACTTCTACAATACCGCTAACATTAATGAAATTTGGGATTCCCTTGTTCCCTTTACCGATGTCGCTGCCTATCTTGAGAAGCGGGCAGCGGGCTCCGTTGTATACGACATCAACGATCCTAAGTTTGTGGACGCGACCGGATATCCGAAGTAAGCAACCGGGTTTCGTCTCGCATTCAAAACGGCGGGGGCCTGCGCCCGCAGGTCCCCGCCGTGCACCGCAGCTTACAAGGAGAAGCAGAAATGATCAAGGTCGGCATGAACCTCCTCCTCTGGTCTGACAACACAAACTTCAGGGAACACGCCAGCCTGCTTGAATATGTGCGTGAAGTAGGTTTTGACAGTGTTGAATTCAACGTAGGGATCGTCTCTGACGAGCGAGAATGCGCGAGGTTCGGCGAGGCGGCAGCAAGGCTGGGGCTCGATGTGACGACGGTTGGCACGTTTGCTCCGGAGGTCTGCAACCCTGTAAGCCCCGACGCTGTACTGCGGGAGGCTGTGTATCCGGAGTTTAAAAAATTTGTGGACCTGACGGTGGCCTTTGGATCTCCTCTTATCTGTGGCCCGCTGTACCAGGCGCTGGGTTACTTCACCGGGGCCCGTCCCACCGAGCAGGAATGGGCATGGTCCATAGATACGATGAAGCCCTGCTTCGAGTATGCTGCGAAGAAAGGGGTGACGGTAGCCGTCGAACCCCTGAATCGGTTTGAAGCCTTCCTGCTCAATACCGTGGAAGATGGCGTGCGCTATGTTGAGGAGCTGAACCTTGGAAATGTGGGTCTTCTCGTCGATACCATGCACTCCAACATAGAGGAACTGCATGTTGCCGACGCCTACCGCGGAGCGCTCCCAGCCATTCGGCACGTACACATTTCGGAAAATAACCGTGGCATCCCCGGGACGGGGCATGCCTGCGGCCAAGACGTCTTTGACGTATTCCTGGAGGGGGGGTATGACGGCCGCCTGACCATTGAAGCGTTCAACCTGGGAGCGCCGTCTCTGACCGGCGCTCTTCACCTCTGGCGCAGCTTCGCGGCAAGCGACGACCTGCTGGCCAAAGAGGGACATGACTATATCAGAAGCTGCCTGCACCGGAGGTCACATCCATGAAGAATACAGAAACAATCCGCAGGACCTTTCGTGAGGGGGAGGGCGTCCTGCGTATGGTACCCGCCTGGGTACCCCGCCCCTTCAACAGGCCCGGTCGCCGCATTCGACTGCACCCGGACGATTATTTCGCAATGGGCATGGAACGCGGAGCGATCGTCGAGCGGTGGTTTTCTTCTGTTACGCGCGTGGAGACCGCTGGAGCGGGCCCGACAGAGGGCCTTAGCTTTGTCAATATAGACGACAACGTGTCAAATACGGTCCTGTTTACACAGTTCATACAAGAGCTCGGTGCCGAGCTGATCGGCCAGGAACTGATGGACCGGTATGGAACCTGGCCCATGTATTCGAAGTTCTACGACTACATGCTTCCCCTTTTTCACCATATACACCATGGCGAGGAAGCCTGCAGGCGTTATGGCAATGTGAAACCCAAGCATGAGCATTATTTTTTCCCGAAAGAGTACAATCCCCATCTGGGCGAGATGCCGGTGACCTATTTCGGCTTCGACCCTTCCGTGACCCGCGAGGAGGTCAGACAGCGCCTGACGGATTACTCGCGGCGAGACATACACATCACAGAGTTGTCCCGTGCTTTCCGCATGGAGCTGGACACCGGCTGGTACACCCCCGCCGGCGTCGTGCATGCCCCCGGATCCCTGTGCACCTATGAACCGCAATGGAACAGCGACGTCATGGCGATGTGGGAAAACGTTGTCAATGGGGAAGTCTTCGGAAAGGATGCCCTGTCCGGATACGTGCCGGACCGCGACCGGGATAACCTTGACGTCATCATGGACGTGGCAGACTGGGACCTGAACACTTGTCCTGATTATCGCGAACGCTTTTTTCGCAGGCCTATGGCGGACACGGCAGGTGAAAGCTATCACCAGGAATGGATATGCTACGGAAACGACTATGTCGCTGCGAAACGGCTGGTCATTGAGCCCCGGGGAGAAGCCTTCGTCGCCGATCCGGCTGCCTATGGCTGCATCGTGATCCAGGGGCGGGGCAGCTTTGGTCCCTTTGACTGTGAAGCACCTACCCTGCTGCGCTATGGCTCCCTGAGCGCGGACGAGTTCTTTGTTTCGTGCGATGCGGCAAGGAAAGGTGTTCGGGTCAGGAATTCGTCAGGGTACGAGCCGCTGGTCCTTCTGAAACACTTTGGCCCTGACTGCGGGATCCCGCAGGTGGAGGCCATGAAGCGGCCTTTGTGAAAAACAAGCATAGAAAGAGAGGCATCATCATGAAAAAAATTTCGCTGAGCTCCTGGGCCATTCCCCAGCCCTTACCGGAACTGATCAAAGGTGCGAAGGAAATAGGCTATGATGGCATCAGCCTGGGAGGCTTTCCGCCCTTTGGGGCGCATCCTGACCTTGTGGACACGCCTGAAAAAAAGGAGGCGCTTGTCAGGGCGTTCAGGGACAACAACATGGAAGTCGCTGATTTTGCACTGGACATGTGGAAGTATGACTCCCTGAAGATGACAAAGCAGTGGCGTGATGAGTACAGCCGCGCGCTGAAATGTGCGAAGGACCTGAACCTGACGGACATCATGCGCGTGGATACCTGCACACCTCCTGTGCTGCCGGAGGGGATGACCTACGCGGACGTCATGAAATTTTTCAGGGACCACTTTTCTGAAATGGCAAAAGAGGCTGCAGGCTACGGCTACAGTGTTGTTTGGGAGTTTGAGCCTGGTTTCATCATCAACGAGCCCAAGCGCGTAATCGAGCTGGTTGATGCGGTGGCGGAGCCTAACTTCTCCCTGCTCTTTGATACCTGCCATGCCTACAACTGTGCCATCGGGCTCCGCCATATCGAAGAAGGTTTAGGGCTTGAAGGCGGGATCATGGAGTTCATCAGGATGGCCAAGGATCGCATTGGCCTGGTCCATCTGATCGACAGCGATGGAACGCTCAACGATACCGGCACCTCGACCCACGCCCCCTTTGGCGACGGCCTGATCGACTTTGACGAGGTGATCCCTGCGCTCCTCAAGGACGCGGGCTACACAGCGGACTGGTGGGCGATCGACCTGTGCGAGTGGCCAGACGCATGGGCGGTGGCAGCAGACTGCTACCATTTCGTTGACAGACTCAATCAGAAATACTGCGGCTGAGCGCCGGGAAGGAAGAGCACCGTGAAAGGAAAGATGAAGGTCCAGAACTTTTACGAGCCCTTGAAGATGAAATACGAGGAGCATGACATCCCCGGGATTGCTGACAACGAGGTGCTTGTGAGGGTCATGGCCTGTTCTGTCTGCGGCAGCGACGTATCCTACTACTATGGACACAGCCCGCTTGGAACCCCTGATGGCAAGGGACCGCTGTACTTAGGCCACGAGATGAGTGGCGTTGTGGCCCAGGTGGGAGCGCTGCCCAGGAAGGCAGGCTTGTTTAACGAAGGGGACCGCGTGGCTGTGAACCCTGTGCAGCAGTGCAACGCCTGTGAATACTGCATGCGTGGGGAATTCAATGTTTGCCCCCACAGCGAGGTGATCGGCGTGTCGGTCAACGGAGGCTTCGCTGAGTATGTAAAAGTGAAATACACGCACGTCTACAAAATTCCGGACAACGTCCTCTTTGAGCATGCGGCGATGGCGGAGCCCCTTGCTTGCGCCACCAACGCCATCAAGCGGCTTGAGATAGACCTTGGACAGGATGTCGTGGTCTTCGGCCCCGGGCCCATTGGACTGATGATGGTACAGCTTGCCAAGGCTGCCGGCGCCGGCAGAGTGGTCCTCATCGGGAGGAGGGACTATCCCCTCGAGGTAGGCAGGAACTTAGGCGCCGACATCCTGATCAACATCGCGGTCAAGACATCGCCCTACTACGCGGAGGACATGGCAATGAGAGTCCGTGAAACCCTCGGGCACCTCGCGCCTCGAGCGATCGTTGCCACGTCCAACATGCAGGCGCTCCAGGGAGCTCTGCTCGTGACGGGGCCCTCCTCCCACATTGTCTATTTCGGACTTCCCGGGCCTGAGGACAAGCTTGAGCTGCCGATGCTGGAGGCGATCCAATCTGAAAGGACCATCAAATGCTCCTGGCTCGCACCCCTGGTGTGGGACAATACCTTTGCCGTCATCGCTTCGGGCCAGGTCGACTTAGGCCCCATTCTGACCCACACGTTTACCCTGGAAGAGGCGGAAAAGGCTATCCGCTTCATGAAGGAGAGCGGGGAAGATAAGCTCAAGAGCGTCATCATGATCGGAGCTCAGTAAAGACAGTACCGGGGGGCTTGCCCGTCCGGACTGCAGGGAGAGAATACCATGAAGAAGATCGCCGTCATCGGCGCCGGTTCTATTGTATTTTGCAAGACGCTGGTGCTTGACATCATGAACACGCCTTCGCTTCGCGATTCCAGGTTTGCGCTGATGGCCCCCAGCACGCGCAACACAAGCCAGGTGGAGACCTTCATAAACAAGGTTATCCACAAGGAAGGGCACCCTGCGAGCGTCTACGTGACCACGGACAGGCGGGATGCGCTGAAAGATGCAGATTACGTCATTTTGAGCTTCCAGGTAGGCGGGAATGAAGCCTTTGGAATGGATGTAGAGATCCCGCTTCAATATGGCGTTGATTCCTGCATCGGGGACTCCATGGGGCCGGGGGGTATTTTTCGTGCCCTAAGGACCATTCCCGTGATCCGTGAGATTTGCGCGGATGCTCGGGAGCTGTGCCCGAACGCCCTGATTTTGAACTATGTCAATCCCATGGCCATGATTGGATGGGCCCTGGGCAAGGAGAAGGTCCCTTTTGTCGGGCTGTGCCACGGGGTGCAGACGACACTGGACCTGATTGCAGGCTATGTGGGAGAAGAAAAGAAGGACATAGACTTCCTTTGTGCTGGCATCAACCACATGGGCTGGTTCCTGCGCATCGAGAAGGACGGCGTGGACCTGTACCCAAAGTTCAGGGCTCTTATGGAAAAGCCCGGCTACTATATCAACGAGAAAGTCCGTGGCGAGGTGCTGCGTCATTTTGGTTTCTTTTGCACAGAGTCCACCGGCCACCTGTCAGAGTATCTTCCCTATTTCAGGAAGAATAAAAAAGCCCTCGATCTCTATTGCGATGAACCTGGATTCGGGGGGGAAACAAACGCCTACTACCGGTTCACAAGCGCTGTGGCAAAGAAATACGCGGGCCGCCTGTTGGACCACGAACCCATTGAGCTTCCGCCCCGCAGCGTTGAATACTGCTCTTATATCCTGGAGGCGATAGAGACAGGAGTCCCGTTTCGCTTCAACGGCAACGTCATCAATGGGGGTATGATTGAAAACCTCCCCAGAGACTGCTGCGCTGAAGGACCCGTCTATGCGGACGCTACAGGGCTGCATCGATGCATTGTGGGTGAACTGCCCCCGCAGCTGGCCGCGCTGAATGAGACAAACATCACCGTCCAGCGGCTTGCCGTGCGCGCTGCCTACTCAGGAGACCCTGAGCACATTGTGCATGCGCTGGCGCTGGATCCCTTGACCGCGGCTGTCTGCACGCTGTCGGAGATCCGGGAGATGGCGGCCGAGATGTTGCGCGCTCAGCGGAGATGGCTTCCTCAGTTTGAGGGTCGGGACGTCGCGATCAGGAAGGACATACCCCTGCCCCCCGATATCGTGCGGGAACCTGTCCCTGTGGATCCGGCGCTTGCCATCATGGCTCGGTTTGAGGAGCTGGGGAAATAACCAGGATAGGTTAAAGGAGAGGAATGTGCTATGTCAAAATTTGTATTTACAGTTGGCCCCTGGAATGTGCATGAAGGCGTAGAGACCTTTGGTCCTGGCGTACGACCGGCTGTGTCGCTCGAAGAGAAAATAAAGAGGTTCGCCCAGATTGGGATCCATGGCATCCAGTTTCATGACGATGATGCGGTGCCAGATATGAACGAGATGTCTGAAAAAGCCATCGTGGACCAAGCGCGCGATGTACGGGCTATGCTCGAAAAATATGGCCTCTTTGCTGAGTTTGTTGCTCCTCGACTGTGGTTTGATAAGCGTACCAGCGATGGCGCGTACACTGCCAGCCGCAAAGAGGATTATGAGTTCGCCATGTGGCGAACGATGCGTTCTGTAGACATCGCAAGAGCCTTGGGTACCGATAAGCTGCAGCTGTGGCTTGCCCGTGAAGGTACCCTCTGTGCGGAGGCTAAAAACCCTGTCGAAAAGATACTGACGCTGCGTGACTCTCTAAACGAGGTTCTGCGTTATGATCCCGGCATTCGCATTCTGATCGAACCCAAACCCAACGAGCCCGTAGACCGCAGCTACTGTGGTACAGTGGGGCATGCCCTGGCGGTCGGCGCCCAGACGATAGACCCGTCCCGCGTGGGAGTCTGCGTCGAGAGTGCACATTCCATCATGGCAGGCCTGGACCCCGCCAACGATATGGCGCTGGCGCTTGCCTTCGGAAAGCTCTGGGGCGTACATTTGAACGACCAAAACGGTATCCGCTTTGATCAGGACAAGGCCTTTGGTGTGGAAAACCTGCGCCAGGCTTTCAACCAGGTCAAGGTTCTTCACGAGAACCACTTCGGCGAGCAGGGGGAGTGTGTGGGCTTGGACGTCAAGGCCATGCGCACCCAGAGTGCGGATGACTGCTATCGCCATATCGAAAACTCGATGAAGATCTTTGAGATGCTGCTTGACAAGGTTCGACGCTTTGACTATGCCTTCCAGGCGAACTGTGTCCGAGAGCAGAATTTTGAAAAACTAGAGATGTATGTCATGGAATTGCTGATGGGGGCATGACCCCTGCGGCGCACAGGACGAAAATGCGGGAGGATCCCGACGCGGCCGCGTCGGGTTCTCCCGCCTGACCTTGCTTGAGTCGGAGGCTGAGCATGATAAGAAAAGGCATCTGTGTTGCCGGGAACCTGATTGTGGATATCCACTATCCCCTATCAGACTGGCCTGCGCAGGGCGAACTCGTGACGGTTCTGGAGGGGATTCACCAGACAACCGGAGGACTTGCCTGTAATGTCGCCATGGACTTGGCGGTCCTTGACCCGGACCTGCCGCTCACCGTCGCCGGGATCGTAGGCGATGATGCGGAAGGGACCTACCTGTTAAAGGAGTTTGGAAGGTTCCCGAGCATAGGGCTGTCGCAGGTCAGGAAGGAAGGGAAGACCTCTTTTACCATGGTGATGCGAAACGAGCGGACGAAGGAACGCACATTTTTTCAGTACAGGGGAGCCAACGCGCTCTTTGATGAATCAAATATCGACTGGGAAAGTCTGGATGCAGAGATCCTGCATATCGGCTACCTGCTGTTGCTTGACGCTCTGGATGCAGAGGACCGGGAGTACGGGACAAAGATGGCGCGCCTGCTTCACAGGGCACAGACAATGGGAATCCGCACCTCTATCGATGTGGTCAGCGAAGCGGGAAACCGGTTCAAGCGGATTGCCACACCTGCTCTCAGATATGCAGATTACTGCATCATCAATGAGATCGAGGCGCAGCAGATCACAGGGGTTATGCTGCGGGACGAAGAGGGGAGGCTGCTTCCTGGGCATATGCCCGAGGCTCTGCGAGCGATGCGCCGGCTTGGAGTCGCGGACTGGGCTGTCATACACTGTCCCGAGGGCGCCTATGGCATGGACCGATCGGAAACCCTTGTGCAACGGGACAGCCTGAGTCTGCCTGAGGGGTACATCAAGGGGACGGTCGGGGCGGGCGATGCTTTCTGTGCGGGGGTCCTTCTGGGAGCTTCGCGGCACTGGCCTCTTCTGGAGGCGATAGAGCTTGGTATTGCGTCGGCGACCTGCTCGCTCAGCAAGCCGGACGCTTCCTCTGGAATGAGGAGCGTTTCTGAAGCGCTTGCGCTGTACAGGAGCATGCTCCATCCTGGGGAAACCCTAAAAAACGGAGAGTGAGGGTTCAGTAGTGAACGTGAGGCAGACGGTTCTAAAGGCGCTTGAGCTCAGGTTGTGTATCCCCGCTTTCAACATTCCTCACTTGCCCATGCTCAAAGCGGTAGCCCAAGCCGTCGCGGACGAGGACGCTGTGGCCATGATCCAGGTCGCAAGGCTGGAATGGATGAAATTTAAAGCAGAAAGCCTTGAGGCGGTGGCAGAAGAGTACGCGAGACATGCCAGGACCAGACATACCTTCCTCCACCTGGACCACGTGCCCGTCATTGATGAAGACGGGCTCCATGTAGACTGGCTGCCTGTGCTCCGCCGCGCGCTCAGTGCGGGATACCAGTCGGTGATGCTGGATGGTTCGCGCCTGCCGCTCAAGGAAAACATCCTGGCGACAAAAGAGGCAGCCGACCTCGCCCACGAATCGTTCGCGGGCTGCGAAGCGGAGCTGGGTGCGGTGATGGGCCATGAGGGGAGTGGGATCGGCGCTTCGTATGATGAGATCTTCACCAACAAGAAGGGTTTCACCGACATCGAAGAAGCCAGGCGATTCGCCCATGAGTCCGGATGCGACTGGCTGTCGGTCGCTGTGGGAAGTGTTCACGGTGCGATTGCTGAAAGCGTACGGGATCAAAAGAAACCGGAAGCACGTTTGGATACGGAGCATATCACACAATTGCTGCTCGCGACAGGGCTTCCCTTGGTGTTGCATGGTGGCTCTGGAATCAATAGCGTTTGTGTCCGGGATGCGATCCGGGCAGGGATCGCCAAGATCAACATTGGCACAGACATCCGACAGCCCTACGAACGTGCAATGGCGGAAAGAAACGATATAGAGTATGCCCGGGAAAAAACCTACGAGGCGACTCGCGCGCTGATCAGTGATTTCCTTCAGGTCTCGGGCAGCAGGGCTATGCTATTTCCGGAGAAACAGGCATGAAAGCGCTGGTGTACGGCGCGGGCAACATAGGACGGGGATTCGTGGGAGTCCTCTTCAGTCAGGCCGGTTACAGCGTGACCTTTGTCGATGTGGACCGCGAGGTGGTTGAACGCCTTTGCCGTGAACGCCGTTATCCCGTGCGTATCGTGTCGGACGAGGCCCACACGGACATCGAGATCCGCGATGTGGACGCTGTAGACGGGCGGGACATGGAGAGGGTCGCCCAGCTCATTGCGGAAACGGATCTGATGGCCACAGCTGTAGGTGCCAAAGCGCTTCCGCTCATCACGCCCCACCTGGCCGCCGGCCTCCGCCTCCGCCGTACACTTAACCGGCCACCCCTGAACATCCTCCTGTGTGAAAACCTAAACGATGTGAACAAGGTGATGGAGACGCTGATCCAAGACCAGCTGACCGCGGAGGAGGCCGACATCCTCGACGAAGGGGTCGGTTTGGTGGAAACCTCCATTGGTCGCATGGTTCCCGTGCAGACACTGAAGATGCAAGATGGAGATCCCCTTCGTGTCTGTGTGGAAAGCTACGGTTTCCTGCCGGTAGACCGGGACGCTTTCAGGGGCGAAATACCGTCCATTCCGGGGATGGTTCCTTTTTCCCCCTTTGATTTTTACATCAAGCGCAAGCTTTTCGTTCACAATATGGGTCACGCCACCTGCGCCTATCTGGGGCTTTATACGGGCAAGCAGTACATCTGGGAAGCCATCGCGGATTCTCGGATCGCGCTTGCCACCCAGAACGCGATGCTGGAGAGCGCTGTTGCCCTCTCCAGCAAGTATGATGTCTCCCTGCCCTCCCTGATCGATCATATACACGATCTGATCAGCCGTTTCAGCAACAGAGCGCTTGAGGATACCTGTGCCCGCGTTGCTGCAGACCCCGCACGCAAGCTGGCGCCCTCGGATAGGCTGATCGGCGCTGTGAACGTCTGCAGGGAACAGGGAGTTTTTCCGGCCTATGTCTCACTAGCGACTGCCGGAGCCATCCATACGTATCTCCGCGAGTTGGACGCGGACCGGAGGGATGAAGCTGACGTTGCCACTTTCATTGCGGAGCACTGCCATGTTGCGCCCAACGGGGCTTCCGGAGAATTGATCCTCAATCTTGTGGAGCGCTTCGCTTCTGGGAATACGCTGGAACAGATGATGGGTGACACTGCCCGGATCAGACGATCCAGCTTGGGCGACATCATCTGATATGGACCGGACATCGGGTTAAACCCATCGCGGCAGACACCCGTCGGCTTCCGGGCGCTGCTTGCAAAGGAGGAGGTACCGTGACAGACAGCAGAGAAAAAATGAACCGCTTCCTGGTCGAGGTATTCCACGCGATACTCAGAACGGAAGAAGCCTGTATACGGGAGGGAGGCTATCAGGACCTGTCCGTCAGCGAAATGCATGTGATCGAAGCGGTTTGCCTGGCCGAGAAGACAGGTAAAAACAGCGCAAGGGATATTGCAGACAGCCTGTATATTACCCCCGGAAGCCTCTCCGTATCCGTGAACGTCCTTGAGACCAAGGGCTATCTGCTCAGAACCCGTGACGCGAAGGACCGCAGAAAGATCAGGATCACAGCCACACAAAAGGGAAAAAAAGCCGACCAGGATCATTCTCGATTTCATCACAAAATGATAGACCATGTCATAGGCGTGCTGACGTCGGCTGAAACTGAGGTATTTATCCGGGCGCTGGAGGGCGTGAGCGCTTTTTTTATAAAGGAAGGCGCAGGGAGCCACAGGCGACGGCGTAAGGAAGTGGAAACGGAAAGAGGAAGTTGAGGCCGGGGCAGTGGCCAGCCGTGCTGCCCGTGTGGCTGATCACAGCCCCTGCGCTCCCCGGTTGACAGAGAGCATCCTTCTGCGGATAATCGCTTTGAACTTCAAATGGCGGCGCAGCCAGACCTGCCGTCAGAAGGCTTAAGCGATGAAGCAGAAAGGACAGGCCATGGTCAGAATCATTGCGGACAGCACCTGTGATTTGCCCCGGGAGGAGACGGAGGCGCTTCGCGTTGACATCGTCCCCCTGACCATCCATTTTGGAGAAACTTCCTATCTGGATGGAGTCGATATGACGCATGCAGAGTTTTACCGGAAGCTGCGGGGCACCGATAAGCTGCCCACGACCTCCCAGGCGAATCCTGCACAGTTTGAGGACCTGTTTGAACTGGGGATGAAACAGGGGGACGAGTTCCTCGTGGTGACCATCTCCTCCTTGCTGAGCGCTACTTTTCAGTCTGCTGCGGTCGCAGTGAAAAAGTTTGCGCCGGACAGGATACACTTGATAGACTCGGGCTCAGCTTCCTTAGGCACGCAGCTTCTCATACGGGAAGCGGCCAGGCTGCGTGATGAGGGAAACCTGAGCGCCAAGCAGATCGCAGAGAGGATCCTGATGCTGGCGCCGCGCCTGCGCATTTATGCGTTGGTGGATACGCTCAAATATCTGAAAATGGGGGGAAGGCTCAGCGGGGGCGCTGCCTTGATTGGCGGTTTCCTTGGGATAAAGCCCATTGTGGAGGTGAAGGAAGGGAAGGTTGTGTCGATCGGCAGGGTACGCGCGGAGCGTAGCGGTTTGGATGCGCTGGTGGAGCACTTTGACGCGGATGGGCCAGACCTTGGCTATGGCGTCTCCTTTGGCCATGCGGACGATGCGCCAAGGATGGAAAAGCTCATTCAGGCCTTCGGCGCTCGTCTAGGGAAGACGCGGGTATTTAGAAGCGGCCTTGGCAGCGTCATCGGCACTCACACGGGCCCCGGCGTGGTGGGAGTCGCGTATATCGTAAAAGCGTAGCCGCTTGCGTCTATCGCATCGTCAGAACAGGCTGTCGGGCATGCGAAACCTGCGACCGCAGGGTGAGCGCAGGGTGACCGGTAGGCGTACCGGCGGTGGGCCTCCTTGCTGGTCTGTTAGGCGGCCTCTGGGGATGCGCAGGGTGAAGGGCCTGTGCCCGAGGATGGCATCCACATAGTCATGGATACTTTCAAGGGGCTTGTCAAAAGCGACGCCCATCATCTGATCCTCGGAAAACTGGCCTGAAAAATGGATATCTGTGCCAGCCGTCATGACAAGACCATTCTTTTTTGCAAAGCTGTATGCCTGCTGATCATGTTCCGCGAGATTTCCAGCGTTGCCTACTTCAAAGGCGTCAACGCAGCCGGGAGAAAGATGGATGGCAGGGATGTAATGGCGGTCGCGAAAGGGATGCGCTTGGACGACACAGCCCCCATGACGACGGACTTCCCTGTACTGCTCGCTCCGTGACCAGCCCGCGACCTGAGGGTTCTTCGTCAGCCATTCCCCATCCAGTCCGTAGATAAGATAGTCATCTCCGTCGAAGGTCTCCTCCCAACCGAAGAATACGGACAGCCCTGCACGCTCTCCAGCTTCCCGCGTCTCCTCATAGCTTTTCATAAATTCACTGACGAAGCGTTTCCAGGATAAGTCCGGATCCACGGCACAGTTGCCATGGATGAAGTGTTCTGTAACGATGATGCCGGCATAGCCCAGGTTTTTGTAGAAGCGAACATACTCTTCGCCCGTGGAGCGGCCACAGAGGCTGCCCCGAGAGGTGTGGAGATGGGTTTCATACACGTACTGCATCAGCTACCCTGAGGCAGGAAGGTGGACACTCCAGCTCCTTTGCGCAGCATACGCCGCGCTTCTGGCAGGTCTGCGATTTCTCTGTCCGAGATCATCTGTGCGATAAGATTGCCCAAGGCGGTTCCCTCTGCGGGACCAGCATAGACTGGAAGCCGCACGGCGTTGGCAGTCATTTGGTTGAGCACCACGTCGCGACTGCCGCCACCTACGATATTCAGTGAACGAAAGCGTGAGCCCGTCAGCGCTTCAAGCGTAGCGATGGAATCCCGGTAGCCTGCGATCAGGCTCTCGTATACGCTCAGAAGGAGCTCATCCAGGCTGGCGGGTGGTGGATATCCCGCGTCTTCAAGGGCGGAGCGAATTTCTTCCGACATGCTCGGGGGCGCCAGAAAGCGCTGATCAGATACATCGAAGCGTCCGGGGTAAGGCCTTCCGGATGCGGATGCGGCTGTGACCATGTCGGACATCTCGTCATAAGAATGCGCCTTGCCAAGCTCCCTGCGGATGCTCTGAACCATCCACATCCCCATGATGTTCTTGAGTAGTCTTATTCTGCCCCCGTACCCACCCTCGTTGGTGAAGCCAGAGGCCAGCGCTTTGGATGACGTGATAGGATCTTCCCTCTCCACTCCGAGAAGACTCCATGTACCGCTGGACAGATAGACAGCGTCGCTGTCCTTTGCGGGAACAGCCATAAACGCGCTGCCGGTATCATGGGAAGCGGGAAAGACGACTTCGCAGCTGTAGCCTACCCGTTCTCTCACGGCCCTGGTCAGGCTGCCGATGCGCGCCCCGGGCAACAGTGGCTTCTCCGGAAACAGCCGATCAGGAATGCCCGCTGCTGCCATCACGTCCCGGTCCCAGTCACGGTTCTCGGCATGGAGGAGGGCGGAGGTGGACGCAATGGTGTATTCGCTCTTTGCCTCACCGCAAAGGCGGAAGGCAAGGTACTCCGGCAGAAACAGGCAGCGGTCTGCCGCCTGAAGGTCTTCCCGCGGGGTGGCCATCAGCTGATAGACCGTGTTAAAGGGCTGCTTGGCGGTGCCGGTGCGGCGGTAGAGCTCATCAAAGGGCAGTGTTTTTTCAAGGATGCTGTCCATACCTGCTGTCCGGCTGTCCCTGTAGGCATAAACATTGCCGACCCTTTGCCCCTTCCGGTCAAGGAGCACACAGTCGACGCCCCAGGTGTCGATGCCGACGGAGCGCGGCGGTGCAGCCTTCAGGGTTTCCATGCCGCGCAGGACTTCCTCCGCCAGTCGGTCCACGTCCCAAACCAGCCGCTTTCCCTGGCGGAGATAGTTGTTCTCAAAGCGATAGACTTCTTCCGTTACAAGGACGCCGTCTTTCACATGCCCCAGAATATGGCGGCCGCCGGAAGCTCCTATATCCACAGCAAGGTAGGTTCTCAAACTATCGCCCTCCTTCTCACGATGCCGGCAGGTCAGCCTGTCCGGTTTCTTTCGGCAGGAACGTATGCCACCTGCCATGGCGGTATGCAAAAAGGTTGAGCACGGCGCCGATCACCCAGGCGAGCAGCATGGAGGTGAAGATCGATTCAGGCATGCCGTTTGGTTGCGAGGGGCTTTTTGTCAAATGTACGAGCAGGTAGGCTGCTGGTACGCGCAGCACGACGGACGTCAGGATAGAGATCCACATGGGGGTCACCGTGTCCCCTGCCCCGCGCATGGTGCCTGATAGGGACTGAATGATCGCCATAGCGATATATCCTGGCGCGAGGATGCTCATCATACGCATCGACAGGTCGACCAGCTCAGCGGTGTCCGTAAACAGCCTCATCAAGGGGCGCCCGAAAAGAAGGATGGCGACGGTCAGCATGGCAGCGACGCTCATGGCTAAAAGCGTCCCCTGACGAGCACCCTGTCGAAAACGTTCGTGCCGGCCGGCACCCGCGTTCTGTCCGACAAAGGTGGTCATGGCCTGCCCGAAGGAAAAGTTAGGCATCATCGCAAAGCCATCCACACGCATGACGATGACCGTGGCGGCGACGAAGGTGGGCCCAAAGCTGTTCTGCAATCGGGTGACCCATAGCATGGCCATGGAGAAGATCGCCTGGGTCACACCTGAGGGCAGGCCTAACCGGATGATTTTCTCAGCTGCAGGCCTGTGGAGCTTCAGCGTTCGAGGGTTCAGGTCAAAGACTTCGGTCATCCTCAAGAGCTTCAGTGCACAAAGCGCTGCGGAGATGGCTTGGGCCAGGACCGTTGCCAGTGCAACGCCGAATACGCCAAGGCCGAAGCCTATCACGAACCACAGATCAAGCACCACGTTCAAAAAGGTAGCGAGCAGCAGAAAACCCAGAGCGGAGAGGGAGTCTCCTAACCCGCGCAGCACTCCAGCCAGCACGTTATAATACATGAATCCCACGATGCCTAGGAAGAACACGCGCAGGTAGTCCGCTGTCCAGGCGATATACACCTCCGGTGTGTTTAATAGCCGCAGCGCCGGCCAGACTAGGGCGGTGCCCACGACCATCACCAGGAGGGAGGCAAGCGCGGTCAGTGTGATGCAGTTCCCAATGGTGACCGACAGATGATGCCGGTCCTTCGCGCCAAAGTATTGAGAAACGAGGATGCCGGCCCCATTGGCAATCCCGACGAAGAGGGCAAGCAAAAAAAACAAAATGGGCCCGGCACTGCCGACGGCAGCCAGCGCATTGTCGCCTACGTACTTGCCAACGATCGCAGAGTCCGCTGCATTGTACAACTGTTGGGCGAAGTTGCCAAGGAGCATTGGAACGGTAAAGTCAAGGATCCGTTTCCATGGGGGTCCTTCCGTCATGTCCCGAGGAGTAAATAAGTGAAGAAGTCGGCGCATTCCTACCCTTTCGCGTCTAAAGACATAAAGAGTATATCAAAAACAGGCGTCAGTGACAACGAGCCCAAGGTCCTTTTTCCATGGAGCGCGAAGAAGAAGTCGTACCTCAGATCCATTGGAGCGTCAAGACTGTAAAGAGGCAGCTTGAACAAGGAAGCAGTCTTGACGGGTGCACAGATGGAGCTCATTGGGCAACGGAAAGGCGCCTACAATCGGGCAGGGGAAAGTACAGCGCTGCGGTGAGGGAGAAACCGATCTTAAGTGGAGATGCAAGGGGACAGGCCAGTGGAAAAGATCTGCTAACAGGCTGGAAGCAGGAAATGTCGTCCCCGGAGGCTCATGGGGAGCTGTGACTCTATTCAGACGGCCGGACAGAAAGCGTTCTTGAGGTACCGAGGCTTCTTTCGCGCTCAACTTGAAAGGAGACACTGCACAGGCGCATGTCTACCCTCTGTGTGCTAAGATAGAATATAACCGGACAGAAGGAGGTTGCTGCTGTAATGGAAGAGATGAGAAGAAGAATCCTTCAGAAGAGGATTGCGATGAAGGGCCCCTCTGCGCGGGAGGATACAGGGCCCACAGCCCAGCAGACGGGAGTGCCCCAGCCGCCGCTGTTTGCTTCAAGGGGCGGGAAGAAGGTCTCCCTGACCCAGGACTTCAGTGGTCTCACGCTCAGGGACAGCCTTCTTTCGGCGATGAACAACCGCCGGAGTCGGAGGGACTACCTTGCGCGGCAACTGACCCTGAACGAACTGGCCTTTCTTTTATGGATGACCCAGGGCGTGCAGGAAATGCTTCAAAAGTCCACCCGCTCAACCCTCCGTCCCGTGCCGTCCGCCGGGGCACGCCACGCCTTGGAGACCTATCTGCTCATCAACCGGGTGATAGGGCTTGAACCGGGACTATACCACTACCTCGCGGAGTCCCATGAGCTTGAGCAGCTGGAGCCACTCGAGGGATGGGAGGAGCTGGCGACGGAGGCGTTTATGGGGCAGGTCTTTGCCGCGAGTGCTCCGGTAGCCTTTATTTGGACAGCCATCCCCGAGCGCATGGAGTGGCGCTATGCGGACCGGGCACAGAAGTACATCCTGCTGGACGCAGGGCATATCTGTCAGAACCTTTATCTGGCCTGTGAAGCCATCGGCTGTGGCACCTGTGCCATCGGTGCTTACCTGCAGGAACCCGCCGACAGGCTGTTGGGGCTAGAGGAGAAGGCTGAGGCTCAGGAAGGTGCAGAGTTTGTCGTGTATGCGGCCTCAGTAGGGAAAGTATAGCGCGGAGCGCTGCTCTTCACGCACTCGTCACTGTGCCCCGGCTGTCCGGAGCCTTTCCACAGCCAGGTCCGCCGGCGAGGCTGTCGCGGCAAAGCCCTCCGCGAAGGCGGAACGTCCGCCGCCGCGCGCGCCGGTCTCTCGCAGGAGCTCCACCATGTCATAGGGGAGGTCCTGTGAGCGTGCGAAGACGAGATGGCAGCCTTTTTCCCCAGGCGCGGAAAGGAGAGCGACTGCGTTTAACTGGCCAACCAGCTGGGACGCCGCCTCCCGGAGGGATTTTGGGTCCGCCTCCGCCAGGTCCGCCCGGACCAGGGCCTCGCCTCCCGGCAGAATCGGAGCTTTTTCGACGATGCTGGCGAGCGCTAGGGAGACGGCCTCCCGCCTCAACAAAGAAGCACTGTGCTTAAGCGATGCGTTCTCATCCAACAGCTTGAGCACGTTTTGATTCAGATTCTGTGGCCTGCAGGAAAGCAGCCTGGCGGAGTCCTCGCAGGCCTCAGCCACGGCGCGGCAGTACCGGATAGCTCGTGCGCCACAGACAAAGGAGACGCGCATCTTCCCCCTGACGGGTTCCGTGCCCAGGATCTTAATCAGTCCACACTGCCCGGTTGAAGCCAGGTGCGTTCCCCCACAGGCGACCCTCTCGAACCCGCCCATGGTCACCACGCGCAGCCTCCCCTTGTGAGCAGATTTCTTGCGCAGAGGCAGCTGTTCCAGTTCCCCCGCGTCGGGGAACCAGCAGCGGATGGCTGTATCCGCCTGTACTCTGTCGTTGGCCAGATCTTCCGCTTTGGCGACCTCCTCCCGGGCAAGCCGGAGGCGTCTCCCGGGCACCTCGACGTCAATGGTGCTGAGCTCCCTGCCGATGTGCAGCCCGATGGTCAGCGCGCTGTGGAGCTCATGCAGGGCACTGGCCAGGAGATGTTCTCCGCTGTGCTGCTGCATGTGGTCAAAGCGCCGGCTCCAGTCAATCTCACCCTGCACAGCAGTGCCTGCCGAGAGGAGGCGATCGATGAGGTGCCAAACCTCGCCCTCCCCGTCGGCCTCCACATTCAGCACGTGCGCGGCCTTCCCTCCGCCCATGAGCGTGCCGGTGTCATGGGGTTGTCCGCCGGAACTGGGATAAAAAGCGCTCCGGTTCAGCCTGACCAGGGAGCCATCTGCGTGAGGGCGCGACTCTATGACGTGAGCGTCAAAGACCCTCAGGTAGGCGTCCAGGTAATACAGCCGTTCGGTCACGATGCATCCTTCCTCGTAAGCCTGCTCACGGACACCAAGCTCACGCCGCGATGGGTTTTCTCGGCTTGGTCGTTGTCGTTCATCCAGCGCCTACGGGTATAATACAGACAGAGGCACCTGCACTCAAGTGCCTCCGAGCGTGCAGCCAAAGAGACGGAAAGGAGAAACGATGCTGTCTTTAAGAGAGGATCACCCACGTCGGGCGCTGCTTTTTGTAGTGTTCGGTGGGACGGGCGACCTGACATACCGCAAGCTTCTTCCCGCGCTCTACCGCCTATATGCTGAGAAAAAGCTACCGGAGGAAGTGGCGATCCTGGCAGTTGGCAGGCGTAACTGGACGGACGAGAGCTATCGGGCGGATGCCCGTACCTCGATTACATCCTTCCTGCGCGGTGCTCTGGACGGGACGCAGCTGGATGCGTTTTTATCAAAGATCCGCTACTGCCGGCTCGAATTCAAGGGAGATTCCGAAGGATACCGCCGCCTTGGGCAGTCTGTCCTGAATGTGGAGGCGGGCTTTTCCCGTCCGGTGGTACGGCTCTTTTTTCTGGCAGTCGCGCCCGGGTATTTTGGCCTGATTGTCTCAAGCCTGAAGGAACACGGATTAGCGGAAAAAGGTAACCCCATTCACCGGGTGATGGTGGAGAAGCCTTTCGGCTCGGACCTGGCAACGGCTGCCGCCCTCAACCGTGTCATTTCGGAGGCCCTTGAGGAGGGGCAGGTTTACCGGATCGACCATTACCTTGGCAAGGAGATGATCCAAAACATCCTGGCGATCCGCTTTGGCAACTCCCTCTTTGAGCCGCTCTGGAATCACCACCATATTGATAATATCCAGATCACCTCAGCAGAGACACTTGGGGTTGAAAACAGAGGGGGATACTATGAGGAGGCCGGTATCCTCAGGGATATGCTGCAAAACCACCTCCTCCAGATGCTTGCCCTCATCACGATGGAGCCCCCCGTGGACCTGAGCCCTGAGGCTATCCGTGACGAGAAGGTGAAGGCTCTTCGCTCGCTGCGGCGCTTCTCTGCAGGGCTCTCCTGTGAAGCGGTCGTCAGTGGACAGTATGGGCCAGGGATTGTCGGCGGCCAGCGGGTTCCGGGCTACCGAGAAGAAGAAAGGGTTTCTCCCGGGTCGATGACCCCAACGTTCATTGCGCTGAGGGCCTGTATGGACAACTTCAGGTGGGGCAGCGTGCCGATATACATACGGGCAGGAAAGCGGATGGACAGGAGTCGCACACAGATTGTCGTTGAGTTCAGGCGCCTTCCAGGCGTGAATGCCTACGCCGAGTTCAGGGGGTTGCAGCCCAACCTTCTGGTCATAGAGGTGCAGCCCTCCGAGGGCATGTACTTTCAGATCAATGCCAAACGCCCCGGGAATGAGTTTCGGATGGAGCGGGTGGAGCTGGATTATTCACAGAGTGCGCGGTTTCAAGGCAACGTACCCGAAGCATATGAACGGCTCATCCTGGAGGCCTTTCGGGGAAATTCTTCCCTCTTCACGCGCTGGGATGAGCTGGAGCAGTCCTGGAACTTTGTCGATAGCGTCGGACGGCTCTTATCGGGATGGAAGACCCCCTTTCCTAACTATGCAGCTGGCTCAAGAGGGCCTGAGGCCGCGGACAGCCTGATTCGCGCCGACAGCCGACAGTGGTGGGAGATCGACCTCCCCTGACAGGCTGTACACCCCCTTCCGCGTCGGTGGCAGCGGGGACGAGAAAGGAGTTGCTATGCGGATCATTGATGTATCGATGCTTATTCACCATGACATGCCCGTGTACAAAAACCTTGAGGAAAAAAGGCCGGTGCACACGGCGTATCGGAGCATGCCCAAAGACCAGGTCAATGAATCGGTTCTCACCATAAATCTCCACACGGGAACCCACGTGGATGCCCCTCTCCACATGATACAGGGCGGACAGAGTGCTGAGTTTCTGCCGCTTGATAGACTCATGGGTCCCTGCCGCGTCCTTAATCTGATCGGCGTACGGGGTGGGATTTCCCAAGCGGATCTGGAAGGATTCGACATCAAGCCCGGCAGCTTTATCCTGCTGAGGACAGACAACTCCCTTGAGGACGGCTTCCGCCCCGACTTCGTCTATCTCAGCGAGAACGGGGGGAACTACCTTTCCCGCTTGAGGGTCGCGGGCGTTGGCATTGACAGCCTGGGTATCGAGCGGGACCAGCCTGGGCACGGGACCCATATGGCTCTTCTGCAAAAAGGTATTCTCATTATTGAAGGGCTGGTTCTCCGCGATGTGGTGCCCGGAGACTACCTGATGGTCGCGCTGCCGCTAAAAATCCAGGGTGCGGAGGGTGCCCCCGCACGCGTCGTCCTCATTGAAGGCGGATTGCCGGGCTGCGGCGTCTGACGAGGCCAGCCGGGCAGCTCGGGAAGACCCGTGGTGGATGCCGTACAAAGACGCCTGTGGTAGCCCCTTTCCGCCTCCAGCGCCGTCCGCCTGACATTCCAGATCGCTCGGCAGGCGACCCTCGTAGACAAGCACGCAGCGGCGCTCTGTCGCCTCCGTGATGGCTGCCGTCTGGGCCACGCCGACGCCAATAACCCATAGCACGCGGTTTCCTCTGGCCACAAGGGGCTGTACGGCACGGAAAGGACGGTCCACGCGTCGGTTGATCAGGTACTCCTTGAGCGGCTGCGAGCCCTTCGCATGAAGGGGCGTGATCCTGTCCCCGGGAAGGCGGAACCTGAGGGTCGCCCCCTCGAGTTCACGCGCGTCCAGTGCCTGGATCCGCTTCCCGTCCCCAAAGTCACCGCTATCAGCCCTGAATAACAGCCGTCCAGGTGGCGCCCTGTCAGGGTTTCGGGCGGGGGGGAGGTGCAGCCTTTCCTCCGTTCGGAGCGCCTGACCGCCTCCTGGGAGGTTTGTACAGGCCCTGGCCGGGCTGTCAAGCAACCTGCGGAGCGCCTCAGTCTGGTCGAAACTGAGGTCCTTGCCGATGCTGTGGCACAGTGCCCTGAGCACCCGCCGCTGTGCTGCTACCGGAAGCCGTGCGCAGGGTTCTGCTAATAAAAAGGGACAGGGCCCTGTTATTGAAGCATGCTCAAACAGCCAGCTGGAGACATACTCCGCCCAGAAGTCCTCCTCGTCCGCCAGCAGGGAAGCCGCCCGGGCCATATGGCGCGAAGACAGGGCTGACAGCGCTTTCAGGGGAGGCAGTACCCGTTGGCGCAATGCATTGCGCAGGTATCGTTCGTCTAAATTACTTTCATCCTCGCACCAAGCTTCTCCCTGTCTTAAAAGAAGTTTACGGATCTCCTCGCGGGTTGCCTGCAGCAGGGGCCGCCATATGGGGGCGCGATATTCTCTCATCCCAGCAAGCCCCGCTCCCCCGCTGCCCCGCATCAGATGCATCAGAAGGGTCTCGGCCTGGTCGTCTGCGTGGTGTGCCAGCGCGACCGTGCAAGCCTTCCGCTTCCTGAGCGCCGCATCGTACGCCCGGTAGCGTGCGTCCCTCGCGTTGGACTCCAGGTTTCCTTCTCTTCTGACCTCGACACGCACCACGTCCAACGGGATGTCAAGCCTGTTGCACAGGCGGAGCACAAAGGCTTCTTCTGCCTCTGAGGCAGCCCTCAGGCCATGGTTGACGTGCACGCAGGAAAGCACGAAGCTGCTTTCCTGCCTGAGCGCATGGAGGATCAGCATCAGGCATACGGAGTCCGCCCCTGCCGACAGCCCGCACACCAGGCTGCGGGGACAGCCGATTCTTTTGTAGGAGGTTAAAACCATCTGATACAGCAGCTCTTTTGTATCCATGCAGACATTGTACGGTGCCAAGCAGAACCGCACAAGCAGAAGCTCCTCTGGCCAGTGCCCTGTGCCACCGGGTGCTCCTGTCGGCTTGACAGCCCCCGGGACGAAACCTATCATATCTGAAAACCTGAAGCCTGGAGGACGGGCCGCTCCGCTTGGCAGGCGGAGCGTGAGCTTGGAAAGGTGGCAGGATGAGAAGGCCGGACTTTGAAGCCAACACGCTCAGGATCTTAAAAGGAGAGCTTCCCCAGCGTGCGACGCTCTTTGAAATTTTCCTGAACCGGGAGCTCTATGAGCGGCTTGCGGGCCGAAGAGCGGAGCCCTATGAGGGGCTTGAAAAGCTAAGACTCACCGCTGAGGCCATGGCAGCGGCAGGCTATGATTACGCCACCACCTATGCGTCCGATTTTGTTTTTCTTAGGGAAAGCCAGGCCCAGCTACAGACCATTTCTCTCAACGATGCCCCGCCCATACAGGATTGGGAGGACTTTGAGCGCTTTGACTGGGGCAATCCCTTCGACCATGATACGGACGACCTTCAAAGGATCGTTCCCTACCTGCCCGAAGGCATGAAGATCATGGTCATGGGACCGGGGGGTGTGCTTGAAAACATGATTGCCCTGATGGGCTATGACAGGCTGTGCGCAGGGCTCTATGACGATCCGGGCCTGGTGAGGGCTGTGGCGGACAGGGTTGGACAGGCGCTGGTCGACTACTACAGGAGCGCTGTAGACTACCCGAGCGTGGGCTTTTTGTGCTCGAATGATGACTGGGGTTTTGCCACGCAGACCTTCCTATCGCCTTCAGACCTGCGCAGGTACGTCTTTCCCTGGCATAAGAAAATCGTGGAAGTCGCCCATGCTCTGGGAAAGCCGTGCATCCTCCATTCCTGTGGCTACTACGGGGATATCATTGAGGACGTGATCGAGGACATGCGTTTTGACGGACGTCATTCGTATGAGGATAAGATCTGTCCCGTCGAGGACGCCTACGAGCAGCTTGTTGGCCGCATCGCGGTCATGGGAGGTATTGACATGGACTACATGACCAGGAAGAGCCCCGATGAAATCCGGGAACGCGCTCTGGCGATGCTGGAAAGGTCCAGGGATCGTGGAGGCTACTTTCTGGGCACAGGCAACAGCGTTCCCGAAACGGTCCCTATTGAGAACTTTCTGGCCCTGACAAGGGCTGCACGGGAGTTCTGCTGACAACGGGCAGTAGTGCTGTCCCGTGCGTACACAAATCAATCAGGAGGAAGCTATGGATTTATTGATGGAAATTTCAACGCAGCTGCAGGCAGGGAAGGCTAAAGCCGTCAAAGAACTCGTACAAAAGGCACTGGATGAGGGCGTCCCGGTCAGGGATGTCCTTGAAAAGGGGCTGCTGGCTGGCATGGGAGTGGTGGGCGAGAAGTTCCGCAAAAACGAGGTTTTCGTGCCGGAGGTCCTGGTGGCAGCGCGGGCAATGAATCAGGGCGTGGAGCTTCTGAAGCCCTTTTTCGCCGCTTCGGGCATCGCTTCTAGAGCGAGGGTGTGCATCGGCACCGTGCAGGGAGATCTGCACGATATTGGCAAAAACCTGGTCAAGATGATGCTTGAGGGGAAGTCCTTCGAGGTCATTGATTTGGGCACGGATGTTGCCCCGGAGACTTTCATCAAAACCGCGATCGAGATGGACTGCCGCGTCATTTGCCTGAGCGCCCTTCTTACCACAACCATGGTGGTGATGGGGGATGTGGTGCGGGCAGCCGAGGACGCTGGAATCCGTGAAAAGGTGGCTATCCTGGTGGGCGGCGCACCTGTGACGGACGCTTTCCGGGCGGAGATCGGTGCGGATGCCTACGCGCCGGACGCCGCAAGCGCAGCTGATACCGCCTTGGCGCTGATCGGGGCAGCGCCATGATGAGGCTTAAGCCACTGTGGCGCGCGGCGGTCGGACCGCCTCTGCGCCCTTTTCTCTCTTTTCATGGAGGCTGCGTCGGATGGATGAGCGGGATTTGCTGAGCGCTGCGCTGAGAGCCGGCGCGGACAAGGCGGCGTGCCTCAGCCTTGACGAAGTGGTTTTTAATCCTGCCTTTCGCGCGCTGTGTGAAAGCAACGCCTGCGGAAACTACGGACGTTGCCACACCTGTCCGCCCATGGTCGGCGAGATCGAAGACCTGATATCCGACGCAAAGCAGTACTCCGCAGCAGTCCTCTACCAGACGGTTGCACCTATTGAGGACTCTTTTGACATTGAGGGGATGCTTCAGGCAGGCAGGGCGCACAACGCTTGTACTGTACGCCTGCGGGACTCGCTGCGGCAGGAGTCGGGGCTCCTGCACCTGTCTACCGGTGGCTGTCATGTCTGCGAACGCTGCAGCGCCAGGGACTCCCTTCCGTGCACAAAGCCGGAAGAAGCGATCGTTTCCCTGGAGGCCTATGGCGTGGACGTGTACACAACGGCTCAAAACGCAGGCCTGCGCTACGTCCATGGCCCCAATACCGTGACCTATTTTGGCATGATCCTCTACGGTAGGCGCGCAGATGCCTGAGCTTAGGATTTATTCAGGTGACAGGGAGACCAGGATCTCCTTTGCGGATACGCCAATGCTTGTTGAGCTTCTGCGCGAGCATGGCTTTCCGCTGCGCACGCCTTGTGGCGGACGGGGAGTCTGCGGTGGCTGCCGGGTTGAGGCGTCCGGCAGCCTGGAGCCGGAGCCTGTGGATGGTGCCTGCCTTGCCTGCCGCACAAGGCTGACCGGGAATGCAGTCGTAAGGCTTCCCGAATGGAAGCCAATGAAGAATATCGCCCTGGCAGGGTCCCTGCCCGTATTTGAGCTTGACCCTCTACCTGGACGTCTGGGGCTTGCGGTAGATCTGGGCACGACGACCATTGCGGTTCAACTCGTTGACCTTATCAGCGGGCACCCGATGGCGTCAGTGGCAGAGGCTAACCCCCAGGGGTTGGTATCCGACAATGTTATCGGGCGCATAGAAGCGGCGATGGCTGGCAAAGCGGACGGGCTGAGGAAAACTGCCCTGGCCGCGATTGGCCGCCTGAAAGCGGAAGCGTGCAGCAATGTCGGCGTGCCAGTATCGGAGGTTGACAGCACGGTCATCACCGGCAATACCGCGATGCTCACTCTATTGACCGGGCGCGATCCTTCCCCTCTGTCCCGCGCTCCGTTTCAGGCGGATCACCTCTTTGGCGAATGGACGGAGGATGGCAGGCTTTACCTGCCACCCTGTGCGGGTGCCTTCGTCGGAGCAGATTTTATCTGCGCGTTGCTCGCCTCTGGGATCTGCGAAAGGGAAGAGACAGCTCTGTTGGTGGATATCGGAACGAATGGGGAGGTAGCGCTGTGGCACGAAAACAGGCTGTACTGTTGTGCAACCGCTGCCGGGCCTGCCTTTGAAGGCGGCGGTATCAGCCGGGGCCTTGGCAGTGTCCCGGGAGCCATCGACACCGTGCGCGTGACCGGTAGTGGGCTTGAGTGGACAACCATCGGGGATGAGCCCGCCTCCGGCATCTGTGGAACAGGCTTGGTGGATGCAGCCGCCGCGCTGCTTCATCTTGAAATTTTGGATGAAACGGGGGCGCTTGAGGAGGAAACGATACAGATTGCCCCCTCCATTTCCCTGACCCGCCGGGACATCCGCATGCTACAGCTGGCGAAGGGCGCCTTGGCTGCCGGGATCGAAACGCTGTGCGAGTCCGTGGGCATAAACCCTGGGACAGCAGCCAGGTTCTGCATCGCAGGCGGCTTTGGCAGCCACCTGAATGCGCAAAGCGCTTCCGCGATCGGCCTGATCCCGGAAGCATACGCCGACAGCGCGGAGGCCCTGGGCAACGCCGCGCTTACCGGGGCCATGATGCTGCTTTTAGCAAAGGGATTTGAGAAGCGAGCTGAGAACATTGCGCGGGGAGCCCACCTGGTCTCACTGGCTGGCAATCGTGTGTTCGCGGACCGTTTCGCGGACTGTATGATGTTTGCGCCGCGGTGAGAAGGGCGACCGCTTTCGGTCCATTGTCTTGCGCGCTGGGGACGCAGGTGCCTATACTGCCTGAAAGGCCATCATTGCGGGCAGAATACACACAGGAGGGCAGCTATGACAGAAAAGCAGGTGCTACAGAACTACGAGGTCGCCAAGGAAGTCTACGCCGAGCACGGAGTGGATACGGAGGCAGCGATCGCGCGCTTCAGGACGATCCCGGTATCCGTACACAACTGGCTGGCGGACGATGTCCGGGGCCTGGAAGGTTCCCAGGGTTTGCACAGCGAAAACGTAGTGACGGGCAACTATCCCGGCAGGGCCGTCAGTGCCGGGCAGATCCGTCAGGACTATGAACAGGCCTTCAGGTTTTCTCCCCTTACGCACAAGGTCAACCTGCATAGCATGTACGCTGAGCCTGCGCGAAAAAAAGAACGCTGTGACCTGGACACAGAGGACTTCCGCGCCTGGATAGACTGGGCGAAGGAAAGGGACCTGGGGATCGACTTCAATGTTTCCTACTTTACCCATCGTATGATGAAGGACGGCTGCTCCTTGGCCTCGCCGGACAGGGAAGTTCGGGAATACTGGATCCGGGCGGGCATCGGCGGACGCAAGATCTCCGCTGATATCGGAAGGGAACTCGGCCAGGTCTGCGTCAATAACACTTGGGTGCCCGATGGCACGAAGGACCGCCCTTTTGACCGCGGCGCTTTCCGACAAAGGCTCACGGAGTCCCTGGACAGGATCTTCGCACAAGCCTACAGCCGGGACAACCTCGTCGACGTACTGGAAGGCAAGCTCTTTGGCATCGGATCGGAGTGTTTTGTCGCAGGTTCCCATGACTTCTACCTTGCCTACGCTGTCAAGCGCGGGCTGGGTGTTACCATGGACACCGGACACTACCACCCCAATGAAAGCGTGGCTGACAAGCTGACAGCCGTCCATCCGTTTTTGGACTACATCATGCTGCACCTCTCCAGGGGGGTTCATTGGGACAGCGACCACTGCCTGATCCAGGACGACGCGCTGCGCGACATCCTCCTGGAGCTGAGCCGGCAGGATCTCTTTGACAAGCGTATCGGCCTTGGGCTTGACTTCTTTGACGCGACGATCAACCGCGTCTCGTCCTGGATCATCGGGCTGCGTGCGTTGGGCAAGACGCTCATTGAAGCGCTGCTTGAACCCCGTGCCCAGCTTAGGGCGGCGGAGGAGGCAGGGGACAACACGAGGCGCCTTGCGCTGATGGAAGAGTTTAGAAACCTTCCCTCAAACGCCGTATGGGATTATCTGTGCATGAGCAACGGGTCGGGGGTCGGATCCTCCTGGCTGCAGGGGATGGACACCTATGAACGGCAAGTTCAGCTGAAGCGTTGAACCCCCCTGCCCAGGTGCCAGCAGGCTTCGGTAAAGGAGACGCTCCCGCCAGGCAAGGCTCTCAGTGGATGAGCTGGCCGGAGGATGGACAGGGCTGTCTGAGCGAATGGTAGCCAGAAAACATCGGTGATCTCTTCGCGGGGCGAAGAGGTCCGGATCGGTACCGCGGCGGTACAGGTCCCCACATCCTTGTACGTCTTCCCGAACGTTGTGAAACAGCCGTACGGCCTTCTTTCAGGAAAGCAACTCAAGCAAGGCGTAGGGATGGATGCTGGTGTGGAAGAAAAAGGTCTGTAACATTCCCTCGCCAAGGCTCAACCTTCGGTATTGTGTAGCCGGGAAAACGTGACCCTCTTGCTGGAGGCAGCCTTGCCGAGCGAACGGGAAAGCGCTTGGTGAGACGGTCTTTTTATCCTGGCCTTGTCTCCGTTGCGGGCGCCATGCGGGGCCTCTGCCTTTTTTAGACCTCTCTCGCGCAGCTTCCTCCCATCATATCGATCCTCAGGCCACCGCGCAGTTTCAGGGCCTACCGCTTCTTTCCCTTTGTCCTCTGAAGGCCACGAGAGGCTGCGCTTTTCAGACATGCGGTAGCAGCCTATCAAGGACGTATCATCCATCATCCGGAGCGCGGTGCACGCTTCACCCACGGAGGGGACCATGCAGAAGATCATCGAGGTTCAGGGGCTTACGAAATCCTACGGACGGGTCCGCGCCGTCCGCGGCGTGGATTTCCACGTGGAAAAGGGAGGACTGTTCGCGCTTCTGGGACCAAACGGTGCCGGGAAATCCACCATCATCAATATCATCTGCACCTTCCTGAAACCAGATGCCGGAAGTATCCTTGTGGACGGGCATACATTGGGCAGGGACGACAACGCCATCCGCCACTCCATCGGCGTGGTGTTTCAAGACGGCTTGCTGGACAGGCTGCTCACAGCAGAAGAGAACCTTCTTGCTCGCGGCGCACTGTACGGGCTGAAGGGGAGGGTGCTGCGGGAATCGGTACGCTTTGCGGCGGAGGCTGTGGGTGTGATGTCCTTCCTCCATCGTCCCTATGGCAAGCTTTCAGGGGGTCAGCGGCGGCGCTGTGACATTGCCCGCGCGCTGGTCCACACTCCGGACATCCTTTTTCTGGATGAACCGACGACAGGGTTGGATCCCCAGACCCGAAAGAGCGTATGGAACACTGTCCTTCATCTGAAGAGGGAGCGGAACATGACGGTCTTCCTGACGACGCACTACATGGAAGAGGCGGCGGGTGCAGATTGGGTGATTGTCATGGATGATGGCCTGATCGCGGCGCAGGGCACCCCCGCAAAACTGAGAGAGCGTTATACCAAGGACAGGGTCGTGCTGGCCTGTAGCGATGTGGAGGCAGTGCGGGCCATCCTTGAGGAAAACGGCATCACTCACTCCCGGACGGCGAACCAGCTGATCCTGAACGTGGACTCGTCGCTCGAGGCGCTTGCTCTCCTTGAGGCCTGCCGCGAGCACCTGGCAGGCTTTGAAGTCAGTACCGGCACCATGGACGATGCCTTCATCGCCATCACGGGAAAGGAGATTCGAGAATGAGCGCGCTTGTTGCCCGAAACCTCCGTGTGTTCTTCAGGGACCGCGCCTCTGTATTCTTCTCGCTCCTCTCCGTGTTCATCATCATCAGCCTCTATGCCTTGTTTTTGGGTGATGCTTGGGCTGGCGGTGACGAGTTCCGGGGGGCGCCGGGTGTCCGCGCACTGTTGGACACATGGATCATGGCAGGCCTCTTTGCGGCAGTATCTGTCACGTCCACGCTGGGCGCCCTGGGCACGATGGTGGAAGACAGGGTGCGAAAAATCGACATGGATTTCGTATCGTCTCCCGTCAGCAGGAGAGCCATCGCCGCAGGGTACGTCATGAGCGCCTTTCTGGTTGGGGTCGTGATGAGCGTTCTGACGGCGCTGTTCGCCTTTGCCTACATCGCTGTCCGTGGCGGTGGGGTGCCTGCCCCGGGGGCTCTTGCAGCTACGGGAGGCCTGATCCTCTTGTCTGTCTTTTCAAACACCGCCCTGATGCTCTTTGTTGTGTCTTTCCTCCGCTCAAACAGCGCCTTTGCGACCGTAAGTACCCTACTCGGTACGCTGATTGGCTTTCTTGCCGGCATCTACATGCCCATCGGGCAGCTGCCCGATGCCGTCCAAGGCATCATGAAGGCGATCCCTGCCACCCATGCCGCGGTGCTGTTTAGGCAAACGCTGATGGAAAAGCCACTGGCCCTGACCTTTGGGGGCGCGCCAGAGGCTGTCGTCGGCAGCTTCCGCGATATGATGGGCATCCGCCTGCGTGTCGGGGAGACTGTCCTCCCGCCCTCCGTCCACCCCCTCGTGCTGCTCCTGGCGGGGGTCCTGTTTTTCGGGCTTTCAATTCTAACGCTTTCCCGCAAGAGAAAATAGGCGGGCGGATCGCACGGGACCCTGCCCCACACCGGTTTCAGACCAAGCTTCGCTGCCTGCTGGGGCCACTTCTTTCAGGGGCAGCGGGACGAGGTGCCGCTCCCAGCGCAGTGGCCCCTCGTCCATCGTCGTGTCAAAGGCTTCTCGGATAAGGACGCACAGGTACTGCGCCTTTTTCAGCAGGGAGGGGTACTTCAGGAAATCGGGCGGCGACTCCTCTGAGACAAAGAGGTGCTCAAAGATCCTCGCACGGTCTTCCAGCGGATAGGTTCGGGAGTAGGCATCGATGTAAAGCACTCTCTCAGGACTGTCCCCGGCAAGGGGGTCGTCGGCGGTGTAGGCTGTATCCGCGTACTCGGATCCATCCGCGTTATGGTAGGAAAAAGCGTACCCTGCGTCTGCCAGTGAATCTGGCGCAAAGAACTCCCATTCCTTCATCCTATTCCCACCCGTTTCGGGGAGGTAGCCCCATTGCCAGAGGCGATCTTCCATGGCGTGCATGAACTCGTGCGCGAGATTTTGTGTGAGTTTGCCCCATTCAAAGAGGTTGACGACAACAACGCGCTCGTCACCAACCACAGAAGAAAAGCCCCCCGGGGACTGGATCCCCTCGTGGCTGACAGGCTGGATCCTCCCTCCCAGATAAAGGCCCACATGGGTCACAGGCGGGACACACAACTCCCTGAGCATCCCGGAGGGAAAGGCGGCAAAGAAGGCTTCCGCCCCCTTCAGGGCAGCGTTGACCATCAAGGGGTCTTCCGCGGGGGAAGCGATATAGGTTGCGTCCTGAAAATCGTTGCCACTGACACCATAGTAAACCCGGATATCCCACCGCGATTCAATCCGGCCGGCGATCGACGCGTTTTCAGCATGGACCCTGTCCAGGGAAGAATGCACAAGGCCTGCGTCCGGGCCTGCAGCTGTGCCTCGGAAGTCCCATAGATAGAAAGAGACCGAGTCGTTTGTCCATTCACCGGCGCAGACCACCGCGAAGCCATGCTCTGACAGGAGCACGGCTTCAGGATAAATGTCGATGCCCCGGGAAAACGCGGAGACCGAAGAGACCACCTGGCCACTGTCCAGGCTGCAAAGCTGAAGCGTTGCCGTATCCTCTTCTTCCCGCCAGGAGACGATCAGCGGGTCCCGCGCCGCGATAGGAATCTCTCTATCTGTCCAAGCCTCGAAGTGGGCGAGGGCTGATCCCTTGAGCGGGTTATAAAACCACCTCTCATTTTCGCTCGTAAAGCTTTGAAATATAAAGTCGTCAAGAAGATAGAAGCCCTCCGGGATAGCATGCGCCTCAAGTCGGCCCTCCTTGAGGGACAGCGCGTTGAGCACAGATTTGCCGGAGGGTTCCTCCATGATATAAAACAGCCGGTCTTCCTCGACACCAAGAATCCAGGAGATGGACCAGCTGCCTCTTATGGGTTTTTCGTGGACGAAGCTCCTGCCACCCTTCAAAGGGAAGCCCGTGATCCGGCTTCCGTCTGAAGAGACGGCGAAGAGCATTTCGCCGTCCTCGGCGACAACAGGACGCAGGTATCCTTCCTGGCCCGAAAAATGCGCAAGCAGCTGAAGGGTGCTGTCATAGAGATGTGCCTCCAGGGTGTACGGGTCAAGGACGCATACCTCACCGCCATCAAGCAGGGTGACCGACAACCAGCCTGCGCCACTTTCCAGTTTGCGCACTGTGGCTTTCTGTCCGGAAAACAGATCATACAGCACAAGCGACCGTGCTTCGTCCGCGTCCGTCGCCTGAACGATCAGCGCAAGGAAGCCATCTTTCAGGTCCTGAGAGTGGATGACTCCCGACTCCGGGAGGGGATCAAGGCGATAGAAGCCTTCCTGCGCGATTTCATACAGCGCAGAAAAGTCCGCAGGAACATTGTCTTGGCTGTATCCGGCGTGGACGCTGAGAATGAGCAGCAGGATGATCAGCGTTGGAAGAAGGATTTTTCGATCCATGGACGGCCTCCTTTGAGAGCGTCATGCGGCATCCAGAGAGGCGCAGAGGATTGGGGCCGCCGTCAGCCCATCCCTGTCTTTCCGTGGCCTTAACAGGACACGGCCTCAGCGTAAGTTCTCAAAGGCCTTCTGACTCTTGTCCCCGCTGAGATGATGGACAAGCAGCAGGGTCAGCAGTGTAAACGCCACGGCAAGGAGGAGGTAGAGGGCCGCAGAAAGGCTGTTTCTGAAAAAAGAGACATACGCCGCAGCGGGAATCGCTACCGCAGCGAAGCATAAGGTCAGGGTCACCAGCGTACTCAGGCCCTGCTGGATGGCCTCTGTCTCGCTGCCCCAGTCAAGCTTGGGAAGAAGCAGGTTGACCACGACGCCAAGGGCTCGTCAATATAGACTTCTCCGTCATCGAAGTGCGGCACCCCGCTGCAGGCGCGGATTGTCGTCGTCTTCCCAGCTCCGTTGGAGCCGATGAAGCCGAAGATCTCTCCTTTTCTTACGTGGAGCGAAAGCCCATCTACTGCTTTCTTTTCCCCATAGGACTTTGACAGGCCTTTGATGTTGAGCATGTGGCTCTTCTTTCCGGGAAACCTGTCGATCATGGCTGCCTGCAGGCTTCCTCATGGCTGGCTACCAGACGGCCCTCTGAAAAGGACTATAGCACCGCAGCCATCGGAGGGCAATGATGGAACCGAGCGGCTGCTCAGGGATTGTTCGTGAAGGCGGGACGCCCTGGGAAAGGAAGAACCGCTGTTTGAATGCAAGCTTCATCTGATGACGGACGCGACCGATGATCTGCTAAGCTCCGTGCTCCGATCAAGTTGCGAAAGAGACCGGGTTTTTCATCTTTGCTGCCTCTTTGCGATGCGCCCTTGGGTTGTTTTATAATCTCCCTGCTTGTTCCCAGGGATACGACTTCCTTTTTTCCTCTGGGTGTACTTGCTTTGCGCCCATTTTGGTAAGGCATGCCCTTTCTGCATGCTTATTCTTCATGATGTAAAGTACGCCGCCTTCTTGACAGATCTGATCGCGTGCAGCTATACTCGTCGTAGTAGCATCTGGTGGCAAAGCGCCCGATGCGTCGTAAATATTTGAAAGGAGACTTGGAATGATGAAACGGATTCTTTCCCTGCTTCTCGTCAGTGTGCTGCTGTTTGCGACTGTATCCGCTGTTGCGGAAAACAAAGTCGGCGTAGCGATGCCAACAAACTCTCTGCAGCGATGGAACCAGGATGGCGCGAACATGAAAAAGATGCTGGAGGACGCGGGGTACACCGTCGACCTCCAGTACGCCAACAATGACGTGGCGCTGCAAGTATCCCAGCTTGAAAACATGATCCTCGGAGGCTGCGAGGTCCTGGTTATTGCCTCCATTGACGGCTCTGCTCTGGGAACTGTTCTTGCCCAGGCCAGGGAAGCTGACATCAAGGTCATCGCCTATGACCGCATGCTAACCGACACGCAAAACGTGGATTACTACGCCACCTTCGATAACTATAAGGTTGGCACCATCCAAGGCACCTTCATCCTGGAAAAGTTAGATTTGGAAAACGCTGAAGGCCCCTTCAATTTTGAGATCTTCGCAGGGTCTCCCGATGACAGCAATGCCAGGTACTTCTTCAATGGCGCCTGGGATCTCCTGAAACCCTATTATGAGTCTGGCAAGATCAAGATCAAGTCCGGGCAGGTCGAGTTTGAAACCATCGCCATTCTCGGCTGGGGTACCGATGACGCTCAGGCCCGTATGGACAACCTTCTGACCTTCTATGCTGACGGCACTCCCCTGCACTGTGTACTCAGCCCTAACGACTCCCTGGCACTAGGCATTACCAACTCCTTGCAGGCCGCCGGATATACGCTGGATGACTTCCCGGTCATTACCGGTCAGGATTGCGACGTGACCAACACGAAAAACATCATTGCAGGCTATCAGGCGATGTCCGTCTTTAAGGATACCCGCACGCTGGCCGCCCAGGTTGTGGAAATGGTGACGGCGATCCTCAAAGGGGAAGAGGTGCCGGTCAACGACACCGAAACCTACTTCAATGGCGTGTTTGTCATCCCCTCCTTCCTCTGCGACCCTGTGTTCGCGGATATCAACAACTACAGGGAATTGCTCATCGACAGCGGATACTACACGGAGGACCAGCTTAAATAACGTATCACAGGAAAAGGGAAGGGCGGCTTAGCCGCCCTTCCCGGATATAGTGCAGGAGGGCAGATGGCAAAAACCCTTCTTGACATGCGCGCCATCACAAAGGAATTTCCGGGAGTACGGGCGCTTGACAATGTCAACCTCGTCGTTGAGGAAGGCGAAATCCATGCCGTTGTGGGAGAAAATGGCGCTGGCAAGTCTACGTTGATGAATGTGCTCAGTGGCATCTATCCCTATGGAACCTACCAGGGCGACATCATCTATGCGGGGAACCCTTGCCGCTTTGAAACCATCAAGGATTCGGAGCGAGAGGGGATCGTCATCATCCACCAGGAGCTGGCGCTGGTTCCCTATCTTTCCATCGGGGAGAACATGTTTCTCGGCAATGAGCAGGCGGAGCGTGGTGTCATCAACTGGGACAAAACCTATGAGAAGGCCCGGGAGTTCATGCGCGTTGTCGGCCTGAATGAAAGCCCGCATACCCTTGTCAAGGACATCGGCGTTGGAAAACAGCAGCTTGTTGAGATTGCAAAAGCCCTGACGAAGAACGTCAGGCTGCTGATCCTGGACGAGCCGACCTCCTCCCTCAATGAGGCGGATGCAATGCTTTTGCTGAACCTCCTGAAGGAATTTAAAAAGACCCGCGGCATCACGTCCATCCTGATTTCTCATAAACTCAATGAGATTGATTACATCGCCGATAAAATTACGATCCTGAGGGATGGCTCAACCATTGAAACCCTGGATCGTTTCACCGATGAGATCACAGAGCCACGCATCATTCGAGGCATGGTTGGAAGGGAAATGGTGGACCGCTTCCCGCGAAGAGCGCGTGCGGTAGGCGACAAAGCCCTTGAGATCGAGAACTGGACGGTTCATCATCCGCTGTTTACGGAGCGGAAGGTTGTGGACGACGCCTCGCTTCATGTCTGCAAAGGCGAGGTGGTCGGCGTTGCCGGCCTCATCGGAGCGGGGAGAACGGAGTTGTGCCAGAGCGTGTTTGGCCGGGTCTACGGCGCAAAGATCTCAGGGACTCTTCGCAAAGAAGGCAGGGAGCTCGTGCTCCGCAATGCCTCCGATGCCATCGCCAACGGGCTCGCCTATGTCACTGAAGACCGCAAGGGCGACGGGCTGATGCTCAACAGCTCCATCAAGCACAACATCACCTTGTCCAGGCTGGATTTTGTCAGTGAACGGGGCGTCATCGATGTGGACAAGGAACAGCACGCAGCGCTTGAATACAAAAAAAAGCTGGATGTTAAGGCACCGGATGTCGACCGGTATGTGGGCAACCTCTCCGGCGGCAATCAGCAGAAGGTGCTGGTTGCCAAGTGGATGTTTGCAAGGCCTGAGATCATGATGCTTGACGAACCCACACGCGGCATCGATGTCAATGCGAAATATGAGATCTACAGCATTATCAACGATCTGGTTGCCGAAGGAAAATCCATCCTGATGGTCTCTTCCGAGCTGCCTGAGCTTCTTGGCATGTGTGATAGGATCTATGTCATGTGCGAGGGCAGGATCATAGGCGAACTCAAGCGTGAAGAGGCCACGCAGGAGATCATCATGGACATGATCATGCAGGCAGGTAGGGGGGCGAAGAACGCATGGGCAGGCTGAAAACAGGCCTTTTTCGAAATATCAAACAGTACGTGATGCTCATCGCGCTGGTCGTCATCATTTTGCTGTTTCAGCTGATGACGGGAGGCTTGACGAATGGCACGTTGCTGAAGCCCATGAACGTGTCGAATCTGATCAACCAAAATGCATACATCGTGGTCCTGGCGGTAGGCATGCTTATCTGCATTCTGACAGGCGGAAATATCGATCTTGCAGTGGGCTCCGTCGTTGCCTTTATAGGCGCCTGCGCGGGTACCTTCATCATCAGCTGGGGGATGAACTCCTATCTCTCCATCTTCCTGTGTCTCCTGATTGGAATTGCCATTGGGATGTGGCAGGGATTCTGGATCGCCTATGTACATATCCCAGCGTTTATTGTCACCTTAAGCGGGCAGCTCGTGTTTCGAGGTGCGACGCTGATCATCCTTAAAGGATTGACGCTATCTCCCTTTCCGTCCGATTACATGTCTCTGTCTACCGGTTTTATCAGCGACTTCCTGGGGGGGCTTGGCCTGGGTCTGAGATACAACCTGACCAGCCTGATTATCGGCGTGGTAGCTGCCCTGCTCTTTACGCTGTTACAGTTGAAGAAGCGTGTCGATCGTAAGCGCAAGGGCTACCTGGTTGAGAGCCTAGCCGCGACCTTTGTGCGCTGCATGGTTATCAGCGCTGCGGTCATCTGGCTGTTCTTTAATATTGCAAACTACAAGGGCGTGCCCGTCGTCCTGATCACGCTGGGTATCGTCTTGCTGAGCTATTCCTATATCACCAGCAGGACGGTGATCGGGCGGCACGTATATGCTATCGGGGGCAATGAAAAGGCCGCCCGCCTCTCTGGTGTGAGAACGGACCGCATCAAGTTCCTGGCTTACGTCAATATGAGTTTCCTGGCGGCCGTGGCCGGGATCATCTTTGCTGCCCGGCTCAACTCTTCCTCTCCCCAGGCCGGCCAGGGGTTTGAGCTGGACGCCATCGGTGCTTGCTTTATCGGCGGTGCCTCAGCCTACGGTGGCATTGGGACGGTAGGGGGAGCCTTGATTGGTGCTCTCATTATGGGCGTGCTCAACAACGGAATGAGCATTATGGGCATCTCCATCAACGTGCAACAGCTGGTCAAAGGCCTGGTCCTGCTGGCGGCGGTTGCCTTTGACGTCGCTTCTAAACAGAAGGTTTCTATTCCCTTCATCCAGCATCTTTTCCGAAGAAAAAGGGTGTCTTGAACAGTTCCTGCACCTTGGAGCTGCCGCCCTGCAGGGCGGGTTTCTTTCATCAGCCGGAGATCTTTGCAAGTGGCAGGGCCAAACGATGCCTCACGGGCGCCATAAGGGGATGGAGAGATCAGCCTCTTCCCGACAGGATGCCCAACACAAGGGCGACGACCAGCAAGAGGACGATGGCGGCGATGATGGCGTTCATCGTTCGGACGGACACCCTGATGCGGCTATACAGGGCTTCGCGGATGCCTCCCGGGCGCTTGCGTGTCATCTCTTAACCAGGGACCTGCGCACGTCAATGGCAACGGCCAGGATGATGATCAGGCCGCGGATGATGTACTGCCAATAGGCGTTTACTTGAAGGAAATACAGGGAGTAGTTGATGGCCTGGAGGATGACGGCGCCGATGACGACACCCTGGATGGTTCCCACGCCGCCTGAAAAGGAAACACCCCCTATGACGCAGGCGGAAATGGCATCCAGCTCGTAGTTGATGCCGGTGTTCGCGCCGACGGACTGGATGCGCGCTGCCTCCAGGAAGGAAGCAATTCCATACAGGACCCCGGCAATCAGGTAGACCAGCATGATTGTCCGGGCGACGCTCACGCCTGAAACCGCTGCGGCCTCTGTGTTCCCGCCCACAGCGAACATGTTTTTCCCAAGTTTCGTCTTGTTCCACACCAGCCACATGACGATGGCGAGCGCGAGGAAGTAAAGCACCACCAAGGGGATCTTCGCCTCTCCAATGAGCAGGTTTCCCGCTGCTGCGTTTAGAAAGTTGCGGTCAAAGGTGGAGAGGGCCTGTGCGGAACCTGAGGGTTGTGATTCGATATAGATACAGTTGGCGCCAAAAGCGATCAGCTGGGTTCCCAGCGTGATGATGAAGGCGTGCATATGAAGCTTGGCCACGCCAAAGCCGTTGATGAGGGAAAACAGCACGCTGATCAGAATTGCCGCGATCAGCGGTATGATGAGGGGAAGCTGCTCGCTCATTCCCTGGTAATAGCGGGACGCATACGTGACGGACTGGACCAGGGACGCCGTGACCGCTGCACTCAGCCCAAGCACGCGACCGATGGACAGGTCCGTGCCTGCCAGCACGATGATGCCGGCACAGCCCAGCGCGAGGATTCCCTTGGTTGAGGCTTGCTTGAGAATGTTGAGGATATTGGAAAGCGCTATGAAGTTGGGTTTGATAATGCTGACCGTCACGAGGATGGCGATCAGGATAATATACAGCGCGTAATTGAGTATAAAGTCGTTGACCCGCGCCCGGCTGGACTGTGCTGTCTTTTGCATGACCGTCTCCTCGTACTACATGTATTTGGCAGCCAGGCGCAGGATGTTTTCCTGCTCGTGCTTCACGCCACCAAAGTCGTACCCGCGCTTTAGGATGCCTGACATACGGCCGTTTGACATGACGAGAATCCGATCGCAAATACCGATCAGCTCCGGCATCTCAGAGGACACCATAATGATCCCCTTTCCCTGTTCAGCCAGCTCAAGGATCAGCTGATAGATCTCAAATTTCGCACCTACGTCGATGCCGCGGGTCGGCTCGTCCAGCAGAAGAACTTCCGGATCGGTCAACAGCCATCGCCCAATGATGACTTTTTGCTGGTTGCCGCCAGACAGGCTACGCATCGCGGTCCGCTGTGACGGCGTCTTGACAGAGAGGCTGTCCACGACCCACTTGGTATCGACGGACATTCGGCGGTTGGAGAGCAGCAGCTTTCCGTAGGCGGCCACGTTGGCGATCGTCGCGTTGAAAGTGATATTCATGGAAGGAAAGAGGCCTGTGGCACGCCTTTCCTCTGTGATCAGCGCAAAGCCATTGCGACGGGCCTCGCGCGGCGTCCGGTTCCGGATAGGCTTCCCATGGAAGTGGATGGCGCCGCCCTCCCGGGTGAAAACGCCGAAGAGGGTGTTGAGGAGCTCTGTGCGCCTGGAGCCTACCAAGCCTGCAACGCCCAGCACCTCTCCCTTGCGCAGTTCAAAACTTACGTCACGGCAGGCGGGCTCATACCTGCCGGAGATCCCGTCCACCTGCAGAAGGGCTTCTCCGGGCTTGTTCTTCTTCTCCGGAAAGCGCTGCGTCAGATCCCGGTTGACCATCAGGCGGATGATGAGCTTTTCATCCACATCTGAAGAGCGGTGCGTGGCGATCCACTGCCCGTCCCGCATGATGGTCACTTCGTCGGAGATTTGCATGATCTCGTCCATCTTGTGGGAGATATAGATGATCCCGACACCTGTGCCTGCAAGCTTCCTGATGATCCCGAACAGGTGGCCCACCTCGTTTTCTGTCAGAGAGGAGCTTGGTTCGTCCAGCACGAGGATCTTCGCGTTGTGGGAGACTGCTTTGGCGATTTCGACCATCTGGCGCTTGGCGACAGACAGGGTGCCAATGACCACCTTGGGATCTACGTCGATGTTCAGCTCGCTGAATACCCGGAGTGTATCATCGTGCATGCGTCGTTGGTCAACCAACCCGCGCTTCATGGGAAAACGCCCGAGCCACATGTTTTCCATCACACTGCGTTTGAGGACCTGGTTGAGCTCCTGGTGCACCATGGCAACCCCTTGATCAAGCGCGTGCCGCGGATTTTCAAAGTTAACTTCTCGCCCCTCCATCACGATCGTGCCAGAGTCCTTTTTGTAGATGCCAAACAGGCACTTCATCAGCGTGGACTTCCCGGCCCCATTTTCGCCCATCAACGCATGCACGGAACCCGGGCGCAGCATCAGCTGGGCCTTGCTGAGCGCGTGGACACCCGGAAAGTGCTTGTCAACGTCACGCATCTCAAGCACGTACGAATCCTGATGATTTTGCATGGTTTCACCGCACTTTATTGCTTTTGTAAAACGGGAGGCGCGGCGCGGGACCACGCCTCCCGAAAGGAGCCGGCCGCCGGCTTATTTCACTTCGGTGATCTTCGCATAGGGAATGCGGATGCAGAAGAACGGGTCTTCCTCCGTGTAGACATAATCAGTCCCGTCAAGCCATTCTTTACCGAGAGCACCATTGACAGCAATGCGGATGTTGGCCTTGCCCATGGCATCCCCGTCCTGCTGGACGGTTGCGGTCATGCCGCCGTTTTTGATGGACTCAAGCGCGGAGTCGACTGCGTCCACGCCGATGATTACGATGGAGGGGTCGCCCGCGATGCCCGTGTTGTAGTCGTAGGCGTTCAGAGCGGCAACCGCTCCCAGACCCATCATGTCGTTGTTGGCAAAAATGACCTCAATCTGGTCTCCAAAGGAGGCCCAGGTGGCCGTGATAGCGTCCTGTGCCATGGCCTGATCCCAGTTGCACACGAGGGTGTCACCCAGCTGCTCCATCACGAGCCCGTTGGCTTCAGCGGTCTCCACAGAATAGCGGGTCCGCGCAATGGCTTCGTCGTTATTTGCTTCGCCCTTGAGCATAACGTATTGTAGCTTGCCATCCCCGTTTTTGTCGATGGAAGGATCGGCCGCAACCAAATCTGCCAGAATCTCACCCTGCATGTCGCCGGCCTGCCTGGCCAGTGTGCCGATGAAGATCGTCCCCGTGTCAACGAGGACCTCCTGTACCGTTTCCTCAGCGGGCTGCTTGTTGTAAAAAAGGAAGGGGATGCCTGCCTCTTGGAACATGTCCACGAGGATTTTCCCGTTGGCGACTTCCGCCAAGTTGATGATGACGAAGTCGGGCTTCTCGCCACAGATGAGGGTGGCGTGCTCGATCTGCTTGGCCATGTCATCGGCTGCGTCGTACATCGTCAGGTTGATCTGGATGCCCAGTTCCTCGGAGTAGATGGCCGCCCACTTGTCCATCGCCGCGCGGACGGTGGAGCCATAGGTATCGTCATACTTCCAGATCAGAGCGCGCATGTCCAATTCGGTCTTGTCCTGTGCGGCGGCCATTGAGATCATGGACATCGCCATGAGTGCCGCAAGTAACACTGCCAACAGCCTTCTCATAGGGGTCCCTCCTTGCACTGATGAAAGATTCGAGATTGCCCAGGGTTGCGATATGCTCCCTGCATGGTTTCTACTTCCCGCACCAAGGCCGCTATCATTCGCCTTCCCGCAACGGACGGGAATATCCACACACTGTGCGCATCATAGCAGTCTTTTTACCAGCATGTCAATCATTTGCTTGTCACGAGCTAATTGCGCTGCGCCTGTTTTTCAGACATCAAGTTAACGATTCAGCCTGA
>CAZPIC010000009.1:0-68004 GCA_964586835.1 uncultured Oscillospiraceae bacterium
GCCGGGTCCGGTGTTTCACCGAACTATACTGCATGCACCGAACTGGCGCACTCACCCTTTTCGCATCGGGCAAGCTTTCTGAAAGCCTGCGATCGGTTAAGGGCTATCCTGATGGTTCTGAAAGCGCTGGCAAAAGACCCAGCTGAGGCAGCTATATCGCCCTTCTTCTCCCCTCATCAGGTGCCCAAGATGGCAGAAACAACACAGGCCCTTCAGCAGAGCCTTGCGTGCAGCTGCCCACGAAAACACACTGAAACGCTATAAAAAGCCGCCGTCCTGCAGGGCAGCGGCAGCTTGTCGGCGGCGCTGGTCAAGGATATCAGCCCGGGAACCGACCGCTCAAATCAGCCTGTCCCGGGCTCCGGTGCGTCTTTGCGATGCGCCCCTTCCCCGTCTATATCCTCCCCGTCGTCGGGAAAGAAGGGCCTCTTACACCGTGGACAGAGGTAGTCCTCTTCGAAATCAAAATCAGTGATGTCGATCCGTGCCTGAAATCCGCAGGAAGGACACTCATACTCCACAAAACCATCCCCGTCAATAGCTGGAAGACCGTCTTCATCGTCTCCCTCGTCCTCGTCCTCGTCCTCATCGCCATAGACCACGTTCTCGAGCTCAGCGAGATCCTCGTCCATATTCTCAAGATACTCGTCGGTTTCATCCTGCCAGGATTTAAGCTCGCTGACCTCCAGGCTGAAGGCTTCGAGGGTTTCGAGGATTTTCAACAACAGCTTCTGTTCGGGAGTATCCTCAGCCAGCCCCATCCCCTCCGCAAGCCCTTTCAGATAGGCCACCATGTTTGATAGCTTTTTCATGTTTCCCTCCCACGTATTGCGTTTTTTCTGCAGATGCGCGCTCAAGCCCTGGAAAGATACTCGCCCGTACGCGTGTCGATCTTGACCCTGTCCCCTGTGCTGATGAAGAGAGGGACCATCAGTTCAAAGCCTGTTTCGGTCGTTGCGGGCTTGTAGGTGCTTGTCGCTGTGTCTCCCCTGAGTCCGGGTTCTGTGCTGGTGATTTCGAGCTCCACAAAGTTGGGCGCCTCAACAGAAAAGGCCTCTCCCTTGAAGAACCGGATATTGACGCTGGTGTTCTCCCGGACAAACCGGATGGCGTCTTCCACCTGAGAGCGATTCAGGGGCATCTGTTCGTACGTCTCAGGATCCATGAAATAGTAGAGATCGCCATCGCTGTAGAGATACTGCATCTCCTTGGTATCGATGATCGCGCGCTGCATTTTGTCGGAGGGATTGAATGTGCGCTCAAGTACGGTGCCTGTCATGATGTTCTTAATCTTCGTCCGGACGAAGGCAGCGCCCTTGCCCGGCTTGACGTGCTGGAAGTCGACGATGGTCCAGACTCCGCCATCAAACTCAACCGTAATCCCTTTTTTGAAATCTCCTGCGCTGATCATAATTTACCCTCCGCTCAAAAAAATCTTACCCGGCGCGCTGAGCGCTCAGAGCACAAGCAGATCCCTTGTCGCACGGATCAGACTTTCTCCCCCTTCAGAAGTAACCAGGCAGAGGTTCTCGATTCGTACCCCGCCTGTACCCGGCAGGTAGATCCCCGGTTCAACGGTGACCACATTCCCCGGAAAAAGCTTTTGCGTGGTGAGCGTATTGAGCCTGGGTTCCTCATGAACGTCGATCCCCACGCTGTGTCCAAGCCCGTGTCCGAACCGGGAGGCGTACCCCGCCTCGGCGATCCGTTCCCGGGCGACAGCGTCAATGTCCCTGCAGGCTTTCCCCGGAGCCAGCGCTTCCTGGCTCGCTTTCTGGGCATCGAGCACAATGCCGTAGACTTCGCGCATCAGCGGGGGAGGATCTCCCAAGGCGACCGTCCGGGTCATGTCGGCACAGTACCCGCCGACCTTGGCCCCATAGTCCAGGGTGATCAGGTCCCCTTTTCCGACCTTTCTGTCGCTTGGAACTGCATGCGGGAGCGAGCCGTTGGGCCCCGATGCAACGATCGTGGAGAAGGCAAGGGCTTCGGCGCCCGTTTCAAGCAGGTGAAAGTCAAGGGCGAGCCTGATCTCTTTCTCGGTCATGCCCGGACGGATTACGCCGCAGATGTAGTCAAACGCATCGGAGGAAATATCGCATGCCCTGCGCATCAGAGCCAGTTCTCCGTCCTCCTTCACGCCGCGCAGCGTCTCCGGAACGGCTCCGAGAGGAGTGAAGGATACGTGCGGCATGGCTTGTTTCATTTCCTGAAAGGTCCTGACGGTGACGTATTCGTCTTCATACAGAGCACGGGTGACCCCGGCTTCCTCAAGCAGCCCGGCTGCAACACGGACATGCCCGTTGGAGCCGGAGATCATATGGACTTTCCAGCCGGGCGCCTGGGATTCTGCCTGCTCCGTGTACCGGAAATCCGTCACGATCGACGCCACGTCCATCCCGATCACAAGGAGTCCCTCTCCTGTAAACCCGCTGAGGTAAAACACGTTGGAGGGCTTGTGCACCATGATGCCTTCCCCAGTTTTCAGCCCTGTTGCCGCGAGGAGCCTGCGCACCCTGTTCATACTATCCTCCTGTCTGACGGTTTTCATTGCCGTTAGTCTACCACAGGGCAGCGCGCTTGGCTACTGCGGGCGCACGGCACATTTTTAAATGGCTGTCCGTTTCTTAGGACCGGATGGTGGATGATGGGAGCTGCCACTACTGGGCACCCGACTCCCTGTCAAAGGCTTCCCACAGCGGTGCGTACACGCGCACCGCCTGCTCGTGTTCCTTCAGCGTCTTGCTGAAGTGCAGTTCACCCGAGTCAGGGTCCTTGCTGCAAAAATACAGATAGCCCCCCACGACAAAGTCCTCGTCCGGATAGAGCGCTGCTTCGACAGCCTGCGGCGAAGGGCCACAGATCGGCCCGGGTGGAAGCCCCTTGTGGCGATACGTATTATAAGGCGAATCCACCGCCAGGTCTTCAGCGGTCAGAACCATCCGCTTTGTACCCAGCACGTACTTGATCGTCACGTCGCTGTCAAGGCGCATACCGCTTGCGAGCCGGTTGTGGAACACCGCGGAGACTTTCTTAAAGTCAGCGGTCTTGGCTTCCTTTTCGATCAGTGAAGCGATCGTAAGCATCTGGTCCATAGAGAAGCCTTGTTCTTCGGCACGCGTGTGATAGGACTCTTTGAACACAGCCTCCGTCTGTGAAAGCAGCTTACGGATGATGTCATCCTCAGCGGCATTGACAAAAATCTCGTAGGTATCGGGCGCCAGATAGCCTTCGAGCGCGTATTTTCGCTCTGCAGCTGTCTTTGAGGAGAGTACATCGCTGATATAATAGTACGCGGCGTATTCCGTCCCTTCCCTGCACCGCGCGAGGAAGGCCGAGGCGTCGGCAAGTACGCTTTCCTGCACCAGGTAGGCGACAACATCCTCGACTGTCCAGCCGGGGATGATCGTGATGTCGCGAACGATGGGCCTCCCGTCACCTGCTGTCAACCGTGCGGCGATCTGTGAAAGCTGCATGGAGCGCCTGAGCGTGTACTGCCCTGCCTGGATCTTCTGACCGTACCCCAGAAAATCCGCATAGTATTTAAACACAGAAGCGTTTCTGATCAAGCCCTGCTGCTCAAGGTTGTCAGACACCCTGGAAAGGCTTTCGCCGCTCTCCACCGTAAAGGAAATGTCAGCACTGTCGCTTGGATCCACAGGATCAACCATGGCCGCGCTAAAGCCCCTCCAGGCGGCTGTCACAATCCCCGCAAGCAATGTCAGGGAGCACAAAAGAATCACCAGAGGCCTGATGGCAGCCCAGATCCAAGCATACCAGCTCAGAACAGGCTCGCTGTCCCGCTGGTCTGCGTATTCGTGAAGGCTCCTGTCTTTTCTGCGCGACATGGCTCTCAGGATAGCTCAGGCAGATCCAACCTGAGCCCCGCTGCTTCGGTCAGAATCCGAATGATCTCAGCCAGCATCCGTTGGAGCTTCATTTCAGATAGGAGGTAGGCAGAGGTGTCCGTTCCACCATAAAGCAGCGCGGACATCTGGGAAAAGCGCTGGACTTCTTCCTGAGAAACCTCCTTGCCTGCAACCGCTGACATCTGTAGGGCCATCTGAAGCCGCTTGTACTCCTTCAGGAGCGCGGAGGCCGCCTCGCTGGACTCGACCGCAGCCTTTGCCTGCGCGTGTTCTCTGTATTCAGACGAGGCCCTGATTTCGTCAGCCAGCTTGTACGCGGCGTCCAATTGCATCGCTCCTCCCTGCCCCGCCGAACGCGGCGGGATGATTGCCGGTTGAACGGAAGCCGGCCAAAGCCAGGCTACCCCAGGTCTACTATGACGGGAAGAATCATTGGGCTTCGTTTGATCTTTTCATAGATGAACCGCTTCAGCTCGTCTTTGATGCGGTTCTTGATGCCCGGCCAATCGCTTCCCTCAATGCGGCTATAGGACTGAATGATGTTGCGAACCACATCCCGGATGCCTTCGATGATGTCCTCATTTTCCCTGACATACACAAAACCCCGGGAGATGACATCGGGCCCCGAGATCAGCGAGGCATTGGTCCGATCAAAGGCCATCGCCACAACGATGAGCCCATCCTGTGAAAGATGCTTTCTGTCCCTCAACACGACGTTTCCTACGTCGCCAATGCCCAGCCCGTCGACCAGCACAGCGCCTGTGGGTACCATCCCTGATAGTGCCAAAGAGTCCTCGCTCATTTCGATGACCTGGCCTATCTCAGGAATGACGATGTTCTCACGCGGCATTCCCATGGTCTCTGCCAGCTCCGCGTGCTGCCACAGCATTCTGTATTCGCCATGGACCGGAATGAAATATTTCGGCTTGGTCAGCGTGTGTATGAGCTTGAGCTCTTCCTGGCACGCATGCCCTGAAACGTGGACCTCCGCCATCGCCTCGTAGATGACCTGCGCTCCGCAACGGTACAGCTGGTTGATGACACGGGAGACAAAAATCTCGTTGCCGGGGATCGGCGTGGATGAGATAATCACCTTGTCCGTCTGCTTGATCTGCAGCCTCCGATGCTCAGAAAAAGCCATCCTGGTCAGCCCGCTCATGGGCTCTCCCTGGCTGCCCGTTGTGATGATAAGAAGCTGGTTGTCAGGGTAGTTGTTCAGATCGTCCATTTCAAGCAGGTTTTCACGGGCGATGCTCAGTTCCCCTAGCTCCATCGCCACTGTGCTGACGTTGATCATGCTGCGGCCTACAAAACAGACTTTCCGGCCATACTGCACAGCGCAGTCGATCACCTGCTGCACGCGATTGGTATTGCTTGAAAACATGGCAATGATGACGCGGCCTTCCGCAGATCCGATCTGCTCGTTGAAGGTCTCAGCCACCTTGCGCTCGGACATGGTATACCCCGGACGTTCAACGTTTGTGCTGTCACACAGAAGGGCCAGGACGCCCTCGTTGCCTGCGGTGGCGAGAGCGCTCAGATCCGTAACTTCTCCGTCGACCGGGGTATAGTCCACCTTAAAATCGCCCGTCAGGATGACCGTACCTGCCGGAGAAGTAACTGCGACCGCATAGGCTCCAGAAATCGAGTGGTTGACCCTGATGAAGCGAATGGAAAAGCATCCAAGTTTGATCACTTCACGGGGAAGCACGGTAACCGCCTCAACGCCCGTGATGCGGTGTTCCCTGAGCTTGTTTTCGATCAAGGCCAGGGTCAGTCTGGACCCGAAGATGGGCGCCGGCGCCCTGTCGAGAACATAGGGCGTTGCACCGATATGATCCTCGTGTCCATGGGTGAATACGTACCCACGAATCTTTTCCTTATTTGTCACCAGATAACTCACGTCCGGGATCACCAGGTCGATCCCCAGCATGTCTTCCTTCGGAAAGGTCGATCCACAATCGATTACAATGATATCGTCCTCACACTCAAGGACGGTGATGTTCTTTCCGATCTCATCCACCCCACCCAGTGGGATGATCTTCAGTTTTGATCTGTTGGGCACTGTTGTCCTCCTTTTATCGCACCGAACGTACGTCGCCGCATGCCCCGCGCTGCTCGTGCAGCCCTGGACGATTCTTAGGCGCATCGGTTTCGGGATGATTTACATTTGCGCGCTTTCACCTGCGCCCGGTTCGCGCAGACCGGCAGGTCCCCCTTCCGGAGGGAGGGCTTCCGCTCCTGCGGGAGCAGGCGGTGCGGGGCGCCGGACCGCAGCCACACGCGGTTGCCAAGGCGCCCGGCGTGAAAGCCTGCTGTCCAGCACGATCAGGGCTCCCCAGCACAGACCCATCCCCACCAGTCCGCCAAGCACGCCAGCCAGGTCGCTGCGGGGAAAGAGCGCATTCAGAGTGAAAAGCCCGGCCAGGAATCCCGCCAGGGGGACAAGATAGGACAAAAACGAGGCCTTGACGACCTGCGCATCGGGCATTTCCACATCCACCTCGTCTCCCGGGCTGGCGGAACCGCAGACGGCGATGACAGCGTCCTTTTTGCGTCCTCCGCAAGCGCCGCAGCCCTGACATGCCTCGTGTCTCTCAATGCACACATACAGCTTGTCCCCGTGCACTCTGATCACTCTTCCGGTGCGGATCATCAGTCTCCCCCCTGCAGGCAGGCCACGACGCTATCCCCGTCCTCCTGCGAAGCTGTCCAGGCATGAACGTCCGCCTCCTGCAGGGGACGAAATCCGTCCATGAACGAATGGACTGCCGTCCCTGCTTCTGCCCTCCAGCCCAGAAGGGTCGAGACATTGACCGCGCAGGTGCTCCTGAAAATGCTGGTGGCGACATGGGGATTGGACTTTTCCAGCATAAAAAGCAATTCCTTCATCTCACGCCGTTTGCCTCCACCCTCCCGCATGACCCTGCAAGCGCAAGGGAGAGCTGGCAAGCGGTAGGCTTCCTGCCAGGTAAGGATGGCTCTCTCCCTGACGAAATAAAGCGGTCGGATCAGCTCCATCCCGGGATAATTCATGCTTTTCAGCCGTGGCAGCATGGTCTTAAACTCCCCGCCGTACAGGAGGCTCAGCAGGATGGTCTCGACGACATCGTCAAAGTGATGCCCCAGCGCGATCTTGTTGCAGCCGCGCTCCATCGCCGCCTTGTAGAGATGGCCTCTGCGCATGGAGGCGCACACATGGCAGGGAGAGGACACGCCCGCATCAATCACGCGAAAGATGTCAGCCCCACAAACGTCCAGCGGCAAGCCAAGGCGCTGCGCTGTCCAGGAGAGCGCCTGTAAATGATCGGCATCATAGCCGGGATCCAGCGCAAGAAAACACAGGTCAAAAGGGATGTCGCTGTGTTTACGAAGAAGCTGCAAGCATAACGCCAGAAGGAATGAGTCCTTCCCTCCTGAGATGCACACGGCGATCTTGTCACCCTTCTGCGTCATCTCATAGCGCTGCATCGCCGAGAGGAACCTTTTCCAGACCGTTTTACGAAAACGCGTTGTGATTCCCTTCGCAAGCTCCCGTGGATCACCGCCTGCCTGCGCCTGCAAGCTCCTCCTCCTTTCGCAGCGAACAACGGATTATAGCATGCCACGCGAAATTATGCTACAATCCACCCGGATTGAGGAAGGGAAGGCCAACAGAATGAAGACAGCGCTCACGACGCTCCTTTCAGGCGCGAAAGCCATCATTGGCGGAGGTCAACCCTCAGCGGTGCACGCCAAGGGCGGGCGGTCCAATTATGTAACAAATACCGACCTTGAAATCCAGGAGTACCTGCGGGCCAGACTCTTAGCCCTCGTCCCGGGCAGCCTGTTTTTTTCCGAAGAACAAGAAAACGATCCGCTGTCCGACGGACTGACTTGGGTAGTCGACCCGCTGGACGGAACGATGAATTATCTGCGCCAGCGCCGTTGCTCCTTTGTGTCCATTGCGCTCATGGAGCACAAAAAGCCAATCGTCGCCGGCATTTTGAACCCCTATTCTAACGAAACCTTCTACGCGCAGACCGGAAAAGGTGCCTGGCTGGACGACCGGCCTGTGCGCGTTTCTGAAGTCCCGCTGTCCGACGCACTGGTCAGCATTGGAACCTCTCCCTACCGACGTTGCCTGGCCGAGCTTGGCCTTGAAGTGGCGGGACGGTTTTTGTCCCAAGCCGCAGACCTGCGTCGGACCGGATCGGCAGCCGCGGACCTAACGGATATCGCCTGCGGACGCAGTGACGTCTTCTTTGAACTCTCTCTCGCTCCCTGGGACTATGCTGCCGGCGCCCTGCTGGTCACAGAAGCGGGTGGCGCTATCGAGATGCCCTGCGACCCGCAGATTGACTTTGGCAAGACCACCTGTGTCCTGGCCAGCAACCGCGCCTGCAGAGACGAAGCGCTCCGCATCATGAACGCGGTCCCCGACCTCATGGCCCGCCTACAGTCTGAGGGCTGAAGCCACGCCTGATCATCGCCTTCGCGCGAAAGCCGTACCCTGCGACCCTTCCATCAAGCCAGGCAGCTTTTGTCCGTTGGGAAGGAAGAGCCTGCTCCCACCCATACGCTCCTCACAAGCCCTTTGGAGAGCTCGCAGCCTAAGGATCCGCATCTGTACGCGGCGCCCGGCGAGGGCGCCGCTTCGAACGCTATCCAGCAGCGATCGGACACCCATCGCCACGGGGATCGCGGGCAAAAATCCCCCCGCCAAAGAGGCAGCAGCGGCGCCCGCTCCCATGGCTGCTCCCATTCTCAGTGCCCTGCCGGCCATGTCCTGCAGGCCCGCAGTGGCTGTCTTCTTTCTTCTCAGCATTCGCCCGCCCTCGCTGAGGACCACCAGAACAAAGGGCAGTCCAACGCTCGCACTGGCGAGCAGTCTGCCGGCAAGCCCGGCGCTCTCAATCAGCCCCAGGCCGGAAGCCGCCTCATCCGCAAAGGACAGTCCTGCAGCAACGCTGTCGACCAGCGCTGTTCGCTGATCACGGCGATACCTGACGACCAGTGCCTCCCACTGCTCCATGCTATCCCCCCAGGATTTTGAGTAAACTGGTGATCACCCAGGCAGCGGCCAACATGCCCGCTAGCCAAGTCGCCTGTCGGAGAGCTGAAGTGACACCTGCCTTGGTGCCTTTCCTTGCCACTGCCTCTAGCTCATCCATCCGCTTTTCAAGCGTCTTGAGCCGCTCATCGATTTTCACCCCGGAAGCCCGGAGGCCTTCTTCCGCAACAGTCTGGCGGGCGGACAGCTGCGCGAGCTCCCCCGCGTTTTGCTCCAGGTCCTCGTTGAAGCCTTCTGCTACCAACGTCATCTCGTATGTAAAGTCCTCGACAAGCTGATGGAGGTCCCTGCCTTTCAGAGAGGATACTGCGCTGCTGAACAGGCCTTTCAACCTGCGTGTACTCCCTTCCCTTTCTCCTTGTGGCCCGTCCCCGGGCACTTGGGGTTGAAAACCCTTTTCCATCAACGCTCTTCCTGTTCGTGATGCGCTAGGCAAAACGTATCCCGCTGGCTGCCTGCTCCTCGCTGTACCGGTTAAGCAGCGCCCGAATGCGATTGTAGGGATTGAGCAGGGCATGGAGGCTGCGGTCATGGTTCAGCGTCGCAATCAGGTAGGACACATATTTGCTCATATCCGCTTCGGCAAACCACTCCGCCTCTCTCAGCTCTTGTCTGCGGTAGCTGAGGTTGGTGGCAAAAACCTTTGCGATGATCCCCTTTTCATAGGCCTCCTGGAACGCATCGATGCCTGCTGTGAAGAAAGCAAAGGTAACAACGGCAAAAATCCGATTCGCCTTGCGCTTTTTCAGTTCCTCCGCAAGGTCTAGGATGGACTCCCCCGAAGACAGGATGTCATCAGCAACGATGATGTCCTTACCCTCTACCGAACTTCCGATATAGTCGTGGGAAATGATGGGATTGCGCCCGTTGACGATGGTCGTGTAGTCCCTGCGCTTGTAGAACATGCCCAGCTCAAGCGCCAAGACTGAGGCATAATAGATGTTTCGAGGAACAGCTCCTTCATCCGGGCTGACAATCATCATATGGTCCTTGTTGATGTGGAGGTCCTTCATTTCACGACACAGCGCTTTGAGCATCTGGTATGTGGGCATGACATTCTCAAAACCGATGAGCGGTACCGCATTTTGAACGCGGGGATCATGGGCATCAAAGGTGATGATGTTTGTGACGCCCATGTGCCAAAGCTCTTGCAGGGCAATGGCACAATCCAGGCTCTCGCGCGCGGCGCGTCGATGCTGGCGGCTTTCATACAGGAAGGGCATGATGACGCTGACCCTTTTTGCCTTTCCGCCAATGGCGGCAATGATCCTCTTCAAGTCCTGGTAATGATCATCAGGAGACATCGGCACTTCCTGGTCGTACATCTTGTACCGAACATTGAAAGCACAGACATCTGAGATGATATACATATCATATCCCCGGACGCTCTCCTTGAGCACTCCCTTGCTTTCACCTGTCCCAAAGCGGGGGCAATAGGCCTTGATCAGAAAACTTCCCCTGTTTTCCCCCGGAACAGTAAAGAAATCATGGTCCTGGATTTCCTGTAGATCATGCCATTTCAGCAGCCAGGCATCGATCTTTTCACCGATCTCCTCACAGCCAGCCATCGCGATGACACCCAGGCGCCCATAGGGCACATCGCACAGATCCGCGTTCCAGTCCTCCAGCGAAGTGTCCAACACAATCCCTCCATTCGAAAAGTCGGTCCTACAGCCATGCTCTTCATGGGCGCCTGGTGCGAACACAGGGCAGACAGCGGCCAGGCTACAAAGGTTCCACCAGCCCGGGGCTCAGCACAGGGTACTCGGTTTCCGTCCCGCCTTCGGACAGGATGCTGCCCGTTCCAATCCATGTCCCGATCACCCTGACCCTGTCCCCCACGTCATAGACGGACTCCCTCGGGCTGCTGACCGCAACCAACAGCTTATTTCCGATGCCGTCCCTGTCGGAAGCGATGAGGATCTCCCACTCCTCCTCTTTCAGCTGTTTGGACGTGATGACTCCCTCAAACACAAGCGACAGTCCTCGGGCAGCTTCCTGCCCCGACGCCAGGAGCGCGGCGTCAAGGACGACTGCGTTTTCGCGCATCGCCTGAAGGTCCCGGTCCTCTTCCGCCGGCCGTTCGCTGAAAAAATTCATAGCTCGGGTGTCGTACCCGCTTTTTCGAAGGACCAGCCCGATGCTGTAGCTCGCGGGCTGGGAGGTATCGATGAAGAACGAAAAAGTACCGTTCTTTGGTGTCGTCAGCCTGCGTACCTCCCCGTTGACGCTCAGTTCCATGTCAACGCCAGCAAGCGTCGTGCCCGCCAGCGTCAGGCTGTCAGCGGTGATGGTCTCAGGAGGATGGGAGCGTAGGGTGACAGGCAACAGGCCTTCTTCATAGTTGATGGAATATTGTTTTTCAATGGGTAGTGTTCCCTCTGCTTCGACGGAAAGCGTCATGACATAGAAGCCTTCCGAAGGCAAGCGAACGTCCAGGGTGTAGCTTCCGCCTTTATCCGCCTGTGTTTCGTATACCTGGGCAGTGTTGGTGCTTAGCGGAATGATGACCGCTGTCAGCCTCGCCCCTGGTTCCGTCTTCCCTTTCATCCGGAATGAAGGCTGTCCAGTCTCCTCTGGAGGAGGGGTGTCCTCATCAAAGCGCGCCGGCAAGATTGGCATGGGCAGGATGGAAGAGAAAACGAAGGTGTCAAAGACCTTGTTGAGCGCGGTGTTGTCTCCAGAACTCAGCCTGCGCCCGTAGACCTGCATGTCTATGGTGATGGACAGACCGTTTCTGACGGTCCTGCGCTGAAACCCACGGCAGATAACGCTTCCTTCACTCCGCCTGACATATCTGAGCATCAGAAAGCGGCCCGCTTTGGGAAAATTCTTCCACGCAATGCTGTCATATTCATAGCCCAGGAGGGAGTAGGCACCGTCTTTCCCGTGGGAAGCACGGTAACGGGCTCTGGTCGCGGCATCCTGCTCATTGATGTCAAAATACTGCGTCGCATCCACGTCCGCCAGCGCGGTCACCACCAGGATCCGGCTATTTTTCCTGTCATAGGCTTTCAGCAGAATGCCCTTTGAAGAAAAATCCATGCGAACTTCTTCAGGCGACTCCCCTTGAGACTGGATGAACGCCTCCATTTCGGACAGATTGTCCGGCGTCAGGACCGCCTCGTATATGTCCCTGGATAGTGACAGCGAAGCTGGAATGGACGGCAGCGTGATGTGGTCCGCATAAGAAAGGGCCGCAGGAAGCAGAAGCATTGCGGCTATCATAAGGCTCATCATTCTCCGCACAGCTCATCCTCCTTTGAGTTTTCAGCACAATGATCTTACCACAGCGGAGGCTGGCGGACAACAGAGCCTCTACATTTCGCTTCCTGTATTCGGGGAAATCCCTTCGATGTACCGAAAGCTTTGAAAGGATAAAGAAAACAAGGAGTCCGTAAAATATTTTACACCCTGCCAGCCCCTGCTTCACGACTAAACTATGTATAACTTGGCATCGTTGTCTTACATTTTTCTGTTTCAAGCATTAGGATGTACTCTGATGTACTCTATCACCCATGTTACAAGGATGTCTGTACAAGCAACATAACGCAGAAGGAGGGTTCCTTCCCTGGCAGAGATCTCAGCAGCGGAGATGTTCTGCTGGGAAGACGATAGAGAACTTCGATGGGGCTGGAAAGTCGGAAGCCGCTGTTTGACACATGTCCGGAGGGAAATCTGGTACGCTCTCTTTAAAAAGCCGTGAGAAAGGAAAGAGAGGATGATCCCCTCCGGGCAGTGCAAAATGCGTTTCTCGAAGGAAACCGTCTTTGGCAATCCCCTGTGAAACATGGTATGATTTTCACCCGGACAGGATCCGGGAGGCAGGGGAAACGATGGAAAAATCAGGGCGCAGCGCGCGCATCGCAGCGATGGTCAGCCTTTTGTCTTCACGCCCCAACAGGGTGGCCACGCTTAGCCACTTCTGCGGGCTATTCATGGCTGCGAAATCCTCGATCAGCGAAGATGTGGCGATTGCGGATGCCTCCTTGCGCAGCCATGGCTTGGGCCGGCTGGAAACGGTGGCGGGAGCCGCAGGCGGCGTCCGTTTCAGGCCTTGCAGGAGCAGGGGGGCGGACTACGATTTCATTTTGCATGTCTGTGATGTGCTCAGTGATCCCACCCGCACGCTCCCAGGCGGCTATCTCTATCTGTCCGATCTCCTTTCAGACCCTGAAATCATCCGCCGTATGGGATGCATTCTCGCCTGCCGCTACTATCACGAGGACGTGGACTTTGTTTTAACGATGGAAACCAGGGGAATCCCGGTAGCCCTCATGACGGCGGACGCACTCGGCGTCCCCCTGGTCATCGCGAGACGGGCCGGCAAGGTCTATGAGGGGAGTTCGGTCAACATCAGTTTTCACGACGGAAAAGGCGCAATTGAAAGCATGTCGCTTCCGAGGCGCAGTGTAAAAGAGGGACAGCGGGCGCTGATTGTGGACGACTTTATCCGCGAGGGCGGTACTGCTCATGGGATGCTTTCCCTGATGAAGGAGTTCGCTGTCAAGGTGGTCGGAATGGCTTTCATCCTGGCACAGGAGAAACCGTCCAGGCGGCTTGTCCATGGGGAGAGAGCCCTCATGCTGTTTCACGGTGATGGCGAAACAGAGCCCATGCGTGTCAAGCCCGCTGACTGGCTTCGGGAGGAAGACGCTTGAACGGGTATTCGATACAGGCTGTGGTTGGTCTGGGAAATCCCGGAAGCGAATATGCAGGCACCCGCCACAATGCGGGGTTTGAGGTGATCAGCCTGCTCTCAAAGCGCTTTGGTATTCCCCTGCGCAGGAAGGTCTGTTTCGCCCGCGTGGGCGAAGGTTTCCTGTCAGGGCGCACCCTGATGCTGGTCACTCCGGAGACCTATATGAACGCCATCGGGACAAGCGTAGCCTGCCTCCTGCGCCGTTATGGCCTGGCGCCACAGGAAGTCCTTGTGGTGTCTGATGATATCGACTTGGCCTTGGGCACGGTAAGGATCCGACCGAAAGGGGGTGCCGGGACGCATAATGGCTTCAGGAGCATCCTTCAACATACAGGTTCGGAGCTTTTTCCAAGGGTCCGCGTAGGCATCGGAACGCCTCCTCCTTTCACTCCCCTTTCAGACTGGGTGCTCTCCCGCGTCGACCCTACGTCCGCGCAGATACAGTGCGCCGCTTACGAAAGGGCCGCCGACGCCGTGGCATGGGCCTTTGCCCGCGGGATCACCTCCACAATGAACAGGTTCAATGCAAGGATTCATGAAAAACATTCTGTTCAGCAGACTCCATGAGCTAAAACCCTGGCGCCACCTGCTGGACGGCGTCGGGAAGACAGGGGTCACCGCGCTGTCTGAAGTGCCCGAGCCCCAGCGAGCCTTCCTGTCCGCGGCTCTTGCCCTGCATACCGGCAGGCAAGTTCTCTACGTCGCTCCCAGCGAGCATGCCGCCATGCGTGCGGCGGCGGATTGTGGACAATTGCTTCAGGGACGCGCGGCAGCCCTCCCGGCTGCGGACCTTCAGTTCATTCGCTCCATATCTGGAAGAGAAGCTGTCTGGAAGAGGCTTTCCGTCCTTGACAAAGCCCTGAGCGGGGATCTCAGGGTCCTGTGCATTTCAGCGGAGGTTCTCCTTCAGCGCTTTCTGCCCGCGCAGGTGTACAGGGAGCAGACACGGACCCTCTTTACGGGGGATGCCATCTCCTTTCCCGAAATAGCCCGATATCTGGCATCCGTTGGGTACGAACGTGCGGATATGGTAGAGGGACGCGGACAGTGGGCACAGAGAGGAGATATCCTCGACCTATACCCTCCCTGCAGCGACCATGCGGTCCGCGTTGAGTTTTTTGACACCTCCGTCGACACGATCCGCGCCTTTGACTGGGTCACCCAAAGAAGCCTTTTCCCGATGGACGCTGTCTCCATCACCCCGGCAAACGAGTATTTCGTGCAGAAGGAACACCGCCAGCGGGCTTATGAACTCATGCAGGCGATTGCGGACAGCGCCTTCAGCGCATCCGCCAGTCGGGGTGAAAGCTGTTCCCAAGCCGGCCCGGACCCCGCGATGGCGGCTGGGGTTTCCTTCGCAGCGCACAGAGCCCTGCTTTCCGACGCCATGGAACTGCGCGACAGGGGCACCTTTCGTGGCATTCATCTGTGGGCGCATCGCTTGCTTGCGTCCACGGTCATGCTGACTGACTGGCTGAAAGACCCCATCGTCGTCGTCGACACCCCGGACCGGGTCGCGGCGCGCGCTGCAGACCGCTCCGACAGCTTCGGCAAAGACCTTCGCCTGGCGGTGTCGCGGGGCGCGGCCCTCTCCGCCCAAAGCGATCTGTTGCGCTCTGCGGAGGAAGCTCTCCAGAGTCTGCTGAAGCACCCTGTGGTCACCATGCAGGAAATGCTTCGGGGCTCAGACAACTTCACGCCCGACAAAGTGCTTGAGCTCAGGGGGGTCGGAGCAGGCAGATACCGCGGACGCTTTGGCGAATTGTCAGAAGATCTTGCTTCCTGGTCGGCCAGAGGCTTCACAGTCGCTGTTTTCGCCGGCGGAGGATCTCGCGCTGAAAGGGTCCGGGAAGCGCTCAAACAACAGGGGCGCGCGCTTGACATCGTGACGTCTGACACCCAAACCACGGGAAGCACAGCTTTCATCCTCCCCCAGCCCCTTTCAGGCGGCTTTGTCATGGAGTCTGCGGGGATCGTCGTCCTGTCCGACGCAGAACTGTTCCCAAGCGGACAGAGCAAAGCCCGAAAAGCCGGCAGTGCAGGGGAACGGATCAGCGCCTTTACCGACCTTGATAAAGGGGACTACATTGTACACGAGCACCATGGCATTGGGATCTATCGTGGCGTCACCCGCCTTCAGAGCGAAGGCGCCTATCGGGATTATCTGCACATCCAGTATCGAGGGAACGACAAGCTCTATGTCCCCGTCGACCAGTTTGACCGCATCCAGAAGTATATAGGATCCCAGGGACTCGCGCCCGCACTCAGCAATCTGGGAGGCGGAGAATGGGATAAGCAGAAAAAAAAGGTCAGTGCAGGGCTTCAGAGGCTGGCCATCAACCTGGTCAGCCTTTACGCGAGGAGACAATCGGCGCAGGGCTTCTCTTTTGAAGCGCACCCCGCCTGGGAAGCTGAATTTGCCGACGGGTTTGACTTCGAGCTGACGCGCGATCAGCAACAAGCCGTCAGCGATGTCCTTGGCGACATGGCCAGGCCCGTCAACATGGATCGCCTTCTCTGCGGCGATGTCGGGTATGGCAAGACGGAAGTGGCGATGAGAGCCGCCTTCAGGGCTCTGATCAACAGCAAGCAGACAGCCTTCCTGGCCCCCACCACGATCCTCGTCCAGCAGCACTACCATACCCTGAAGAAGAGATTTGAAGGTCTGCCCGCACGGATTGATTATGTCAGCCGCTTCCGTACGCCAAGCGAGAACCGTAGAACGATCAGCCTGGCCAGGGAGGGAAAGGTTGACATCCTCGTCGGCACGCACCGGCTGTTGTCAAAGGATGTCGCGTTTTCAGACCTCGGCCTTCTCATTGTGGACGAAGAGCAGCGTTTCGGCGTCGCCCACAAGGAAATCATAAAAAACCTGAAAAAAAACCTGGACGTGCTGACTCTCTCCGCCACACCCATCCCACGCACGCTGCATATGAGCATGGTAGGTGTGCGCGACATGAGTTTGTTGGAGACCCCACCGGACGAGCGTTACCCCGTACAGACCCATGTGACCGACTATAGCGAAAGCCTCGTCAGGGACGCAATCCTGCGCGAGATCGCGCGGGGTGGCCAGGTCTTTTTCCTTTATAACCGGGTAGAGGCGATCAGTCGTTTCGCACTCAAACTGCGGGCGCTGGTGCCGGAAGCCCGCATTGCGGTCGCTCATGGACAGATGAACGAACAAGCCCTCGAGGACATCATGGCCGACTTCTATCAGGGAAAGCACGATGTCCTTCTTTGCACGACGATCATCGAAAACGGGATCGACATTCCCAGAGCCAACACCCTGTTCGTGTTTGACGCAGACCGATTCGGCCTTTCACAGCTCTACCAGCTCCGTGGAAGGGTGGGGAGAAGCAACCGGCTTGCCTATGCCTACTTCATGGTCCGCCCTGAAAAGATCATCACCGAATCCGCCGAAAAACGTCTTTCCGCCATCCGCGAATTCACAGAATTCGGGAGCGGTTTCCGCGTCGCTATGCGCGACCTGGAGATCCGCGGTTCGGGCAACATCTTCGGCCCCGAACAGTCCGGGCTCGTCAACATCATCGGCTACGACCTCTACTGCAAGCTCATCGAGGAGGCTGTGCGGGAAGCCAGGGGCGATGTGGACGGACCTCGCGACAGCAGGATCGAGACCCGCGTGGACCTGCATGTCAACGCATATCTCCCCGAAGAATACATCCCGGGTGTCTCCCAGAGGATGGAGATCTACAAGCGCATCTCCCTCGTCAGGAGCGATGAGGACCGCAGGGAGCTGATAGATGAACTGGTTGATCGTTTTGGGGAGCCCGGAGAACCTGTGATCAACCTCGTGGACATCGCCCTCCTGCGCGCTCTTTCACAGCGTGTCGGCGCGGACTACGTCACCGCAGTCCAAGGTTCGCTCTCCCTGCGACTAAACCCCTCCCTGGTTCGAGATCCCGCGCTGCTGGTCTCTTCCATGGCCAGCTGCGACCCGCGCCTTACGATTTCATCCGGCAAGAAACCCGCTGTATTCCTGGGCGCGCATGGCCTGACGGAGGCTGAGCTCCTGCACGAGGGCATCGAGGTCTTCTCAAAGCTTCTTTCCCACATGCAGGGCGCTGCCCTTCAGTCGGAAGGCGTGGCACCTGTCGCGTGAGGCCGTGGGAACCATTGAAGCATGCGAACAAATGTGCTATACTCTGCCGGATTCTTCCGGGAGGAACCCTATGGACAATGCACTCGTCATCAGAGGCGCGCGCGCCCACAACCTGAAGAACCTGAACCTTGTGCTCCCCCGCAACAAACTGATTGTCTTCACCGGCCTGTCCGGTTCCGGAAAATCTTCCCTTGCGTTTGATACCATCTACGCAGAGGGGCAGCGCAGGTATGTGGAAAGCCTGTCAGCCTATGCCCGCCAGTTTCTCGGCCAGATGGATAAGCCGGATGTAGACGCAATCGAGGGACTGTCTCCCGCGATCTCCATCGATCAGAAAAGCACGGGACACAACCCCAGGTCCACGGTGGGAACGGTAACTGAGATCCATGACTACCTGCGTCTCCTCTATGCGCGCATTGGCATCCCCCACTGTCCCCGCTGCGGAAAGGAGATCCAGCAGCAGAGCGTCGACCAGATGGTCGATGCTCTGTGTGCCCTGCCTGAAAATACGCGGCTTCAGGTGCTCTCGCCCGTGGTGCGCATGCGCAAAGGTGAGCATCAGAAGCTCCTGGATGACGCGCGCAGAAGCGGTTTTGTCCGCGTGCGCATTGACGGTCAGCCCTATGAGCTCGAAGATCTGCCCAGGATCGACAAAAATAAAAAGCATGACATCGAGATCGTCGTTGATCGCGTCGTGATCCGCGAGGGAATCAGGCAACGTCTCGTCGATTCCGTGGAAACCGCGCTGAAACAATCGCAGGGGCTCATGGCTGCTCAGATTCACCCCGATGGAGAGGTGATGGTCTTTTCGCAAAACTACGCCTGTCCAGACTGCGGCATCAGCATCGAAGAACTCGCTCCCCGCATGTTTTCCTTCAACAATCCCTATGGGGCCTGCCCTTCCTGCTCAGGCCTGGGCAACCTCAAGGTCATCAGCCCGGACATGATACTGCCTGATAGGTCAAAATCCCTCAACCAGGGGGCGGTATCGGCCTTGGGCTGGAACTCGGGCGGCGATGAAAAGAGCACGGCTCACATGATGTTCAAAGGCCTGAGTCACCACTACGGTTTCAGCATGGACACCCCCGTGCGAGAGCTGTCAGACCAGGCCCTCCGCGTCCTTCTGTACGGTACCGATGGCGAAAAAATCGCTGTGCACTTCTCCTCGGTCAGTGGCGAGGGCACTTATCAGGTAGCCTTTGAAGGCATCATCCCTTCTCTGACCCGGCGCTACAGGGAGACCGGCAGCGAGTCCGCCAAAGCTGCCTATGAAGAATACATGATGGAGGAGGTCTGCCCTGCCTGTGGCGGCAGACGGCTGAAGCCGGAATCCCTGGCGGTCACCATCCAGGACAGGAACATTGCCCAACTCAGCGACATGAATCTGCTGCTCTGCCAGGATTTTCTCTCCTCGCTGACGCTCAACAAAACCCGCGCGCTCATCGCCACGCCGATCCTGAAGGAGATCCAGTCCCGCATCTCGTTTTTGTGCAACGTGGGGCTGGATTACCTTTCCCTCTCAAGGTCAGCTTCTTCTCTGTCCGGCGGCGAATCCCAACGCATACGCCTGGCGACCCAGATAGGTTCCGGCCTTGTTGGGGTGCTCTATATCCTTGATGAACCCTCCATCGGACTGCACCAGAGGGACAACGCAAGGCTGCTTCAAACCTTGCAGGACCTCAGAGACCTTGGCAATACGCTGATCGTGGTCGAGCACGACGAGGAGACCCTTCGGGCGGCTGATCACATCGTGGACATCGGACCCGGCGCCGGAGAGCAGGGAGGGTCCGTCGTTGCACAGGGGACAGTCCACGATATCATGGCTGCCCCCGAATCGGTCACCGGCCAGTATCTCTCGGGCCAAAAAACCATTCCCATTCCCGCCTTCAGACGGTCCCAGACCGGCTGGCTGACCATTCGGGGCGCGAGGGAGAACAACCTGCGCAATATCGATGTGCAAATCCCGCTGGGCCTGTTCTGCTGCGTCACCGGCGTATCGGGAAGCGGAAAGAGCAGCCTGGTCAGCGACATCCTCTACAAAGCCCTGGCGCGCGACCTCAACCACGCGAGGACCCGGCCGGGCCTCCATGAAGGGATCGACGGTGTGTCACAGCTGGACAAGGTGATCAACATCGACCAGTCCCCCATCGGCCGCTCCCCGCGGAGCAACCCTGCCACATACACCGGCCTCTTTGACCATATCAGACGGGTGTTCGCACAAACCAACGAGGCAAAGGCCCGGGGCTACAGGGAGGGTCGTTTTTCCTTCAATGTCAGGGGCGGTCGCTGCGAAGCCTGCGGCGGAGACGGGCTGATCCGCATCGAGATGCACTTCATGGCGGATCTCTATGTCCCCTGTGAGGAATGCAGAGGCAAGCGTTACAACCGCGAAACGCTCGAAGTCCGTTACAGGGGAAAGAACATCAGCGATGTGCTGGAGCTAACCGTGACGGAAGCGGCAAGATATTTTGAACACCATCGAAAAATCGCCTCCATCCTGGGTACGCTGGCCGATGTCGGATTAGGCTATATCCGCCTTGGGCAGCCCAGCACCACGCTGTCTGGCGGAGAGGCGCAGCGGGTGAAGCTTGCGACCGAGCTAAGCCGCCGCGCCACTGGAAGGACCCTCATCCTGCTTGACGAGCCCACGACCGGCCTTCACACAGACGATGTAGCAAGGCTGATCCGGGTATTACAGCGGCTGACAGATGCGGGCAACAGCGTTCTGGTCGTCGAGCACAACCTTGACGTGATCAAGACGGCAGACTATATCATAGACTTAGGACCCGAAGGCGGCGACAGGGGCGGGCTCATTGTCGCCTGCGGAACCCCGGAGGAAATCAGCGCCAGCGCCGGCAGCTATACGGCTGAATACCTGAAAAAAATCGGAGTCTTTCCCCCGCAAAGGCCTCCTATGACAGGTTAACGGGAGCGCAGACGCTTCTCCTCCGCCGCTGTCTTGATTCGCCTGTTTCCCGTCAGATATAATGCCGCCGGATGATTGGCAAGCCGGAGGAAGATCACATGCGCAGTTCCCACAGACGGACCATCTCCCCACACGCCGCTGCCTCTCGCGCCTGCCTCGGAAACCTTCCGCAGATGCTGGGCTTTGTGCTGTTCCAGTTGGCACTGCGCGCGGTGGCGTTGACCCCTTTCGTACTCAGTGCAGCTGGATTGAACCCGCTGGGCTTTCCGCCAATGCACGCAACAAGCCTATCGCTGCTTGCCTGTTTCCCCCTGTACCTGATCCTCGTGTTGCCCTTTCGCTTTCATGCGGGGGCCCTGCTGGTCAAATACACCTGCGTGTCAGACAGGCGTGTGCGCATTTCGCTGGCCAGCTATTTCAGATGGCTCGCGGCAGGGCTGATGAAGGCGATGGCTATTCTCCCCTACACGCTCCCACTAGCCGCCTTTTTAGGCGCGTTTTACTATTTCTGGAACATGGTCGGGTTTAACGTATCCGGAACGCTGATCAAGGACATGGGAGCAGCGGTGGGAGGAGGATACAAGGCCGGGATCGCCGTGGTGTCCCTGTTGTTTGCCTTTTGCCTTCTCCTGGCGCTGTTTGGTTGGCGACGCCATCTGCCGCTGGAGTTTCAGCCGGTAGCAGAAGTGGGTCTGTGGCGCGCGTGGGCGCGCGCGCGCAGTGTCCGACGTGGCAGGGGCGCGGGTCTTGCACGCGTGACCCTGATCAACGCCCTCATCTGTCTGCCCGCACTCGCTGCCGCCGCCGCTGTGCTGGAGATCTATGTCTCCGGCATGCTGATTGGCGATCCGAGAAGAGACCTGCGTCTGCTCCTGACCCTCCTGACCACCTTTCGCTTCCCTGCTTCGGTGGTCCTGGGCCTGAGTGCGATCCTTGTTCTTTTATATCTGCCCTTCGTGTGCATCAGAAAAGCAGCCCTTGCCTGCGCTGTAGAAAGGGCTACCGGTGACAGGAACTCCCACGCATGAAGCCGTTGCGCTTAGACAGGCTGCTCAGCGAGCAGGGGCAAGGGTCGCGGTCGCAGGTCGCTCAGGTCATCCGCCAGGGGCGCGTCACCGTGGATGGCTACGTGATCAAGGACGCCGGCACGCATGTTCACACAGGGCAGGTCATTGCCATCGACGGTCAGACCCTTGATGCCAAGCGAGAGCGCCATCTGATGATGCACAAGCCCAAAGGCCTCCTGACCGCGGCGAGAGATCTGCGTCACCCAACCGTCTTTGACCTGCTTCCGTCTGTGTACCTCGCGCTGGGCTGCATGCCTGTCGGAAGGCTGGACAAGGATACCGAGGGCCTTCTATTGTTCACTTCTGATGGCAAAACAGCCCACCGGCTCCTCTCCCCTCGCAGGCAGGTGGAAAAGGAATACCTGGTCCGCGTCACCGGCAGGCTGACCGGGTCTGCCGCCCTTGCGTTCAGCCGGGGCCTTGCGCTCAAGGACTTCACGTGCCTGCCCGCACGCCTTCAGATCCTCTCCTCGTCGAAGGATGAAAGCCTGGCTCAGGTGACGCTCTGCGAAGGCAAGCACAGGCAGATCAGGAGGATGTTCGCGTCTTTGGGACACCAGGTCCTGTTTCTGAAGCGGACCCGCTTTGGCCCACAGCGCTTGGATGAAGGTTCCTCTCCAGGCACGTACAGGGAACTCTGCGCGGACGAATGGGCCGCGCTCAGAAAGGCTGTCGAATAGATGACGTCCGGACAACAGTATTTCGTCCCGCACCCAGAAAGCCGAAGCCACCCGCGGCGCCTCTCCCTTGACTGGAAGGGCCGCGCCTTTTCCTTTTCGACCGATACCGGTGTCTTCTCGAAGAACGGACTGGACGCCGGCTCACGCGCACTGCTGGCCTCCCTGCCCGAGCGCCTTTCCGGCCGCGTCTTGGATCTGGGTTGCGGCTGGGGGGCCATGGGTATCCTGGCTGCTGCCTTCCATCCGGAGGCAGATGTCCTGATGACAGATATCAACGAACGCGCAGCAGCGCTGGCAGAGCAAAATGCCTCCGTCAACGGAATCAAGGCGAAGGTCCTTGTAAGCGACGGGTTTGACGCCATCGAGGACAGTTTTGATTGGATCCTCATCAACCCGCCCATACGCTCGGGCAAGGAAACCGTTTACCGCCTGTTCTCACAGTCTGCCTCTCACCTGCGTCCAGGCGGAACACTCCTTGTCGTCATCCGGAGCAAACAGGGAGCCCCATCCGCGCTCAGGTTTCTGGCCGGCCTTTTCGACACCGTCCGCGTCGTCGAGCGCAGTGGTGGATACTGGGTGATTGCCTGCAGCGGAGGAAGCGAACATGATGTATGACCGCGCCTTCTTTGATGAAGGTATCGAACGAGACGGGACGCACAGCATCAAATGGGACCGGCCCCCTCAGCGCCTTTCCGGATCGATCCCTCTGTGGGTGGCCGACATGGACTTTCGGTGCGCGGATCCACTTGCACAGGCGCTCAAGGCACGTGCGGACCACGCCTGTTATGGCTACACGCATTCTGACGGAGGGTGTTACACAGCCCTGTGTCATTTCTGGGCACGGCGCCATGGCATCTCCATCGGGTGTCACCAGATTCTCCCCCTTCCCTCCGTCGTGTCCGGGCTCAGCGCCTGCGTGGAAGTCCTGTCCCAGCCCGGGGAAGGCGTCATCATCCAGCCTCCCGTCTACGGTCCCTTCTTTGCTGCCATCCGCAGGTCCGGGCGTGCCCTCTTTGAAGCCCCTCTGGTACGCGACTTTTCAGGGGTTTACAGCATGGATCTCGGGACAATCGAGGGCTTCCTGAAGCAGGGAGCCAGATTGATGCTTCTGTGCAACCCGCATAACCCTGTTTCCCGGCTGTGGACAGCGCATGAGCTCGCAGCGCTCAAGCATCTGCTTGAGCGCTACGGAGCAGTTCTTGTGTCCGACGAGATCCATGCCGACTTTGCCTATCCTCCCTATAGTTTTGTCTCTGCTCTGCCCCCTGATCCTTCTGGAAGTAACGTCGTCTGCCTCGCCTCCGCCAGCAAGTCTTTCAATGTCGCTGGTCTCAAGCAGGCCTTTCTCCTCTGTGGCAATGCCGCCATCCTAAAGGCTTTTTCCCAGCATATGGAAAGGTATGGGATGGAGAGTGAAAACCTCTTCGCGCTTGAGGCCTGCCGCGCAGCCTTCTCCCTGTGTGACGACTGGTTGGATGCGCTGCTTTCCTATCTGGACAAAAACCGATCCCTGGTCAGCGAAACGCTGCGCCACCTTCTTCCTGGAGCCGTTCTGACTCCCATTGAAGCAACCTTTTTAGCCTGGGTGGATATCAGGTCCTACGGGAAGAAAAACAGCGAGGCTTATCGGGACTGCCTCAGCCGGGGCGTCATCCCGTCCGAGGGGGATGCCTTTGGAAAAGACGTGGGCGAAGGCTTCATGCGCCTGAATTTCGCCTGTCCTGCCCACCAGCTTGTCGAGGGGCTTGAAAGGTTTGCCTCCGCCATCAAACAATAGAAAGCACAAGCAAAGAGAGGATTACAGCATGCACAGACTGGATACGGTAGTGGACTCGCTGAAAGAACAGATGGTCACAACGCTGCGCGAATGGATCCGCATCCCCAGCGTCAAAGCACAAGCCAGCGAAGGAGCGCCCTTTGGCGCGGAGCTTCGTCGGATGCTTGAGCGGGCTCTTGTCGACTGTCAAGCGCTCGGATTCTCCACCGAGTGCTTCGATGGCTACGCCGGGCACGCCGACATGGGCGAGGGCAGCGCCCGGGACGCGCTGGGAATCCTGGTGCACCTGGATGTTGTCCCTGCCGGCGACGGATGGACCAGGGACCCCTTCGGCGCCACTGTCGAGGGAGACCGTCTTTACGGAAGGGGCGCCAGCGATGACAAGGGCCCGGCAGTAGCAGCGTTGTATGCGATGCACGCGGTCAAAACGGCGGGAATTCCACTGAAAAGGAAGGTCCGCCTGATCCTGGGCTGTGACGAGGAAAGCGGCTGGGAGGACATGGAATACTACCGTGGACGCACAACCCTGCCCCGCCAGGGCTTCAGCCCGGATGCAAGCTATCCCGCCATCAACATCGAAAAGGGTCTCTGTCATCTCAGGCTCGATGCGCGCCTTCCAGGTGGAGGGCTTGAGATCGTATCCCTCAACGCCGGCGAGAGGCCCAATGTCATCCCTGGGATGGCTTCGGCGCTACTTGCAGGGGACCAGGCGGTGCTCGCCAAGAAAGTGGCAGAGATTTCAGCCTCCCGTGGCTGGCCGGTGACCCTGAGCGCCCAGGGAGACCATCTTCGCATCGAAACCCAAGGGATTCCTGGCCACGCGGCGATCCCGGAAACTGCGCGCAATGCGATCGGACAACTCCTTATCGTGCTGAGAGACCTGGGCGCTACCGGCCCCCTGGCTCTCCTCGCCGATGTCATCGGCACTGATTTCAGTGGACGCGACCTTGGGGTTGCCGTCGAGGACAGTCTGTCCGGGAAACTCACCCTGAATATGGGCATCCTCCAGATTGAGGCTGATAGGCTGATGGCAACGCTGGATATCCGCTATCCGCTGATGGTGGATGCCGAAAGGCTGATCGCCCTTGTCAAAAACCGCCTGAGCGGCTTTGACGTTTCTGTCACGACCTTAAAACCCCCTCACCATGTGCCGCAGGACAGCAAGCTGGTCACAGCGCTGCTGGACGCATACCACGCTGTCACCGGCCTGGAAAGGAAAGCGCTCGCCATTGGCGGCGGCACCTATGCAAGGGCACTGGAGGAAGGTGTAGCCTTTGGCGCGAGCTTTCCTGGGGAGGCGGAAGTCGCTCACCAGGCCGACGAATATATCAGCGTGGACAGCCTGATGAAGTCCGCGCGGATCTTCGCAAGGGCTATTGTCAACCTTGCCTCGGAGGGCTGAGATGCCGCAGAGCACAGGCGAGGCACGCAGCGTGACCTGTATCCGCTGTCCGGTCGGATGCCGGGTTTCGGTGACACTCCAAAGCGGGGAGATCGCAACCGTTCAGGGCAACCAGTGCGGGCTCGGCGAAAGCTATGCGCGCCAGGAATGCATCTGCCCAAAGAGGGTCGTGACCGCCGTGGCTCCGGTGGCGGGCAGTGCTATGCCCGTCAGCCTGAAGACCGAAAGTGCCATCCCCAGGGAAAAGATTGGCGCCTGTATGCGCGCCATACACTCCCTGAAGCTCCATCTTCCCATCCGCGCTGGGGAGGTACTTCTTTACAATGTGGCGGACACAGGTGTGAACCTGGTCGCCACCAAATCACTTGGTTAAGAACAGGCAGGTGAAGCACATGCCGCTCGCACCCATCATCATGGTTCCCGCCTACCGCTCCGGCACCGCGACGCCCTGGGGCGGCACGCGCCTTGCGACGCTCTTTCACAAGGATATCCCCGACAGTCACACGGGCGAGAGCCTGGAAGTCAGCGCCATACAGGGGCTCAACAGCACCGACCAGGACGGAACACCGCTTTGCGACCTCATCAGAAGGTACGGAAAAGACCTGGTCGGTACGGACTGGAAGGGCAGCGGCTTTCCGCTATTGCTAAAGCTCCTGGATGCCAAGCAGCAACTGAGTGTACAGGTCCATCCCGGCGATGACTGTGCCGCTCTGAAGGAGGGCCAGTCCGGAAAGGCAGAAGCCTGGGTCATCCTGCATGCCGACCCCGGCGCCCGCATCGTATGTGGCATTAACGAAGGCGTGACCCAGGACATGCTCAGAGACGCCTCCGAGCAAGGCACGGGTATCGAAGCGCTGTTGCGCTTTGTAGAAGTCCGAGCGGGGGATGCGCTATACATTCCTCCGGGGACTGTGCATGCTGTTGGGGCAGGCATCCTGCTGTACGAGATCCAGCAAACCAGTGACCTGACCTACCGTTTCTACGACTGGGACCGACGAAACAAGGACGGCGACCGGAGACCTCTGCATATCCGACAGGCGCTGGAGGTCACAGATCTTGACAGCCGGCCTGTCTCCCTGTCCAGCGGCACGGTTCCAATGCAGGGGGGCGGAGCGAAGGAAATCCTCATCCAGGCTCCGCACTTCGTTACGGAGCGTTACACCCGGTGTATGGGCGCTCTCCTTTCCCCGCAAAGCGATCGCTTTGGGATTCTGACAGCCCTGCAGGATGGGTGGCTGGAGCTTGGCGAAAGCCGAACGCTCCCCCTTTCTGCGGGACAGACCGCCCTTCTTCCAGCTACTGGCGAAGTGCTCAGACTGCATGGTGAGCATTTTCTGGCCTCCTACCCGGTTGTCTGATCTGCGACGGCTTTCGTGCGGGGTTTCTCCCGGGCCTTGAACACGGGAAAGCCCCGGAGCTCAAGCGATGACAGCTTGCAGCTTCGTGTTCGCCCGGCCATGGGTGCGCAGAGAAGGCCCGTCCGGCATGCGGTCGGGCCTTTTTCCATGCAGTCGATAGATCAGAAGACTGGGATCACGCCTCCGGCATAGGTTTCACTGTCCTCGATGAAGGCACGCACCTTGTCCGTGTGCAGCACGTTCCGGAGAGCCTCTACCCAGGGGCTGTCCTTGTCCTCAGGCCGGATCACGACGTAGTTGGTATACGTCACACCCGCCTCACCTTCTGCGGGCTCCAGAAACAGGGCGTCCTTAACAGGCTTGAGCCCCGCACCGATGGCGTAGTTGCCGTTGATGACCGCGTAGGCGGCGTCATCAAGGGTGGAGGGAACCAGCTCTGCATTGACCTCCAGAAGCTCGTAGTTGTGTGGATTGCCCACATCGAGCACGGTCAGGGAATCATACACCGTGGCACCCTCGGGCAGTGTGATCAGCCCTGCTGACGCAAGCAGAAACAGCGCCCGGGTTTCGTTGCTGGGATCATTGGTGATGGTGATGGTGTCCCCGTCCTCTATCTCCTCCAGCGAGTTCCTGGTGCCTCCATAGAGGCCAAAGGGCTCGTAATGCACCGGGATCTCCGCGAGAAGCTGCTCGGACGCAGGCACTGCCTCATTGTAGAGTTTCAGATATGGCAGGTGCTGGAAGTAGTTCGCGTCCAGATCGCCCGCTGCTGTGGCGGGGTTGGGAAGGGGATACTCCGTGAAAATCTGGATCACAAGGTCGTATCCGAGCGCGGCAAGGTCGTCCTTGATGAACTCCAGGACTTCTGCGTGAGGGGTCGCTGTCGCGCCAATGACAATGCTTTCACCCCCCAGGGCAGATGCGGCACTCAGGGTCAGGAACGTTGCGACGAGCAGGGCAAGGGTCTTCTTCATGGGAATTCTCCTTTCAGACTGACGCATTATTTTCTATGGTCAATGCTCCTTGTAATACGACTTCCCGCGACGGTCAGCAGTTGAACCAAGGCGACGAGTGCAAGTCCAGAAGCGTACATGATGTCAAAATTGCGCTGATTGAGGCCCTTGGTAATGGAGAGGGCGCCCAGCCCACCACCGCCCGCGGCGCTTGCCATGGCAGTATACCCCAGGATGGTCACCGTACAGATCGCCGCTCCGTTGACCAGGGAAGGCTTCGCCTCTGGAAGCATCACCTTGAAAATGAGCTGTCCGACGGTCGAACCCATGGACTGAGCAGCCTCAATCACGCCGGCATCCACCTCGCTGAGAGAGCTTTCTACCATTCTGGCTACATAGGGAAAGGCGCTCACAATCAGGGGAAAGATCACCGATCGGGTCCCGATCGCCTTGCCCATCACCAGCCGTGTCACCGGAAACAGCATCGCCAACAGGATGATGAACGGGATCGACCGCAGGAAGTTCACCGCTGTCCCCAGGACCGTGTTGAGCGTCGGGCTTGGCAGGATATTGTTTCGTCGGGTCACCACCAGCAGGATGCCCAAGGGCATACCGACGAGGTAGGAAATGATCGTAGAAGGAACCGTCATATACAGCGTGTCCACCAACCCTGTAAGAAGCAGTTGCCCGATCTGTCCCGCGCTCATTGGTTATTCACCTCCTTGACCGTCAATCCTCTTTTTTCCAGATATCCGGTGATCGTTTTCCTGTGGGTCTCGTCTGCAGGCGCCTCAATAAGCATCTGACCGTAGATCTTGCCACCGATGTGTTTCATGTTGGCTGACAGGATGTTGATCAGGATCCCCTGGTCTTTCACCAGAGAGGCGATCACCGGCTTCTCCGCCGCTGCACCGTCAAACACGATTCTCAGTGCCGGTCCCTGGGGCTCCGCATCGGATTCTTCCGGTAGGATGTCAAAAAGCCTCCGCCCCGCACGTGATCGCGTGTGGATGAAAACCTGGTCGACTGTCCCTTCTTCCGCAACCCTTCCCTGATCAAGGATGGCCACCCTGTTGCAGATCTGACGGATCACGGACATCTCGTGAGTGATGAGGATCACGGTAATTCCCAGCCTTTCGTTGATGTCCTTTAATAGCGACAGGATGGCCTGGGTGTTCATCGGGTCCAGCGCGCTGGTAGCTTCATCGCACAGCAGCACTTCAGGATCACTGGCCAGAGCGCGCGCGATCGCCACCCGCTGCCGTTGGCCGCCGGAGAGCTGGGCAGGATAAGCGTTTATCTTATCACTGAGGCCCACAATGTGAAGAAGCTCTCTGACCCGCTCATTGGCATCTCCCCTGCGGACCCCACTGATTTCAAGAGGATATCTCACGTTGTTGCCCACAGTTCTTTGCATCAGGAGATTAAACTGTTGAAAGATCATGCCTATCTTTCTGCGCAGGGTAATCAATTCCTTCCCGCTCATCCGAAGGATGTCCCTGCCCCTGTAGAAGATCTGTCCGCTGTTGGGGCTGTCCAGGCGGTTGATGCATCGGATGAGCGTTGACTTTCCCGCACCGCTCATCCCGATGACGCCATAGATGTCTCCCTTGTCAATCTTCAAATCGATGCCGGCCAGGGCGGTAACCTCACCGTCCGGCGTTTCAAAGACCTTTGACAGATCCCTGATTTCTATCAGGGGCTCGCCTGCGTTCGTCACCGTGGTCAATCCTCTTCTCTGCCATAATAAAAACCCGCTCCGCGCTGTGCGGAGCGGGTGCTGATCCCTTCAGGCTATCAGACGGCGCAACACAACAGACGCGAGTCGGAGGTCCGACGCATCATCATGAGCATTCGCATCATAGCACTGTACTGCATGGGGAACCTCCTTCCGCACCTTGTTTGCAGCCGATCGTAAACCATAGCCCCCTCTTTGTCAAGGCCTGCGGCAAAAAACTTTCGCGGCTGCTATCGGGGGTCCTGATAAGGCCTCCTGCAACGCCCAATGGCTCAGAACTTCTTGCTGCGGTTACCGCGCTACGGGCACGTCTCGCTCTCCAGACAATCTGTCTCCGCCGCCTCCCAGGCCTGGTATTCCTCCTCAAGACGCCCAAGCAGCGCGTGGCGGGCGCGTGCCACCTCTGCGGCCTTTTCCGGATCAGCATATACACCAGGGTCCGCAAGGCGGGCTTCCAGCACAGAAAGGGCGGTTTCTGTAGCCTGCACAGCCTCTTCGGCTGCCCTGAGTGTTTCCTTGAGCCGCCATCGCTTTTCATCAGCAGCTCTTGCGTGTTTTCTTTCCCTGTTTTGAGCCGTCCTGGTTTTGATGACGACCTCAGGGGTCGTTTGGCCAGATTCCCCCTGGGTCACGCGTACATAACTCTCGTAGTCTCCGTCATGGACTTGGAGACCTTCAGCCGTCAAGATCAGTATCCTGGTCGCAAAGCGCTTGATAAAGTATCGGTCATGGGAGACCGCAAGGACCGTCCCGTCAAAATCAGCGAGTGCCTGTTCAAGCACCTCCCGGCTGTCTGCGTCCAGGTGGTTGGTGGGTTCGTCCAACAGCAGAAAATTTCGATGCGCAAGCATCAATTTCGCAAACGCGAGCCTGGCCCGTTCTCCCCCTGAAAGGGCGCCGACACGCGTGAAAACATCCTCCCCGGTAAACAGAAAATTGCTCAGGGCCCCCCTCACGTCGCCTTGGCCGAGAGAAGGATAGTCTCCCCATGCCTCATCAAGCAGTGTTTTCTTGTCATCCAACTGTATCAGCTTCTGGTCAAAGTATCCGATATCCACGCCCGCGCCATAGCGAATCTCCCCTCCATCTGACGGTTCCTGTCCGGAAAGGCATCTGAGAAGGGTGGTCTTTCCGATGCCGTTCGCTCCGATCAAAGCTGCACGGTCACCGGATTTTAGCTCGAGGTTCAAATCCTGAAACACGGTTCTGCCATCATATTTCTTGCTCAACGCGTAGACCTGCAGGGCATCATACCCCATCCTCCGGCCTGCACTGAAGCTGAACCTCGCCCGTCTGGTTTCTTCCGGCTTGTCAAGAAGCGACATCTTCTCAAGGACCTTCTCCCGGCTTTCTGCGGCGCGTATGGATTTTTCACGGTTGAAGCTCCGAAGGCGCTCAATGATAGCCTGTTGCCTCGAGATTTCTTTTTGCTGCAGCCTGTAGGCACGCACCCGGCTGTCAAAGCGCTCAGCCCTCTGTTGCAGATACTGGCTGTAGTTTCCATGATACTGTTCGGATACGCCAAAGAGAATCTCGGTCACCCCTGTGCAGACCCGGTCCAGAAAATACCTGTCATGCGAAACGACGATGATGGAGCCGCGAAAGGCATTCAGATAGTCCTCCAGCCACACCAGCGCGTCCAGATCAAGGTGGTTGGTCGGCTCGTCCAGAAGCATCAGGTCCGGACTTCTCATCAGCAGCGCCGCCAGGCTGAGGCGTGTCAATTCGCCTCCGCTCAGCTTTGCGACAGGCTGTTCCTGCCGCTGGGGCGAAAAGCCCAAGCCCGAAAGCACCCCCTGAATTCTGGAAGGGACCGCATAGCCTTCCTCTGCTTCATAGCGCCTGCTCAGCCTTTCATATTCCTCCGCGAGCTCCGTGAAGCGCTGTGCCGACAGCGGCTCGGCCATCTCATGCTCCAAGTGGCGCATGCGTTTTTCTATGGCGTGAAGGTGCAAAAAGACATCCTGCATCGTCTCCAGCGCCGTCTTCTCAGGCGAACTCCTGACAAGCTGGGCAAGATATCCCGTGCGCGTTCCCTTCAGAAGGGTCAGCTGGCCGCTGTCCGCTGAAAGCTCTCCGGCTAAAATACGCAGCAATGTCGTTTTTCCACAGCCATTGACCCCTACCAGGCCCATTCTCGCCTTGTTTGTCAGAGTGATGCTGATGTCGCGCAGCACCTCATGAGCACCGAAGGACTTGGACAGATTCCTTGCAGTCAGAATGGTCACAGGCAGCCTTCCTCCAACAGGGCATACAAAAGAAAAGCCGGCGCGGCGCGGCGGCTTTCACGGACAGATCGCGTGAGCTGTCAGGCGATAAATATCATCAGAAGGGCGATGGTAATAAAGGCCACCGCAGAAACCTTGGTCAGCAGCGCCAGCCTTCCTTGCAGCGTCTTTGCCTTGTTCTTGCCGAAAAAACTCTCACCACTGCCTCCGCCACCCAGCGCCGACAGAGCGTCTGCATCGCCCTTTTGCAGCAGGACCGAGACAATCATGACAACCGACGCGGCCATCAGCAGGATCGTCATCACCAGTTTGCCAACCGACATTCCCATACCCCCTTCATCTACGCAGAGCACATCTTAGCACAGGCACATCGCTTTCGCAAGCATTTGCAGGTGATCCGCGCACGAGCCCCCCCGCCTAATCCGACTCCGCCACGCGGGTCTTTACGGGCGGAAGAAATCCCTCGATCGCCCGGGCCACAGCGTCTCTTCCTTCTCCCGTTACAGAAGAATACGCGATCAGCTCCCAAGGCTGGACGGCCAGCGCACGGCCGATGCGCTGAAGGTTCCGCGACCGCTGCGCCCGGGAAATTTTATCGGCCTTCATAGCTACCGTGACGAACGGAAATGCTGCGGTTCGCAAAAACGCGTTCATGTCGCGGTCATCCGCGGAAGGTTCGTGGCGGATATCCACCAGGTGCAACGCTGCCGCCAGCGTTGATGCTTCCCGGAAATATCCGTCGATCATCCTGGCCCAACGCTCTTTCTCCCCCTTGCTCACCCGCGCGTAGCCATAACCAGGCAAGTCTACCAGATGAAAGCGTCCTTCGACAAGGTAGATATTGATCAGCGCGGTCTTTCCTGGCGTCGTGCTTGTGCGGGCAAGGCGCTTTTCACCGCACAGGGAATTGATCAAGCTGCTTTTTCCCACATTGCTTCTGCCCGACAGGACGATCTGTGGCAGCCCGCAGCCCTGAAAGTTACCATAAGTGGCAAGGCTCGTAATGAATCTAAGCTTTTTTAGTGCCATGGCTCAGTGTTCCTCAGGCAACGCGATCCTGAGTACATCGCTGATGGAGTCCACATACTCCACGCGAAACTTGCCAAGGATATGCTCCGGGATTTCTTCGACATCCTTTTTGTTTTCACGGGGCAGGATTACCAGTGAGATCCCCGCGCGGTAGGCGGCAAGCAGCTTTTCCTTCACCCCTCCGATCGGCAACACCCTGCCTCCCAGAGTGATCTCCCCCGTCATGGCAAGTCCAGGCCTGACAGGCCGCTTGGTGAGCGCGGACACCAGAGCCGTCGCCATGGTGACACCGGCTGAAGGTCCATCCTTTGGGACCGCGCCTTCAGGAACGTGGATATGGATATCCATCTTCTGCGGGAAGTCATCATCCAGGCCAAACGCCTCGCCATGGGCACGAACCCAGGACAGGGCAGCGTGGCCGCTTTCCTTCATAACGTCGCCCAGATGGCCCGTCAGGTTCAGTTTCCCGTTTCCAGGCATGACGACGCATTCTACTGCCAGCATTTCACCGCCCACCTGCGTGTAGGCCATTCCGTTGACGATGCCAGGCAGCGGTTCCTCTGGAGGTTTGTCGCGGAGGTAGCGTTCTGCGCCCAGATATTTCCTGGCGATCGTCGGCGTAACGGATACTGTCTTCCTGTCCTGGTCAAGCATGTCCACGGCAGCTTTACGCACGATTTTTGCCAGCATTCTCGCAAGGGTCCGGACGCCCGCTTCGCGCGTGTATCCCTCTATGACAAACCTCAGCGCATCGGGCCTGATCTTCACGGCACCTCTGGGCAGCCCGTTTTCCCCAAGCTGTTTCTTTACCAGGTGAAGCCTCGCGATCTGCAGCTTCTCTTCCTCCGTATAGCTGGGCACCTCAATCAGTTCCATCCTGTCCCTGAGTGGGGGCGGAATATTTTCCTCGATATTGGCTGTTGTGACGAACATCACGCGGCTCAGATCAAACGGTACCTCCAGATAATGATCGCGAAAGCCGGCGTTTTGCTCACTGTCGAGCACTTCAAGCATGGCACTGGCGGGATCGCCTCTGAAGTCATTTCCCATCTTGTCGATTTCATCAAACAGAAAAACGGGGTTCATCGTACCCGCGCGCTTGAGCCCCGCGACCACCCGCCCGGGAATGGCGCCGATATAGGTGCGCCGATGGCCAAATATTTCCGCCTCATCGCGCACTCCCCCCAGTGACATCTGCACAAACTCCCGGCCCATGGCCTGCGCAATCGCCCGGACAATGGAGGTCTTTCCTACACCGGGAGGCCCCACAAAACAGAGGATAGGGCCCTTCATGCTGGCGGACGCGTCCTCTTCAAGGCGTATTCCCAGCACAGCCAGGTATTCAATGATGCGCTCCTTGACCTGGCGCATCCCGTAATGGTTCCGGTCCAAAACTCGTCTGGCGCGGTCCAGGGAAACGCGGTCCCGTGAATACTTGCCCCAGGGCAGCTCAAAGAGCCACTCCAGGTAGTTTTCGCTGACGGTGATCTCAGGGGTCCCTGGCGACATGCGGGCGAGCCGGTCGATTTCCTTCTGGGCCTTTTCTCTGGCTTCGTCGTTCATCGGTGTCTTTTTAAGCAGGCTGCGGAACTCGTCAAGGTCATCCTCTTCGTCCTCACCAAGTTCTTCCTGGATCGCCTTCATCTGTTCCCGAAGATAATAATCCTTCTGGTTTTTGTCGATCTGGCTCTTGATCCGCATCTGTACTGTTTTTTCCACACCGGCGAACTTGATCTCCCTTGCCAGGCATACGCACAGCACTTCCAGGCGTTCCATGGGGTTCGCCTTGCCCAAAATCTCCTGACGGTCCTCTATGCGCGACAGCGTATTGGCTGCGATCACATCAGCCAGTTCGTCCGGGTTCTCAACCGCCTTTACCGACCGCAGCAGTTCGCCGGACACGCGTCCGCTCGCATCGGCAAAATGCTCGAAATACTTCTGCGTAATCCGAATGAGCGCTGAAAGCTCAGGTGAATCCATCTCGTCGGTGTACCGGGGGATGGGCTCCACCTCCGCCATCCATGCCGATTCATCCTCTATCATGCGCTTGATCAGCGCCCGGCTTTCCCCCTCTACCAGCACGCGAAGGTTGTTGCCTGGCAAATGCAGCACTTGGCTTAATTTGGCAATGGTTCCCGCGCGGTAGAGTTTGGACAGTCCAGGCTCCTCAGCATCAATGTCCCTCTGCGTAATGACAAAGATCTTCTGCCCCTCCTGCATGGCACGTTCAATGGTCGCCACACTGCGGTCCCGGCCAACGTCGAAGTGGAGCACCGTGTGCGGAAAGACCACAAGGCCGCGAAGGGGCAGCATGGGAAGCTGGATGTATTTTTCGTCCTTGGACATGGTGTCCTCCTGTCAAAACACCCCTTCCTACCCGGAGGCGGAAGAGGTCTTGAAAAACGCGACGACCAAAGCAGCCCTCAGGTGGGCACGGTCAGGAAGCGTCTTCCGTCAGGGGTCTTTCGGTTCTGACCGGCTGCCTCTTCGTTCTTGCCGGCAGCGCAGCAGGCGCATCGCGAACGAGTTGTGGCCGGATCCCTTTCCCGTCGTCATCCGGAACGACAAGACACTTTCTGACATCGGCCTGCGAGGGGAGCTCAAACATCGTGTCCATGAGCGCCGCCTCTATGATGGCGCGTAGTCCCCGGGCCCCCGTCTTTCGCTCAATCGCCTCCTGTGCGACAAGGCGGAGAGCCTCCTCGCTGAAGGAGAGCTCTACGCCGTCCAGCTCAAACAAACGCTGATACTGTCGGACGATCGCGTTCTTAGGCTCTGTCAGAATGCGGATCAGGGTTTCCCCGTCATGGGGTTCCAAGCCCAGTACAACGGGAATGCGCCCGACGAGTTCCGGAATCAATCCATACTTGACCAGGTCATCGGGGCGGGCATGCTTGAAAAGTTTCCCGCTTCGCCGGTGGGATGTTTCCTCCGTTGCAGCCCCAAAGCCCATCTGTCGGTCGCCCATCCGCGCGCCGATGATAGCTTCGAGACCATCAAATGCTCCGCCACAAATGAACAGGATATTGGAGGTGTCGATGCGTATGCATTCCTGCTGAGGATGCTTACGTCCTCCCTGCGGTGGCACATTGGCAATGGTCCCCTCAAGGATCTTTAGAAGCGCCTGCTGGACCCCTTCACCGCTCACATCCCGCGTGATGGACACATTTTCACTTTTTCGAGCGATTTTATCGATTTCGTCCAGATAGATGATCCCTTGTTCCGCTGAGGAGACGTTCCCATCTGCCGACTGGATCAGCCTGAGAAGGATATTTTCAACGTCCTCGCCCACGTAGCCCGCTTCCGTCAGCGAGGTAGCGTCAGCGATAGCGAAGGGCACATGGAGAATTTTGGCGAGCGTCTGCGCCAGATAGGTTTTCCCGGTCCCGGTTGCCCCGATCATGAGGATATTCGACTTTTGCAGTTCCACATCCTCATCCCCGCTGCCTGAGCGGATGCGTTTATAATGGTTGTAGACCGCGACACACAGGGCGCGCTTCGTCCTTTCCTGGCCGATCACATACTCGTCAAGCGTCTTTTTGATGTCCACCGGGAGCGGAAGCTTTGTTCTGCCTGTCTTTCTTGAAACCGGTTTGACTTCCTCCCGAAGGATTTCGCCACACAGGTCGACACATTCATTGCAAATGTAAGCGCCAGGCCCTGCGATCAGGCGCTTGACATCCGTCTGCGACTTGCCACAGAAGCTGCATCTGTGCAGTTTCTTTGGTTCGTTTGGTTCCTTAGGCATCGCCACCACCGCCAGATCTGGGCGCATAGATCTCGTCCACAATGCCGTAGTCAAGAGCTTCCTGCGCGGACATAAAATAGTCCCTCTCCATGTCCCTCGCCACGCGCTCCACTTCCTGTCCAGACATCTGGGCAATCATCTCAATCATTTTCTTTTTTGTTTTCTGCAGCCATTCGGCGCGGATGGTCACGTCAGACGAAGGCCCTTCCGCGCCGCCAGAGGGCTGATGGATCATGACTTCGCTGTTTGGCAGAGCCATGCGCTTTCCCTTCTCACCCGCCATCAGCAAAAAGGCCCCCATCGAAGCAGCCATGCCGACGCATACCGTCCTGACTGGTGATTTGATGTGCCGCATGGTATCAAAGATGGCCATTCCAGCCGTCACAGAGCCCCCAGGGCTATTGATATACAGCGAGATGTCAGCGCTGGGATTGTCCATCTCAAGAAAAAGAAGCTGGGCTACCACCGTGTTTGCCAGCCCGTCGTTGATGGGACCGGCCAGGAAAACAATACGGTCCCTGAGAAGGCGGGAATAGATGTCAAAAGACCTTTCGCCGCTCCCACTCCGCTCGATAACATATGGTATCAGATACTCTCCCATGTCTTTCCCCTTCATTCATCCTCTTCCGCCGCTTCCGGCGGCACCGCCTCCTCCATCCCGGCCAAAGCCTCCTCCACCGAGGCGCTGGGCTCCTCCGTTTCCTGCACGATGATTTCCGCAGCATCCCTGAGGAGCTTCACAACCTTTGCGGACGTGGCGGCTTCCTTGTAATACTCCAACTGTGCCTCGTTGAGGCCTGCCTTGTATCCGTCCAAATCTCTGCCGTCCTTCGGTGCACGGGCGGCCATCTCCTTGTCAATCTCCTCCTGGGTCGGGACGACGTCCTCACGCTTCCTGATCTCATCGAGCACCAGCTGCGTCTTGACGCGCAGGGCTGCTTCAGGCCTGTACATCTCCCGAACCTGTTCTTCAGAGGTACCCGTATACCTCAGATAATCACGGTACTGGAGGCCCTGGTACGCAATCCTCATACGCAGGTTGCGGACCATAACGTCCATCTCGTCCTCAATCATGGCATCGGGGATGTCGCAGTCGGAGGCATCCACCGCTTGCAGGATCAGGCTATCTTCCAGCTTTGCCTCAGCCTGCTTTTCTCTTTGTTCCTCAAGCTCCTTTACGATCGCTTCCCGATATTGTGCAAAGGTCGTGTGCATGGACACGTCTGCTGCGAATTCATCGTCCAGCTCCGGCCGCAGATCGCGGCTGATCTCGTTGAGCTTAATTTGGAACAATGCCTCCTTGCCCGCAAGACTCTCCTGATGGTAATCCTCAGGAAACTGCACGCGGACTTCCTTCTCTTCACCGGGAAGCATCCCGATGATGCCGTCCTCAAAGCCGGGAATAAAGGCACCTTTTCCAAGGACGAGGCGGTATCCCTCCGCTGAACCACCTTCAAAAAGAGCCCCGTCCATGGTCCCTGTATAATCAATGCTGACCCTGTCGCCAGACTCCGCGGGATCATCGGTCACATCCTGACTGGTCGTGACCCGCAGGACATCCTGCTCAATACGGGCTTCGATACTTTCCTCCGAAACAGGCGGAAGATACTTCACTCCCTTGAGTCCCCGGTAATCGCCTAAGACGACATCCGGCCGGACATAGACCTCTGCTGTGAATTTCAGTTCCTTCCCGGAACCGATCTGATCCAAGCTGATGTTCGGCCGGTCTACTGGAAAGAGGGCTTCCTGATCCACCGCTTCGCGATAGACGTCAGGAAAAACGAGGTCAAAAGCCTCGTTATAAAAGAAATCTTCCCCGTAGAGGGTCTCAATGAATTTCCGGGGGGCCTTGCCCTTCCTGAAACCCGGGACATTGACACGCGAGCGCAGCTTGAGATATGCCTTTTGCAGCGCGGAGTCAAACTCCTCGGTGGGGACTCCGAAGGATATCTTCACCCTGTTGCTGGATAGCTTTTCAACCGAATAACTCATCAGGGCCTCCAAACGACAATCGTTTGCGATCCCCTTCACGGAAATCGCTATGTGTATGTTAACATCCGGTGAGGGCGCATGCAAGCATATGCATCCATGTTTACAGCACCTTGCAGGCCTTCTGACACCGGGCCCCTTTCTTCTCAGCCCGCAGCACCTGTGTTATACTTTTGTCTGGGCGGAATCCCGGGTGGCTCGGTCCCCGGCGGTCTCCGTTCTGCAGGGGGAGGATCACGGTATGGACGAGCCTTTCTGGCAGAAATTTCAGCGATTTTTTTCAACTCTTGGTACCGATGTCTTTTTGCTGAACGACAGTGGGCAAAGCCTTTTTCTCTCTGAGAATCCCCCTGAAAGCCTTCCTTCGGGGCTGGATCTCGGTGCTCCGGTCGTCAGCGGCGGGTTTCTTTTCCAGAAGCTTTCCACCACTCCCACGCTCTTTCTGGCTGTACGTGTGGGGACGGAAGCAGACAGGCTGATCAGGCTGAGTGCCTCCCTGCTTGAAGCCCTGATGACAGGACCTTCTCCCTCTGACAGTTTTGACGACGCTTACCGCGAGATGCTGCTCCATGAGCTCCAGCCCACGGAGACAGAAGCCCTTGCCAGCCGTTTCGGGTTGAAGCTGCACCAAAGAAGGTGTGTAATTCTTTTACATCTGATCCCAGCACGAGGACGAAGCCCCTACAGCATGCTGCAGCAGTCCGTTCCCCTGACGGGCGACGACGTCCTTGTGCCCCTGGACAGCCACTGGATAGCCCTGGTCAAGGATATGGCGGATATGGCTGACACAGGGGAACTCAGGGAATACGCATCGGCGCTGAGGGAAACCATCCTTGAGGAAGAGGGCCTCCAGGTCATGGTAGGCATCGGCGAGCCTTCTCCGTCGCTTCATGACCTGTCCCTGAGCTGTCGCCAGGCCAGAAAGGCTCTGGAGCTTGGATGCGTTTTCCGTGAGACGGAGCATATCCATGTTTATCGGACGATGCTGCTTGAGAGGCTTCTTGCCGATATCCCTCCTGAAACAGCGTCGCACTACCACGGGCTTCTCTTCAACCGAAGAACCGCACACCTGTTTAATGAAGAAACACTCAAGACCGTCAACATGTTTCTCGCGAAGGATCTAAACCTGTCGGATACCGCGCGGCACCTCTACATCCACCGCAATACCCTTGTATACCGCCTGGATAAAATCCATCGGCTCTCGGGGCTTGACTTAAGGCGCTTTGAAGATGCAGTCACGTTCAAGCTTCTCCATGACCTAAAAAAGTGTTCAAAAACCAAACGCAGGAAGATATCATGAAAAGAATTTTTACCCACAGAGCCATCAAACAGCTCCTATGCGCCCTGCTGCTCGTATCCCTGTGCGTAGCAGCCGGGTCGGTGTCCAAGGCCTTCGGAAACAGCGCAGGGACGATCACGATCTCCCTCCAAGAATATGAGCGGCTCAAGCGATACGAGCTTCTTGACGAGGTCCACCAAGTGATCGATGCCTATTATTTCGAGGAACCCGACGAAGAGGCCATGATGGACGGTGCCATCAGCGGTTTTCTCGCTGGGCTGGGAGACGCCTACACCTTCTATTATCCCCAAAAAGCGTGGGAGACCCTATGGGAAGACGACACGGGAAAGTACGCCGGTATTGGAGTCCAGCTCCTGGGCGATTATGAGGACTCAAGCGTGACCGTGACGCGCGTTTTTCGCGACACGCCCGCTGAGGAGGCAGGCATCCGAAAAGGCGACGTGTTCTTCATGGTGGAGGATCTAGCCGTTACCACCGCGACCATGCAGGATGCGGTCAGCATGATGCGAGGCGTTCCGGGAGAGCAGGTTCACGTGGAAATGCTCCGCAACGGAGAGATCCTTTCCTTTGATATCGTAAAAGCACAGATCAACGTCAACCGGCTGGAATCGACTATGCTCGATGAGGCAATCGGATACATCACCCTCTACGAATTCGCGGGCGACTGTGCAGAGGCCTTTGAGGCGGCGCTATCCGACCTGGAGGGACAGGGTGCACAGGCGCTGATCCTGGATCTAAGAGACAACCCCGGCGGATGGGTCGGTTCCGGCATTTCCATCGCCGACCTGTTTTTTGACAACCAGCTTCTCTTCTATACGCAAGACCGTGCTGGAAACCAGGAAAAGACCTATGGTCAGACAGGCAAGACTGATATTCCGCTCATCATCCTCATCAATGGCCATTCCGCCTCCACCTCTGAGATCGTTTCAGCCGCAATGAAGGACTACGGACGCGCAACCCTGGTTGGGACAAAAACCTTCGGGAAAGGCATTGTTCAGGACGTCCGACCGCTGGGCGATGGCCAGTCCGGGTTTCAGTACACCTTCGCCCAATTCTATTCCCCTTCCGGCAACAAGGTACACAAGACAGGGGTCCTTCCGGATTTAGAGGTTCCCATGCCGGACGAGCTCCTGGACCTATACTTTGAGTTTGGAGACCTCAGCGACCCCCAGCTGATGGCCGCTTACGACGAGGCGCTCAGGCTTCTTTCCACAGCAGCAGACCACGCTGCGTCCGACGCTTTGCCACGCCTTTCCGGTTCCTTCCCAGCCACAGGGTTTAGGGACGCGCAGGGCGGTTGCCGTTGACGGAGTTGTGTTGTATGATGGGCAAGCCGTACGCGGTGCCGGGTCCTGTGCGATTTCATGGTGTGAACCCTGTCAGGTCCGGAAGGAAGCAGCAGTAAGCACAAGTTGGGATGTGCTGCAGGAGTGCCTGACAACGCGTACGGTTTTACATTTGATCCGGAGGATAGCGTATGTGGAAAATACCTGAGGCCCTACAGGCAGACGAGGCGATTTATCAGGCGATAAAAAGCGAGAGTGCCAGGCAGGAAGAACACATCGAACTCATCGCAAGTGAGAACTTTGTCAGTCCGGCCGTCCTGGCCGCGCTGGGGTCTCCGCTGACAAACAAGTACGCTGAAGGATATCCTGCAAAACGATATTATGGCGGCTGCCAATACGTGGATATCGCGGAAACTCTGGCCATCGAACGAGCAAAGGAGCTGTTCGGGGCTGAACATGCCAACGTACAACCACATTCCGGCTCACAAGCCAATATGGCAGTGTATTTCGCCTTGCTCAAGCCCGGAGACACCGTGCTTGGCATGAGCCTGAACCATGGCGGCCATCTGACACATGGAAGCCCATTTAACTTTAGCGGTCAGTACTTCCACTTTGAGTCATACGGGGTGGCCCCCCTGACGGAGACCATTGACTATGACCAGCTCGCGGAGAAGGCTAGGAAATGCAGGCCACGGATGATCGTGGCCGGCGCATCCGCCTATCCCAGGACCCTTGATTTCAAGCGCCTCCGGGCGATTGCTGACGAAGTGGGCGCTTTCCTGATGGCAGACATGGCACACATCGCAGGGCTGGTCGCGACCGGCCTGCATCCCTCTCCCATACCGTGGGCGGACGCCGTTACGACCACAACCCATAAAACCCTTCGCGGACCCAGGGGAGGCATGATTCTCTGTAAGGCTGAGCATGCCAGGGCGATTGACAAGGCGATCTTCCCCGGCATCCAGGGTGGTCCTCTGATGCATGCGATTGCGGCAAAGGCGGTCTGCTTTTGGGAGGCGTTGCAGCCCGAGTTTGCAGCTTATCAGGAACAGATCCTCAAGAACGCCAAGGCGCTGGAAGACAGTTTTCGCGCTTTGAACATCCGGATGGTGTCCGGGGGAACGGACAACCACCTGTTGCTCCTTGACTTCGCGGATCTTGAGGTCACCGGGCGGGATGTGGAAAGGCTGCTGGGACTGGCGAACATCACGGTAAACAAAAACATGGTGCCGAGAGATCGGCGCAAGTCTTCCGTCACCAGTGGCATTCGGATCGGGACGCCCGCCGTGACCACCCGCGGCATGAAGGAACGCGAGATGCGTCTGATCGCGGAGTGGATCGCAAGGATTCTGCGCGAGGGCGAGCCAGCCGTTCAGAGCGTCGGCGCCGCTGTCAGTGCCCTGATGTCCTCGTTTCCCCTCTATGCCTGATGTGCGCGAGAAGACACTTCAGCCCGCCACGCGGCGGGCTTTTTTTGCCAGGAACGCAGACCTGTGATAAAATGCGCCAGAGGTGTTGGATATGCGTGAGACCTGCATGATCGTTGACGGGCACAGCCTGATGTACAGGGCTTTTCACGCGCTCCCTCCCATGGACGCCGAAGGAGTGCCCACCAATGCGCTGCATGGCTTTTTGTCCATGCTGCTCAGGGTAATCAGGGAGTTTGCTCCCCGGTACTGCGTGGTCGCCTTTGACGAGCACGGTCCGACCTTCAGGCACGAACTTTACGGAGAATACAAGGCAGGACGTTCGCCCATGCCGGACGAACTGCGCGAGCAATTTCCCCTGATCAGGGAACTCCTTTCCCTGATGGGTATCGGGGTCATCAGCCTGGAGGGTTTTGAAGCAGATGATTTGATGGGATCCGTGTCGCGACAATGCCACGAGCAGGGCATCGGCAGCCTGTTGGTGACAGGGGACAGAGACGCGCTCCAGCTGGTTGAAGAGGGCGTCTCCCTGCTGTTCACAAAAAAGGGTATTTCTGAAACGGTGATGTTCACCCCTGCCTCTGTTCAGGAAGTCTATGGCATCCTGCCCGCCCAGGTCACCGATTGGAAAGGACTGACCGGTGATTCCAGTGACAATATCCCCGGCGTGCCCGGCGTGGGTGACAAGACAGCGGTAAGGTTGCTCAAGGAGTATGGCTCGCTTGAGAACATCCTCACACAGTCTGAGCAGATCAAGGGAAAGCTGGGAGAAAACCTGCGCACACACGCTCAGGCTGCCCGTTTCGCCAAACAGCTCGTCACCATCGACCGCGGGGCGCCCGTGAACGTACACTTGCCTGCATGGACGTTCGACCATCTGGAAGATGCCCTGCCTGCACTGCAGAAATACCGTCTGAGTACCATCAGCCAGCGGATCCGAGAATACCTCTTAGCCCGAGGGGACGCGGAGGGGACAGACTCTCCTCCTTCCCCGGAAGACGCCGGCTGGAAGGACTTTCACCGCGCAGAAGAGCTTGCCGCCTTCCTGGAAGAAAGCACAGGCGGCCCGCTTACCCTCCTGCTCAACACGGGCAACCTGACGGTCTTAGGGTCTGACGGGCGCGCAGCAAGGCTGCGGATCTCGGACAGTCCGCCGGATATGTTGCCCCACGCTTTCGATCTTTCGCCCGAGCAAGCCCTGATGGCGCTGGCAGATGTCCTGGGACGTCAAGGCATCATCACCCATGACGCAAAGAGCCTCTTTCGTCATTTCAAGGCAGATCAGCCGCTTCTCCCACCCCTGGCATGGGATACGATGGTCGCCGCGTACCTGCAAAATCCGCTTGAAAAGAGCTATGCCCTTGAAACCTTCGGGGAGCAGAGCGCTCGAGGCGTCCGCATGCTGGCGGATTCGCAAAAGCCCAGGCTTGAAGAAGAGGGGATGCTGAGCCTGTATGAATCCATTGAACTCCCGCTCGTCAGGGTTCTGTCCGATATGGAATCTCAGGGTTTTCAGCTTGACAGGAGCGTGTTGGAAGATCTCGGCAGACGCTTTACTGCGCGTGCCCTAAAGCTTCAATCCATGATCCATGAAAGCACCGGCGTCCCAGGGTTTAACCTCAACAGCCCGAGGCAGTTGGGCAAGGTACTCTTTGAAACGCTTGGCCTACCAGCTGGAAAGAAAACCCGCTGGGGTAGCAGCACGGATGCGGATACCCTGGAGGGGCTCATCGGCCTTCATCCCGCCATTCCCCTCATCCTTGAGTACAGGCAGCTTGTGAAGCTCAATGGGACCTATATCGATTCGCTGCTGCGCAATCTCAGCGCCGGCGGACGCATTCATACTACCTTTGACCAGACGAGCACTTCCACAGGGCGCATCTCCTCAAGCGAACCAAACCTACAAAACATCCCCGTCCGCACGCCGCTGGGGAGGGACATCCGAAAGGCGTTTGTGGCAAAAGACGGGCATGTTTTAGTGGACGCGGACTATTCGCAGATAGAGTTGAGGATCCTTGCACACATGAGCGGAGACGCAGCCATGTGCGATGCTTTTTTGCGCGGGCAGGATATCCATACGCGCACCGCCGCGGAAATCAACGGGGTGTCCATGGACGAGGTCAGCTCCCAGATGCGCTCAGCCGCTAAAGCAGTGAACTTTGGCATCGTGTACGGTATCAGCGACTTTGGGCTGGCCCGAAATATCGGCATTTCACAGCGTCGGGCGGCAGACTTCATCTCACGCTATTTCGACCGTTACCCCGACGTGCATGCCTTCATGCAGCAAGCGGTCAGGGATGGCTATGCAAACGGATACGCAGCCACGATGTACGGGCGAAGGCGCCCGCTACCAGAACTTAAATCCAAAAACCCCAATCTGCGCAACTTTGGCGAAAGGGTCGCCATGAACACTCCCATCCAAGGCTCTGCCGCGGACATCATCAAGGCCGCCATGGTGCGCGCGCATGCCAGGCTGCACAGCGAAGGGTATCGGTCGCGGCTCATCCTGCAGGTACACGATGAGCTTTTAATCGAAGCCCCGCAGGATGAAGCCACCCGGGTTTCCGCCGTGCTCAAGGAGTGCATGGAGCAGGTCATTGAACTGAAAGTGCCCCTCGTCTGCGATGTGAAAACAGGTCACAGCTGGTATGATACAAAATAAGCCCTATATCGTAGGGCTGACGGGAAGCGTCGCCTCCGGTAAGTCAAGCCTCGCACGGGCGCTCCGTGCCGCAGGGGCCCGCGTGATCGATACGGATCAGATCGGAAGGGCGCTTGCAAAGCCTGGCGGGCCGGCAATCGCAAAGATCAGAGCTTGCTTTGGAGATGCAGTTTTTTCAGAGGACAGGCTCGACAGAAAAACACTCGGCGACATCGTATTTTCTGATCAGACGGCGCTGAAAGCCCTTAACGCCATCATGCATCCCATGATCACCACAGAGGTCTTGCGGCAGCTTTCCCATCTTCAGCGACATCCGGTCGTGATCATCGATGCCCCTCTCCTTTTCGAGTCAGGAATGGATTGTCTGTGTGATGAGGTCTGGTGTGCCCGCGCGACGACCCGACAACAGGTGGCGCGCATGCGCAGACGCGACTGCCTCAGCCTTCACCAGGCATTAAAGCGCATCCGCAGCCAGATGCCTGCGCATAAAAAGGCGAGGCTTTCCGATTGCACCATCAACACAGGTGCCTCCCTGCGACAGAGCGAACGGCGCATCCATGCGCTGTGGTGTGGCGCGCTCAGAAAGGCCAGCTATGACTGAAGCAGCCCGCGAAGCCGCACCCACAACCGACCCGGTCTTCCCGGCCACCCGGTTCTCAGCGGGCAACGGTTTTGAGCCCGGTGTGGACAGCGGGACGGCGCAGCCACGCAATCGCCGGCTCCACAGGGTACCGCAGGGCGTGGCAGGCGCCACGCGTCGCCGCGCGAGACACACGCCGGAGGACGTGAAACGCCCGTCCCTGCAGACCGTGCTGTGGACAGCCTCTTTTTCTCTGTTAGCCTTGACGCTCGTCCTGCTGGCCCTGCTCCTGGCTGGTGAAACGGCAAAGCTCGACCAGCTTCGGGCACAGAGGGAACAGCTTCAACAAACGCATGACAAAAACCTTCAGTACTATGCCGGGATGCGCAAAGCTTCGAAGGTTGAGAACATCATCGCAAAATACGCTGATGAATTCAGGGTGAACCCGTCCTTCATCGCTGCTGTCATTGCGCGAGAAAGTCACTACGATGCAGGCGCACAGAGTCATAAAGGCGCTCGGGGACTGATGCAAATCATGGAAGATACCGGAGAATGGATCGCCCGCAGGCTCAACGTGACAGACTATGACTATGACCGGCTGTTTGAACCAGACCTCAACATCCGTTTTGGAACCTGGTATCTGGCCAGCCTAAGCAGCAGGTTTTCCGGCTCGCCGGTCATGATCCTCGCTGCTTACCACGCCGGGCCTGGAAATGCAGAGCGCTGGGCTTTCAAATACGCCAAAGACAGGCAGACCCTGGACGCCGGGCAGATTCCAGCTGAAGGCACGAGAGATTACGTCAGAAAGGTACTGGACGCCTATGCGCTGTATCATGAAATCGACGCCGGCACTTAGGCGCTGCTTCTGCCTTGTGCTGACAACGCTGTTGTGTGGCACGGTATCCTGTGCTTCAGCGGGGTTCACACAAGACGCGCTGACCCTGGGCATCGTTTCGGTCACGACACAGATGACCAACCCGCTGCAACCCTCTGAGAGGGAGTTTATGTCCCTGACGAACCTTGTCTATGAGGGGCTGGTCCGTATTGACGACGACTATATGCCTGAACCCTGCCTGGCCGAAAAATGGGAAGCTTCCTCCAGCGGGGAGACCTGGTATTTCACGTTGCGGGAGGGCGCCCTCTTCCATGACGGGACTCCCCTTCAGGCAGAGGATGTGGTGGCGACCATCCACGAAATTCTTCGCCTGGCAGAAAACACAGGCTCCGAAAACCGCGGTGCCTACGCCTCTTTAAAGTACTTCATCAGCAGCGTAACGGCCAGCGATGCCAGGACCGTCGCCGTAAAAACCAAGCGCCGGAACTTCGGCTTTCTCTACGCAATGACGTTTCCCGTGCTCCCCGCCTCGCAGCTGACAGCTGAAAATCCCCCGGGTACCGGCCCGCTGCGCATTGAGGCCTTTGTCCCTAAGGACTATCTATTGCTATCAGCCAATTCCTTCTGGTGGGGGCCCCGCCAAAGGACCACAGAAGTCATGGCGATCTTTCACTCGGCCAACAGGGAACTGATCACCAGCTACGAGTACAACAGGGTGGACGCGATCCTGACCCGCTCTCTCACCGCTGCGCAATATCGCTCCGGGGTCAGCAGTCTGAACCTGAGCTACCGGACAAAGCAGCTGGAAACGCTGCTGATGAACAACCGCGTCCCTGAACTCAAAGACGTCCAGGTACGTAAAGCCATCCGCCACGCCATCAACCTGGATGCCATCCTCTCAAAAACATATATGGGGATGGCGACCAAGACCGACACACCTCTTCCACCAGGCACCTGGATGTATAACGACGCCATCAACGCGAATCTATACGACCCCCAAAAAGCCATGGACCTGCTTGAAAAATCCGGCTGGACGGATACGGATGACGACGGTGTGCGCGACCGGATCGTCGATGGAAAAAAAGCCAACCTTGTCCTGCGCTTCTTTGTCTACGAGGAACAGGACAACAGCGTCCGTATCAGCACGGCGTACGATATCGCGGACATGCTCGCTGCCGTTGGCATCCGCGCGAACGTAACGGTCATGTCCTTCAGTGAAGCGAGGTCAAAACTTGAGGCAGGCAGCTTTGACCTGTGCCTGGCAGCGTTCAATATGGATGTCTCTCCGGATCCAGGCTTTCTCTTAATAGGGGGAAACACCGGCAATTACGGCAGATACCGTTCGGATACGATGGACAAGCTCTTTGACGAACTTCGGTCGAGTCTATCAAAGGAAGCCTATCAAAATATCCTCCGTCAGATACAGGTACAGTTCGCGGATGACTGCCCTTTTGTCTGCCTGTACTTTCGAAACGGGGCTGTGATTACGCGAAAGATGTTCACAGATGCCCGGGATATCCGCGAACCGGAAGTGTTACGAGGTGTGGGAAGCGGAGGAGAAACCCCGTAGCCACAGGGCATCGTTCGAACCGGTTTTTTGATCTCTGTTCGTTGTCCTGACTTCCGTGAAGCACTGTCTACGTTAAACCTCATCTCGCGACTTTGTCTCAAGGGCTGTGCGTCGGCTGCTTGCCAGGCTTTGCCGGGTCCGGTGTATCACCGAACTATATTGCATGCATCGGACGGGTACACTAGCAGCATCGTGGTCGAAAATATTTTTCGATCTCTTTATTTTCCCTGCCCTATCAACGCTCCCCGAAGATCGCAATTGTCTTAATTGTGCGAATCCGCTAACAATCTGGCAAAGGGGATTGTGCTCCCGTTTTGCCAAGCTTCGCAAAGCCCACGAAGGACAGCACAATGGATGGCAGAAGAAATGGCGCGTTGATGATCATCAGGACAGCAGCCATGATATAGACGATGGCGCCAGACAGGGCGAGGCTGCGGCTGTTCACGCCCCAGCTGATGGCATTGAGCAACACGGCAACACCGGTGGCGATCATCTGTGGCAGCAACAGGGCAGCGCCAATCAGGGCGTCCAGTTGGTAGCCGGCTTCCTCAGCGATGGAGGCACTCTGGCAGAGGTGCTGATTTGTTAGGCTGGTGGTTCCACTAACCAACACAATAAAGAAAACCAACCCCAACACCAAAGAAATTATCAACAGAAGTGATCGTTTAGCTTTCTGATGGTGTGGTTGACGACGTGAAATGACGAAATAGAGCCAGCGTGTCATGTCAACGAGCAGCGAAGGATGCTCAAGGCAGCTTGAGAAGTACTACCATAAAAGCGAGCATTGTAGTCTGGGCGAGACCTCGCCCAGAACCGCGTTTACCCTGGACACGCGCCTGCTGGCGTTTGTGGCGCACGAAAAGCTCCGCGAGGCATTCTTGCATACTGAAGAGCGCCAGGTCGACAAGACGGGCTGCCTCAGCTTCAAGGGAAGGCTCTTCGAATCGGGCATGAAGCTCACCGGACAGAAGGTCCTGGTCGTCTGTGGCCCGGCCTTCCTGGACGAGATCGAGATCCGCATGAAGGATGTCGACCCGGCGACAGCGCGACCCGTAACGGTCGGGCCCTTCTGTAGATACGCCACCGATGGCGGGAGCGTGGACACCCCCGCGCCCGAGAATTCCCGGCTGCTCAAGGCGCTCGACCGGGCCCGCGCGTCACGGCAGGGCAGCGCAGGTAACGCTACCAGCTTCCGCAAGACGCTTGAAATGGGGGACGGCAGCGATGGTTGAGTCCTTCTTCGGCATGAAGCATACGCCCTTCACATCCTCCATCCTCCGCTTCCCTGTATCTGTCACAGCAGTTCGAAGAGGCACTGGGACGCCTCGTCTGCGCGGCCGACAAGCAGATGTTCGTCATGGTCACCTCGGAAGTCAGCTGCGGCAAGACCACGGCGCTGCGCAGGTTCAGGGACAGCCTGGACAAGTCCGCCTATGTCTGCCTGTACCTCTCCGACTCTCGCCTGCAGCCGCGCTGGCTGTATAACGGCATGTTAGAACAGCTCGATGCGGAGCAAAAATTCTACCGTGGCGACGCCAGACGGCTCCTCCACCAGCACCTCGCCATTATCCGCGCTGTGAACGGCAAGCGGGTCGTCACCACGATCGACGAATCCCATCTCCTGGAGCGCGACACCCTGGAGGATCTGCGCTTCCTCCCCAACTACAATATGGATTCCCAGAACCACATAGCACTAATCCTCGCCGGACAGAGCGAGCTCTGGGACAAGCTGAACAAGCAGGCCTACGCTGCCATTCGGCTGCGGATCGACCTCAAGCGTGAGATCCCCCAGCTTGACCGCGCCCAATGCGAACAGTGCGTCACTACCCACCTCGATGTCGCGGAGGGGAGATAGGACATCTTTTCCGACGCGGTGCTGGACGAAATCTTCAAGGTTTCAGCCAGTGTTCCCCGCGCCATCAGCAAAGTCTGCTTCCATTCGCTGCTCAGTGCAGAGCAGCGAATGAAGAAAATCGTGGACGACCACCTGGTCAGGCTTGTGGTGAGCGGCGGGCTGGCCTGACTTTGCCTTGGCAAGGTCCGCAGCCACGCGCTCTTCATGGGCGCGCGGTTGTTTCTTTCCCTGATTCGCGGCATCCTTCTTCGTCATTCTACGGCAAGCCCTTCGTCTTTTCGCAGCGCCCCCCTCAAGCAGTTTCTGGACATCTCGTTCCGGCTACAATAATGTCGATTCAATCCTACCCGATATCCATTCTGTAAAGGACGCTCAAATTCGGCGCTGCTTCCATAGCGTCGCGAGTCTAGAAATTTCCTGAACATCCTGCACCATAAACGCAAACACCGCACAACCAAAGCATGAGAGAATCCTCGTCCAAATCTTTGAGTCCGGGAGTCTTTCGAATCCTGCGCCCTATGATAATGCATTACATTCATCGGAAGTGGAGTGCTATTCCTCAGAAAATAGCAAACTACAAGGGTTTTAGATCTGCAGTTATTCGTCTTCCAAATGGTTTTTAACGGAACAAAACAACCATAAGCTGAGAGCAAAGAACCACCAGCACAAGAGCTACTGGATAAGTTGCTGCATAGGCTCCAGCCACATCGTCAGTTCCAGCGACAGAGATCAGCGCACCCAAAGCAGGCGTAGAGGTCATGCCGCCAGTAATAGCACCAAGGCTATCCAGAATATTCATCTTAAGATATTTTGTGGCAATGATGTATCCAACGAACATCGGAACGAGCGTTATAGCAGCGCCATAAAGCAAAAGCATGACACCTTCCTGCTTCAAAGTAAAAATGAAGCCCGACCCACCGTCAACACCAGCGCCGATCAGAAAAAGCATCAATCCAAATTCACGCAACGTTTCCAGCATGGATTTTCGAACCGTAAGATCAAGCGGCCCAATATAAGAAAATCGCCCAAACACCAAGCCTATCAGGAGTGGTCCTCCCGTGGTTCCCAAGGTGAATGTAGCGCCATAGCCAAGTGGAATTGTAATATTGCCCAGCAGCAATCCCAAAACTGCTACAGCTGTGAAAACAAAAAATCCGCTGGCATCAAGCTTGAAATGCTGTCTGGTGTGTGGTTGTTTTTCAACTATGTTTCTCGCTTGAAAAACAGCAATTTCTGCTTTTATGTTCACCCTCAAGAGCTTTGGAAGCAACTGTACAAACAAAACCACACCGATCACACCAAACGGATAGGCTATAGCATAACCAATCGCCGCGGAGGGAGCTTGAGCTCCCGCTGCTTCTTGAGCCGCTGCGAGACCCGGTGTACTTGTCAACGCGCCCGCAAGCAGACCTGAAGCTAATTCTGCACGGATGCCCGTGAGGGCTATCAAAGTGCCGCATACCAGGCTACCAATCAGCACAATAATCGCGCCCAATAACACGTAATTTCCAGCATTACGAACGAAACTTCGAAAAAAACTTGGCCCGGAAATAAGGCCGACAGACGCCACAAACAGCACGAGCCCGATGTTTCTGACGAGTGAAGGCAAAGTGCAGCCAAAATGACCAAATATGAGTGCCACAAACAAGACGCCGGAAGTACCCCCTTTTATACCCCCAATTTTAATACTGCCGATTAGATATCCCAACGCTGCAATCATAAACACGGCCATCAAAGGATTCATTGTGGATATAAACTGATGCATAAAGCCCCTCCAAATGATGGAAACACCCTTCATATGAATCCAATCTGAAGCATCCTGTCAGTGTAGAGCGAAGGTAACTTAACGGTGTGGATTATAATACTAATAGAAAATGTATGTCAACTCTCGATTCATCATCTGTTGCTGCAGCTGGGATGGGATGTCCAGGAACTGCTTGAGCGGAAAGCCACGAAAAGACTAAGGGCTTGCTGCGGAATGGCGAGGAAGGATACCGTGGCATCTGGGGAAAGGAGCAGCCGCACGCCCACGAAAAGCACGCAGCTGCAGACCTTGGTGAGGCAACATCAAGCCAACTCACCACAAGCCAAGCCCATGGGTCGTCCGCGATTTTCTTCATGCGCCGCTCAGCACTGAACCGTGCATGAAATAGACTTTGTCGATGACGCGGGGAGCGCCGTCCGGAAACTGGAAGATTTCGTCCAGCGCCGCATCGGAGAAGATGAGGAGAACGCACAGCTCCCCCAGGGTGCAGCGCTCCAGGAGATGGGGTTCGCCAACCATAGTGACAACCAGCTTGTCGCTCACCGAAATATATCAAGCCTGTTCATGATTTGTCCCCAGCTGTTTGGCACTTCCATAATAAAGCGAAGGCGGCGAACCGCCGCCGCCTCTCGCTTCGAGAAATCTCGTGAATCGTTAGGTCCACCCTTTTTCGTTGCCTTCTCCTAAACACGGATTGCCGTAACCAGAAGCATACACGAAGTATGTCGATTTTACTGTCCTGGCAGCTCAACCTTTTCAAAGGCCCACACTCTAGGGTCCCATTAAAAGACGTCAACTGTTTATTCGTTCGTGATCTGCATGTCGGTCAGGAAATCTATTGCCAGCTGTATCTGTGCGTCTGTGAGTGTAATCCCAGAAACGCCGGGCTCTATTAAAACAGCAACTTCATAGCCTTTGTAGACCGTGATGATCTCTACATGAGGATCTGCGTCTGATTTCTCTCTAATCAAAATGAGCTTTGTCCCCATGCCGGTCTCTGTGATCCAGTGTTCCGGTTCGTCATAATGTTCCTGAAAGATAGCGATTAGCTCGCTTACCTCGTCCTCGGCAAAATCGTTTAGCGTGCGGCCATCGTATAGTTCACTCAGCGCTATGGTGAACATTGCCCGAAGCTCCTGTGGGTCTTCCGGTGTCAGATACGCAAGATAGGTCGTCTGATTCACCCACTGCTCTTCATAAGCGTAGCCCTCTGGCACGCGTACAACCACCTGAAAAGCACCACCCATGGTTACTGTCTGTATTCTTTCCTCCGCTATGACAGGCAATGAGGCGGTTGTAAGAGCGATAGTGATCATAAACGCTGCCAAAAACAAACAAAGATTTCTTTTCATAGGAGCCTCCCACTTGCTTTCGTTCTCTCATCCATTACATATACGATCAGTTTGTAGATCCAACGCCTGAGTTGTCCAGCATGTATTTACGAACCATAAAACCGACCTGGCCTGTTACACGGTCCTCCACCTGTGCCCATGTGCTATTCTGTGCGATCACATACAGCTCATAACCATTGTAACAACGCTGCATGACATGCACGTCGGTTGAGGGCGCCCAGCGCATATTAACAAAACCACCTGCACGGGAGGGGCGCGCTTTCACCTGGTAGGGTGTGACAGACTGCATCTTCTGAAACTGAGCGTTGACCATTGCCAAGGTGTCATCGACTATTTGTGGAGCAGAGGGTTTTTTCTTGGGGGCTGGTTTGTCAAGCACCAGGTAGCGGGTCATGACCCAACCGTCCCTATCTGGAGATCCATAATGGATCAGTGCCCAGCTGTCGCTGTCCTCAAAATCAAAAACGACCACGGGTGTCCCATAGGCAATGGTATCGATCACTTGTCCTCCGGGCGCCGAACGGACATTCAAGTTCTTGCCGTTTTCAGTGTAAACAAAAAAGTATGGCGATGCAGCCTGGGAAGGAGGCATGAAGACTAATAGGGTCGCGATGGCAAGCAGCATGGCGGCTGCCTTTCGGGCACTGCAGTAATTTGTCTTTTCTCTCCTCATGACAATCACCCTCCTGTTTTTCTTAAAAATAGATGACTCACTCATTGCTTGTCAATTCATGACAGACGCACTGGTCTCGAAAAGCGAGAGCCTAAGTCTGTCCACTGACATCAATTCCCTCAGCGTCCGTTACTCACCTGGTTCCTTCTCTCAACCCCGCTGATAGGCAAAGGAAGGATACGTTTCGCAAATGAAACCTGAAGCAGAGCGAAAACCAGTCATCTTACTGCCCCAATCCCCATCATCAGGGCCTCATGGGCATCCTCGACATACCCTGTACCAATCATTCCGGTTCAGCACACCCAGGGCGAACAAGTTGTCTTCCACGTCTTGTGAAATAACTGTCTTGAAGGTGGATTGATATCACTTTCTTGGCAGCGTCGAGGAAGAACAAACGTTCTCCGCCTCCAACATGGTCAACCGATCATTATTCACCACCCTCATATCTTTCAATAAACCCCTATCCATCTCCCCTTTCGCCTTGTATACAATATGCCCAGGCGTGTATTTGGATCGTCTCCCTTAAACTATTTAGCAACATCCATCGCAGTGAATTCTAATGAATTTACACAGATTTTCAGGGTTTGGGCGTAGTTGCGAACATCAGTACACTCTTCGTTTCCTATTGGACTTATGAAAACTATCAGATGAAAGGTGCTGCTGCTGCCAATAGTGTTTCAGAAGAAGCGTCTGTGACCACCGCGACAGCCTGATTGATGCCTGCCTCCTCATCAAACCATGTGATCAGTCCCTCTCCGCCGGGATTGTAGCTGAAAATCGCCTCAAAGGGGCCAATCGACGCAATTTCCCATCTGGACCATGGATGGTGTACCCCAGATACATTCATGGCTTCAACGCCTTTACGCGTCCAGTAGACCTGCTGCTTGCCTTCCAGCTCATAGCGGACTGCTGCCAGGTAATCGGTACTATTGGTAACAAAGAGGTAATACTGTGGATTTTCGGCACCCTCGGGCACTTGAGGAGTAAAATCCAGGGCCTTGGTCACAGCCTCAGCATGGGTTTTCTCAGCCCAGGCCAGTATGGGTAGTATGATGCCTTCAAGGCCTTCACCAGGCACCTCCGGGGGCTCTTCCTGCTGCCACTCGGCCATATCATTGGCCAAGACCATCAGTTTTTCTAGCGTTGCACCTTCATCCATTGAGAAAGAGTAGGTCGAACTCTGCAGGACATCATACCACTGGACAACGCCTGGACCGCCCTCCACAAACATTACACGACCCTCGAATACACCGATGTGCATTCCGCGGTCAAAAGCCCAGTCATAGTACATGCCTGAGAGATCCTGCAACTCTTCCGTTTGCGCCCCGCGGAGCACACATCGCACACCATGGTATTCGAACATCGCCTGGGCGATGATCACACCGTCAGGATCATCCTTAGGAGCATCAATATAGCTGTAGTCAGCGGTATCCACGTCTCCAGGCAGCGAGGGCAGAAAGAAGTCTTCACCGGCGGCCTTTTCCGCCCCTTCACGGGTTGTCTCATGGATGGGATTGGGCAAGCCTACTTCCGCTAAAGAAGCTGGAATGAGGGATGCCAACAAGGTCAGGACAAACAGGAGGCTGATGAGTTTTTTCATTGGTGACACTTCCTTTCATGCATTTTCTGTATCATCAAATGATACAGAAGGGGAATCGATTTCCTTGAATAATCTGCCTCCAACTTCTGCACCAGTTGGTGAATTCGTAAAGACCGTTCTATAACATACGATTACCATATCGGTCCCGACCGCACTGTAACATATGCCAGTGGGGCGTTCAAGCGTAAGTTTTCAATTATTATGCACTATCAATCCCATTCGGTCGTTTTTCTCTTGGGACGCCCGCGTTGTTTCGGGCGTTTGTGTTGGGAGGCATAGTCAGGTGCACGCCCCGGAGGAATGGGAAATCCATAAGCGTTGCATATCTCCACCTGCGCCCCTGCGAAAGGCGTGATGTGCTTTGCTTTCCCTGTGTGTTCGATGCACCTGATCGGGCGCATCTCGTCGAGTACCTCAAGTGATGAAGAGAACTGATCTTTGAGTGCTGTCGTCTTCCAAACATGGCGGAGATGTGAACTGAGGATCAAGCCAACGAATAGGATAAACAGCCTGCCGTTTTTACCTTCTTCGGACCCATTAGCTGTTTGTCGCAGACCATCTGACTTTTCATCTGTTGAAAGTACTTTTCCTGTTCATCACGCAAGCGGTATGTACAGAAGGTTTCCATCGCGGAGAACTCCAGCTTGTGTGTTAGGATGGCGGAGAATCCCGAAAGGCGTTTTGCCTTCGCGATCTTCTTTTCATTCTCCTTGTAAGACCGGATCACCCGAGTGACCGGGTCATAGCTGATTTCGTAGTATTGCTTCGCCAGTTAAACCTTACGCTAATCCAGAAGCGTAGGTGATCGTATGTGAGAAGAAAAATCCTCGGGTCATGTCAATCTGGCGTTGAACGGACTTCAGGTGGAAACGGCCATTGTGCTCGAACTCACTTCCACTGCGGAAACTGAGTCGTTTGCTGATCGCTCGCTTCATGTCGCAGTTGAGCAATTTGTCTGGGTTGCACTCCGGAACATAGGGGGGGAAATAGAACTCCTCAATCTCATCCCTGTGCTTTACAAGTCATGCTGACACCTTTTTCGCATGATGAATCCCTGGGTTATCCAGAATCAAAGACACCTTCCTCCTGCTGCCGTAAGCCAAGCATCGCATGAAATCAATGGGTTCATCCATGTTCATGTTGTCCTTTTGCAGGACAAGCGGAAGCTTCCCGCGGTTGGAAATGGCTCAAATAGTAGCTAAATTTATCCGTGCCCCTCTCTCTGGTCTTCAAGATGTCCGTACCAGAGAAGGGATTTCGCCAGACCTTTGCCAATACCCAGCACCTGACCCCGCTGCTACAGCAAATCGAGCGTTTTGCGCTGCGCACCCTGATAAAAGAAGGAAACCATCAGAAACTCAGGAGCATTCCAGTTCCTTTGAGCCTCTCTGGCATTCCATTCTTCTAGAACTCAGCTTCAAAATGACGTACCGCATTGTCCTGCTTGTGCTCTGGCTCGCATCTTTTAAGACCGTGAATCATCCAGGGTACATTTTTACCAGCCTAATGAACCATTGTAATGGCCACTTCATATTACTCGAACATATCACATTGGCCTTTATTCTGCAGAACACGCGGGTCCAGAATGCTGATCCTTTTACAGGCATCCCCTGAACATCTCAAGCGGTTGCCGCGCAGTACTCAAGATACTGCGCGGCAACCAAAGAAAAAGTATTATTTAGCTGGTGGATCAAACCTTTCAAGCCATGTATCCATGATCTTCATTGTAGTTTCAAGCTTGAGTTCATCGTAGATATCGACATTTTCCTTGGTGACCAGGAAGGAGCCGGAGTCTATCACCTCGGGCTGTCCCTCCTTGTAGATATAGCCATCGACAAGCATTTTTAGGGTGTAGATACCAATGTACCCCTGTCCCCAAGGATTCTGTGACATTGTGCCGTGCAGGATACCCTCACGGATTGCATCGAGTACAGCGTTGTCCGTATCAATGGCAACGGCTTTGATGTGGCTGTATTCTGGCTGTACCAGGTATTTCGCCATGGCAACAGACGGGTAGTAGGCCGTTGCGACCATCCCCCCGATTTCAGAGCCATAGGCAGCAAGCAGATCGCCAACAGCCGTCATGGAGCCTTCTGCATTATCAATATCGGCAATTGTCTGAAATAATTCTACGTCCGGATACTGTGCGCAGGCATCGGTGATCGCTTGCAGGCGTCTCACTGTATTTGTGTCGTTAATAGCACCGGTCAGCCCAACAACCTTCCCTTTGCCTTCCATCGCTGTGATGGCGGCAATCGTACCGTCATAAGCGGACTGGTATACATCGGTAGCCAGGGTGAGCGTACAGTCGCTTGGCAGGTCTGGCGGGCCGCCCATACAGACAACGGGGATGCCCGCGTCGACCATTTTTGTGATCTGCTCATTGGATGCAGTGGCTTCAGAGGGCATCATCAAAATGCCTTTGCACCCACTGGCGATGAGCGCATCAAGAAGCTGATTCTGATCATTCTGGATCCAGTCCTGAGGAGTTGAGATGATCAAGTGAAGTTCGATGCCAAGCTCTTCTTCCGCCAGGGTAGCGGCTGGTTCAACTGGGTCTGAATAGGGATTGATGCCACCGAAAGAAAAGCCAAATTGGTAATCGCTGGCAGACTTTCCTTCCGTCGGCCCCACAGCGATGTCGATCGCAGCGGCCAATGCACTTGCTGCACTCATTGCCAGCGCTGTGACCAGTAGGAGACAGAGTAGCTTCTTCACAGTTCTTTCCTCCTGTTTTGCAGGTTTGCCTGCATATTTGAATAACAGCGTTCCCGCCCTTATTCCGTGGGGTCAAGTGATCCTGTCACAGGGCGCAGGATGGCCTTCATCACTCTTGCGCTCATGTTTTCGTAGTTTTTGTCGTTAGCGATCTCGCTTATAATACTTCCTCCACGAAAAACCATCATACGGTCAGAGATTTGTATGAGTTCAGGAAGATCTGACGAGATAAGGATAATGGACTTGCCCTGCTGCGCCAAATCGTATATAAGCCTGTGGATTTCAGCCTTTGTTTTCACGTCAATGCCTACCGTTGGCTCGTCTACTATAATAATCTCTGGTTTTGTTATGAGACATTTAGCAATACACACTTTTTGCTGATTTCCGCCTGAGAGGCTTGAGACGAGATCGTCTGGGCTCCCCATCTTGATACGGATTTGATTTGCGTACTCCACTGTAAGCAAGTGTTCTTTACTATAACTGATAAATTTGAATATTCCTCTAATTGCTTTCAGCGCAACAATTGTTATATTAGTCGCAATAGAATGCATCAGGAAGAGTCCTTCTTCCTTTCTATTTTCGCTCAGATAGTATATTCCATGCTTTTCAAACGCTTCCTTATATGATCTGATGAAAACCTTCTGACCATTGACACGCAATTCGCCGCGACGGATGCGATCGATCCCTATGATGCTGCGCGCAAGCTCTGTCCTGCCGGCCCCTACCAAGCCATACCATCCAAGGATCTCGCCCTTTTTCAGAGTAAAAGATGCTGGGGTAGGGCTGTATCTTGACGCGATTCCATTCGCTGAAAGCGCTTCTGTCGCTATCTCTTTGCCACTGGAAGGGAATGTCTGCTTCAGTTCCCGGCTGCCAACCATCATTTCTATCAGTCTATCCCGGGTCAGCTCTTTTGTCGGTATAGCGCCACCGACGTTACAGCCATCTCGGATCACATTCACACGATCAGCAATCCTGAAGATCTCCTCCAACTTGTGGCTCACATAAATGATGGAGACATTCTGTTCCTTCAGCTCGTTGATAATGCCAAGAAGCATATCTACTTCATGGATTGAAATAGAGGCTGTGGGTTCGTCAAGCAGAAGAATATGTGAATTCACGGACAGGGCACGAGCAATCTCTATAAGTTGCTTATGAGCCGAGGAGAGACCTTCTATGCTGCTGTAAGGATCAAGGTCAAGGCGGACGCGCTGAAGGTAGGCCCTTGCGTCTTCATGCAACTGTTTCTTGTTCACCCGTTTAAGAGACCGGCCGCAAATTCTGTCAAAGAAGATGTTTTCCGCAATATCAAAAGTGGAAATCAGATTTCGCTCCTGATGGACCACGCTTATGCCCAGTTTACCCGCTGTCTGGGGATTTCGTATGTGAAAGGGCTTTCCGTTAACCAGTATAGAGCCTCTATCCGGATACAAAACGCCCGTAACACAATTGATCAGCGTGGATTTGCCAGCCCCATTCTCTCCCACCAAAGCCAGAACTTCTCCTAAACGAAGGTCAAGATTGACCGCGTCAAGAGCCTTGACACCGGGGAAGACTTTGGTCAGATCCCTGAGTTCCAGTACGGTATTGGTCATTTCCACCACTCTTATTCCTACTTCCTGATATATCGAAGCCTGTCGATGGTAACCGCTGCCAGAAGGATAATCCCATAAATCAGAGTATTCCAGTATACGTTCACTTGTAAATGCACAAGACCGTTTGTAATGATCGTCAAGGACAGCGCGCCCAGAATCGTACCTGGCACATTAATCTTGCCTCCGTTGTTGCGTGTGCCGCCAATGAGAGGCGCGGCGAAAGACATCAGCATCCAGTCGGCCCCCATATTGGGCTGTGCAGCCTCAATACGTATCATAGCAAGAAGACCTGCCACCGAAGCTATAACAGCCGCAATCATGCTGGAGGCAAAAACAACCCTGAAACGGGAAACACCATAGAGCTCAGCAGCTTTGTAGTTGGCGCCGAACGATAGCATCTGTCGACCGATGGACAGACTGCGATACATATACATCAAAAGTGCGGCAATGACGAGCATAATGACGCATGAAGAAGGCAAGCCAAATATCTTTGTGTTCCCGATGGCAAGGAAGGCAGGGTCGAACTTGCCGTTTGGGCCATAGTACGGGTTGCCACTCGTAATAATCAGATTGATCCCTTTGAAGATGCTGGAGGTCGCCAGAGTTGTCAGAAAGAAGGCTACGCCAACCCCTCCTGCCCGGTATATCAGAAGGCCGTTTATCAACCCACAAACCAACCCGGTGGCTAATCCGAGTAAAACTGCCACCGGCCACGAAAAGCCGCCGCGTGACATGGCCCATCCAGCGATGATAGCGCTCAGCGCGCCTGTTGAACCAACAGAGAGGTTCAGGCCATTGCAAGCAATGATGATCATCTGTGATAGGCCAATCAGAGCTGTGATCGTCATGACGCGCGTCAATGCTTCTATGTTTGGACCGGAAAGATAGTTGGGTTTGGCGATCAGCATTCCAGACAAAAGGATGGTCACAATGATCGCTGTGGAAAAGGTACTAGACTTCAGCGCCATGCGGCCAGCCCGAACAATGATTGAGGATGTGTTTTTATTCTCCATGCGTATTATCCGGCCCTTTCAGAATGGAAATCACAGGAACCCTCCATAGATGTTGTTGTTAATCACTAAGGTTTTCCTGCACGGAGGCTGTCAAAAGACCCTGTCTACTGATCAAGGAGACTCGCATACGGTCTATCTCGTAAGCACCCAGCAGAACCATGCCCATGATAGCCTGAAACGCATAGGTATTGACTCGCCAAAGACCCAGAGCGTTGTTGATATAGACCATCAGGAACGAACCTAACAGGGTACCAAGGACAGTCACCTTGCCTCCGGAGAGCAGAGTACCCCCTAGAACGGCCACCACAAAAGAGTTCATCATCCAATCGCTGCCGATGGAAAGTTGGGCAGAATTAAACTTGCATATTTGAATAATGGCGGCACATCCCGCAAAGAAGCCTGAGAGCGCATGACCCATCACGATGGTCGCACTGACATTAATGCCAGAGAACAGAGCAGCCTGCCTGTTTGCGCCCACAGCTTGCAGGCGCTTGCCGACATTCGTATAGCGAAAAAGAAGAAAGGCAAAGACGCAGACAGACAAAGCAATTAGAAAAGTAACAGGTATGTAGGCACCAATTTTTGCTCGGTTAATGGTCTTGATAAGCGAAGGCAGCTGCTTATAAGAGTTGCCAGTAGTAATAATGGTGGCCAGCCCCTCATACACGCTCAGCAGTGCAAGGGTGATAATAAATGGGCTGATCCCACTTTTTGCGACCAGCACACCTTGCAACATACCAAGGGCGACTGCGATCACAATCCCTAGGAAAAAGGATATGAATGGTGAAACACCTAAAACTTCCATGAGAAAACCCATCAGGATTGCGGACAAGCATCCCATCGAGCCGACGGCAAGATTGAATTGCCCCAAAGCAAGCGCTGAAATCTGGGCCAAGCCAACCAGAACAAATAGAGCAACGCTCTGGAGAACGGACACTATGTTGTACGCAGAGAGAAACCCACTGGAGCTGAACAACAGAACAAAAAACAGCACAGCAAGCGGCAAAACCACGCCTGACATGTCATGCCGAAAGAGTTTCTTTATTCTTTGCACATGCGCACCCTCCTAAGTTAAGTATACGACAGACCCTTCTCGTCATTTGCAGCTTGCGTTTTTCATCCGGAATGGCTGTTTGGCAGCCCTATCGCAATGGATGGGGGTTCCAGGGGGCTGCAAACCCACAGGCATTCCTACAAGGTGGACCCCCTTCAAGCCAGGAACACGAACAATAAAACTCTGGCCAGAGGTGCTGGGCATCGGCAACCGTTCTCCCTGATCGTTGAGACCAGGCCTGCGTAAATGGTACAACCTCTCCTTCAAACACATGGAAAGAACCCTCAAGGTACGTGTTTTCGACAATCATCCACCCAGATGACTAGTGGTTTTCTTTTGACACCATCAATCAACTGCCTGTGAAGGACAAGGATGTCCTGCAAAACTGCGATTGGCAGTCAATAGCAAAACTGTGTGCTGTCCGGATGCTTCACGCAGGGCACATAGCAACACAGGTTGCCATAGCGACCCCTTCAAGCCATGAAGACGCCTCCATTCACATTGAGGACAGTACCTGTCACATAGCGCGAACGCTCAGAAACCAAAAACAGGATTGCGTCCGCAACCTCTTCGGGTTCACCAATGCGGCGAAGCGGCACAGTTTGTGGATCAAAATGGGCAAAGCCTTTCGTCATTTCTGTGCGGACATACCCGGGAGAAACTGCATTGCATGTGATGCCATAGGGTCCCCCTTCCTTCGCCAATGAAAAAGTCATAGAAATCAGCCCGCCCTTGGAAACAGCGTAATTAATCCCCGTGGCTATCCCACCTATCTGGCCAGATATGGATGTAATGGATACAATTTTCCCGTACTTCTGCGACTTCATAATGCGCATCGCCTCGCGACAGCAAAGATAGGCTCCGCGAAGATTAATATTCAGAGTATGGTCCCATTTTTCTGCATCGATCTCTGCCACCTGCCCCACTGGACAGACTCCCGCGCAGTTAACCAGTATGTCTACGCGACCGAAGGCCTTTATGGCCGCATCAAATAACACAACAATGGCGTCAGGGCTAGAAATGTCCGTAGCAACGGGCAGGCAGGGGCACCCATAGCTTTGTTCAATATCCCGGCGCAATTGTTCCATGGGTGAGGCGTCTATGTCAGCCAAAACGATCCCTGATGCCCCCTCCGCAGCTATAACGTGGGCCGTGGCCGCGCCGATACCTCCGGACGCACCTGTGATCATGGCGAACTTTCCTTTGACTTCATTCATAAAACGAGCCTTTCCGCGTTGCTTCGTCCGTGTAATATGCAGAGTTGGCTTCAGCCGTCCGCACCGACGAAAAGAGGCTTGAATACTCACCTGTCCTGCTGAAATATAAATGATGAGGGGTATCGAAATCAACTTGCAGCCCATTATTCTGAGCTTCGCTGAGAAGTGCCCTGGAGGCATACATTTTTCCGAGTTCTTTTGTGTTCTTGATCAGCAGGAATTTCTCTTCATTGTCCGTGCAAGCTCTGGCGAAGGATAACGCGACGGCGATGGTTTCTCTGTCAGTATCAAAGTGCAGGGGGATCTTGTAGCGTTCGGGGCATTTCGAGGTCACGCCGTTGATGCGGGTAACAGCCATGTCTATACCATTAAAAAAACGCCCCGATATCACGTCAAGAAGCCCCATGCCGGCTGCGTTGCCATGCGAGTCTTCTGTTAATCTAAGCGCGCATATGATGTTGGGGGAAGGAGACTCGGGCTCCGCAACACCATGGTAGCGAATGCGTCCGACTACTTTACAATCCACGCCTGAGCCGCTGATCTCTTTCCCGAACTCCTCCACTAAAAGACAGTCAAGGCGTGAAAAGGGAATTGAAGCCCTATTCTTCTTCGCAATTTGCAGGAGCTTCGGCTCCTCTTCCAGGATTTTTCGACCGATCAGAACATGACACTCAGAGGGAACAGAATCGCCATCCTCAATAAGAGCGATGCCCATGATTTTCTTGAGCCCGATGAAATGGCGGGCAATGGAAGGAATGTAATCGACCAGGCCTGTTGTTCCGTGGTCATGAATATAGGACGCGCCTTTATGATTCCCCAATCCCACGGCAAGCATTTTTTGGATACCGCTCTCAATATGTGAATAGAAGTCTGTATGTTCCTTAACCCGGTTGATCACAATAATGGCGTCGCTTTCATAAGCATGTCTGCTCATGTATGCGTGGTAGCCTTCATGCGTTGGGCCTGTATCCACAACATCCATAGAAGCAAGGAGGGGGGCGCCGGAAGACAGCTCGCTGATGCCCAGTGATTCAAGCACTTCTCTTTGCCCATCCGCGCTGGCGCCTCCATGGCTCCCCATGGCGGGTACGATAAACGGTTCCGAACCTGCTTGCCGAATTGTCCGTACCGCGATAGCCACCATTTGATCAATATGACGTATACCACGACTCCCAACACACAGCGCAACGCGGTTGACTCCGTCAAGAAAACCGAGATGAATCTGGTTGTTTAACTTTCGGGCAAAGCATTGATTAAAGTCAGGGTTTTCGGACTTTACAAGCCGCTGCTCTACACTGAACAGCGGCGGAAAGGTATAGCTTTTGATGGTTTCCATCACTTAAGCTCCCTGGAATTCCATTGCAACAGCACGAAGAAAGGAGCCGCTGCGTGCATTCATTTTCATGGGAAAAGCGACAAAATACCAGCGTTCCTTCTGAAGCAGCTCCTTTGGCAAAAACAATTCTTCGAATATTAGAATGTCCGCAGAAAGCAAAATGTCGTGCGCCGGGACAGCATGATTCGCTCCCCCGATACTGAAATGATCAATCCCGACCGCATTGATCCCTTTATTCACAAGCAGCTGTGCCGCTTGTGCACCAAGCCATGGAGAGGAGAAAATGTACTCATCAGCTCCCTTGCCTTCCAGATGCTTTTTATATCCCCATCCAGTGCACAGAAGAAGAATATCGTCTCTTCGGATTTTGTCTATGTATGGCGCCAGATCCTCAGGCGTAATCTGCTCCTCTTTTTGTTTATGGAATAAGTCCACTACGAGCGCCTCACCTTGAAAGCGATGTAGAGGGATATCGTCCAGGTTTTTGCCCCCCTCAATCCTGTGCGCAGGTGCATCACAGTGCGTTCCCGAGTGTGTGGATGCGCATACATATTCTGCCATCCAGCCGTCTTGTGGGTAGTCCATACACAGCTCAAGCCTGCTAGGGGGAAACGCAGGGTTGTTGTTTGGACCCATCGCTGATTGTGTCAGATCAATGACATGCTTTGCTTTCATATAGATACCTTTATTCAGTAGCCCAGGGTTATGCCACCGTCAATATTCAGGGTGATCCCCGTGATGAAGCCAGAATCCTCCATACAGGCAAGAAATAGAGCAGCTTTTCCACATTCCTCACTGGTACCAATGCGCCCGACAGGGTGTGCTCCAAAGATATAGCTGCGAGAGGCCTCAGGGTCTTCCTGTGTGGCAAACCATTCGTCCACCAAGGGTGTTTGAATCCAACCTGGACAAATTGCGTTGACACGCACCCCCATGGGTGCCACGTCAATAGCAAGGCTCCGTGTCATACCAATCTGACCACCTTTGGTAGACGCGTAGGCTACCGAATGGGGCTGCCCGACAAGCCCTACCATGCTGGAGATATTGATGATGGAACCCTTCGATTTGATTAGGTACGGCATGGCATATTTTGAACAGAGGAAGGTGCTGCGAAGGTTTGTCCGGTAGAGAAGCTCAAAGTCCTCTTCAGTCGTGTCAAAAATGCTTTTGGAAATATGGTATCCGGCATTGTTCACCAGCGTGTCAATGCCTCCAAAAGCCTTGACTGTCTTATCTACCAGGGCCTTTATATCCTGGGGGATGGTGACATCACACTGAACATACAGAGCGTCACCGCCGAGCGCTTTACACTCATCCACCATGCGCGCACCTTCCCCAGCGTGTCTTGAAACAATAACGACACGCGCCCCTTCCGATGCGAATACCCGGGCAATGCCCTGGCCGATCCCTTTCGTGGAACCCGTCACGATTGCTGTCTTGCCTCTCATTTTCATCAAAGATCTTCTCCTACTGATTAGCTCCTACAACCCAGTTCAGATGAGGCAGCTGCGATGCATCAACCGCACATAAGCAGGCTTCTGTCCACATCGAACAATAGAGCACAACAGATGCAACAGACACAACTGGAGATTGCAGCCAGTCTTTTCATCCATGCTGTCACCACAGCGGATTGCACAGCAGGCTCAGAATAACCTGGGACGCCGGCTCCTCTTCTCTGGATTGATGCGAACACCCTGGCGGCATTATAACCAGAAATAACCCTGTTTACAATCCCACGGCGACAAGAAGTCGTGCCTCACTTAGAATGAGCGCGAAGCAAGTATGTCCGGAAAATAAAAACGAAAGAATGGAAGAGATAAAAGAGTTTACCCTATAGAAGCCTTTACGCTTGGCTCTCAACAATCACAAAACGTTACTCCGTCTTCCCCAGAAATGTTCCACTCTCCGGATTGACAGGGAGCCTCTGCCGCCATGTGACGTCATATAAGGGCCAGTTCTGGCGGGGCTGATCCGGCCGATCCTAGCATGGGGGCTCTTCCCCATCCATCCCCACGGAAATTTCATGTCAGGATCCGCCGACCTTCGCGCTCAAAGGTTGTGAAGCACCGACAGTCGTTCGCACTCAACCTGATAGGATGCACCACGCCATATGATCCCCCTAGCAATGGTAGAAACGCAATCGCGTGTTGTTTCCATTATATGGAAGTGGCGCTATCGTACGTGACGGTGGTGCTTTTCTCCCCTGTACATGAGTCTCTTGCGCTGGAAATACAGCTTCAAGGAGCCTTGAAAGAAAAGGCGGTTCAGTGAGACCCTAATCGATAGATGGCAATGTTTAGATTCATGGGCGTCATGCTGCTGAACTAAGCCTCGTTGGCTCGTCAAAAGCAACACGGACAGAACATTAAACAGTGAGGTTCAGAGTTGACGGGGAGAGTCGATTCAGCCAGTCCAGGGGCGACAGATAACCAAGCTGCTTCTGGATGCGGCGGGTGTTGTAGAAGCCGTGTATATAAGTGAACACCATCTGTCTGGCCTCTTCTCGGGACGCAAACCGGCCAATGGGGTGAACCTCCTCCCTCTTTAAGATAGAGAAGAAGCTCTCGCTCCATGAGTTATCGCCAGGTTTGCCCTTGCGAGAGAAGCTTAGCCTCAGGCCTAAGCTTCTTACCTGCTCCCGGACCGCCGCGCTGGTATACTGGCTACCGAGATCTGGGTGGAAGATTGTTCCTCGGAACAGACGCCAGCTCCCTGAAGCTGAGCGGATCGCCTCCATGACCAGCTCTTTGGTCATGCGGGATGCCATGCGCTTAGCCAAAATCACGCCTGAGCGGATATCCCTGATCGTGCAGTAATACTCAAAGCCTTCCGCCGTTGGGATGTACGTGATGTCACTGGATAAGACTTGAAACAGCTTGAGTATATCCAGGTCGCGCAGCAGATTTTTACAGTCCTCCTCCTCCTTCTCTCCCCGGCTGTCAGTCAGGCTGCGCCGATACCGAAGATGAACAAAATGCAGTCCTCGCTCTCCCAGGATTCGTTTGATTTTCCTAAAGCTGGCCTGGAATCCTCGCTTGCGCAACTCAGCTGCAATCCAGCCAGCACCGCAGGTTCCGCCACGTTGATCAAACACTGCTTCCAATCGCTCTACATGCTTACCCTTGCATGATTACCTGTCATGTCACCTTGCTAACCATGCGTAGTAACCACTGGTAGATACCTCGAAGAATTTTGCCCACCTCACCACAGGGTGCTCCGGATGCGCTTGTATGAACGCATAGATCACTTGTGGAGGCTTGTAAAGGAGATGCTTGCCTTTTTTGAACATGTCGATCTCTATAGCCTGTTTCGCGTTCTTCGAGCGCAGCACTTTGTTCTCTTCCTCCAAGATCGCTTCGCGGGTTTTCTCACCTTCAGACGTGTACCTCTGGCGCCATCGGTGCAGCATACTGTCACTGAGTCCCAGTTCACGCGCCACCTGCGCCACAGATTTACTACTGGCATAACTTAGCCTAGATTATTCACAGGCATGACCGGAAAGGTCGAGATACGAAGAAATCACA
>CAZPIC010000010.1:0-66425 GCA_964586835.1 uncultured Oscillospiraceae bacterium
GCCAGTTTTTCCAGTGTTTTCAACGGGTTTTGAGGTTTTCAGCAGGCCCTATATATTCGACGTCTTTTCAAAAAGTCCTTTTGGTCACAGAAAATTAATATTTGTTAATAATTCATAATACAATCGAGATAAATCGTTCATGCGTTAGCCCTGGCACAGGTTCCATCACCTGCCCGCCAGAGCTGGTATAGATTGTCAAAAACCGCTACGCCAGCGAAACCACAACAATCTCCTGCCAAAGAAGGCGGTGGCTGCTGCTCGCTGTGATCCGCTGCATCCCAGGCTGCTCCGATGACTGGTTCTCTGCAAAACAAGCACAGCGCAATGGCTTTGGACTTGAAATGGCGCTTGCGCACGCCGGTCGGCTGTGATATCATCGCTTCGCAATTTGGCACAGAGCAGGGAGGTGAAAGGATTGCCGGTCAACAGGTCCGCCATCAAGCGCGCGCGATTGTCCAGCCAAAGAAACCTGCGTAACCGCATGGTCAAGACCAGGGTGAAAACCGAGGTCAGGAAATATGCCGTTGCCCTGGGTGAAGACGCATCAAAAGCTGGAGAGCAGCTGAAAGCTGCCAGCTCCATGATCGACAGGGCTGTCACGAAGGGCGTTTTGCACAAGAACGCGGCGAATCGGCGCAAGTCACGGCTGGCCAAAGCCCTGAACAAAGCCCAGGCAGGGGGATGAAGGGGCACCAGCTTCCGTGTACCGCAGAAATGCGGTATTTTTTATATCCTTATAGAGGGCATCCCTGGCGTGGGCAGGAATGAAAGCGCGGCACGGCAGTCGTTTCCGGTCCGAACAGGGCGCCGATTGAAGGGCTGTAGCCACCCGTTTTAGGAGCACTGCAGCCGAAGGCCAGAGCCGCACGCTACGCTGCCTCATGGACGAACCCCTTGTCAGTCAGGCAGCGGAGAAAGCCTATGGATGTCCCCCAGCGCGGATGCGATCCTCGCTGCGAGCCCCGCGTTGTGATAGACAAGCCGGATGTTGGAAGCTAAGCTGTCTCCCGCGGTGAGCTCGGAAACCCTCTTGAGCAGAAACGGCGTGGTCTCCTTGCCGCGGATCCCCAAGGCCTTCGCTTCCCGGAGGGCATCGGTGATCACATGCTCAACGACACCGGGATCCAGGGCATATTCTCTGGGGATGGGGTTGCAGACCAGCATACCGCCGCTGTATCCGATCTCGCGCTGGGCTCTGATCGCGTCGGCGATCTCCTCGGGGGTCTCCATCCTGTAATCAACTGCAAAGCCGCTCCTGTCCGAATAGAAAGCCGGCAATTCGTCTGTCTGGTAACCGATGACGGGAACGCCCTTTGTTTCAAGATACTCAAGCGTCAGGCTGATATCGAGGATAGCCTTGGGGCCCGCACAGACGACTGCGACAGGGGTGCGCGCAAGCTCTTCAAGATCCGCCGAGACATCCATGCTTGTCTCGGCGCCCCTGTGTACGCCGCCGATACCGCCGGTGGCAAACACGGAGATTCCAGCCAGGGCGGCGATGATCATCGTGGCCGAAACGGTCGTGGCTCCGTCCATGCCCCGCGCCGCAAGGATCGGAAGGTCTCTTCGGCTTGCCTTGCGCACCCGGGTGCCTGCGCGACTCAGCTGCTCAAGCTGCTCTGGAACCAGCCCGGCGCAGAGACGTCCGCTAAGGACGGCCACCGTAGCCGGTTCCGCGCCCTGTTCCCTGACGATGGCTTCGCAGCGCAAAGCGGTCTTTAAGTTTTCCGGGTAGGGCATCCCGTGGCTGATGATGGTGCTCTCCAGGGCGACGACGGGCTTTCCAGCCTCCAGCGCCTCCTGCACGGCATTTGAAAAGGACACACGGTTCGTCATGGCTTCTTCCTCCTGTCTAACCCTGACACCCGCAGGAGATGCTCTCCCGCAAGGCGAAGGCCGAGTCTAGCGCAGTCTTTTACGCTTTCGCCCCGGGAGAGGGCAAGGGCGATGCCCGCGGTCATGGCGTCCCCGGCGCCGGTCGCCCGCTTTGTGGGAACCCTTTCCGCAGGCAGGAAGCCTTCCTCCTGCGCCGTAGCATAATAAAGCCCATCTGCGCCCAGCGAAACATAGACCTGGGCTACGCCCCTGCGAAGCAGTACGCGCGCTGCTTCCTGGGGGCCACTTTCGCCGGTCATGCCCTCAGCCTCAATGAGGTTGGGCTTGATGGCTGTCAGCGAAGGAAGGATCCCGAGCAGCCGGTTCGCCTTGGCACCGCTGACAGGGTCGGCGACCAGCGGCGAGCTGAGGGACGAAGCGGCTGCCGCAAGCGTCGCTGCCGGCAGGTTTGCCTCCAGCACACACACAGCTGGAGGAACTGCCTCCTTCAGGGCGCCTCTCAGCATGGCAGGCGTGAGCATTTCAGAAGCACGCATATCGTTGACTGCCGCCACCATGTCTCCTTGCTCATCATGGATCGCCAGGTATACGGAGCTGACAGGGGGAGCGCCCTGGGGGGACAGGCAGGCGATACCCTCCTTCTTCAGAGAATCCTGAAGAAATTCCGCCCATGGACCGATCCCTGTCCATGCAAGCAGGGTCACAGAGGCACCATGACGGGCGAGGTGCTCGGCAATATTCCTCCCGACCCCTCCGGGGGCTAGGTGCACATGGCCGATGTTGGAGTCTCTCAGGACGAAGGAGACCGAAGGGGTCCCCAGGATGTCCACATTGATGGCGCCTATGACGAGAATGGGCACAGACACGCTGAGAGTCCCTCCTTCAGGAGTGTTCCACACAGCACTCAGTTGGAGTACAGGCTGCAGCGGGTGGCCCGCATGGGGCGGGCTCGTCTCGGACAAGGTCCCTACCTATCAGCATGCAGTCCCCGAAGCTGAAAAAACGGTACTGAAGGCTGACAGCCTCGCGGTACGCTTCAAGGGCGTTCTGTGTACCCATGAAGGCGCTGACAAGCATCAGCAGGGTGCTTTCAGGCAGGTGGAAATTGGTCAACAGCAGGTCCGTCACCCGGAATACGGCGCCGGGGAGCAGATAAAGGGCCGTGTATCCGCTGCCTGGGCGGACGATGCCCTCCCTGTCTGCCAGTGTTTCCAGCGTGCGTACGGAGGTGGTCCCCACACAGACGATCCGGCCCCCGGCGCGCCTGGTGGCATTGATCTTCTCAGCGGCTTCATCGGAAAGGCTGTAAAATTCGCTGTGCATGACATGGTCTTCGGGGTGCTCGCTTTTGACAGGGCGAAAGGTACCCAGACCTACATGGAGCACAAGCCGAACGGTATCCGCCCCTGCTTCCCGGACCCTGTCAAGGGCCTGTTCTGTGAAGTGCAGACCCGCGGTTGGCGCCGCCACGCTGCCGTCGTGCGCCGCATAGACCGTCTGGTACCGGTCCGGATCCGCAGGCTTGCTGTGGATATAGGGGGGGAGAGGCATTTCGCCGAGTTTTTCAAGGGCTTCGCTGAAAGAGCTCCGGCACGTAAAATGCACGATGCGCCCCCCTTGAGCAGTGTGCTCGCCGATGACAGCCCTTAAATAGCCGTCGCCGAAAAGCAGTTCGGCCCCCTTCTTCAGCCGCCTCCCCGGGTATACAAGGGCCTCCCAGGCATCCGTCGACCGCTGTTTCAGCAGCAGGACTTCTGCCGGGATGCCTGTATCGGCCTTGATACCCCGCAGCCGTGCGGGAATCACCCTTGACTCATTGAGCACAAGCAGGTCTCCGGGCTTCAGAAAGCCCGGGAAATCGTGAAAAGACCTGTGGGCACGAAGGCCATTGTCGCGGTTGCACACCAGCATGCGGCTCGCGTCACGAGGTTCGACCGGATGCTGGGCGATCAGCGGTTCGGGCAGGGCATAGCGGAAGTCACTGGTCTTCATCAAACATGCCGGTCTGAGCCGCAAAGCCGCTCGGATCAGGCCCGGAAAAGGGCCTGGAAAGATGCTCGAAGGCTGCGCGGGTGGCCACCCTGCCACGGGGCGTGCGCTGGATGAATCCCAGCTGCAACAGGTAGGGTTCGTACACGTCTTCAATGGTGATGGCATCCTCACCTGTTGCGGCAGCCAGGGTGTCAAGGCCTACGGGACCACCGGAAAACTTGTCGATCATGGTTTCCAGGACACTGCGATCGACACGGTCAAGCCCCAGCTCGTCCACGTCCAGAAGCTTGAGTCCCTCGCGAGCGACTGAAATGGACACACTCCCATCCGCCCGCACCTGGGCATAGTCCCGGACACGGCGGAGCAGGCGGTTGGCAATGCGTGGCGTGCCACGGCTCCGCCGCGCGATCTCAGCAATCCCCGCTAAGTCAGCGGGCATGCCGAAGATGCTTGCAGAACGGGTGAGAATGCGCGCAAGCTCGTCCGCGGAATAGAGCTCCAGGCGGAACATCATGCCAAAGCGGTCTCTCAGGGGAGAGGACAGCTGCCCTGCGCGCGTCGTAGCCCCTACGAGGGTGAAATGCGGCAGGTCCAACCTCATAGAGCGGGCTGTCGGTCCCTTGCCGATCATGATGTCCAGTGCATAATCCTCCATGGCGGGGTAGAGGACCTCTTCCACCGCCCGTGACAGACGGTGGATTTCGTCGATGAAAAGGACATCGCCTGATGAAAGATTGGTGAGAATGGACGCGAGATCGCCTGGGCGCTCAATCGCGGGGCCGGAAGTGATGCGGATATTCTGGCCCATCTCGGCAGCGACAATGCAGGCAAGCGTAGTCTTGCCGAGCCCCGGAGGTCCGTACAGGAGGATGTGGTCTAGGGAGTCCCTCCTGGCAAGCGCAGCTTTGATATAGATCTCCAGACTCTCGCGAATGGATTCCTGGCCTACGTATTCCTTCAGCGTCTTGGGACGCAGCGTCCGCTCCGCCTCCACGTCTTCCACCAGAGCCCCGGACAGCACGAGTCGATCGGCATGCATGGCTTATCCTTTCATCATGCCGCGCAGGGCAAGTCGGACGATATCGTCCGCCCCTGCCCCGTCACCGGCTTCAGCGCGCACGGCGGAAACCGCCCTCAGGGCCTCACCGCGGGTGTAGCCGAGCGATAACAGCGCCAGCACGGCCTCGTCTGTCGCACCGCTTTCGCCCACACGCGGTCCATCGCTGTCCAGGTCCTCGCCGAAAGCGTCGAGTGAAAGTTTGTCTTTCAGCTCCAGCGCGATCCGCTGCGCTGTTTTCTTCCCAACCCCCTGTGCCCGAGACAGCATGGCTGTGTCTCCCGTGATGATGGCGAGCGTCAGTTCTTTCAGGGGCATGCTGTTAAGGATACCCATCGCCGTCCGCGGTCCGATACCGGAAATCCCTGTCAGGCGGAGAAAGAGGTTTTTTTCCTCCAGCGAACAGAAACCGAACAGTTCCAGCGCATCGTCGCGGACGTTCAGCCAGGTATAGACGCGAAAGGACTCGCCCCGACCGGGCGCTCCCGAGAGAACAGCCTGAGAGGCGATCAGCCGATACCCAACGCCCCCGGCAGCGAGCACAAGCTCCCCGCTTGTCTTTGTGTCTACGATCCCTTCTATGAACGCGTACATGAAAGCCCGTCCTTTACTTCATCCGGAATTGAAATCTGGATCGCCCCGCGTGGGCATGTGTCAGCGCTGCGGCAACCGCGTCAGCAGCGTCATCAGGGCGCGGGATGTCATTCAGGCGAAGGATCACCCGAACCATCTGCTGCACCTGTTGTTTTTCGGCGCGCCCATAGCCCACGACCGCCATTTTGATCTGCAGCGGGGTATACTGAAAAAGCGCATCCGTGTGACGGGCGCAGGTCCTGACCGCGACCCCGCGTGCCGCACCAACATCCATGGCAGTCGTCACGTTTCGTGCGAAGAACAGCTGCTCAAAGGCGATTTCATCAGGGCAGAAGCGATCCAGCAGCTCCTCAAGCCCTTCTTCGATACGCTGGAGGCGTTCTGGAAAACGCAGGCCGGCTGCTGTCGTAATCACACCGCAGGCGATAAAGGAGGAGTCCCCGCCTCCGGCATCGATCACGCCCCATCCCAGGGTAGCAAGGCCCGGGTCGATTCCCAGTATACGCATCCAGACCTCCTTTGGCACTGTCTTTATATAAGCGCTCAGACCCCGTCAAACGCTGCTGTTTTCATCTATCCCGCAGCATCCGGCATCCATGTGTTGACCAGCATCTCCACGTGCCTTCGTGCCAGTGCGGCGGAGGCAGCCTGCTCAACGGCGGATACGGGCGCTTCACCCATCAGCCCCAGGAATTGACTGACTTTCAGGCCCAGCGCCTCCTGGATGACGGAATCGCTGCCCTGTGGGCACACAAGATAATAGCACAGAAGCGAATCACGCTGCCCGATGCGGTGCGCTCTGTCCTCTGCCTGGCTGTGTACCGCGGGGGACCAGTCGAGTTCTCCAAACACCACGCAGCTTCCGCGCTGCAGATTCAATCCGGAGGCTGCGCGCAGGGATATGACGCACAGGTTGGTCCTTCCGTTCATAAACCTGTCAGCGCTATCGCTCTTCTTTGCGGGCGTCTCCCGGCCGGTGATGAATGCGGGCGACAGCGTCCGAAGCTCTTTTCTGTAGACATCCATGACGGCATGGTGGTGGGCAAACAGGAGCACCTTTTCCCCTGATTCAACGAGAGCCCTGACAAACTGGCTGACATACGGCGCCTTTGCAATGCCCGTTGCCTGCCTTTCTTCCTGAGAGATCTCCCCTTCCAGAAGCGCGCGCTGGGAGGCACTGAGCGATTCGCTGTCGCGCCAGGCCTTCATTTTGAGGAGGACAGGCTGCATAAGGCGGGTATAGAGGGTGCTGTCCGCATCAATCTCCTGAACCAGCCTGCGCTTGTCAGGGAGTTCCGGAAGCACATCCTTCTTTGTACGCCGTAGCATGAGCCCTTCCCGTCTTAAGTGGTCCCCCAGGAGTTCGGGCCTCAGGACGACGGCATTTCCGTATCCCGTGCACCATTCGCGGGAAAAGGAGTCAAAGTCGCCAAGGAAGTGATAGTCAAGAATGTTGGTGACATGCCAGATTTCGCCACCGAGGTTGTAGATGGGCGTACCGGACAGGCCGATGACCCGGTCGCTGGCATTGGCCAAAAGGCTGGCGGCGCTGTACTTCTCTGTGCCACCGCGCCGCAGTTCCTGGATCTCGTCAAAGACAAGCGCCCTGAAAGAGAGGGTCGGGAGGGAGAACTTCCAGCCCCGCAGCAAGAGGTAGTGGATCAGGTAGATGTCCGCCTGGGGCAGCGCGTAGGGGCGCAGGCCTCGGATGACGTGTACGCGGGGAGACCTGCCTTCAAGACGGAGGAATCGCTGGATCTCCGACTGCCAGTTGCGTATCAGATGCGGCGGGACGACCACCAGGCAGGGAAAGGCTTTCAGCCACGAGAGAGCGGCCAGTGTCTCCACCGTTTTTCCAAGCCCCATTTCGTCGGCAAGCAGCGCCCTTTCCGTCCTGCAGAGCCAGGAGAAGCCTGCCTGCTGAAACTCCCGCAGCTTGCCTGAGAAACTCGCTTCATCTGGGCGGATCCCCGGATCGGCCTGCAGGGAAAGCTCCCGTTTCAGCGCGTATTCCTGCGCATCCGCAAGCGCGCGTTCCCATCGATCCAGGTCCGCGGGCGCCACGGCCAGTGGGTATCGCTGCAGGAGCCAGTTCAAATCCCCCACAATGCGCCGGTGGGCAGAGAAGTGAGCCAGACCGCGTCGGCCACTGTTGGAGCCGGGAAAGAGGCGTTTGGCCATTTCAGTCACGACGGGCTCGCCTTTGATGGTCCAGGCCTTTCTTCTGCGGTTGTAGGAAAGGGTTCCGTACAGGCGCCCCCGGGTGTCTGCGGGCTCCAGGTACCTGGGAAGAGAACGCCTTTCATCGGCGGCGGGGAGAGCTTCTTGCGCCTCGTTAGCGGGAAGGACAGGGGGCGGGGAAGGGGCTGTCCCAGCGTGACTGGTTTTTGCCGAGGGAACGGAAATCCCCCACAGCCTGCGAAGGCTGATGCACAGACAGGGCTTTCCCTGTATCGCTTCAGGGAGGGGAAAGCCGTGTTCGCAGACAACGAGCAAGCATTCCACAAGCGGAGAGGCGGCGTAGCGTTCAAGCTGCCTGAGGAGCGATGTCCTGTTCGGGCGCCCCCGCTTGATCTCGATCCCTACGCCTTCAGTCAGGAAGTCCAGCCTGCAACGGGGCAGGATCCTGGCTTCATGCGTGTAAACAAAGCCGTGCTCCGCCAGGACGCGGGCTACCTCGAGGTGAAGGTCATACTCCGCCATGGCGACGGGGGCCCTCAGGCTTTCGATGGCGGCTTTGACCCTTTGAAGGGCCGTCATGCGGTTTCCTCCCCAACAGAATGTGTGTTCACAGGGGATTATAGGCGAAGGTACGTTTCTTTACAATGTAAGGCGCAGGCACGCTTGAAGACAGCATAGAGATTTGGTATGATCCTGCCTGTGACCGGCTGGGAGGACTTGATGAAACGCAAGTGTTTAAGTATTTTGCTGCTGTTGCTTCTGTGTGCAGCTCAGGCCTTCGCTTCCTCTGGGGACGAAACAGTGAGCGCCTTCGTGGATGTGCCAGGCTTGCTGCGCCCCGGAAAGGCTGAGCGCATCAGCTTCTACTCCGCTTTAGACAGCCCTGTGGATCTCATGGTGGACTTAAAGGGATCCCAGGAGCGTTTTTCTGTATTCGGGCAGATTCCCGCACGACGCGGTATGAACAACCTGACCTGGAATGGGCTGGACAACTCCGGTCAACCGCTTCAGGAAGGCGAGTACAGCCTGATTTTGCGACAGGGAGAAGTCGATGCCGCACACGCTTCCTTGTCTGTCGGCCCGCCTGGGCCGCGTATCCTGTCTTTTACGCTGAGCGACTCGGCCATCTCGCCCGGTACGCCCTGGTACCTTTCGGCGGAGGTCAACATGCCCGGAACCCTGCGCCTTTCGTTGGAAGGCACAGAGGGCGACCAGACCATCGCCCTTGAGGAGGCGGAAGGGGGCACCGTGACGCTTGGCTGGGACGGGACGCTGGAAGGCAATGACGCAGAACCGGGGGACCGGCAGCTGAAGCTGACTCTCACGGATGCCTCGGGCTTTAGCAGCAATGTCCACTACATCCTTGTTTCCCTGCTGGAGGCACCAACGCTGCCCGTGAACACAAGCTCCCCGGATCCGACATCTGGCCCGCCTGACCGACACTTCAAGTCTCCTGGCAGCGAGCCGCTGGATCCTTCGCTGAAACAGTCGGGTTACTGGGCCCTTCCGGCTGGCGATTTTAACGAAGACGCCATCTGGAAGGCTATGATGCAACCCATCACCGTACTCACAGGTGGTGACCAGAGGGAAACCTACAAGCTGCGCGTGACTCCGGATAAAAGCCTTGCGGCTTCGAACATCGTAGGCGAGATTACTTTCGTCTCCCAAGGGGTGAATGTCTTAGAACACCGACCGGATGGCTGGTCGCTGGTCGAGGCGTTTAACAGCTCTTATGGCCCCAAAAATAAATCTCGGCCGGGGTATGGGGACACCGACGATCTGATCCGGGGATATGTGCGCACAGAGAATCTTCAGGTCAAAGTTCCCAGAGATGATTATGGGCTTCTCATTGACAAGCTGAAGCAAAGGCTTTACGTGTTCAAGGACGGAAAGCTGTTTACGGAGCTTGTGATCTCCACAGGTCTTCCGACCACCCGTCAGCCTTGGAACGAGACGCCTTCCGGCGAATACCTCATGGTCAGCCGGGTAGGCGAGTTTAATGCGGGAAATCTGGTTTGCGCCATGGCCATGCGCATCAATGGCGGAGCGCTGATCCATGAGGTCCCCTACATCCTCAATGAAGCGACGCAGTACAAGGATTACAGCATCCAGGAAAGACAGCTTGGCGACAAGGCAAGCCACGGCTGTATCCGTGTGCAGCGAAAAAACAATGCGGATGGCATCAACATGACCTGGCTGTGGAACAATATCAAGGTCAATACAAAGGTGCTTGTCTGGGATGATGCACCCGGTCGGTACTATGAGTATCCGCCGGACAACCTGGCGCTCTTCTTCAACCCTGTCGGGGGAAAGTATTACCATATGGACCGCAATTGCCCGAGCATCAAAGACAGGTACCTGCCCCTGGAGGGGAGCCTGAGCTATGCCGAACTGGACAACGATGCTTTCAGGAAGCTTGAGCCTTGCTTTGCCTGCACTCCTCCGCTGCGCAAAGCAGAAATCGAAGCCATCAACCACAAGAACGGTTTCTGAGCGATGCAGACCTGGGACGAGAGGCGCAAGGGGACGCCGCCTCCTTGCGCCAGTGTTTTAAAAGCGGTATACTGCGCCTGGCTGAGACGACTGCGCCAGCAAGGAGGCCCTTTGCCGTGGAGTTCAAGATCAAAAACGATATAGGAACCATCTATATCTCTGAAGACGTCATGCTCAAGGTCGTTGGATACGCTGCCCTCGAGTGCTATGGCATCGTTGCGATGTCATCCAAGCGCGCCAAAGACGGCATCGTGGAATGGTTGGGGCGTGAAAACCTGAGCAAGGGCGTACAGATCAAATCCGTTGACGAGATGATCGACGTAGATCTGTTCATTGTTGTTGAATATGGCATTTCCGTCACGGCTGCCTGCGCCTCCATCAAGGAAGTCGTTCGCTACAAGCTTGAAAGCATGACGGGCATCAAGGTTCGCAACGTGAACATCACTGTGGAAGGCATTCGTGTCTGACGGTGCGAAACGGAGGTAACAGGGTGTCGGAATTGGGTTGGATCGATGCCTCCACGCTTCGCGAGATGGTCAGCGCCGGCGCTGCGCTACTTGAGAAGAACCGGGAGATCGTCAACGCTCTCAACGTATTTCCTGTCCCCGATGGCGATACAGGGACGAATATGTCCATGACCATGCTCTCAGCACTGCGGGAGATCAACAGCCATGACGTGACGGCAGCCGGCATGGCTGCCGAGGCCCTGGCGAAGGGTGCGCTCAGAGGCGCGCGCGGCAACAGCGGGGTGATTCTGTCCCAGCTGTTCAGGGGCTTTGCTAAGGCGCTGGAAAATGTGGAAAGGATCAGCCCCAGGCAGTTTGCGGCTGCGATCAAGAGCGGGTCGGATACCGCCTACAAAGCTGTCATGAAACCAAAGGAAGGGACAATCCTGACGGTCGCGCGCGTTGTTGCGGACGACGCGATCCGCCAGGCCAATAAGGATCCGGACGACTTTGACGCCCTTTTTCGCGTCATCATCACCAGCGGCGAAGGCATTTTGAAGCGGACACAGGATATGCTGCCCGTCCTGAAGCAGGCGGGTGTCATCGATGCAGGCGGCCGTGGCCTGATGCTCATCTACGCTGGGTATGCCTCCGTCATCCGCGGTGAACACGCCGACGAGCTGCTCCTTGACCTGAGCGCAGACTCTGTCTCGGAGCTTGGCTTTGTCGACGATCATGACGAGCTGGGGGAGATACGCTTCGCCTACTGTACGGAGTTTCTGATCCAAAACCTGCGTGAAGGCGTATCGGATATGGAGATCACGAACTTCAGGCGCAGGCTCAGCCGCATCGGAGATAGCGTACTCGTCGTGGGAGACCTGTCGCTGATCAAGGTGCATGTGCACACGAACGAGCCCGGAAAGGCTCTTCAGTACGGCGTTTCTCTGGGCGAGCTTGACGGCATGAAGATCGAGAACATGATCCAGCAGCGCCGGGATAACCAGGCGCGCAAAGAAAAGGCAGAGCAGGACAACCCCGCAAACGCATCCGGCATCGTCTCTGTCGCCCTGGGAGAGGGCTTTTCCAGGATCTTCACCGATCTCGGTGTGGACAAGGTGGTCGACGGCGGGCAGACGATGAACCCCAGCATTGAGGACCTCCAGAAAGCTGTTGAAAGCATCCGTGCGCGCAGCGTGTTTGTGTTGCCCAACAACGGAAATGTGATCCTCGCAGCACGCCAGGTTGCCGAACTGTCGGACAAAAGGGTCATCGTGCTCCCGACCAAGAACGTGGCGATGGGCATCGCAGCTGTTGTCGCCTTCCAGCCTGACGCGCCTGCGGAAGAAAACGAGGAACGGATGAATGCCGCTGCCCAGAAGGTCCGAACCGGGACGATCACGTTCGCTGTGCGCGACACCGATCTGGAAGAGCTGCACATTAAAGAGGGCGATGTCATAGGGCTGAACAATGGAAAGCTGACCATCACCGGATGCACGACGACAGAGGTTGCGATGAGCCTGATGCGCGAGATTGTCACTGGAGATGACGGGCTGATCACGGTATATTACGGAGCAGAAACGCGGGAGGAGGAGGCGGAGGCGCTGGCAGACGAAATCCGCAGGACTTATCCTGCCTGCGATGTAGAAGTCCATTGGGGCGGACAACCTCTGTATTACTATCTGCTTTCTGTGGAGTAGACCCGCGTAGATTCCCCCTGGAGCTGTCGCTGCTGCGGCAGCTTGTTCTTTATCCGACTCCGCGTGCAAGCCCGGAAGGAAAGGAGGCGTCCTCAGGTGCGGCTCAGAGACCTGAAGGGGATTGGCGACAAGCGCTGGGAATCCCTGAAAAAGGCTGGGATCGGCGACCTTCAGGCACTCATCGCGACCCTGCCGGTCAGTTATCGGGATACGACCCAATCCGTGTCGCTGGACAGCCTCCGCGAAGACGCCACATGCTGTGTTACCGGCACGCTGCGTTCGGCGGCTTCCCTCACCCGCTCAGGGACGCTCTCGATTGTCCGCTGCGTTTTGGAAGATGCGAGCGGGATCCTGCGCCTGGTCTGGTTTAATCAGCCCTGGAGGGTGGGCCTGCTTCGCGCGGGCACGGAGTACGCATTCTTTGGGCGCGTTGAACGATATGCCGGGGCGTTGAGCATGGTCAACCCCTCGCTTGTTCAGGAACGCGCGATCCTGCCCGTGTACAGGGCTCTTCCGGGCCTGCCGTCCGGGACACTCCTGTCCCTGATTAGGCAGGCGCTTGCTGTGAGTGACATCAGAGAGACGCTGCCTGCGTCCCTGCGCGACCGGTATAGGCTGTGCGGACGTTCCACCGCGCTTCAGCAGGTTCACTGCCCGACAGACACCGCATCTTTACAAGAGGCCAGGCGGCGCATCGCCTTTGAAAACCTGCTGCTCTACCATATGGCGACCCTCCTTCTGCATCGGGAAGGCCGCTGCGGTATCCTCATCCAGGAAAGCGTCTCGGACTATCTGAGGCAGCTTCCCTTCAAGCCCACCGAAGCGCAGAGAAGAGCGATTCGCGATATCGAGGCTGATTTTTGTTCCGGGCGCCCGATGCGCCGTCTGCTGCAGGGCGATGTCGGGTCAGGAAAGACAGCAGTGGTGTTTGCAGCGGCCTTTCTTGCCGCAAGGGCTGGCTACCAGACCGCCCTCATGGCTCCAACCGAGATTCTGGCTCGTCAGCACCTGCGCAGCGCTGAGCGACTCCTTGGCCCTCTGGGTGTCAAGAGCGGTCTGCTGCTTGGAAGCATGCCGGAGACATACAGGCGCGACGCCCTGCAGAGGATCCGCGAGGGAGACTGGCAGCTGGTGATCGGGACACAGGCGCTGATTGGCAGAGGGCTTCATTTTAGTCGCCTGGCACTGGCCGTGGTCGATGAACAGCACCGGTTTGGGGTCAGACAGCGGCGCACGCTTGGCGAGAAAGCATCGAAGGACCTGACGTCGCATGTGCTCGCTTTGTCCGCAACGCCTATTCCCAGGACCCTTGCTCTGGTGCTCTATGGGGATCTGGACGTTTCCGCGCTGGATGAACTGCCCCCCGGCAGAAAACAGGTCCGGACGCATCTTGTGCCGGAGCATAAAAGAAGTGCCCTCTACGCCTTCATCCGGGACAGGGTCGAGGCAGGGGAACAGGCCTACATCGTCTGCCCGCGGATCCTGGACCAGGCAGAGGATGACGCGAGAGGCGTCATTGGCATGTACAGGCAGCTGGCGAAGGGTCCGCTCTCGGGCCTGAAGCTGGGGCTTGCCCACGGAGGCCAGCCCTCCAGAGAGATGGAGGCTGCGCTTCTTGGCTTTACAAGGAAAGAGACAGATGTGCTGATCGCGACCTCCGTCATTGAAGTTGGCATTGACGTTCCCTCCGCCTCAGTAATGGTCATCGAGGGCGCAAATGCCTTCGGGCTTTCTCAGCTGCACCAGCTTCGGGGACGCGTAGGCAGAGGCGACCGTGAAAGCTGGTGCTTTCTGATGGCTGGGGAAAGCGAAAGGCTTGCTGCGCTGTGCCAGAGCACCGATGGCTTCGAGCTATCCCGCAAAGACCTTGAGCTGCGGGGACCGGGCGAGTTTTTGGGCGCCAGGCAGCATGGAAAGTCATTTCCAAGCGGGTTTGGGGTAGAAGATATCGCCCTCCTGGAGGAGACGCTCAGCTGTGCCAAGGAGATGTTCCGGGAAACCGCGCAAGCCGATGAACTTGCGGTGATACAGCGCCTGGCTGAAAGCAGATATGCGGAAATGATGGAAAACACAGCGCTCAACTGAAGCGCCCATGCGCGGGCAAGCTCTGGAGGATGACATGGAGCGGATCTATCTGGACAATGCAGCAACGACACGCCTCTTCCCTGAGGTCCTTGAAAAAATGCTCCCCTATTTCGGCCCGATTTGCGGGAATCCTTCCAGCGTGCATGCGGAGGGAAGGGAAGCGAGGGGAGCGGTGGAAGAGGCTCGTCGGCAGCTGGCCCTTGCCCTGGGTACAGTTCCGGGAGAGCTCTATTTCACCTCCGGAGGTACGGAAAGCATCAACCTGGCCCTGAAGGGCGCCGCCTTAGCCTACCGGGAAAGGGGCAGGCACCTCATTACCTCTTCCATAGAACACCCTGCCGTTCTTCGAGCCTGTGACTGGCTTGAATCCCGGGGGTTTACCGTCACCCGGCTGCCGGTAGGCAGGGATGGGATCCTTTCTCCCGACGATATCCGCCATGCGATCACCCCCCGGACGACTCTCCTGTCAGTCATGGCGGCAAACAACGAGATCGGGACGATCCAGCCCATACGAGAAATCGGTGCACTGGCCCGAAGGCACGGCGTTCTCTTCCACTGCGACGCTGTTCAGGCCGCAGGCGCCATGCCGCTGTGCGTGGAGGATCTCTCCCTTGACCTTTTGTCGGTTTCCTCCCATAAGTTTCATGGCCCCAAGGGGGTCGGTGCTCTCTATGTGCGCAAAGGGATTCTGCTTGCGCCTCTGATCCATGGGGGATATCAGGAAGGAGGTATCCGTCCGGGCACAGAGGATGTGGCCGGGATCGTGGGGATGGGCGAGGCGATCCGGCTTGCTACGGGAAGGCTTGAGGCCTCTGCCCACACGACCGCTGCCCTGCGCGACAGGCTGGTTGAAGGCATCACATCCTCTATCGCACAGACAAGCGTAAGCGGCCATCCCCGCTTACGCCTTCCAGGCATTGCCAATATTTGCTTTCCCGGCGTCCGGGGAGACGCGCTGCTCGCCCTCCTTGACCTGGAGGGGGTTGCAGCTTCTGCGGGGTCTGCCTGCGCAGCGGGGGCGCTGCAGGTGTCCCATGTCCTTTCAGCCGTTGGCCGCTCCAGAGAAGAAGCACGGTCAAGCCTGCGCTTTTCCCTCTCCTGCGACAATACGCTTGGAGAAGTGGAGCGGCTGCTTCGCCTGCTGCCCGCCATGGTCGCGAGACTCAGGCAAGCAGGGCCGCCCCTTTCGTTTGACACGCCCGCCGCGCCTGTGTAAGATTCAACTTGCCATCGCAAGCCTCCCCGCCTGCAGCACAGGCGGGGAGGATGCGTGGAACAGGAGGTTCCATGCGCCAAGTTCACGGCAATCTGGAAGGAATTCGCAAAAACACCATTGAAAGGATCGCGCTCCTATACGAGCGCTTTGTTGGCAGGGATGCGTTTTTGCCCGCCGACCTTGCCGGAGAGCTCGCTGAACTCACTGCACTGCTGCGCCGTGAGATTTCTGTGTATATCTCCCGCGAGGGAAAGGTCCTCAACGTATCGGTAGGCTTTTTGGACAGCGTGACGCTACCCGTCGTTATGGAACGCCGCGGGGGCACCCGCCTGTCCCGTGTTCGCTGTGTACATACCCATCCGCAAGGCCTTGCGGCGCTGTCTGACGTGGACCTGGCTGCTTTGAGAATTTACAGGCTTGACGCGATGTGCGCCCTTGGCGTGGACGACCGGGGCAGCATCAGCGGGTTGAGCGTAGCCTTCCCAACGCCTGAGGACGAGGCGCCCAGGGTATGGAGCCTGAGTCCCAATGCACTTGACGCCGCCGGCCAGAAAAGGCTGATGGACGAGATTTGTTTCAGCGAGGAGAGCCTTTCGTACCCGACAGCTGAAGAGACGGACGCATCGCAGGAAAGGGCCTGGCTTGTCGGGATCGGCGATTCGGCCTCTCTGGACGAGCTTGCCTCACTGTGCGATAGCGCCGGCGCCCTCGTGGTGGGACGGACCTGGCAGGCGAAAGGACAGCCGGATCCTGTGAGCTTTGTCGGCAGCGGTAAAGCCCGCGAGCTGGCTCTTGACACCCAGGTAGCCCGGGCAGACCTGTTGGTCGTGGATGACGAAATCACAGCTTCACAAGCTGCGCGCCTTGAAGAGTTCACAGGGCTTAGAACCATAGACCGCACCGCGCTGATCCTGGACATCTTTGCCCAGCGTGCCAAAACAAGGGAGGGCCGGCTTCAGGTGGAGCTTGCGCAGCTGATCTATCGCTCCAGCCACCTGATTGGCAGCCGTTCTGCGCTGTCGCGCTTAGGAGGGGGGATTGGCACCAGGGGGCCTGGGGAAACAAAGCTGGAGGTCGACCGCCGCACGATCAGGAACAGGATCACCGTGCTGCGTCGCGAGCTGGATGAGCTGAAGACCCAGCGCGCGGTCCGCAGAAAGAACCGTGAAAGAAGCGGTATCCCTGTTATCGCCTTGGTTGGCTATACAAATACCGGCAAGTCGTCGCTGCTCAACCGTCTGTCGGGGGCAGAGGCGCATGTGCGTGACCAGCTCTTTGCGACACTGGATCCGATTTCCAGAAAGCTTGAGCTCCCCGGTGGCGAAAGCTTTGTGCTTGTGGATTCTGTGGGTTTCATCAGCAAGCTGCCTACCCAGCTGGTAGAAGCTTTCCGTTCGACGCTGGAAGAATCGATGCTCGCTGAGGTTTTAGTTCTGGTCTCCGATGCGTCCAACCCCGGATATATGGCGCAGCGCAGGGTGGTCGAAGAGGTGCTGGCCTCTCTGGAGGCTGTGGAGCAGCCGCGCATCGATGTGCTCAACAAATGCGACCTGGCGGTCGCAGAAGAATATCCAACCCTGCCCTCCGCCCTCCGCGTGTCGGCAAAGACCGGAGAGGGGGTGGATCTCCTGCTGGAGGCTATTGCGGAGGCACTGCGCCATCGGGAGAGGCGTGTCAGCGTCTTCGTGCCCTTTTCATCCTACGCCGCAGTGGGGGATTTGCGCAGAATCGGACGCGTCCTGTGGGAAGAACACGAGGAGCGCGGCACGCGGGCGGAGCTTGTGCTTGATGCAGCCTCGCTGGGCAGGCTTCAATCGATCCCCGGCATCGAGATGGGCCAGGGAAGGGTCTGATGCTCATGCTCGCAAAGGCAGTTTCGATGATCGCTCTGGCGCTCTCCCTCGGACAGATGTCTGTGGATGCCTGTGTACAGGGTGCAAGCCTGGGCGGAAACCTGTTTCTTGTCAATGTCGACTACCGCATCGGGGCCGGGTACGAGCCGTACGATCTGCGCAGACCGTCTGTCCGCCTGCTCCATGCCGACATTACCCTCCGGGATGAAGCGGCACAAGCCCTTGAAGAGCTCTTTGCTGCCGCTTCAGACGAGGCGGGGCATACCCTCAGGGCTGTATCGGGCTACCGCAGCTACAGCAAGCAAAGCGTCCTGTTTGCCAGGAAGCGAAAATCTGTCGGGGAGGCCCGAGCCCGGCTGCTGGTCGCCCCTCCGGGCGCCAGTGAACACCAGCTGGGGCTGGCGGTGGATATCGCCGGTAAGACGAACGCAACGCTCAGCAGTGCCTTTGGAAAGTCCCGGGAAGGGATCTGGGTGGCCAACAACGCGCACAGGTTTGGCTTCATCATCCGCTATAAGGCGGAATGGACAGCCATTACAGGCTATGCCTATGAACCGTGGCACCTAAGGTATGTGGGAAAAGAGCACGCTGAAAGGATGCACACCATGAATATCCCGCTTGAAAGCTACATAGGAATCCTTTCGGAACTGGTGTTCGCAAGCCGTTTCCAAGAGGGGGGCTGACGTGGCGGGGGGATTGAGTCGCCTTGTGTCCATAGGCCTTGCTGTCTGCACACTGTCAAGTATGGCCACGCCTGCCCGGGCCGAGGAAGTGCCCTGGCGTTATCCTGTCGAGGCGAATCTTCTCGTAAACCGCCAAGGCTATCTGACCGTGACCAACCGCGAGCGGCTGCTTGACAAAGACTTTGTGCCCTCCAACCTTGTGCCGCTGGAGCTGCCGTCGGTGGATGGCCCCGCGCTGCTGCGCAGGGAGGCCGCGCTGGCGCTCAGGGACATGTTTGCCGCCGCTGAGGAAGCTGGCTACACGCTGTACGTTAAGAGTGCCTATCGCAGCTGGCAGACACAGAATACGATGTATCACAATCGCCTTGAAAAGCTCGGCAGGGATGACGGTGTTGTTGCTTATCCCGGTTCGTCCGACCATCAAACTGGGCTTGGCGTGGATATCCTAAACCGCGAATGGACCCTGAAGGAGGGAATGAAACCTGCCTTCGGTGCCACTGCCGAAGCTCAGTGGATGGAAGCGCATTGTCACGAGTTTGGCTTTATCCTGCGCTACATGGAGGAAAAGCAGGAGGCTACCGGCATAATCTATGAGCCGTGGCATTTCAGGTACGTGGGAAAGGCCGCTGCCCGGCAGGTGATGGAAAACCGCCTGACACTGGAAGAATTTGAAGCGGAGTACCTCCGTGAAATACAGGCATATGAAGCTTCTGGGGGCGACTTTGACGCGCTGGTCAAGAGGCTGGAGGCGCCGCCCGTCCCAGTCAGGCTGAAGACAGCGGATGAAGGAGGGGATTTTGAGGTATCCTTGTTTCGACAGGAGCCCTGAACGCATCCGCCTGAAGACAGGCCTCAGGAAGACCGCCCTCCTGCTGGCACTGGTCGCTTTTTTTCTGCCGCAGGCCTGTTCGTCGCAAGAGGTGAGCATCCCCGATATTTTGTCCGATGAGGGCGTTTTATGCCTGGTCAACAGAGAAAACAAAATAACCAAAAAATACGTGCCGCCTGACCTTGTGGCCCCGCGGGTACCGGTGCGCAAGGAAAGCCTGCGCGACGCCATCCTGATGCGTGCCGAGGCCGCCGCTGCGCTAGAAAATCTCTTTGAAGCAGCGCTCAGAGAGGGCCATGTGCTGTATGCGGTCTCCGGGTACCGGAGCTTTGGCATCCAGGAGATCCTGTTTAACAGCAAGGTCAGTGAAACGGGCTCCCGGGAAAAGGCTCAGAGATCTGTTGCGCCGCCTGGCGCGAGCGAGCACCAGTTAGGCCTGGCGATGGACGTCCAGTGCCCCTCCCTCAAAAACCTGAACCGCTCCTTTGCCGAAACGGAGGAAGGGATCTGGACAGCGGCGCACGCGCATGAGCATGGCTTCATCATCCGCTACCGCAAGGACTGGGAAAGCATTACAGGCGTTGTGGACGAGCCGTGGCACCTGCGTTATGTGGGGATTGCGCACGCCACAGCGCTGCGACGCCTGGACCTGCCGCTGGAGAAGTATCTGGAACAGCTCCGCACTCTGCCTGAGTATGTCCTCACAGGCGCCCCGGATCTCCTCCTTGTGTCTCTGGTGGAACGCCTTCTGGCAGGCGAAGAACCACCTGCCGACCTTATGGAGGCGGCCCTTCCCGAGCAGCGCGAGGAAGCACTGCGGAGGGCTACCCTTCCTTTGCTGGACGAGGGGACAAGCTACGAGGAGGCGCTGTGGGCCAGCTATCCGACACCGATGCCTCCCTCCGCACCCAGGGTAGACAACGATGAAGAGCACTACTTCGTTCCTCTCAGGGGTGGATAGATGCCTTCCCTTTATGAACGTCTGAAAAGCGCAGGAGCGGGGGGTACGAGAGCCCGTCCGCGGCGCGCGGATGTGGCCTGCCTGGTCCGGGAGGCGCTGCACCCGCGGACACGGACACTGCGCCCGCTGATCCCTGGGGAGACGCTGCACCTGATGACGGGGGCGGAAGCCTGCGCCGACCTCCCACCGGACGCTCTTCTCTTTTTAGATACCGAAACGACCGGACTTGCCGGCGGTGCGGGAACCCTGGCTTTTCTGGTGGGCATTGGCCGCTTCCATGAGGACGGGTTTCACTTGGTCCAATACCTCATGCGTGATTATGATGAAGAGGCGGACCTGCTGCGCAAGCTTGAGGAGGAGTTAGAGCGAAGCCAGGCGCTGGTCACCTTCAATGGCGCCTCCTTTGACATTCCGCTGCTTGAAAGCCGTTTCGTCATGCACCGGCGCCCAACAGCCATCCGCAGCCTCCTGCATATCGACCTTGTGCATGTTGCCAGACGTGTTTACAGGATGCGTTTGAATAGCTGTACGCTTTCCACCCTGGAAAAGGAGGTTCTGAACCTTGTCAGGGACGATGATTTGCCGGGCGCTTGGGTACCGGAACGGTATTTCGCCTATTTGAGGTCCGGGGAGGAAGCCCTGCTTGAAGGCATCCTCTCCCACAATGCGCAGGATATCCTGTCCATGGCCGGCCTCTACGATGTGCTCTTTGCGCTGCATGACAGGCCTTTGACAGCTTCAAGTGAGGAAGAGCTGTTCAGCCTGGGACGGGTGTTTGAGAAAAGAGGCGCTGCCCTGCGGGCGGAGCCCTGTTACCGTGCGCTCAGGCAACCGCGGTTGAAGGATGAAGCCACGTTCAGGCTGGCGGAGATTTTTAGAAAACAGCAGAAGAACGCGGAGGCGGAGGCGGAATACCGTTCACTCATGCGCCCCGGGCCCATTGGGGTCCGGGCTTGCATCGCGCTGAGCAAGATCTGCGAACACCGCTATCGCGACCCCGAGCGGGCGTTTGCCCTGGCTCGAAGGGGCATGCTATATTGTCTGGCGCAGCCGGCCGGCGTAGAAAACCTCTCCAGGGAAATCGAGGATCTTCAGAAGCGTCTGGCCAGGTTGGCGCGAAAAACCGGAGGAAAGCTGGATGGGGATCCTGTCAAACTTGAAAATCCACGCAGCCCTGCTCAAACAGCAAAAGGGGCAGGATGAAGAAGCGCTTCGCAGGTATGAAGAGCTCTATGCCCGAGGGGTCTGCCGGGCTTCCTATATGCTGCCTTATTCCGTCCTCCTGCTTCGCAGAGGAGAAGAGGCGGACTACAGCAAGGTGAAGGAGCTTCTGGCCAAGGCCGAGAAAGCCCGGGATCTGACCCGGGAGCGCAGACAGCAGCTTCTGATGAACTATGCGGTCGCCGCATGGAAGAGCGGTGACCTGCGAAAAGCCGTGTCCCTGCTTGAGGCTTCCCACAGAGAGCAGCCCTGTGGTCTGACCTATGGGGCGCTGGGGTACCTGTATATCGAATCCGGAGATCCGCAGCAGGCACTCTCCTACAATCTGGAAGCCGTGGACTACGACGACGAGGACCCGGTGCTGCTTGACAACCTGGGGCAGACGTACTATCGCCTCCTACACGATAGAGACAGGGCCAAGGATTGCTTTGACAAGGCGTATGAACTCCGGCCTGGACAGATAGACACACTCTTTTTCCTTTCCCGATACGACCTTGAACAGGGAAAGCCCAAAGCCGCGCTCGAAAAGCTGCGCACCGCCGCAGAAGGTCGTTTCTCGCCGCTGAACCATGTGACCAGGGACAGGGTGATGGAGGAGATCAGGCGGCTGACCGTTGAATGCGCAAATGAAAAACCGTCCGCCATAACCGGGGTTCCATGATCTGCAGACCTGGAGTCAGCTGTGAAAGGCCCCAAGAGGTGCAGGTATGTTAGAATGGCTCAGAGAAGATCCACTTTCATTTCTCGTTTTCATGCTCTACAGAGCGCCGGCTGTCCTGATGGCGTTGAGTTTCCACGAGGCTGCGCACGGCTACGCAGCGTACCGTAGCGGTGATTCGACCGCCAAGCGCATGGGCAGGCTGTCGTTGAATCCCTTCTCCCATCTGGACCTGTGGGGAACCGTCAGCATGTTTCTGATAGGCGTCGGCTGGGCAAAGCCCGTGCCGGTGAATCCATATCATTTTCGTCGGCGCAGAAGGGATGAACTTTTCGTGTCGCTTGCCGGCGTGTCCGTCAACCTGGTTTTGTTCCTCTTAACAACCCTCGTCACGGTCTTTGTGGGACAGGCGCTCTATACCCGGGAAGCTGCCCGCCTGTATGGCATGGAATTTTTTCTTGGTTTCGGAAAGACAGGTTTTTTCATGCAGCTGTATCCGGAGTATGCCCGCACGATTTCCCAGCTGCTTTCCAAACCCTGGCTCCTGCACGTGCAGCGGTTTTTATTTCAGTTCGCCCTGGTCAACCTGGGTCTGGGCCTTTTTAACCTGTTACCCTTTCCGCCGCTGGACGGCTTTCACGCGCTGAACAACATTGTGTTTAGGGGAAACCTCGCACTGAGCGGTCAGGCTTTCAGGGTTGCGCAGATTGTGCTGATCGTCCTCCTCATCAGCACGGACTTCATCGGCCGATGGATATCAGGCGCGATCTATGGCGTGCAGGGTTTTGTCCTGCGTGGCATACTGAGCATCCTGGGGTTGTAACGCATGGCCATGACGCTGCAGGTAGGGAGTTTTGAGGGGCCGCTTGACCTCCTTCTCTATCTGGTCGGCCGGGAAAAGATCGACATCCGCGACATCTTTGTTTCCCAGGTCACCCAGCAGTATATCAGGCTCATCGCCGGCGCAGAAGGTCTTGACATGGACGAGGCCAGCGAATTCATCCGAATGGCTGCGACGCTGCTTGAGCTCAAAGCCCGCTCTTTGTTGCCCAGGAAGCCACCGACCGACCCGGAGGAGGACCCGGAGGAACTTTTGATCAGGCAGCTGGAGGAGTATGCTGCCTTTAAGCAGATCGCTGGAGAAATGCAGACCCTCGAGGGGGCCACCTCCCTCATGCACACAAAACTCCCGGAGGAGCTTCTTCTCCCACCTGCTCGTATAGAGTTTACAGGGCTGACGCTTCATGCACTTTCCGAGGCATTCTCTGCTCTCCTGTCCCGAGTGCGGGTCGAGACTGACGCTGACACCGAAGAAGTCACCGCGCAGCGGATTACCCTTGATGAGCATGCCGTACCGGCATGCATGGCCAGGATTCTCAGACGGCTTCGATCCGGCCCGCTTGTGTTTGAAGCGTTTCTTGGAGAAAGCCCCACAAGGGAGGAAGTGATCACGCTGTTTCTGGCCATGCTGGAGCTCCTGCGGCTGGGCAGGGTCTCAGCGACGCAGGGAAGGGATTTCGGTGAGATCCTGGTCAGACCCTCCAGGAGGCAGGGAAAGGAGAAGCTTTGAGTCAAACCAGGCTGCCCGGTATCATGGAAGCGATTCTCTTCGTCGCCGGTGAGCCGGTCTCACTTCAGGAAATCGCAGCCGCGCTGGAGCTTCCCCCAGAGGAAGTGGCAGCGGCGGCTGATTGCCTCGCGTCTGACTACGACAGCCAGATGCGGGGGCTTTGCCTGAAGCGTTTTGGAGACCACGTGCAGCTGGCCACCAAGCCTGAATACGCGCCCGAGATCGAGAAGCTGCTTTCACCCATACAAAGGCAACCGCTGTCACAGTCGGCCCTGGAAACGCTCGCTGTCGTTGCATACCGCCAGCCTGTGACAAGGCTCGATGTAGAAGCGGTCAGGGGGGTCAAGTGCGATTATTCGCTGCAATCGCTGACAACCAAAGGCTTTATTCGGGAAGCTGGGCGTAAGGACAGCGTCGGACGGCCGTTTCTTTATGAGACAACCGACCTCTTTCTGTCTCACTTTGGCCTGAGCTCCCTGGAAGAATTGCCGGCACTGCCCACCGTGGGCACTGATGAAGAAAAGAAAACCGGCGGCAGCTGCTGCTGAAGCCGGCTTTCGCCCGACACAGCTAAAGGGTTACAGCGCCTTCAGGGTGCTTCGGATATGCGTGAACACGCCCGTGTAGTCGGTGTTAAACCAGCCGGGACAGCTCAGGTGAAGGGTCAGCAGCCTGCTGTTGTCAAGAAGAGCCATATGCACCCGGCCACGTACGACTGTTCCGTCATAGAGCACGCCGCGGTAGGTGGTATAGTACCCGTCCTTGCCCATCAGGGGGCTGGCCTCGATGGAGTATTTTCTCCATTCATTGTAGTTGTAGGCACCCAGCTCGTCAATCTTGGCTTTCAGATCGTTCTGGATGTCCGAAACCTTGTAGGAGCTTGTAACCGGCGTCACCATGAAGAGGATCTGAACGGAATAGTTGTCCTTCTGAAGCTCCTCAGGCTCGGTCAGGATGAAGGTATCAGACGCCTGGCTGTCCACATGGTACCCAGCGACAGACTCAAAGCTGAGCCCAAGCTTTTCAGCTGTATAGGGCACATAGGTGAAGGCAAGGGCGGGCCGCGGGGTAGGGGTGGGCATGTCCACCGGGTCGATCCGGAGAGGAGTCGCCCCCGCAAAGACTGCTTCCAGCTTTTCGCTGTACACTCCCCCTGAAGCCAGTCCGCCTTCATCTTCTTCCGAGGACGGATCATAGCCCTCCGGCAGATCCAGCGTGAAGGTTGGGACTTCCGTCTGAAGGGCCAGTGCGGGTGCCTGCGTGGCGATGGCTGGCTGTGCCGAAACCCCTTCTGTGGGTTGAGGACCCGCGCAGCCGGACAGAATCGCCACAACCATCAGAAGGCAGGAAAACAGGATCCGGTATTTCATATCGCATCCTCCAAACTTAAGTCGGCGGAAAGCATCTGAAGCATGCAGGGATCGTAACAATCCAGCGTCCCTGTGTCAATGTGGCGAAGGCGATCTAAAGGAGGTTGTCATAGGCGTCCTTCCTCTGGACCGGGTCTGGCAGCGCTTTCTCCTGTCCAAAGTAAACAGGGTGATAGAGCCGACGGTCCAGGGACCATATCTTTTCGCTGAACACGCCTGGAGGGGTCCTGCGGAGGACGGACGACATTTCGTTCATCCGGGCGTCCAGGACGTCCAGCCAGTGAAGCATCTCCGCCTCAGGAAACATCGGCGGCCGCGGGCTGCCGTACTCGGCCAGGCCATGGTGGCTGATGATCAGATGTTCAAGAAGGGTTACATATTCTTCCGACGGGTCGATTTCCACGCGCGCTGCCGCCTCCCTTACGAGCGCAACGCCTCTGACAAGGTGACCGATGAGGATGCCTTCCTTGGTATAATCTGCGACATTTCCAAGCAGGTCACTTTGCAGTTCGAACACCTTGGCCAGGTCATGGACAATGACACCCGCCCTGACGAGGTCCCCGTCCAGGAAGGCGTAACATGGCAAGACGGCTTCCGCTGCGCGCAGCATGCTCGTGATATGGTGAAGAAGCCCACTGCGTTCTGCATGGTGCAGGCGCTGTGCCGCGGGGTAGTAGTCAAGCCTGTCCCCGGTGAGGGCGAGCATTTCCGTTGTCAGTGCCCGCAGCACGGGATTTTTCATGCTGCGTACTGTCCGATCGACTTCCTGTCTCATCTGTTCGGGAGGAGTCGGGGCGGAGGGCACCAGAAGGGTCAGATCCACGTCATCGTCCTGCGTTCGCGCACGGTATCTGTCCACGCGCAGCTGGAGGCGTCCGTTGTATTCTGTCACGAGGCCCCGGATCCTGAGCACACTGCCTGTAGCGGGCGCCTCCGCGGAGGTATTCCATACCTTGGCGTTGATCTCACCGGTGACATCAGCAAGAATCATATCAAGATAGGGACCGCCGTTGCTGCTCGTGCGCTTTTCGGCAGAGCGAACCAGCAAAAAACCCTCAAAGCGTGCGTCCTTGCAAAAACTCCCTACCTCGGGCTGCTCCATCGTCATCCTCCCTGCTGCTCGTACATGTCTTCAAACCTTGTATACTCATCAAGCCAGTGAAGCCTCACAGTGTCCAACGGCCCGTTTCGCTGTTTGGCAATGATCACTTCAGCGGTGTCGTCGTCCTCATCCGCGTCTTCGTAATAACTTTCCCGATGTAAAAATACGACCACGTCGGCATCCTGCTCGATCGAGCCTGAATCACGCAGGTCCGAGAGAATCGGCCGTTTGGATGCCCTTTGAACGGGTGCCCGGGACAGCTGAGCGCAGGCCAGGAGGGGGACCTTTAGCTCCAACGCGATGGATTTAAGCTTGCGGGAAATCTCACTGACCTCGTTCTGTCGGTTTTCCGCGCGACCATCCGTTGACATCAGCTGCAGATAATCAACGACAATCAGGTCCAGCCCCTTTTCCATCATCAGGCGACGACAACGGCTGCGCAGCTGGGAGGGCGTAAGGCTTGAGGTATCGTCGATATAGAGCCTCATGGAGGCCAGCAGAGGAACCACCTTGGCCAGACTGACCCAGTCCTTTGTGCGCAGCGAACCTGAGCGGACCTTGTGCGTACTGACCCTGGCTTCACTGCAGAGGATGCGCAGCGCGATCTGTTCACGAGGCATCTCAAGGCTGAAGATCGCCACGGCATGGCCTTTGCTTGCTGCATGGAAGGCGATGTTGGCAGCGAAGGCAGTCTTGCCCATGCTCGGGCGGGCGCCAACGAGTACGAGCTCACCCGCATGCAGGCCGGTCAGCGTCCAGTCGAGCCTTGAGAACCCGGTGGGAACGCCCATGATCTGGCCTTTGTTCTTGTCAAGCTCCTCGATCTGGGCATAGGTATCCCGGATGACTTCGCTGATGGGCTTGAGTTGACCGCCGCCGGAGCGCCTCATCACGATATCAAAGATGCTTTTCTCGGCACCTGCAAGGATCTGGTCCAACTCATCGTGCTGCCTGTAAGAGTTGCGGGTGATTTCCTGCGAGGCTGCGATGAGCTTGCGCAGGGTCGATTTTTCAAGCACGATGTTGATATAGTGGCGGATGTTGACCGTCGTGGGTACGAACTGAATAAGCGCCACCAGGTATTCCGTTCCACCGATGCCCTCAAGGGCTCCGGTCTTTGACAGGCGGGCATCCATGGTGACCAAATCCACAGCTGAGGCTTGGGCAGCGAGCGTTTGCGCTGCCTGGTAGATGGCCTGGTGGCGGGGTTCGTAAAAATCCTCCGCCTGAAGTGTCTCCGTGGCCTGGTTCAGCGCACCGGGGTCTTGCATGAGCGCGCCAAGGACAGAGCGCTCAGCTTCCGGGCTTTGAGGCGGGGTCACGTCGCCAGGCGAAAGGAGGGGCGGCGTCCGTTCGGACATGGCTTTAAGACCTATCAGCCATGCCGAGGCTGATCCTGTTGTTCAAAGGGGACGACCAGGACTTTCATGCGTGTGGAGAGTCCGGGATACAGCCAGACCATTGCCTCGGTTTCCCCGATGCTTCGGATAGGCTCTGATAGTTCGATTTTTCGCCTGTCAACAGCGACGCCATGCTGGCTCTCCAACGCGTCAGCGATCTCCTGTCCGGTCACGCTTCCGTAAAGTCTGCCCCGTTCACCACATTTGGCCTTGAGCGCAATCACCTTGCCGCTGAGGGCGGACGCCAGGTCTTCGGCTGCGCGCCTGCGCTCGAACTCCTGCCTTCGATCGGACTCATTCTTACGCTCAATTTCCCTGATGGCAGATGCGCTCGCTTCCCTGGCCAAGCCACGCGGCAAGAGATAATTCCTGGCATAGCCGTCACTGACATTGACAACCTGGTTTCTCTTTCCGGTACCGGGAATGTCTTTCATCAGGATGACTTTCATTCGGGTATCCTCCTTTCTTGACCCTCATGACAAGGGGTGTTTGGTGGCTGCGCGCAGCTTCCGTGGATCAAAGAGCTGATCATACACACCGATGAACATGAGGATCGGCTGAAACAACACAAACAGCGCGATCGCAGTCAGCCATTTTGGAACCGCCCGCACTCCCCGACGGTTTTGAAGGGCATGGATCAAACTCAGCCCCTGAACAGATTGGACGGCACTGAAGACATTGTACATCATTGTGCCGGCAAGATACAGCGTATTGCCCGCGGAGAGCCTGGTCAGCAGAGAGCCCAGCGCAAGGGTCCACAACAGCCGTCCGAATCGCCTCGGTACATGCCAGAGGGCAAAGGCGGGCATCAGCCGATCCCCGACATCCTCGGCATGGCTGCGTTTACGCTCAGCGCATTGAAGCGCGGTGCCTGTGCCCAACAGCGACAGATAGATGCCGTAAGAGGATACAAGGGAGGGCACGAGGGATCTGAGCCACAGATCGATGCGCGTACGGATCTGATTGCTGAATTCTGCCAGGGCGTCAGGCAGAAAGAACACAGAGCCATCAGGGCTTGTGTGGATGTGGGCGCTGGGGTCCTGCCCCAGGGACAGAAGGCCGCTTCTTAGGAGCAGATACAAATAACCGTCCCGATCGCGCAGGCTGCCAAACGCCTCAACGGCAGCTTCAGATGCGGCCTCAAACGGCCTGCCCCCGCTGGCGGCCTGAGCCCACAGATAGAGGGCCAGGACGGAAAAAATGTAGGCGGCCAGGACGAAGGCAACCGTTTTCAGGAAGGGCAGCCTTTTTTCATGGCAAGCACAAAATACCAGCATGGCAGGGGAAAGGTACAGCATAGCGGCTGCTGCGGCTGGAACACCCGAAACATGCAGCAGGCCGGACATCAGCGCAAGAATCGCCAACCCGGCATGCAGGGGCCCTCCGACCGCCGCAAGGAAAAAGAGGAGGAAGGGACAGGCAAAGAGAGCGAAACTGCTGAGGTTGATCAGCGCAAAGGGCAGAGATGCGAGCACGAAAACCAACACAAACACAATCGCGACCGTGACGGCCGCGATAGGTGAAAAGGCCCTGACCCCTGGTGTGCGCATACGATCTCCCGCATTGACGTATAAAGACCGAAGCTTTCTGCAGCCCGGTTGATTCTATCGAGAGGGTCTGTCGATGTCAAGAAGACGGAGGGTCCTTGCCTGGATCCCGGTCTTGAGGGTAAGATGTTATGAGTCTCGCCCCGACTTTAGATACAGGGGCGGGGCCTCCACTGCCTCCGGAACGGGAAGCCCGTCCGGGGTCTCTTGAAAGGAGAGCCCATGGGAAACCTGAGCACCCTGTACGGGGATCTTTCGCGCGTACTGCTCACTGCAGCTGAAATTGAACATGCTGTCAGGGATCTGGGGAAAAAACTCACGGAGGACTACAGGGGCGGAGATCCCGTTTTCATCTGCATTCTCAAGGGAGCAGCGGTCTTTTTTTCCGACCTGATACGCTGTGTTGATTTGCCCCTGACGACCGACTTCATGGCGATCTCCAGCTATGGGACCAGCACAAAAACCTCCGGGGTCGTCCGAATCCTCAAGGACCTGGACCATGATGTTTTGGACCGGGACGTTCTTGTCGTGGAAGACATCGTAGACAGCGGGCTTACGCTGTCGTACATCCAACGCGTCATGGCTGACCGACGCGCCAGGTCTGTCCGGATCGCCACGCTTCTGGACAAGCCTGAACGCAGGAAAACGGACCTCAGGGTGGACTACTCCTGTTTTCTGATTCCCAACGAGTTTGTCGTCGGGTACGGCTTGGATTATGCTGAAAAGTATCGCAACCTCCCCGAGGTCGGGATTCTTTCCCCGCGAATCTATGAAGGAAGAACTTGAGGCTGAGCTCCGCGAATTTACAAGCTTTGGCAGCTCACAATCTGCCAGGGCGCATTGCCTCAAATTCAACAGCCATGGTACAATCAATAGCGATTTCCGATGGAGGAGGACCACGTTTTGCAGAAATCTCGCGGTATGCTGGGATACATTATCCTGATCGCCGCATTTGTCATGCTGGCCCTGATTATATCGGACAGCGTCGCTGTTCCGGCAAACCGCATCACCTATCCGGAACTTCTTGAAAAGATCACTAGCGGAGAGATAGACCGTGTTTCCATCCGGGACAATGAGCTGGTAGGCCGGTACAAGGTCAGCCGAACGCCCCTGAGCGATTATCCCGCGCGCTATGACTTTAAGACAACGATCGGCAAGGATTTCATCGATACCGTCCGCATCATGCAGGCGACCTCCAGCGGCCTGCCCGTGGAGAAGGTGAGTGTCAGGGAGCTTTCCTTTGACATCGAGTACCTTCCCGCGCTCACGACGCCATGGTATCTGGAGATCCTACCTTTCCTCCTCCCGATTGGACTGTTCGTGCTGTTGTGGTATTTCATGATGCGCCAGCAGACCGGCGGCAGCGGCAGGGTATTGAACTTTGGGAAAAGCCGCGCCAATCTGGCGGACCCGTCAAAGAACAAGGTGACGTTCAGCGATGTGGCAGGTGCGGACGAGGAAAAAGAAGAGCTCAAAGAGATCGTCGATTTCCTGAAAAACCCGAAGAACTACCTGGAATTGGGCGCGCGCATTCCCAAGGGAGTCCTGCTGGTCGGCCCTCCGGGCACAGGGAAGACCCTCCTTGCAAAGGCGGTCGCTGGGGAGGCTAAGGTTCCTTTCTTTTCCATCAGTGGCTCAGATTTTGTCGAGATGTTCGTTGGTGTTGGCGCAAGCCGCGTAAGGGATCTGTTCGAGCAGGCAAAAAGAACAGCCCCCAGCATCGTGTTCATTGATGAGATTGACGCGGTTGGCCGGCACAGAGGGGCTGGGCTGGGGGGCGGACACGATGAGCGGGAACAGACCCTCAACCAGTTGCTTGTAGAAATGGACGGGTTTTCCACAAATGAAGGCGTGATCGTCATGGCAGCTACAAACCGCAGAGACATCCTGGACCCCGCGCTGCTCAGGCCTGGACGCTTTGACCGCCAGGTTACGGTTCACTTTCCGGACATTGCCGGACGCGTGGCTATCCTTAAGGTGCATTCCAGGGGTAAGCCGCTTGCAGAAGATGCGGATCTTGAGAACATCGCCAAGAGGACGCCGTTTTCAACCGGCGCAGACCTGGAAAATATTATGAATGAAGCGGCCCTTCTCGCCGCAAGAAACCGGCAGTCCAGCATCAGCCAGGTCCAACTCATTGAGGCGGTGGAGCGTGTGCAGATGGGCCCTGAAAAGAAAAGCCACAAGGTGCTGGAGGAAGACAAGCGGATTATTGCCTACCACGAAGCGGGACATGCCATTGTAGGACACTTCCTGCCCCTTTGCGACGAGATTCATACCGTTACCATCGTTCCCAGGGGCGCTGCGGGCGGGTTCACCCTCTCTCTACCGGAGAAGGAGTTCGATATGCAAAGCAGAGCTCGCTTGCTTCAAAACATCGCCTATATGCTTGGTGGGCATGCAGCCATTCGGCTGATTGAGGGCGACGTCTATACGGGATCGCAATCGGATCTGAAGCGTGCCACCGAACTGTGCCGTCAGATGGTTACCCATCTGGGCATGAGCGACAATATCGGCACGGTTTACCTTGGCAACGACCAGGAGATCTTTGTCGGCATGGAGTTTGGGCAGACGCGTGAATACAGCGAGCAGGTAGCCGCCGAGATTGACGCGGAGGTGTCCTCCACTCTCAGCGCCTGCTACAAGCTTGCTTCCGATACCCTTGAAAGCCATTTGGACCGCCTTCACGGGCTTGCCACCATGCTCATCGAAAAAGAGACGATTACACGAGAAGAGTTCCTTGCGTTTATGGACACGGCCCCCCATGTGATCTCCGTCGACGGAACGGTCGGATAGACGCATGAGTGGCCATGGTGCAAGCGCTCTTTCCCTGGAGGATGCCTTTGGCTGTGCCTGACTTACACGTCCATACCAACGCCTCCGATGGGTCTTTTTCCCCCTCCGAGGTCGTTCGTCGGGCAGCCGACAAAGGCATCGATATCCTGTCGGTCACGGACCACGATACGCTCCTTGGGCTCGAGGAAGCTCATCAGCACGCCGTAGGCCGGGGGATCCTCTTGTTTCCCGGTGTCGAGATCGGGGCCTGCGGGGACCGAGAGGTCCATATTCTGGGATACTTTGTACATTCCGCCATGGAAAGGCTGGCGACGCTGCTGCAGCGCCTGGCACTGGATCGCGCTCAGAGGGCGGAAGCCTTCGCGCGCAAGCTTGAAAGGCTTGGTATTGCTCTTGGACCCTGGTGGAAAGCGCTCCCGGCCGGTGTTTCATTCAGCCGCCCGCTGCTGGCCAAAGCGTTGCTGGAGGCGGGACATGTGCGCTCTGTTGCCGAGGCCTTTGATACCTTAATCGGTGTCGGCAAACCCTCCTATGTGCCGCGCCTTCATATCCCCGCTGAAGAAGTGATCACCGCGCTTGTGCAAGACGGCGCTATCCCTGTACTCGCGCACCCCGGCCTCGTGTGGGATTCACTATGCGTTCCAAATGAACTGGAGGCCTGGGAAGAAGCGGGGCTGATGGGGATTGAAGCCTTCCATCCTGCGCACGATACCGAGACCTGCCTGTGGTTTGAAGCGTTAGCCCGAAAAAGGGGCCTGCTGGTGACCGGAGGCAGTGATTTTCATGATGGCTTACCTCCTCACGGTGATCTTGGACAGATGAACGCCGTTTGGAAGAATCACGACGTGGATGCGCTTGCGCTGGCAGAGCGCGCTGCGACAACCAGAGGCAAAGGATACCCGACATGCAGCAGAGCTACCGGCCACTGACTCCGGAAAACCGCGGGACGGCGGGCAAAACAGGGAGAAGGCGTCGGAAATCCGGCGGGCCTCTTCTGATCCTCCTCGCCCTCCTTGTGGCTGCCACGGCCGCCCTTTTAGGGATCCGCGAAATGAAAGCCCGCTGGTTGCACGCGGAGATAGAGCCCTTCGAAAAAGTGTTCGCGCCAAACATCAGCGTGGACGGTCTATCCATATCCGGGCTGACACCTCAAGAGGCCTTTGACCTTTTGTACGAAAACGCTGTCGAGCGCCTGAACAGCTGGTCACTAGCTCTGACGTATGGCGGTCACAGCTATATCACCCTTACCTATCAGCTGCTTGGCATGCAGGTGCCTGTAGAACAGTTTAAAAGCTTTTTGAATGAGGCTTGGGCGCTGACGCATACGGGAGATGCGCTTCAAAGGAAGCAGGCCTTGGATCGGCGAGACCAGGAACCCTATGTCGCGTCCAGCGCGGAAAGTGCGCTCGATGTCCAGCAGTTGGACACGATCCTTCGATCCATTGCCCAGAATATCCATCTCACTGCCGTTGATGCCACCCTTTTACAGTTTGTGCCGGATGCCAGAGAACCCTTCGTTTTTCAGGACGAGCGCTACGGCCTCTCCCTTGACGTGGAGCGGGCCCGAAGTGAAATCCTGTCTCTGGCTGCGATGGCCTCGGGGGGCATGTACGAACTGGTCCCGGATATTGTCCCGCCTCAGCTTACCCGGGCACAGCTTGAAAAGAACGTGTCCCTTCTGTCTACGGTCTCAACACCCATTGATAAAGGCTCCACGGAAAACCGCAACAATAACATCAGGGTATCCTTTTCCCGGATCAACGGCCTGGTTCTCAAGCCGGGAGAAACCTTCAGTTTTAACGGTGTGGTCGGCCCCCGGACATACAAAAACGGTTTCTTTGATGCGCTGGAATACGCATACGGTGACCTGGTCACGGGTGTGGGTGGCGGCGTGTGTCAGGCAAGCACCACCCTTTATCAGGCCGTCCTGCGTGCAAAGCTCAAGGTCACGGACAGGACGCCCCATTCCGACCCGGTCAACTATACGAGTAAAGGCCTGGACGCGACAGTATATTACAGCAGCGGACGAAAAATTGACTTCAAATTCAAGAACTCCTCCGATGGCAACATTTATCTGACTGCTCATGTCGTTGCCGACAGCAACAACGCCAGCCGGCTTGCCTGTCTGATCTCGATCTATGGCCAGAGCCTTGGGGATGGAGTGGATTACAGGCTGAGCTCACAGGTGGTGGAAACGCTCAAGCCCTCCAGTGAGTTCATCTATAAAGTCGATGCGACAGGAGAACATGTGATTTTTTCCGACGAGACAAAACTGTATGCGAAGGCTAAGGACGGTTACGTCGTCCAGTCCTTTCTCCAACGCCATGAAAACGGGACCCTGGTCTCAGAAACCCTTGTATCCGTCGACACCTACCCCTCAAGGCAGGCGGTGTACTGGAAAGGCAAAACGACCCGGAAAACTGACAAGCCTTAGCGACTCTGCAAGCGGAGCTTGTGGCCGGAAACCGCAGGGATGGCTTGCTGCTAAGTGTTATTTTTGGTATTCTAATACAAATGGAGGCATCGCGTGGGGGCCGGAGTGTATTATATTTATGCCAATCCCCATAAGCCCGAGGCTGTCCTGGCCGCAAAACGCCTGGTCAGCCTACTTGTCGCAAAGGGGGAAAAGGTCTATCTGGACGACTGGCTTTTCAGCCTCCTGCAAATGGGTGTCCGCTGCCGCCTCCCAGATATTCCCCAGGATATCACCGCCATCATTTCTCTGGGTGGCGACGGCACCCTGTTGAGGGTTCTGCCTGTGGCTGCTTTGCTGAGAGCGCCCGTGCTGGGCGTCAATATGGGCCGCGTCGGCTTTCTCCTCGAGACAGACAAGGATGAGCTGGACGCTGCTGTTGAAAGGCTTATCAACAGGGACTTCGTTGTCGAGGAAAGAATGATGCTGCGTTGCCGCGCAGGCTCCAACCCTGAAATGCTGGTCGTGAACGATGTCGCTCTGACCAGGGGTAGCCATCCTGGCAGCATCGAGGTGCGGGTAATGGCAGGAGACGAGCTGGTCTTCGACTGTCACGGAGACGGCGTATTGATATCTACCCCCACTGGGACTACGGGATACGCCCTCTCGGCAGGGGGGCCGGTCGTCTTCCCCACGCTTGAAAGCATGCTAGTGGTTCCTATCTGCTCGCACGTCGTCAGCCAGCGGCCTATCGTCCTACCAGCTGGCTTCGTGATACGGTTGATTGCCAGTGCTCCGGCAGGGATTTCCTACCAGGTCATCATGGACGGACAGGTGACATTACCGCTGACAGGGGATTTTTCAATCGAACTAAAAATAGCCGAAGAAAAAGCTAGGTTTATCCGATACAAGGAGCAGGGCTTTTTTTCGCGGCTGAGGCAAAAACAGGCCCTATGGTCCAGTGAACGGGAGGAGTCACCATGAAAAGCGCCAGACAGTCGACGATCCTTCGCCTGATTGAGGGACAAGACGTGAGAACTCAAGAAGAGCTTGCAGAGCTACTCAGGGAACGCGGGATCGCTGTCACTCAGGCAACGATCTCACGTGACATCAAGGAACTGAGGCTCTTGAAAGTCCTGTCCGCCGCGGGAGGATACAAGTATGCCACCGCAGGCCAGACAGAGCACGGGATCTCGGAGCGTTTTGTGCGGATGTTTGTCGACTCGGTACTTTCCATTGATTATTCAGGCAATATCGTGATCCTCAGGACCCTGTCAGGCAGCGCCAACGTAGCGGGAGAGGCCATCGATGGCATGCGCTTTGAGGAAATCCTGGGTACCATTTCAGGAGACAATACCATTTTTATCCTGGTCCGAAACGCACAAGACGCCCCAAACGTAGCGCAGAGACTTAGGGACATTGCCCGTTGATGGCGGAGCGTCGCGAAGAGAATGCTTAAAAGGCTGTTGATCCGCAGTTTTGCTCTTGTCGATGAAGTGGTTTTGGAGCTGGATGAGGGCATGACCGTGCTGACCGGCGAGACTGGAGCCGGCAAATCGATCATCGTGGATGCCGTCAGTTTTTTGCTGGGTGCGCGCGCAGACCGGGAGATCATCCGTTCAGGCTGCGAACGGACATACGTCGAGGGCATCTTTGGGATCGGGCCTCATCCTGCTGCTCGGGTGTTTCTCAATGAGCAGCGGTTTGCCCCGGAAGGCGAGGAGCTGACACTCTCCCGGGAATTAACGGCTTCCGGAAGGAGCACTTGCCGGATTTCCGGTACAGCTGTTCCCATTACCCTGTTGCGGCAACTGACCTCTCTTCTGATGGATATACATGGACAACACGAGCACCAGTCTCTCCTCGACGAAGGAAGGCATCTGCCTTTCCTGGACAGTTTTGCCCAGGATGACCATGCAGACCTTCTGGGCCGCGTAAACGCCGCCTACGAGACGCTCCGCAAGACCAGCCTTGAGTTGGAGGCGCTTCGGAGAAGAACACGGGACGAAGCGGAACGCGCGGAGGAACTCCATCGCGCTGAAAGAGAACTCAGTGCGGCGAAACCCATCGCGGGAGAAGCGGAAGCGCTAAAGCGAGAAGTGGAGCGCTTGCGTGGTGCGGACAGGGTGACCCGTGGGCTTGCAACAGTTTACAGCCTGCTTTACAGCGCTCCGGATGACGGGGAAACCGCTTTTACGCTGGTGAGTAGAGCTGTGCCTCCGCTGGAGAGCATTGCGGGGCTTGACAAGGCGTACGAGGACATTCACCGGCGCGTTGAAGCGCTCTACTTCGAACTGGAAGACCTGGGTATGGTGGTACGCGAAGAAAAAGATGCGCTGGAGGGAGACGCCCACCGCTTGGACAGCGTGGAAGAGCGGCTGGATCTTCTTCGTCGGCTTGCGCGCAAACACGGAAAGGATCCGGAGGAGCTCCAGACTTATCTGGCGGACCTGCAGACCGAAATAGCCAGGCTTGCCTTTGCGGACGAATCGATCGCGGAGAGAGAAAGCCTGAAGGAACAGGCGCTCACGAAATACCGCGACCTGTCCCTGCGCTTGACCGGGGCAAGGAAGAAAGCAGCAGCCTTGCTTGAGGCGCGGATGGAAGAGCAACTCCATGACTTGAACATGGCTGGAGCCCGCTTCATCATTGCGATAGACACAGACGGACGAGCGCCGTCTGCGCAAGGCAATGACCTCGTGCGCTTTCTTCTGGCACCCAATCCCGGAGAAGAGCCCAAGCCGCTTGCCAGGATTGCCTCGGGTGGAGAACTCTCGCGCCTGATGCTTGCGCTTAAAGCGACCTCAGCGCGGCGCTACGAGCTCCTTTCCATGGTCTTTGATGAAATCGACGCCGGTATTTCGGGTAAAACAGCGCAGACTGTTGCGGAAAAACTGTGGCAGATCGCTTGCCGCAGACAGGTCCTCTGCGTTACGCACCTGCATCAGATCGCCGCGATGGCTTCCTCACACCTCCTGGTGGAAAAAGACGAGTCCGACGGACGGACGGTCATTTCGGTTAGGAAACTGCACACCTCGGACAGGATTCAGGAGGTTGCCAGGCTGCTCAGCGGAATGGAGGGGACGCAAGCCAGCAGCACTGCTCACGCCAGAACGCTGATCCGGGAAGCTCGCACCTACCGTGAATCTACGCAAGGGGCGGACAAGGATGCCTGAAGCCATGGCGCCCGCAGGCGCCGGGCACTTGTCCCTCAGGAGAGGCCTCTGTATAATGCCCTGTAACGTGCTTCGCGTTCGCCCATGATGATTAGAAAGAGGCCTGCATGAAAGGGAAGCTGCACATCCTGGACCATCCGCTCATCCAGCACAAGCTCAGCATCATGCGCAATAAAGCTACAGGTACAAAGGAATTCCGCGAACTCCTCGACGAGATCTCCATGCTGATGGTTTACGAGGTGACTAGGGACCTTCCTACGGAAGAGATAGAAGTGGAAACCCCGCTTACAAGAACCACAACTCGGATCCTGGCGGGGAAGCCGCTTGGCCTAATCCCTATTCTCAGAGCGGGGTTAGGAATGGTTGATGCCATCATGCGGCTTGTCCCTAATGCAAAGGTGGGGCATATCGGCCTCTACCGAGATCCGCTTACCCTGGAACCGGTGGAGTATTATTGCAAATTGCCCGCTGATGCCCAACAGCGACTGCTGGTCGTGCTCGACCCCATGCTGGCTACCGGAGGGAGCGCTTCCGCGGCGATCCGTTTCCTCAAAGATCAAGACTGCGCCGGCATCAAGCTGGTCAGCCTGATCGCTGCGCCCGAAGGGGTTGCCCGAGTCGAGCGAGATCACCCCGACGTGGACCTCTTTGTTGCTGCGTTAGACCGGCATCTGGATGCGCATGGATACATCGTCCCAGGCCTTGGAGACGCGGGCGACCGGCTTTACGGAACAAAATAGGAAGGCTCGCCCGGCTTGTGAAGCCTTCAGAGGCTTCGTTCCAATTGTTACAATATTTTTAAATATATATTGCAATTGTTTAAAATTTGTGAGACAATCTTCCCGGCTCAAAGGCTCTGGGGGTGTTGCCGGGATGCAGACAAGGATTCATGCTCAGGAGATCGCGCTGGGGGCGGTCGGTGGAACGAGCCCGCCGATGTCAGCCTCAGAACGCCTGAACTGCGGCTGGGCTGGTGTGGACGACCATCAGGCCATCCTGGATCTGGCTTGTGAAAACACTGCGCTGCTCAGCTACTTTCTTGATCGCTACCGAATCAGAGGCTGCGGTCTTTCCAACGACCCTGTGCGAGCACGCGAGCTCCGCGAAGCCCTGCCCGAGGCAGAGATTGCCTATGCGGGCTATGATGATATTCCTTGGATGGACGAGACCTTCGATGTTGTTCTTATTTCACGCCGCCTGGAGGGCACACACAGCGTGGAGAGAATGGCTTTGGAGATCCTGCGCGTGCTACGCAGCGGTGGAAAGCTTGTGCTTACTTTCAGGAGCCTTCCCTTTTTGCACTCAGGACGAAACTATTTCTCTTTACGCCCCAGCGCCTGGACGCCCGACAGCCGGACGTTGCCGCGGCTTCTCTCTGATATGGGTTTCGGAGAAATCAGCTGGCGGCGGCCGGGAGGGATCTACACCACGCTCATCGCCACCAAACCGGACGCCTTATCCGCAGCTGGGGATTGACCGACCGATCCCGTGGTCAGTCGTCCGGGACCCCCTCGCCGGTGTGAACAATTTCGACGGATGTCTCAATGAACTCCTCGTCTGATGATGCAACCGCCTCAAGAGCGGCGATCGTATCACAGGCGGTTTTTCTGTTGCAGGCAGTTCTGGGAACGCCGGCTTTCCGAGGGGAGACGTCCTCTGAAGCGGGGGAAAGGCGCTGTACCTCTCTGGCCTCGTATACCTTAAGCTCCGAACCGTCTCCCTTGGCGATCCGGACACTGAGAGTCTCCAGCAGGAGGTTCACGTCCGTGACCACTCCCCTTCCATCCGGCGTGCTGACTTCCTTTCCCACACGAGGCATTTTTTTGCGGGCTTTCTCGTACTGTTCTTCCTCATACTTTAGACAGCACATGAGCCGGCCACAGACACCCGATATTTTTGTCGGGTTCAATGAGAGGTTTTGATCCTTGGCCATCCGGATCGATACGGGCTGAAAATCCCCGAGAAATTGGGCGCAGCAGATGGGGCGCCCGCAGGGACCCAGGCCACCCAGCATTTTTGCCTCGTCACGGACGCCGATTTGCTTCAGCTCTATCCGCGTTCTGAATGTGGAAGCCAAGTCTTTGACAAGGGCACGAAAGTCTACGCGGCCATTCGCTGTGAAATATGCGGTGAGCTTATTCTGGTTAAAGGTGTACTCCACGCCGATCAGCTTCATTTCGAGTTTGTGAGCAAGGATCTTGTCCTGGCAGATCACGTGCGCCTCTTCTTCCATCTGCGTATTCTTCACATGGCGAGCCTCATCATCAGCGGTCGCGATGCGAATCAGTCGATAAGGCGGTATGCTGCTGTCAGGGACTTCATGGATTCCCAGAATGACGTCCGCATACTCTATGCCCCGGGCAGTCTCCACGATGACGGCATTGCCGGCTGAAGGCCAGAGTGTACCCGGATGGACATAATGCAGTTTTCCGGCGTTTCTGATCCGAACGCCTATTGCCATTGGCATGAATATATCTCCTTTGCGATGGTAAATAGGAGCCTGTCGGCAACCACTTGCCAAGAAACATGGCTTGCGCGGTATTTTCTGGCCTCCGACACTGCCTGCATCACTTTCTGAAGTGAGGCAAAGCTGGCGTCAGCCCATGGGGAAAGAGCGCCAGGTGGCGTTTCGTCCTCGAATAGCCTGTGGCGGACAGCGATACGGGCTTCACGTTCAACGATGCCCAGGAGCCATTCTTCCTCTTCCTGTTTGTCTTTCAGCAGGGCTGATGCCTGAGGGAGAAGGTCTGTTCGCTGGAGTGCAAAGAAGCTGGACTGTGCCGTAGTCCTGGCCTGCCAGTAACGTTCATCCGCGTTCAAAGAGAGCGCAAGGTCGGGCTTTCCCTCGCAGACAGCCAGGAGCTCGCGTCCCCGGCCCTCGTCAATTCCACGGCTGATAAGAAAACGCAGGGCAGCCTCGTGCGGCCATTCACCCAGCATGACAGGTTTCAGGCGCGAACGAACGGTATGGAGAAGAGGTTTTCCAGTAGAGACCGTCAGAATGAACACGGTGTCGGCGTCCGGTTCTTCCAGCGACTTAAGCAACGCGCTCTGTGCCTGGGGCGTTAGGGCATCCGCGTCCGGCATCAGGACAACTCTTTGGCCGGGTTGCTGCGCGTGTCTTCCCAGGCTATGAAGGAGAAGCCGGAGCTCTTCGACCTTTATGGTCTTCCCGCGGGAAGGTGCGTCAGCGCTCAGAACATTTGGGTGGGTTCCTGCCTTGAAACGCCTGCACGATGGGCAGGAGCCGCAGGGACGGTCGGTGATAGAGTCGCACAGGAGCGTCTGTGCGAGGGTGTGGGCAAAGGCGCGCTTGCCAATGCCCTCCGGGCCACACAGGAGGATGCCCTGTGGCATTGTTCCAGCACGACAGTCCTGCAACAGCGATGCTGCAGCCGCGTTGAAAGAAACGAGAAAGTTGGAGAGGTCCGCAGAGGGGTTAGATAGATCGCGCGTCCCCTGGTGAGCTACAGGCTTGTCAGATCTTAGCAAACTGGTCCACTGACAGAACAAAGACCGTCGCTCCGCCTACGGTTACTTCAATGGGGTAGGGTGCATACATTCCGGTAGCTCCTCCCATGGTGACAGGGGATGTTGCAATTTGCTTGCGGCTTTTACAGACCCTCTCTATGAGATTCATACAGGCATCACATTTATCGTCGTCCACCCCCACAAGGAGGGTGGTGTTGCCCGCTCTGAGGAACCCACCTGTCGTGGCCAGCTTCGTGACGCCAAAGCCCTCTTCCATGAGGTCGGCTATGAGGTGAGAGGCATCCTCGTCCTGCACAATGGCGATGATGAGTTTCATGTCCGTACCTCCTGTCGTGCATTTTGCTATCGAAAGCATTTCGGCCTGAGCCTACTGGATTATACATCGGGCCGCGCGTCTTGACAACCGAGGACACCTTGCCACGCTCAAAGTGCTATGTTAGAATTCCACCAGCGCCGCTGACGCGAGGAAGCAGTACGCGGCGCCATCCCAAAGAAGGCGGAACGGGCTATTGGTCAGTCTTTTTGTTGATGCTATGGGGGGGGATCATGCCCCGGAAGCAACCGTCGCGGGAGCCGTAGAGTATCTGCGTGTGGAGCCGGGGGTAAGGCTCAGTCTCGCTGGTGATCCGGAGAAAATCGAGCTTCTGCTCAAAAGTGCAGATGACGTCGCGGGCCGGCTTTCCGTTGTGGACGCGCCCGAAGTGATTACCAACCATGACGCTCCCGCAATGGCCATCAGGCAGAAGAAACGATCACCCATCGTGATGGGCATGCAATCGGTTCGCAACGGAGACTGTGACGGTTTCGTTTCCGCCGGCTCCACCGGAGCGGTACTCCTTGGAGGCATCTTGCGACTGGGGCGTCTTGCGGGCATCGAGCGCCCGGCCCTTGCCGTGCAGATCCCAAATGGAAAAACGTATTTCCTCCTGATCGACATCGGCGCAAACATGGATTGCAGGGCGGACTGGCTCGTCCAGTTTGGACTGATGGGCAATGCCTACATGCAATTGCTTGGAGGGATCGAGGCACCGCGGATAGGCCTGGCAAACGTGGGAGAGGAGATGGAAAAGGGTAACGCCCTCTATAAGCAGGCGCACCTTCTCATGCTCGAGGCGGACTATCGTTTTGTAGGGAATATCGAGGGAAGGTTTCTTACAGGGGACAGGGCTGATGTGGTGGTCTGCGATGGATTTGACGGAAACCTCCTCCTTAAGTTCATGGAAGGCATGGCGGAAACACTCTTTGGGATGATCAAGGGGGAGCTGATGGCGGACGCCAGGAGCAGGTTTGGAGCCGCCCTGGCCAGACCAGCTTTCAGACGGGTCAAGCGGGCGATGGACTATTCCGAGGTGGGCGGGGCGCCTTTGCTGGGGGTTCAGGGCGCGGTGGTCAAGGCCCATGGCAGCAGTACAGCGTATGCGTTCTCGCGCGCCTTGAAGCAAGCAACAGACATGGTACGCGCAAATGTTGCGCAGACGATAGAGAAGCAACTGGTATGACGACAGGAGGGTGATGAGATGGTGCTAGAGATGATCGTCAAAATGATTTCCAGCCAGCTGAAGGTAGAGGAGCAGGAAATTTCCAGAGATTCACGTCTGGTGGAAGACCTGGGTGCGGACAGTGCCAGCATCATGGTGCTGATCATGGACCTTGAGGACCACTACAACATGCAGGTGGAAGACAGCGCGATCACAGCCCTGAAAACCGTGGGCGACATCGCGGACTACATCAAAGCGAGAGTCGGTTGATTTCCGCAGGCAAATACGCCGCCGGTTTTTCAGCGGTCCTTTTTGTTTGATTCTCCTGTGAGCAGTCTTTCGGAGCTGGAGAGTTCTCTGGGCTATGTTTTCACCGATCGTTCGCTCCTGAAACGCGCGCTGAGCCACCCGTCTGTAGGACCGGTGAATAATCAGAGGATGGAGTTTCTGGGCGACGCCGTATTGCAGCTGTGCGTCAGTGGCATGCTATTTGCGCTAAAGCCGGAGCTCACCGAAGGAGCGATGACGCGCCTGCGGGCGCAGCTGGTCTGCCGTAAGACGCTGTCTGCTCTGGCCTGTGAACTCCATCTTGGCGCGCATATCTGCATGAGCCCTGAATGCGACAAGAGCGGGGGTCGAAATAAGCAGAGCATCCTGTCCGATGCCATGGAAGCTCTCCTGGCAGCCGTGTACCTGGATGGCGGCCTGGAGGGTGTTGCCCCTGTTTTGGGAAACCTTCTGTCAAAACCCCTGGCGGAACGCACGCAGCTTGAGCCCGACAGCAAGAGCAAGCTGCAGGAACTCCTGCAATCGGAGGGAAAAGAACCCCCGCAGTACCGGCTTGTCTCACAGAGTGGTCCGCCGCACCTGCGCATGTTTTCCGTGGCTGTCTGTCTCAATGGCAGGGAACTGGGACGTGGAGAGGGAACCTCTAAAAAAGAGGCGGAACAGCATGCCGCCATGAACGCCCTGATGGACATCGAAGCAGCGGAGCGTCGGGATGAAGCTTGACAGTGTGGAGATCTTTGGCTTTAAGTCCTTCCCTCAGCGAACCGAGATCAGCTTCAACCGTGGGATCACCGGCATCGTGGGCCCCAATGGCTCGGGGAAGAGCAACATCGCCGATGCGGTTCGCTGGGTGCTTGGCGAACAGAGCGCGAGAACTCTGCGCGGGACACGCATGGAGGATGTGATATTCAGCGGTACAGAAAAGCGCAAGCCTTTGCCATATTGCGAAGTCTCCCTCGACTTTGACAATGTGGACCGCAGTCTGGATACGGATTATAGCCATGTGAGGATCACCAGACGCGCCTACAGAAACGGAGACAGCGAATATCTGCTTAACAAGACTGCCTGTCGCCTCAAGGACGTCGTCCAGCTCTTCAGGGATACCGGCATCGGCAAGGAAGGCTATTCCATCATCGGGCAGGGGCGGATTGAGGAAATCCTCTCGACCAGAGGTGAAGAAAGAAGGCGGGTGTTTGAAGAGGCCGCTGGAATAGCCACCTTTCGCGAAAGAAAAGAAGAAGCTGAGCGAAAACTTCAAAAAACCAGAGAGCATCTGTTCCGGGTCGGGGATATCCTTCAGGAGATTGAAACGGGCATCGAAACGCTTCACGACCACGCAACAAAGGCACAGCGCTTCCTTCAATTGTCGGAGACTCTGCGTAGTCTTGATGCCAACATCTATCTGGAAAAGCGCTCAAAACTTGAAGACAGGCTCCAGACAACAAAGAAGCAGAGCCTCCGGGCAACTGAAAGCATTGAGGCGCTTGACCAGAGAATACAGGACCTTTTGGAGGAGGGCACCGCCTCTGAACGCTTAAGGTCCAGCCTGGACAGCGAAACCCGTTTGGTCCGAGACCGTCTTGACGGACTGCGGGCGGCACATGCCAAAGCACAGTCGGAAGCCGAACGTGCGCAAATGCGCTTGGAAGCCGCTGAGCGCGAGCTGGAAACGCTGGGGCAACAAGCCGTGGAAGCGGAGGAGCGTTTAGCAGTGCTCAAAGGCGACACCGCCCGGGCAGACAATGCCGGCTTGGTAGGGTTCAAGGCACTTGAAGAAGCAGACGCTCAGGGTGGAACGCTTACCGCGGAGCTCAACGCGCTTCTTTCGAAAGAGGCATCGCTCAGTGCCAGCCTGGATGAACACAGAGACAGGATCCTCGCAGTTATGAATCAGCTGAGCGACGCCAAGAGCGGTCACGCCCGCCAGCAAGCGATGAAAGCCCAGATGGAGGCGCGCATCAGGGAGCTCACGGACGAAGCTGACGTGCAAGCCACCGAAAACCACCGCCTGGCAGAGGCATTGATCACGGCAGCAGGCAGCCGTGAAAAGAGCGAAACGCAGCTTCAGGAGGACGACGCAGCCCTTGCTCTGTGTGAATCCGCCCTCAACGAGGCGGCACAGATCCTTGCGCTCAAGTCCGAGGAGACGATGGCCTGTTCCAGGCGCCTGGAACAGAGCACCAGTCGTCATGGTGTGCTTGCTGAACTTTCAAGTGAGCATGAAGGGTACTTCAACGCGGTCAGACAGGCGATCGCTTTTGCGTCCGGCAACCCAGATGTATTTGGTGTCGTAGCCCGTCTGATCACGGTGCCGAAGAACTATGAAACGGCGATCGAAATGGTTCTAGGCCATGCGCTGCAGGACATTGTAACCCGCGACGAAGATGTCGCCAAGGATCTCATCCGACATCTGAGGATTAACCGATTGGGACGCGCCACCTTCCTGCCATTGACCGCTGTCAGGCCTCGCAGGCTGAATACGGCTGAACGGAAGCTGCTTTCCATGGAAGGCTGTATCGGAGTGGCCAGCGAGCTGATTGGCTGTGACGAGAAGCTGCGCCCGGTGGTAGAGCACCTGCTGGGAAGGACGGTCATCGTTTCGGATCTGGACGCTGGCATTGCCCTATCCCGCGCCGCAGGGCAGGCCTTCCATGCGGTGACACTCGAAGGGGACATCCTGCGCGCTGGAGGGGCCATCACCGGCGGGGAGGCAAGGCGCACATCCGTAAGTCTTTTAGGCCGTGAACGCGAGATTGTCGAATTGAAGGCCACCATTGCAGCGGACACTGAGGCATTATCGGTCTTGCAAAAGGAACAGCGGACGCTGAGCGGGCGCCTGAACGCTTTGGAAGAACAAAGGAACCTTTTCCTTGAACAGGTACAGCAACAGCGCATCGCTGTTGAAAGAGATCGGGCGAAGAACAACGTCGCCCAGTCTGAACTGGCAGACGGGGAAAGGCGCCTTGCGCGGCTCATGGATGCGGCAGACCAGCTTTCGCAGTCCCTGGATGTCCTTACGGCAGACCTCCACGTAAGCCAGCAGGAAGCTAGGATGGAAGCTGATCAGCTGGATACCTTGAAATCCGCCACCCAGCGGCTGCAAAATGACCTTGCCGAGGCACGGACAGGGCTTGACAGTCAACGGGAGAAACTGACCGCGCTGCAGCTTCATCGCTCAAAGCTCGCGCATGAAGCAGAGGTGCTTGCCAGGGATGCGGCAAAGGGCAGACAAGAGATTCTGAAGATGGAAGCGGTTCTTGCAAAAAACAAAAAACGCCGGACAGAGATCAAAGAAAGCCTCACCGAGGCCGAGGAACTCAGGCGTACCCACTGCAAAAGCGCTGAGGAGAGCACTCTGGCTATAGACAGGGAAGAGCGAAGGCTCCGGGCCATGGAGGAAGCCGGTCGCAAGGCCATCAGGGAACAACAGGAAAAGACCAGAGAGACAGAAAAAACCCATGCCCTGAGGAACACAGAGGCGGAAAGGCTCCGCCGCAGCGAAGTGAACACCGCCCGGATTGAGGCGGAGATCCACACGATCGCTGAGTCCATCCTCAGCAGCCATGAGCTTTCCCATGAGGCCGCTCTCCGCTTGCGTGTTCCAAAACCGGTTCCTCTCGAATCCGCACAGCTGGAAGCAGCGGAACTCAGGGCAGCCATCAGGGATCTGGGAAGCGTCCACCTTGGGGCGATTGAGGAGTATTTGAAAACCAAAGAGCGCTACGAAGACCTTCTTGCCCAGCGTGATGACACTTCCAAGGCTGAAAAGGATCTGGTCGCGCTGATCGATCGGCTCCTGGCGACAATGGAGCAGCAATTCCTTGAGGGCCTTGCTCAGCTCAACGAGTATTTTGGAGAGACATTTTCCCGTCTCTTCGGAGGAGGCCAGGCCAGGCTAAGGCTCGCAGACGAAGGGGCCCCCCTGTCTTGCGACATTGAGATCGTCGCTCAGCCTCTGGGAAAAAAGCTCCAACTCCTGAGCCTTCTCTCCAGCGGGGAGAGAGCGCTTACCGCCATCGCGATCCTCTTTGCGATGCTCAAGCTCAAGCCAACGCCCTTTTGTGTTCTCGATGAGATTGAGGCAGCCTTAGATGAGGCGAACATTGGGTATTTTGCGGATTATCTGGCTGAATTTGCCAAATCAACCCAGTTTATCGTCATCACCCACCGCAAGGGAACCATGCAGCGCTGTGATGCACTCTACGGCGTATCGATGGAAGAAAAAGGTATTTCGAGCATGGTGTCTGTGGACTTAAAGAAATTTGGCAGTTGACGCGAGCACGCGAGGGAAAGGGGTCGGTCACATGCAGGGTTTTTTCAGGAGGCTCAGAGATGGGCTCTCCAAAACACGGGATAATTTCACCGTTAGCATGGACAACCTCGTAAAAGGTACACAGCGAGTCGACGAGGCCTTTTTTGAGGAGCTATTGGATATCCTGGTACTTGCAGATGCGGGCGTCCAGGCAGCGGAGGAGATCGTGGCCGACCTTAGGGAAAAGGCCGCGCACAGCCGTGTCCACGAGGCGGAGGAGGTCCGTGAACTCTTCAAACAAATCCTGTTTGAGAAGATGCATATCAAAAGGCCCGCGCTCAGGTGGCCCATGGTGATGCTGGTCGTGGGTGTCAACGGGGTGGGTAAAACGACCACTGTCGGTAAGCTGGCGCTGCGCTTCAAAGAGCTGGGGAGGTCTGTAATGCTCGCAGCAGCGGACACGTTCCGTGCAGCTGCTGATGAGCAACTCCAGGTTTGGGCTCAGAGAGCTGCGGTACCGATGGTCAGCCAGCGGCAGGGCAGCGATCCTGCTGCAGTGGTATTTGATGCGGTTCAGTCCTGTAAAGCAAAAGGAACAGATCTTCTGATTGTGGATACAGCGGGGAGGATTCATACCAGAAAAAGCCTTATGGACGAGATTGGCAAAATACGGCGGGTGATCGACCGGGAATTCCCTCAGGCTGAGATGCGGTGCATGCTCGTCATCGACGCAACGACGGGACAAAATGGGCTGCTTCAGGCGAAGGCCTTCAAGCAGGCAGTCGACATCAATGGCATCATTTTGACCAAGCTGGACGGCACTGCCAAGGGCGGCATCGCGGTGGCCATCCAGCGAGAACTGGGCATTCCTGTATGGTATATCGGAGTCGGCGAAGGGATTGACGACCTGCAGCCCTTTGATGCCAGACAATTTGTTGACGCCCTTTTCTGAGGGAGCCCTTCAGGGGGACGCGAGCAGAAGACAGGGTTCTATGAATCGGAAGGAAAGCGTCCCTCGTATAAAACCCGCTGCGTGGCAGGCCCCGCGATCCCATCCTGGGAAAGTCCTTTGGCTGCCTGGAACCTTCTGACCGCCTCTGCGGTCGCAAGTCCGTATTTCCCGTCCACGGTTCCAGAGAAAAACCCTTGATCCTTCAAGGCATTTTGGAGCCTCGTGACCAGTGTGCCACTGTGCCCCGCCCGAAGGGAAACATAGATGCCCGATGGATGGGGCGTGACATTGACAAAGACGGTCACAGGCGTTGCTTCCGGGACAGGCGTGATCCGAGGCGTTGCGGTGGGGCCGGAGGCGCCGGCCCGCTTGGCGCTGGAGCTGAAAAGCAGGTTCAGGGTACCGTCGCCGGCTATCCCGTCGGCTTTCAGGCCATGCTGCGCCTGAAAGGCTTTGACCGATGCTTCGGTTGATACGCCAAAATCGCCGTCGATGGAACCGGTATAGTAGCCCAGCTCCTTCAGCCTTGATTGGAGTGCGCGCACCGCTGGCGAACCCTCCATCCCCTTTTTAAGGGACACGCCTACCACGCCCGCTACAGACGAGGCTTTGCGCGCGCTGGATGAGTAGAGTTTTTCCAGCGTCAGTGGCCCCGCTATGCCGTCGGAATAAGATACGTTTCTCTTCTGGAAGGCAGTGACCCCAGACTCGGTTGCTTCATTGAAGTAGCCGTTTGCGGAGCCGGCAAGGTAACCCAGTTCGATCAGGCGCGCCTGCATCTTGCGCACATCCGCGCCCGAGCTGCCAAGCCGCAAAAAGACATTGGGGTTAATACGCGGGGTGGCGGTGGGCTTTCGCGTCGGAGTGGGCGCCGTCGTTGGCCGAAGCGCTGCGGAAGAGTTGAGCCGCGTGAGCGTTGCCCGCCCGGCGATCCCGTCCGCTGTAAGACTGTTCCTTCGCTGAAAAGCAATCAGCGCGGTTTCAGTTGCCTTTCCAAAGTCGCCGTCAGCGGATCCCTTCAGGTAGCCAAGGGAGATCAGCCGAGCCTGAAGACTGCGCACGGCATCCCCCTGGCTGCCTAGCCGGAGCGCTGAAAAGGTCGGCTCGGGCACAGGCGTCGTTGTATCCATGGGAAACAGCGTCGCGGGCAGGATGACGGCGAAGGTTGGTGTCACGTAAGTGCCCGGCTCGGCTGTCGGCTGCTGCCAGGGAAAGGGAGTCGTATAACCCGCGGGCGCAGCGGAAGGCGTTACAATGGTGATCAAGTCCGTTGCAGCAGCTGATTGCGGCGTAGGGGTCGGTAATAGGGGAAAAGGCAGCTGGTCCGTGTAGCCAACGCCAGCGCTGCTATTTCCGGAGCTATCTGGAGTCACCTGACAGCCGGACAGAACGATGATTACGCAGAAAATAACTAAAGCCACCGCTACCTTTGTGGTCCGACTCAGCCTCATATCTCTCACATCCTTACCCTCACACGCATATAAAACGGAAGAGGGATGCTGTTTCTTGCGTCATGCACAGGTTCTATCCGCAAACGCATCATATCACAAAGGCACATCCCCATCAAACATGAAGTTACTTCCTCTGGTGCCTGCTGCCGGCAAGGGACGACAAAGTAAAACTGCTTGCGCTTCCTATGCCGATATGCTATGATCCTTTCTGCGGACAGGATACCCTTACATGTGTGGCCGTGGCGTTCTGTGTGCAGGGGTATGTATTGGCATTTGTTGTTTTAGCGTCAGCGGGCGCTTTTTTGACGGGGTTTTTGTAATGGGGTGGTTGTTCATGACTGCCTCATCCGTGTGTGGACAGGGCGGCTGCAGTGATGCAAAATGTAAGCGAGGTAATCGAGGATGAGCGAGAGACATGAGCACAGCAACAAAAAAGTTGTATCAGCGGAAGGCATGAAAAAGCTGGAAGAGCATCTTCTGTATCTCTCGACAACCAGGCGGGCCGAGGTTGCGGAAATGATCGCCAACGCAAGGGGCTTTGGCGACCTGAGCGAAAATGCGGAATATGACGAGGCAAAGAATGAACAATCCTGCCTGGAAGCAGAGATTCTTGAGCTAGAAAACCTTATCCGTACAGCCATTATCGTCAACGACCAGAATGTGTCTACCGACCGTGTCAACATCGGCACCACTGTGCGCGTCCATGACACGGAGCTGGACGAAGTCACGGAGTATACCATTGTAGGCGCTCGCGAAAGTGACCCCATGAACAACAGGATCTCCAACGAAAGTCCGATGGGTGCTTCCCTTCTTGGCAAGAAGCGCGGAGAGACGGTCCGTGTCGACACGCCTGCCGGGCAGATCGAGCTGACCATCATCGACATCCGAAAATAGAGATGGAGCTTAGGGCATGAGCGACACGGGACTGGATGTACAAAGGGAACGCTCCGAGCAGGAAGAGATTCGACGCCAGAAGCTTAAGGATCTCAGGGCGCAGGGGAAGGATCCCTACAGCATTGCAGCTTACAGGGTAAGCCACAGCAGCGAACAGATTAAGGATGGATTTGCCTTCCTTGACGGACAGGACGTATCCATTGCCGGCAGAATGACCAGCAGGCGGATCATGGGCAAGGCTTCCTTTACCCACCTGCTTGACAGTTCCGGAAGCATCCAGGTGTATCTGCGCCGCGAGACTGTCGGTGAGCCAGCCTATGCAGCCTTCAAAGACCTGGATCTCGGCGATATATTGGGCGTACGAGGAACTGTCTTTGTAACGAAAACCGGCGAGATTTCTATCCAGGCGCATGATTTCCTCCTTCTGAGTAAGTGTCTGCGCCCACTACCAGAAAAGTTTCATGGCTTGACGGATCCCGATCTGCGTTATCGCCAGCGCTATCTGGATATGGTGGTTAACCCCGAGGTGCGCGCAACCTTTTTAAGGCGGGGAAGGGTCATCAGCGCCATCCGGGAGTATCTTGATGGGCGGGGTTTTCTGGAAGTCGATACCCCCATCCTCCACACACTGGAGATCGGCTCTGCGGCCAGGCCCTTCAGAACCCATCTCAACGCTCTGGATATCGATATGTTTCTTCGCATAGAAACTGAGCTTTACCTTAAGCGGCTGCTGGTGGGTGGCTTTGACAAGGTCTACGAAATCGGTAGGATTTTCCGCAACGAGGGAATGGATTCCCGCCACAATCCGGAGTTCACCTCTGTGGAGGTCTATCAGGCTTATGTCGGCTATCACGCCATGATGGACATCGTGGAAGAGATGTTTGCCCATGTGGCGAAATCCGTGAGCGGATCTCTTCAACTACCCTATCAGGGAGAGATCATTGATCTTCAGACACCCTGGCAGCGGCTGACCATGGTGGAAGCGGTCAAACAGCATTGTGGCGCAGACTTTGACGCATGGCGTAGCGATGAGGAAGCAAGGAGCGTTCTTGACAGCCTTGGCGTCCCGCACGGAGAGTGGAGCACCCGGGGCGAATGCCTTACGCTGCTTTTTGACGAATATGTGGAAAAGCACCTTGTCCAACCGACGTTTATTCTGGATTATCCTGTAGAGGTCTCTCCGCTTGCAAAGCGTAAACCGGATGACCCGCGTCTCACGGAGCGCTTCGAGTTTTTCATTTGTGGCAGCGAGTTTGGAAATGCCTTCTCAGAGTTAAACGACCCAGATGACCAGAGAGAGCGTTTTGAGCGCCAGGTAAGAGAAAAACACGCTCAAGGAGCCCTAACCGCTCGGGTGGATGAAGATTTCCTGACCGCGCTCGAATATGGCATGCCTCCTGCAGGTGGGCTGGGCATCGGAGTCGATCGCATGATCATGCTGTTTACAGACAACCCCTCCATCCGGGACGTGCTGCTGTTCCCCACCATGAAACCCTTCCCCCCGCCTGATGAAGCGGGGTATTGATGGATGAAGCTGCGCCTGATCTTTGACAGGGCGAGGGTAAAAAATCATTTTACGTATCATTTCTGGAAGTATATCGTTTTAGCCGCCCTCTCTGTCTTTGTCTGGGACATGGTGTTCACTCAGACGGAATATCGCCCGCCCCGCGACAGGCAGATCTCTGTGTATATCCAGAGTTCCCTGGCCTATTCGGAAGTGGTCGAGGCCTTTATACAGGAACTGTGGCACGAATCCGTTCCTGATATGGAGCGGGTCAACGCTGTCCTTCTATCGACAAGTTCGCTGACGGATATGTATGCTGTTGTGCAGCTGACAGCCTACTTGGCGGCAGGAGAGGGTGATATTTACATGTTGACACGTGACGACTTCAAAGCCTTTGCCGCAAGGGGAGCCTTCCTGCCACTGGAGACCTTTGTTCAAGATGGCCAACTGGGTACCCAGGGGATTGGCTTAAGTGCGGGATACGTCACGCCTGAGGCTGGGCTGGACGCTTCCGGGGACGGAGCGTCTGGCAATCCTCCCCGGCTTTATGGCATCCCAACGGATACGCTCACAGGATTCCAAAGCCTGATTGGCGTTGATAGCAAGAACATGGTTCTCAGCATCGCGGCGGCTCACGGAGACCGGAAGAGTGTCCTCATCTTCCTGGATGCGCTCATTGGAAAAACCCGTGATGGCGTGTCTGATTCGAATCTTGCACCGGTGACGCCATGATCAGCGCTGGAACGTCTCCCACCGCAGAAAGGCAGAGTGCTCTGGGCACCGCCTCTCTTTCAGGGTGCCGGCGTAAAGGGTACTTCATCACGCTGGAAGGCAGCGATGGATGCGGAAAAACCACGCTGGCCCTCCTCCTTGAAAGAAAGCTCAGGGCGCTCGGTTATAGCGTCCTGAGGACGAGGGAACCCGGGGGCTGTCCCCTGTCAGAAAAAATCCGGGAACTGCTTTTGTCGACGGCCAGTGCTGGAATGAAGGGCATGACCGAGGCGCTTCTGTATGCAGCCGCAAGGGCTCAGCATGTGCGCGAGGTCATCGCGCCCGCTTTGGAGGCGGGAAAGATTGTGCTCTGCGACAGGTTTGTAGACTCAAGCATTGCCTATCAGGGCGCGGGGCGGAAGCTCGGGATGGATGCCATCGAGGCACTCAACGCGCCTGCGGTGGGCGGATGCATGCCCGACCTGACGATCTACCTGAAAGTCGATACCAGGCTCGCCACCAGGCGCAGGCTTGAAGCCTCCCCTGCAGACCGCATTGAAATCGAAATGCTGGATGATGGTTTTCGCAGGCGCGTCCGCGACGCGTATCATTTCCTCGCCCAGCGAGATGCCGGTAGATACACCGTTATCGACGCGGCAAAGGATCCTGAACCCCTCTCAGAGGAGGCCCTGGCCTGTGTGATGGAGCGATTGTGCAAAAGGGAGACCGGCTGATGCGGGTCATTGTCGCCATGTCGGGGGGCGTCGATTCAGCGGTGGCAGCCCTGAAGCTGAAGCTTCAGGGCTATGAAGTCATCGGTGTTTTTATGAAAAACTGGAAGGAGGAAGCTCGTGGCATGGGCTGCTCCGCCGCAGAAGACTGGCAGGACGTACAGGACTGCTGTCAGCATCTTGGAGTCCCGTGCTATGCTGTTGACTTTTCTCAGGAATACCGCGAACGGGTCTTCTCTGTATTTCTCTCCGAATACCGTGCAGGCAGGACGCCTAACCCGGATGTCCTCTGCAACCGTGAGATCAAGTTCAATGTATTTCTGAAATACGCCCTTCAGCTTGGAGCTGAGAAGATCGCAACCGGGCACTTTGCCGAAACGGATCTGGAAGGACGGCTGTTTCGCGGCTCCGACCCCCGAAAGGACCAGAGTTATTTTCTCTATATGCTGAAGAACACCTCCCTGAAAAGGACGCTGTTTCCTGTCGGCTCCATGACGAAGGAAGAGGTCAGGCTGGCTGCGCGCGAAGCCGGGATTTCCGTCCACGCAAAGCGCGACTCGACCGGCATCTGTTTCATTGGAGAAAGGAACTTCCGGGAGTTTCTGAAGGGTTTCCTTCCGGTGAATCCGGGCCTGATCAGGACGGACAAAGGGATCGTAGCAGGTACCCATGAAGGCTTGATGTACTATACCCTTGGCCAGCGCAAGGGCCTCGGTATTGGAGGCCGCGGAGACGGAAGCCCTTTTTTTGTCGTGGGGAAAGACTATTCCTCCAACGAACTCATCGTCGCGCAGGGGCGTGATCACCCGCTTCTCTATACTGACGGAGCCCTTGTGGAAGGGCTAACCTGGGTCCGCGAGGCGCCCTGTAAGAAGGGGGAAGAGGTCCTCCTTCAAGCAAAGCTCAGATATCGCCAGCCTGATCAGCCGACACGCCTGATCATGGGCGAAGAAGGCACCGCGAGCCTGAGGTTCCTAAGCCCTCAACGCGCGGTCACCCCGGGACAGAGCGCAGTCTTCTATGATGGCGTCGAGTGTCTTGGGGGAGGAGTCATACAGAACGCCTTCAGGGATTGACCCAGGGCTCTTCCTCATACAGCAGGGACTGTAATCGGTCCAGTGACACATAGAAGAGGGAGACGCCATCTATGCACACGGATGCATGCAGCGCATCCATCCGATGGAAGGAGACGGTCCTTGAGCCCCCGCTATACTCGAGGCGGATAGACAACAGGGACTTCTCTTCGCAGGCACTGGGTTCAGTCGCGCGTCCATCCGACTTTATTTCTGTCAGCGTACGCCATCGCTCCTCAAAGGAAGCGCTGTCAAAGGGTACGCCGTTTCTCTTCACATAGGTGTCAAACAGTGGAAAGCCCTGCTCGTCAACCGCGATCGTGTTGTTTGGAAGAATCCGTTCCACGCGTTCGATGTCATAATAGTCGGATATTTCATCGGATCTAACAGCGACATGTGAAAGGGTGTCCCGGGAAATATCAATGGGTACCGCGCTGTAGTACTCCCAGGCATCCGTGTCAGCTAAAAATCCCATTGAGAGCCGGGTAGCCAAATACACTGATCCATCATACAGGCAATAGAAACCGAGGCCTTCGGAGTCGTTCCCGACCGCGATCACCAGTTCTTGCTCGGGCACGGATGTCTCTGCAATCAGCTCGTTTTCCTCCCCGTAGCTCCGTATCACACTCGGGGCAAGACGGAAGCGTACCTCGCTGCGCGGAGGGACGAATCCATAACGCACAAGCTGGTCTTGCGTGGCTTCGCAGACCCATGACGCAAAGCGCATCTTTCCGATTTTTTCGAGAAGTCCCCGCACGCTATCTGCATCAGCCGGGTAGGTCATGGGGGCAGTGACAAGCCATTCCTCTCCCTTCCGGGTGAGTTTCAGCGCTTGATCACCCTGCCAGTGGATTTCATCAATCAGGTCCGGGCTGAAGTTGATCCGCGGAACGGTGTGAAGCCTCCGCAACTCCATATCAAGCGTTTCCCGTACATCTACCGAAACCGCGTAGACAGACGCATCGCCCGCAATGAAAAAATAGTCGCGCGGAATACCACCCGGCAAAGGGGCGCCCACAGAGAATTGGACGTGGGAGCCGTCCGTAAACCAGGCCTCTGCGGTCACTATGGGGGAGGCAAACCCAAAGACCTCCACCTGGGATTCGGGTTCCAGCAGGGTGCTGACGGACTCCTCCACCAGCACACGGCACAGGTATTCAGCCATTGCTGCAGCCAAAGCCTGATCAATCGGAAAATCGCTGTTGCCATCCAGAGCATAGAATCCGTCAGCGCAGAGAAGGATATAGGATTCACCGGTATGGGGTGTGATTCTGAAGGAAGAAAGCTTTTCAGAGGCCGCTTCAAAGAGGAGTATGTCGCTATTCCTGCCCGAGGGGAGTGTTAGGGCCTCCTCCCGGTGCAAGAAACGAAGGAAGGCTGCCAGCGCCACGCAGGCGATCACAAGTGCTGCCAGAACAGGCCATTTTTTGTCGCGCCGAGAAGAGGGCGACGCTCGTCCAACCTTTCTCAGGTCGCTCATGTTCGTTTTCTGGGGAGGAGGACCACAAGCGCTGAAGCAAACACCGCGAGAGGAAGGGTCACAATGACGGCAAGCGGCAGTGGTGACGTCCCGGATAACATGGGTGGCCTGACTGCATCCTTGGAAAGGATTTCCAGACTTATCATATCCCTGTGTCCAAGATAGCTCAGGATGCTCTTTAAAAATTCTCCGCTGTAGGTGTTGCCAGAAAGCCAGGCGTCCGTGAAGACAGAGGAATTTCCTATGATGAAGGCCTTGGATCGTGTTGCATCCCCGTACGCGCGTTGTGAAAGCAGGGACAGAGGAAATACCCCTGTTTCGTCTCCTTCCTGCCATTCCAGCGTTTCAGAAGTATTCGGATCAAAGCGGCGCAGGTAGGCGTTGCCACTCATGAGGACTGTCTGGACGATCAGATCCCCGCCCGTGTCTTTCTCAGGAAGAGCAAATGCCCTGGCGCCGGCAAGCAAAAGAATGTCCGTTCCCGAGGTGATGAGCGCTTCGGTGGGTTCTGTCACTTCCATATAGGGGAGGAGGTAGGCTGGGGATTCGAGATAGGTACCGACGTCTTCCGCTTGCGCGACGACAATCCCTTCCTTTTTAATTATCCCGAATGTCCTGAGCAGGGCGTCCAGGTTATCCAGTGTGTAGGGGTCATCAAAATCTGTCGTGATAAACAGGTTTCCCCCCTTTTTTACAAACGCTTCGATGGCTGAGAGCTCAGAATCAAGCAGGTCTTTCTTTGGCGAAAGAATCATGAGCAGGCGGTCCGGGTCGAGCAGGTCACCTCTGATCAGGCTCATCCGTTCAAACGTGCAGTTGCCATCCAGAAGGCGAGATTCAAGAAAAGCGGTTGTCGAAGCGTCCAGTTCGTCATGGCCTGTGAGCACCTGAACAGCCGGGGAACTTTCCATGGACACGTACACAAGGGCTTCCGTAAGCGCTTTTTCATAATTCAAGCCAGAGATATAATACTCTCCAGCCCTCATATCATAACTGTAGGACAGGAAATTTGACCCGTCAAGGATGCGGGTTCGGCCCGATTTTTCATTGCGCACAATGAGACAATCGGGGGAAACCGGATGATCATCAGGGTTGTCGGATTCTCTCAGTGCAAGAAGGGGGTTGCTGGACAGATTTTCCACAGAAAAGCTTAAGAAATCGGACACCGCCTCGTAGCGTTCCAGGAGGCCGACAAGCGCTTCATCCTCTTCGCCGGGGGTGAAGAGAGCGTGAATGTGCACCGGTTCCTCCAGTTCACGCAGGATGCGCGTTGTCACAGCGCCATGGGTCGTAATTTGATTGTACGAAAAGTCCTGCTTCAGCCCGTACTTCTTCTCCGCGCGGTCTGCGCCTACCACCATAAGAATGACCAGAAAGAGGCTTAGCAGAAAGATGGACACAGACGCGCTGCGAAGATCTCTGGTTCCCTTGCCTCTCCAGCGCATAATGCTTTTCATCCAGCACCACCGCCTTTCATGCGTGCCAGGATCAAGCGGGTCGCTAACAGAGAGAGGTAAGTAAATCCAAGATAATACAGGACATTTGCAGGGCTTAGCTGACCGTAGAGAAAGGGGGTGAACCGGTCGAAGGGGCTCAGGAACAAAAAGACTTCTCGCAGGGAACCGGAATGGACCGCGCCTCGCAGGAGGCTTGAGAGCCAAAGCAGGAGGTTCGCGCCCAAGGCAAGGAAGGAAGCCGTTGTGTGGCTGCTCGCGGAGGCTGTCACCATCAGATCAAAGGCAATAAACGCACAGCCCTGAAGCATCAGTCCAAGATAGACGACAAGCATTTCTTTGAGCCAAATCCTGCCATACACGCTCACTAAGGCGGGATAGGCGAGGCTAAGGACCAGTGCAAATAAAAATACCAGGCAAGCCGCTAGAAATTTGGCCCCTACGATCAGGGGAAGCGAAAGGGGCGAAGTGAACAGAAGCTCGTCCGTGCCTTGTCTTCGTTCCCCGGCAATGAGGCGCGCCACAAGGACTGGCGTCAGGAGCATGATGATGTAGCTGGTTGTGGAATAGAAGGCGGTCAAGTCTGAAGAAAAGGCTCTGAGCTGGTTTACGCCGAATAAAAAACTGGAAACTGCCAGAAAGACACCCAGATAGAGGTATGCTGTCGCAGTATGAAAATACCCCTGTAATTCTCTGCGTATTAAAGGTCTCACAGGAAACCTCCCGTGGAGGGGTTTCCGGTAGCCCGGAGAAAGACAGTTTCAAGGTCGTCTTCCTGCGGGGTCAACCGCAGAAGCGGTGCTTGCAAGCCACAGAGTAGCGTGAACAATTCCTGTTCAAAGGGTGCATCACGCTTGACTTCGACCCAAGCTTCCGAAGCCCCGACCGTTTCGGAAGGTTGAGCGCGCGTCCTGATCACAGAGGGAAGGGAGCGCAGCGCGCTAAGCAGATCGCATGGGTCCATCTGAACGAGCAGCCGAAGCTGTCGCGAGCTTCCGCCTTCCCCGGACGCTTTGTGGTCAAGGATTATTTTCCCCTCATGCATGATCAGGACCCTGTCGCAGGTCTCGGCGACTTCCCGCAGCAGATGGGAGGAGAGCACAATGGTATGCCTTCCAGCCAATGAACGGAGCAGGGCTCTAAAAGCGACAGCCTGCGTCGGATCCAGCCCCGACAGGGGCTCATCCAGCAAAAGCACCTCCGGTGTTCCGATCAGGGCTTGGGCGAGTCCAACCCTCTGCCTGTATCCTTGGCTGAGGTTTCCGATGCGCCTGTGATGAACCTGATCAAGGCCTGTGGCGGCCAAGACCTCAGCGATGTGTCCACTGCGTTCCACCTTCCTGACGGCTTTGAGGCCGCAGCAGAACCTGAGATATTCGTCAACTTTCATTTCAGGATACACTGGGGATTTTTCAGGGAGGTAGCCAATATGAGCTTTTGCTCCAAGAGGGGAAAGCGCCATATCCTGTCCAGCGATACGCACCGTCTCTGCAGACGGCACATAGAAGCCCGAAAGCAGACGGAGCAATGTAGTTTTACCCGCACCATTCCGGCCGAGTAGCCCCACAACCTGGCCCTGCGGTACCGAGATGGAGAGATGGTCAACAGCAACCGTGTGTCCGAACTTCCAAGTGGCCCTCTCAGTGACAATCATGTTCAAAGAAAACCTCCCAGCCGCGATTATACCATGCGGGGAAGGCTCATCCGTGAACAGACTGTAAAACAGATGCGTTCAGGATGCTGTCCCTGTCCTCACAGCTGTATCCAGGACAGACGACCGCCGTTCTGTTTTTGATAATAAGACCGAAGTCGGTCTGAAAAAACAGCTTGAGTTCTGGCAAGTCCGATCGCATACTTTGGTTCAGTTTCCGGACAGCGAAGTTTACGGGCATTGAATGCCTGTGCTATGCTCGCAGGGCGGTGCTGTAAGAACCTTTGTACCTCGGCTGACAGCCGTGAAAGGAAGAACTGCGGAAATGAACAGTTATAAATACAGCCGCCGGAGGAGCCAGCTCAACCTGGGCGCCGTGGCCCAAAGACGGCTGACCACGGTCCTGCTGCTGCTATTATCAGCTGCGGTCGTCGTGCTATCGCTATTGTTTTTCAAAGCGGACGCTTACCGGAACACAGCGAAAGCACAGTATTCAAGGCGGCTTCACAGCGCCCTGGTGGACGCGATTGAACAGGCTAACCGGCTTTCCGGTGGCGTCCGGTCCAGTTCGGCTTCGAGACTTGCCCTGGTTAGACAGAATATTCACGCTATGAAACTGCTGAATGAAATCAGCCTTTCCCTCGAAGGAGAAAGAGGGCGCCTGGTCCCGGAAGAGGCGCTGACCGCCCTCTTTGATGACCTGCAAACCTTTGAGACCCTGATCCAGACAGCCACCCTGTCCACGCTTGAAATTCGAACAACGCTCCTGACGCATCTGGCAGCGCTGGAGAACCTCCTCAGGACGGACTCCCCTGATTAAGCGTTCTGGTGAGAAAAAGTGTGGAATGAGCTTTTTTAAGGGTCCTATAGGCGCGCAGTGCGTGGGGGAACGCGCCAAAGGCTCCAAACACTGCGCAACCAGACCCACTCATCTGGACAAAGGCCGCGCCAGCCCCCCATAAATCTTCCGCTGCGCGAATCATTTCCGGAACCATGATCAAAGCTGTTTTCTGAAGGCGATTGGCAGCCAAAGTAGAAAGGCGAGGAAGGTCGCCTCTCCTCAGTGCGGTCACGACCTCTCGGGTAGGCACCCTGACGCCGCGATACGGGCAGCGCCTGTACCTGTCAAACACCTCCCGTGTGCTCAGTGATCTTCCGGACGGTTGAACAATGATGAGCCACAGTGTGCGGTCGACTTGAAAAGGGTCCACCCTTTCGCCGATGCCTGTCACGCGGGCAGCATGGCCTTCCAGGCAATAGGGTACATCGGCTCCGATATCGAGGGCGATGGCTCGGAGCTGGTCCATTGAATAACCTGTATTCCACAGACGATTCAGACCGATAAGAGTTGCCGCGGCATCCGCGCTGCCACCTCCCAATCCCGAGCCGGCTGGAATGCGCTTCACAAGGGTCATGCCCGCCCCTGCCATCGTCCCCGTAGCAGCCTTCAGAAGGCGGGCAGCATGAAAGGCAAGGTTCTCCTGACCGTGCGGAACATCCTCGGAGCCATGGACTTTCAGGCTCAGTTTGCTTGAAGGATGAAGTGTCAGCGTATCGTGTAGAGCGATCCTTTGCATAACCATATCCAGTTCATGATAGCCATCAGCCCGCGTGCCCGTGACTTCAAGAGACCAGTTAATCTTCGCGTGCGCCTTGAGTCTCATTTCGCAACAACGCATCCTTTCCCTTTGACAGCGTAAACTCAAAGACCGCTCCGTTGTCCATTGGGATCAGGCGAATGGATTGTCGGTGCCTGTCCAGGATCATTTTGCAGATGGCAAGGCCTAAACCCGTTCCTTGGCCCTCGGAGTGCGCTTTATCTGCCTTGAAAAACCTGTCGAATACAAATGGCGCATCGGCGGGATGGACACCGATGCCGTTGTCTTTGACCGATGCAGTGACCGTATCCGCAGCAGTTCTGCGAGTGGAGACTGTGATCTCTCCGTGCTCGGGCGTAAATCTGATGGCGTTGTCGATCAGATTAATCAGCACCTGCTCTATCTGATCACGGTCTGCATGGACATAGCAGGTTTCCTCATCAAATAGCAGACGGATATCGATCAACTTTTCTTCGAGCTGTGTTACTTTTGTAATTAATACAATTCGGATAAGCTCATTTAAGTCAAAGTTCGAAGGAGAAAGGGGCAAATCATCGTTTTCAAGCCTGGCAAGGCTGAGCAGCCGGGAAACCAGCTTGGTCATTCGCTGCGTTTCTGTCAGGATGACCTCAAGATAATGGGTTTTCTCGATTTCAGGGACAGTCCCATCCATCAGACCCTGTATGAATCCCTGGATACTGGTCATGGGAGATCGGAGTTCGTGGGAGAGATTCGCAATGAAATCACGCCTAGCTCTTTCTGCAACCTTGAGCTTTCTTGCCATGAGGTTGAACGCCACCGCCAGGTCATGCAGTTCCCGGGTGCCTTCTTCTGATACCTCTTTCTCAAAATGGCCTGATGACATGGCAGCAGCGGCTGATGCCATCTCTGTTAAAGGCTGGATGAATCGCCTTGTGTAAAGAAAGACGATCCCCGCAGCTACCAGCGTGGCAACCAACGACGCTGCCAAGACCTTGAGTCCCAGGCTTTTATAGGAGGCTTTGACAGTCTGCGCTGCGGTCTGGATATAGACTGCACCCAGCACGTGTCCACCCTGCGACCAGGGTACGGCCACTGTAAACATCGGGCCGTACGTTGTATCGTTTTGTACGATGACCTCATTTCCCTCAAGCACTGTTTTCAGCGTGCTGATGATATTGCTGGCATCGAAGGCAGCCTTCAAGTCCCGGTGGTCGTTGAGAATGGAGAGGAAATACGCCGTTACATCGCCTCTGCGATCCACCACCATGCAATACGCCGAGTACTCGTCATAGACGTATTGGAGTTTCTTTTCCAGGACTTCGCGAATAGGCTGGACGCCCCCCAACAGATGCTCCAAAGCCCTGACCTGCAGCGTGCCCGCCAGATAGGCAATGTCATAAGCCTGGAGCCTGAGTGCATCCATTCTGGTTTGGATCTGCAGGTCGCGCATGGTGAAGTAAAATACGGAAAACAAAAGAGAAACGCACAGGACAATCACTGCGACGAAGACCAGCATCAGCTTTGTGAAGGTGGAGGGCCGCATCACTATCGGACCTCAAATTTGTAGCCCACGCTCCAGACGGTCTTAATCTGCCATCCCAGTTCCTCATGTCCGGAAAGCTTCTCTCTGAGCCGTTTGATATGGACATCCACCGTCCTGCTATCGCCAAAGTAATCAAATCCCCACACTTTTTCAAGCAGCTGTTCCCGCGTGAACACTCGGCTGGGATGAGAAGCCAGAAAGTATAGAAGCTCCAGTTCCCTGGGAGCCATGTCCACCCTGGTACCCCGATAAACAGCTTCGTATTTGGACAGGCTGACGGTGAGCCCCGGAAAGGAAAGCGTATCCCCCCCGGGGTCCTTGGGACCGCCGCGCCTGAGAACAGCCTTGACGCGCGCGACAAGCTCCTTGGTATCAAACGGTTTTGTCATGTAGTCGTCAGCGCCCAGCTCAAGCCCGAGAACCTTGTCAAAGACTTCATCTTTTGCGGAGAGCATAATCACCGGGATCGAGCTGATCTGTCGGACCGCGCGGCAGATCTGCCAACCGTCCATCCCAGGGAGCATGATGTCCAGTAGTAACAGAGAGGGCGGATTGGATTTGAAAGCTGCGAGCGCCTCATCTCCTCGCTTGAAGGCACGAACCTCAAAGCCTTCCTTTTCAAGATACAGCCTGACCAGCTGCGCAATGTTCGGATCATCATCCACAACCATCACACTGTGTCTGCCATCCATCGCGATGTTCTCCTAATCCAGGGAGACGATGGTTACGCCGCCCTCTCCCTCACCGTATCGGCCCGTCCGGACCTGTTTGACGTGAGGATAGTCCTTCAGGTGTCGTTGAATCCCGCTGCGGAGCGTCCCCGTTCCCTTTCCATGAATGATAGAAACCTCATGCAGACCCGCCATTACGACGGAGTCAAGGTAGCGTTCCACTTCAAAAATCGCCTCGTCAAGCGACAACCCTCGAACATCGCACTCCAAGCCTGCCACGAAGGCGCCTTTCGAACCTGTAGCCCCGACTGTCGGGCGCTGCGGTGCCTTGTCTTCCTTCAGAAGCTTCAGCTGGGACGCATGCACGCTCATCCTGATGGCACCGGCCAAGACGAGCAGGTCCCCTTTGGCATCTGGCTTCGAAAGCACCGTGCCCTTCACATTGAGGCTCAGGATCAGGACCGGGTCGCCAACTTTCAGGCTTTCCGCTTCTACCCGCTGCCCTGGGGCGGAGGGCTTCAAGCCTTCGCGCAAAGCATCCTCAAGTATCCGAAGGTCTCGAAGTACAGGTGCAGTCCCTTGTCCGCGTTCCGAAGCCGTCTTCTTCAGTAGATTCAGTTCGTCGATGATCCGGGTGCACTCACGCTTTGTGTTCTCAAGGATCTTGCGGGCTTCTTCCTTCGCTTTTTTCCCCGCAGCAGCGCGCATGTTCTCAGTTTCCTTCCGGAGTACCTCGGCCTCGGCGCGAATGCGAAGGGTTTCCCTGTGCGCCTCTTCGGCAAGCCTGCGCTCCTTTTCAGCCACACGAAGATGGTATTCTGCGTTTGCGATGACGTCCTCAAAGCGCACACTCTCGCGGTCCATCAGCCCTCGGGATGTCAGAATCAGGGCTTCAGGAAGTCCGAGCCTTCGCGAAATCTCAAAAGCATTTGATTTTCCGGGAATCCCGATGGACAGTCGGTATGTGGGTCGAAGTGTTTCCACATCGAATTCGACACTGGCGTTTTCGGCTCCCTTCGTGGAGAGGGCGTAGGCCTTCAGCTCACTGTAATGGGTTGTCGCGAGGGTGCGGACATCTCTTTGAAGCAGGTAATTCAGTATGGACTGTGCAAGCGCGGCGCCCTCTGCCGGGTCCGTGCCCGCACCCAGCTCATCAAGGAGCACAAGATCACCTGCTGTTGCTCTGTCAAGGATGGCGACAATCGTGCTCATGTGGGATGAGAAGGTAGACAAGGACTGCTCAATGCTCTGTTCATCCCCGATATCTGCATAGATGTTCTTAAATATACTCAAGTCTGTTCCAGGGTCGCAGGGGACATGAAGCCCAGCTTGCGCCATGGCGCAGAGAAGGCCAACGGTCTTTAGCGTCACGGTCTTTCCGCCCGTGTTGGGGCCTGTAATAACCAGAGTCAAAAAGTCATCTCCCAGCCACAGGTCGCAGGGAACCACCTTGTCTCGGTGGATCAACGGATGGCGCGCCCTGATCAGCCTGATGCGACCGCGCTCGTTCAGCCTCGGCCTGACCGCGTCTAATTCTTGTGCCAGAAGGGCTTTTGCAAAAATAAAGTCAAGGAGGATCAGAATCTCGACATTTGTGGACAGATCCCCGGCGTTTTCCGCAACCTCCTGTGAAAGCTGCCTGAGGATACGCTCGATTTCCCGCTCCTCTTTCGCCTGCCAAAGCCTCAGTTCGTTCCCGGCTTCCACAACAGCAGCCGGTTCGATGAAAAGCGTTGCTCCGGAGGACGACTGGTCGTGGATCAGACCAGGTATGTGCTGTCTGTATTCCATGCGGACCGGAAGGACGTAGCGTCCATGGCGGAGGGTGACAAGGGGTTCCTGAAGGTATTTTGAGGTCGCCGGGCTCTGAATCATGGTTTGCAGCCTGTCTTTGATGCGGTCATTTCCCAGCCTGATGTGCCTGCGGATATCCTTCAGCTCTGGGCTTGCAGCATCAGCGATTTCGTCCTCTCCCAGGATAGCCCCGGAGATCTCATCCATAAGCGGTCTGAGGGCAGACAAGGACGATGCGATGGTGTGAAGAACCGGCGCGTTTTCATGGTCCGTCGCCAATGTGGTCTTTGTACGTGACGATATACCCAAGCAAAGTGCAATCTCAAGCAAGGCGCGAGGAGGCAACGTTGCTCCCTTCTTCGCCTGATCCAGGGAAGGGCGGATGTCTGTGAAAGAAGAAAGGGGGCAGGTTCCCGATCGAGCCAGCACGCTCAGTGCCTCACCGGTCTCTTTCTGCGAAGCGTCCACCTCAGCCGAAGTCACAAAGGGGCGTAGTTCCTGACAGCGCCTGGCGCCCATTTTCGTCAAAGCCAAAGAAGACAGCCAAGTCAATATTTTATCGAACTCCAAGACGCGCAGCGACCTGTCCGCCAGCGCGCGTCTGTCTCCGGTCAGCGTCATGAGTACTCCTTTGTCAATGCATGTACGGTACGGATCAAGGGCAAACAGGGCAAGGGAACGCTGGGTGCGAAATCTCCTTCCCTCTTCGATCATACCCTTGAAAATGGCGAAACACAACGCAGCCTTTGGCTTTTCCCGGACCTTCTCCTGGTAACGTAAGCGCGGAAAGAGAGTACTTCATTGCATGGGATTCCCGGAAGCGCTGCTTGCCCTGAAAACTTGCCTTCTTAAACGGGTGTTATCGTCTTGGGCCTTAACCAGTTCATCCGCAAAAGACAGCATGGCCATCATTGAGAGGAGATCCGTGTGGGTGCCTGGATGGACAGCTGCGAGCTCGGCAAGGCGTCTGTCAGCCAAAGCCGCTACACGTCGCATGTGCGCAACGGTGTCCGTGGAGCTTAGGGTATAGCTCTTCCCAGCGATGAGGATGTCTATGCTCTGCTTTTCCATACTGCTCCTTTCTATGAGCCTCTAGACGGGTAGGATGATGATTTCGCATATTCTGCTCACAGACTGTCACGGGAGCCTGGGCTCCGGCACATCGGTTGCGTGGAGGGCTTCTGGCAGATGCAAGCCGTTTCTGCCCCTGGCATCTGTACATAAGGTAAACAAACGGAGCTGCATCGTCAATCCTTTCATGATGATGGGACAGAGCCCTACAGCACCCACGGGTTTCCTGCTGTGATCACCCCTTCCTTGTTAGGAGTTCTCTTAAACTATGGAGGCCATAGCGATGTTTCCGGAAGCGTTGAGGGGGCAGGGGAAAGAAGGAGACCATAGATTATATTCTACCAAGATGGCTGAAGGATCACGGAAAAATACTGCATTTTGCGGCCATGGAGCGGACAAGACAGCAAATACCGCAGCCCAGGTGAACGAGCCTTCAGCTGCATGAATGTCAGCCTCGGCTTTGAGCTGCATTCTCTGAGTGGATGCAAACGGATGTGATTGCAATGCGTCACAGGTCTGATCATCATGCTGGGGATGGCACTTGGAAGAGTCCACGAAAAAAGCCTGATCTAATGCGAAGTCTGGCCCGAAACACGTCGTTCGTGGACCCTTCTACACAGGTTTCATCCTCCGCCTGTTAGGGATAGTGTAGATTTCCACGAATCATCTCTTCAATGGATAGCCAACATCTCTCCTGTCAAATAAGATATATTCTCCTGTACTTATAGACATTCCATCGTATTCACTCGATAAATTATGAACTGAATAGGTGATTTGATGTCTGAAAAGCAGGCACAGAGCAATTGCCTCACTGTGATTGACTGTGATTTTGTGTTTGACAGGGTTCTTCTGAGTTGGTATATTGGTGGACGCCCAAGACGGGCGAGTGCTGATAAGGAGAGATGGCCGAGCGGTTGATGGCGCCGGTCTTGAAAACCGGTGATGCCCCAGGGCACCGGGGGTTCGAATCCCTCTCTCTCCGCCACAGCGATGCCCCATCCTTTGGAGAAGTACCCAAGTGGCCGAAGGGGCTCCCCTGCTAAGGGAGTAGTGTGCTAACGCGCAGCCCGGGTTCAAATCCCGGCTTCTCCGCCAAAGCCTGGAACCTGTGTTCCAGGTTTTTCGTTGTGCGCTTTAGCCCACAAAACCACCAGCAGAGCTGGTGGAGATAAAAAGCTT
>CAZPIC010000011.1:0-66095 GCA_964586835.1 uncultured Oscillospiraceae bacterium
CACTGAACAATTTCAGTACGCCAGGGGTGAAGGATTCACTGACACTTGACAGCGTGAAAACTGCGGCACACAGGGCTTGTTTTGGAAGAACAAGGCTGATAAAAGCGGGGAGCTTGGAGGGTTTTAAGATCAGGTCTGCAGGGCTGATTTCAGCGGCTCCCGTCCTGATTTCGCTCTGCGCCTTTCAGCCTGATGAAGAAGTTACCCATCGGATTGACCATCACAGACCGGCAGCGCTTGTCTTGGATCTCCCCAGGGGACCCTGTCACTTGCGCAGCCTTGAATATGTCGGTAAGGCTGTGGATAGGGTGTGCTGTACCTCCCCGTGATGATGCACACGCCGGGGAGTGTTTTTCCTTCCAGGTCTGCGCCGAACCGACGGTTTCCGATGATAGCTTCGGAACAATCCGTGTTCGCATCAGCTTTTTCGGATGCTTCTGCATGAGGCGCTGTTCTTTATAGGTTTTGCTTTGGGGCGGAGCCTTGTATTTTATACGCAAGCCCGCTTGGTCACAGCCAGCCCGTTGGCTCTGCTGTCCGTCCATTGCGTGGAGACTGCTGTCGCTGAGCTGTGCTGACCGTGACGCCTTGAGCCTTCAGGACCCTTGAACTTGCCACTGCGATACGCTATGATCTGCCTGGGATGACGGGCACGCGGGGTCAGGGGCAGTGCGCAGAAAGAAAAGAAATCATTCGCCCTTTCAGGTTCTCTACAATGAGGTTAGGCTTCTAGGTTCTATCCGCAGAAGCCTGACGCTTCTGATCTTTGGAAACCTCTTTGGGACGCTGTTCACGTCCATCACCACGGGGAGTACCCTGACGGGCTATGCAGCCGCACTGGGCGCCAATGACCTGGCCTTCGGCCTCCTGACCGGCATCCCCCTGCTGGCTTCGTTTATACAGATCCCCGCGGCCATGCTGGTGACAAGGACGCGTAAGCGCAAGAAATACATGCTCACTTTCGGGACTGTTTCCCGGGCGCTGTGGTTGCTGATCGGCCTGGTACCCGTGCTGCTTCCTGAAAACCCCATCCCTCTTAGGATGTGGAGCGTAATCTTCCTGATAGGCATCTCCTCGGCTGCCGGGTCTTTCATCAACGTAAGCTTTGCTCCCTGGCTTGCGGACCTGGTGCCCATCCATATCCGCGGCAGGTGGCTATCGCTCAGGGACAGCATCATTTCGGCAGCCAGCGTGGCGGTGGGCCTCCTCACCGCGCTGTTTCTGGACCATATGGAAGGATTCACGGGCTTTGCGCTCGTCCTATGCCTGGGCGGTGCACTCGGCGTAGCGGACATGCTGTGCTTTATCCGTGTGGAGGAAGTGCCGGGGGTAGCGCCAGCGGAACGCCTGCGCCTTCGCGCCGTGCTGGCCCGTGTTTTTCGCGACAGGCCTTTTTTCAGGTTCATGCTGTACTGGACGGTATGGAGTTTTACCTCCAACATCGGCAATCCCTACCTGACGCGCTATGCGCTGGGGGACATGGGGCTCAGCTTCATGCAGATGACGGTCTTCGGTCAGATCGCCGCGCTCGTGGCTACGGCGTTGTTTATCTCCACCTGGGGGCGGATGATCGACCGATGCGGGACCCGGCCTGTGCTTCTGGTGACAGGCATTGCCACGGCTCTCGCGCCAGTGCCCTACTTGTTTTCGGTGCCGGGAAGCATATGGCCCACTTTCTTTCACAACGCGCTGGGGGCCCTGTTCTGGTGCGGAACAAACCTCTGTGCGACCCATGCCCAGCTGTTCCGATCCCCGGACAGCCATCGTCCGGTGTATGTCGCCATCTTTGCCTGCGTGACTTCGCTGGCAGGCTCCTTTCCGGGGATTCTCGCTGGCGGGGCCCTCCTGGAGGCCATCGCGGGCCTGGGTGCCGGCCCCAACCGCTATAAGATCGTCTTTGTGGTCTTTATTTTGCTGCGTCTGGCTGTGGCAATCTTTTTAACGCCCCTGCTTGAAAACGAGACAGACTGCACGACCCGGGGCATGCTCCGGGAGCTGGCCTCGGATCTGTTGCGCAGGAAGCTGTAGCTTCCGCTACAGCCTGCTCATCAGGAAGCGCCGGATCCTCCTATGCAGATTCGCCGACCAAAAGCTGCCTTCATGGGGCGCTCCCACCACTTTGATCAGCTGTGCGTCCACGCCCGCAGCCAAAAGGGCGCGGTACATGGCCTCGCTTTGCTTATAGGGGACAAGGTCATCCCGATCCCCATGGGCGAGAAGGAAGGCCGGAAGCTTCCGGCCCGCTTTGATTTGCATCAGGGGGCTCATCTCCCGCATGACCTCCTCAGGATCTTTCCCTTGGGTCAAGCCCTTGAAAACGGGATCCTCAAGGAAGGCTTCCGGGTTCAGGGAAAACAGGGACTTCAAGTCGGTAGGCCCAAAACAGGACACAACCGCGCGCACTGCGTCGGAATAGCCCGCGTGCTCAGGGGTACTGTATCGGCTGTCGTCGCCGGTGAGTCCCGCCAACAGGGCTGCGTTGCCCCCGGAAGAGGTGCCGAACACGCCAAGACGATGGGGGTCGATGCCCAGGTCGTCCGCGCTTAACCTGAGATAGCGGATGGCAGCCTTCAGGTCCTGAAGGTAGGCGGGAAAGGCAAATCCGTCTGTGCTGCTGCGATGGCAGATGCTGGCAACGGCCAGCCCTTCGCGCGCATATTCCGACAGCTGGGGGATGGCGTAGCCCATATTGGGACTGGTCCATGCGCTGCCCTGAACGAATACGACCACAGGGAGGGCGGGCGCTCCCTTCTCTTGGCTGCACAGGGGGGTCAGCAGCGTCATCTCAAGGTCCTGCCCACCGGCTCGGGAGTAGACAATTCCCCTGTGTTCCTCGGCCAGACCGGTGAGAGACGGGTTGTGAAAGACGCGGGTGACCCGATGTCTTTTCATGGTTTCACCTCGTGGATGTCAGCCCTTGATCCCACCCCTGGCGACCCCGCTGATGATCTGTCTGCGCGCAAAGAGGAACAGGACGACCATCGGCAGCACTACGACGGCGGAAGCAGCCATCAGAAGCTCGTTGTTAGCCCCGACCTCTGTGGTGAAGGCGTAGAGGCCGAAGGGGAGGGTGCGGTGCAGGTCCGTCTTGATGACGAGCAGAGGCCACAGGAAGCTGTTCCACGAGGCCAGAGCGTTCAGAAGGAGGATGGTCACCAGGGAAGGCCTGGCAATGGGCACCATCACCTTCCACAGGTAGCGCCAATTGGTGCAGCCATCAACGCGAGCCGACCAGTACAGCCCGTCGGGGATGGATTGAAAGAAGTTTCGCAGGATGTAGGTGTAGAAGATGCTGCTGATGAAGGGGATGATCAGCGCGAAGATCGTGTCGTGCAGCCCCGTCTTGACGATCGTCTGGTAGTTGGTGATAACCAGCATCTCAAAGGGGACCATCATCATCGACAGCAGCAGCGAGAAGACGAGCTCTCGCCCCGGAAATGTAAGCCTGGAGAAGGCAAAGGCTGCCAGGATGGTCGTGAGTGCCGTGACCCCTACGCTGCCCGCACAGGTGATAACAGAGTTGAGGAAGTAGCGCCCAAAGGGAGCTGTCTTAAAGGCGACAGTGAAGTTGTGGTAGTTGAACCAGTCAGCCGGCGCAATGGAGGGTGGAAAACGGCTCATCTCCGCTGAGGTTTTAAACGCGGAGGCGAGCATCCAATAAAAAGGGAAGACCATCACAAGCATCCCGGCTGACAGCAGGATGCCGGACGCCACGCGCGCTGTACCTGTCCGCAAGCGAGCGGCTCGCAGACGGGTTAACCCTGCGGGAAGACCTGAGGTTCCGTTCACGGCGTGCAGGCCTCCCTTCAGCTGTATTGCCACCGGCGTTGGATGAAACGCTGAATCATTGTAAAAGCGAAGATGAATAGAAACAGGATGATAGCGGCAGCGGCCGCACGGCCCAGCTCCCTTTTTTCATACATCATGTCATAGATATAATAGACCACCGTGTACATGTTGAGGACAGGCCCCGGGTTTCCATTGAACAGCACCTTCACTTCGGTGAAGACCTTGAAGGCGAAGATGCTGTTGATGATCAGCACAAGGCCGATCGTGGGTGACAGGAGGGGCACGGTGATGCGGCGGAACACGCGGAAGGCTTTGGCTCCGTCCACCCTGGCCACCGTGTAGAAAGCCTCGTCGATGTTCTGCAACCCCGACAGCAGAAGGATGATCGTAAAGGGCAGGGTGGACCAGATCCCGAAGATCACCAGAACCGTCATGGAATGGGAAGCCTTCTGAAGCCAGTCGACAGGGGCTGCACCAAAGAAGCTCAGGACCGCGTTCAGCACGCCGAAATTGCGGTTGAATATCCAGCGCCACACGAGCCCCACCGCGGTAACGGAGGTGACCATGGGCGCGAAGTACGCTGTCTGGAACAGGGCTGAGAGGCGCGATTTGCGGTTGAGCATCCAGGCGATGACAATGGCGAGCAAGGTAGAAGCAGGCACGGTGTACAGCACGTAGAGCAGGGTGTTGCTAAGCCCCTGCAAGAAGTAGTTCGAGGTGCCCTCCAGGCCTTTTATGACATAGGTATAGTTGCCCACGCCCCAGCCTGTGAACGAGCCCTCCAGCCGGTAGCGTTCCTGGAAACTCATGATCACGACCCGCACAATGGGATACAGGGTGAAGACTGCGACCCCCAGGAAAAAGGGCAGGAGATAATCCACCGGCTCAAGGATGGCTGCGACCCGGAGCGCAAGCGATTTTTCCTGGCGGAGAAGGGTGAGGGCCAGGGCGGCGGCCAGGGCCAGGCATACAGCACCCGCCCCTGCGAGGACTGCATGATAGTACATGAGCGCGTAGTGCTCTGTTGTGACGGGGAGCGTGACGCGCGCACTGCCCGGTGTCAGGCTCTGGACAGCCATGGCGACTTCCAGCGCCGCACGTCTGATGATCTCGTCCATGTCCGCTTCAGCTGCAGCGCGTACAGAGGCACTCAGGGATGGGTCATCAAGGCTGGCTGCGACCCCATCCATCAGCGTATGCACGGAGGCACGGATGATCAGGCTGTCGTCTTCTCCGTTGACAATCTGGGCGGCGAGCGTGGCCTTCAGTGCGCGCTTCTTCGAAGAGAGGCCGTTGCTGATGGCCCTTTCAAATGCGCTGCCAGCTACGCGGAGCGCTGTGTGCTGTGTCTCAGTGAGGACGGAGGACAGCAGCGCCTCCGCGCGTACACTTTTTTCAAGTTCCTGGGCCTTGTGTCCAAGTTCCTGCCGGCCAAAGAGGCCGGCAGACAAAAGGAGGATGCCAGCTAAGAAAAGGAGCGCTGTGTGAACAGCCACGCGGCGCACACCCCTGTACCGCCTCATGGGTTTCAGGGAAAAGAGATCGCCCGCCGGGGTCTTTTCAGACATTAGGCGCGCTCTCCTGTTTTTCGGTTGAAGACGAACACGCCCCGATTCCGCAGGCCCATGTAGGCCTTATCTCCAGGCTTGAGGCCACGGTCGGCGCTGACGTAGGCACGGAAAGTCGTGCCCGCGAAGCGAAGGACGGCCATCTCCTCCTTGCCCATCTGGTAGACATCCAGCACCTCGCAGCGGAGGCGGTCGGCTGCGGCTTCCTTTTCAGGCACGAAACTCTCTGCGCGCACGGAGAGCGTCACCTCCGTGCCGTCAGGGACACCGGCGCAGGGCGGGCAGAGGACAGATTCGTTGCCTGCCGCCATAAAGCGCCCGCCTTCCACGGTCCCTTCGAATTTGTTAATGGGCGGATTTCCCAGGAAGTCGGCAACGAACTGGTTGACGGGGTTGTTGTAAAGCGTCTGGGGCTCGTCCTGCTGCTGGAGGGCGCCGTCGGACATCAGGAGGATGCGGTCGGAGATGCTCATGGCTTCTTCCTGATCGTGGGTGACGAAGACGGTGGTGACCCTCGTTTTCAGCTGGATCCGACGGATTTCTTCGCGCATCTCGAGGCGAAGGCGGGCGTCTAAGTTGGACAGGGGCTCGTCCAACAGCAGGAGCCTTGGATTTTTCACCAGCGAGCGGGCAATGGCTACACGCTGCTGCTGGCCGCCGGACAGCTCCTTGGGCCTGCGGCTCAGCAGCTTCTCCATGTGGACAAGCTCCGCCATCTCCGTCGCCCGGCGCATGCGCTCGGCGGAGGGGACCCGCTGGATCTCAAGGGGAAAACAGATATTGCCCAGCACGGTCATGTGGGGGTAGAGCGCGTAATTTTGAAATACAAGACCGATCCCGCGCTGCTCAGGCGGAAGCGCTGTCACGTCCTCCCCGTCAAACAGCACGCGGCCGGCTGTCGCTGGAACAATGCCGGCCAGGATGTTCAGGATGGTACTCTTGCCGCATCCCGAGGGTCCAAGCAAGCAGGTCAGTTCACCGTCTTCCAGCACGGATGTAAAGTCACGTACCGCGGTCACAGGGCCGAACACTTTTGTCAGGTTTTCCATGGAAACGCGCATCAGGCGGATCTCCCGTCGTGGCGCAGCAAGAAAAGGGGGCTGCCTGTGACCGGCAAGCCCCCGGCGAGTTTCATTTGTCCTTGAGCGCTGCGTTGGACACGCTGACGCATTCCGTCCAGGCTTCGTCGGCGGTCATCTCGCCTCCAGCCGCCTTGACAACGGCATCTGTGATCGCTTTGCGGACGATGTTGGCACCGGTCACAGCAGGGAGGGAACCCGCGAAGCCCAAGTTGGCCTCCACCGCCTTCAGGGCTTTGAGGGCCAGCGTGTCCTGGGCGATGTAGGCCTTATACGCTTCGGTTTCCTTTGTCCAGCTGTAGGGAGCCAGTGCAACGACAGCCTCTACCCAGCCTGCATTGACCGGCGCGGAGATGAAGTACTTCACGAACGCATAGGCGCCTTCCGCGCGGGCATCGTCCTTGTAGTAGAACACGATGGGACCACGGTTCCAGGAGGGGAACCAGGTCTTGGCCGGGACAGGAGCCATGTCAAACTCGAACTCATGGGGCTCAATATAGGGATAGCCCGCACAGGAGCCGATGTACATGGCGACCACGCTGCCGGAGTTGAAGTCGTCGGAGAAGTAGTTCCCCGATGGCTGCACCATGAAGTAGCCCTTCTCCACCATGCTCACAAACCACTGGATCTTCTCACGTACTGCGGGCGTGTCAAAGAGGACCGCCTGGTTGTCCACGTCGATATAGCCCGCGTCGGGGGTCTCCATGATGAACATCTGCACCAGATCTGTCAGGCTGTCACAGCCCAGACCGGCGATCCCCTTTTTCTCGTGGATCTGGGCGCTGGCTGCCTCGATCTCTTCCCAGCTTGTGGGGACAGCGATGTCAAGCTCGTCAAGAAGCGTCTTGTTGTAAAAGAGGATGGGGCCTGTGGTATAGGCGGGCAGGTAGTGGATGATACCGTCCGAGAAGCTGTTGACCTCCCCGTCCATCACGCCCTGGGCCAAAGACCCGTCAAAACCCTCGATGCCAATCTCCTCGTCGTAGATATATTGGGACAAATCAGCCACAAGGCCCGCGTTGACGTAAGCTGCGGCTTCGGAGGCATAATTGAAGATGATGTCAGGGCCGGTTCCCGCCACCACGGCATTGTTGACAGCCTCGGTGAAGCCCGCGTAGGGCTGGCTGAGCACCTCGACTGCCACAGCGTCCTGGGAGGCTGTGAAGTCTGTCGCTGCCTTGGTCAGGTAGGTTTCCTGGTCTTCTGTGAAGGTATGCCAGATGGTCACCTTTGTTTTTTCAGCGCTGGGAACGCTGTCCACCACCGGCTCTTCTGTGGGTGCATCGGTCACCACGGGGGTTGGCGTAGGCTCAGGGACAGGGGCCGGCTTCGTCGCGTAGTAGACGACGACGACGGCCGCCACAACCAGTACGACCGCAAGGATAGTTAACCAGGCCTTTTTTGACATGACGATCCTCCTCCCGAGTTCGCGCTTACAGCCAGGGGCAGTGCCTCTGCTGGGCGTGTCTAAACAGAGCGAGTGGTCCAGGCTTCCCTGCCCGGAAGATGGCCCCCTGAAAGATACAGGTGAAGTATACCTCAAGTGACATCCAGCCGCAATGAGGTTTCCGGTCCGAAACAGAATACACAAGGCAGGGAGCCGGCCTTCAGAGTTTAAAGAGCGTCCTTCTGGACTGCGGCGCGGAGGAGAACAGCCTGTACAGGCAGCGCGCACTGCAGCGAGGGGGGCACTCAGCCGATAGCCCCGGAACATCGGTGACGGCACGGGATGCTGATGGAAGTCAGGGGATGAATCTGGGATAGGAGGAATCAAATCCAGCTCAGAGGCTTTCAGAGGAACTTCCGGTCCGGAACGCGAGGCTGTCACATACACAGCGTTGCCATCCTTTGAGGAATCTGGCTGTATTGAAAAGGGAGGACACGCCATAGCCGCCGTGCGGCACCATCTTTTAAAGGAAGACGACCTTCGAGGAGGGGCCCGGAGCCGGCAGGATCCTGAACGAATCGAAAAGCAAGGTTCGGGATCTGTGAGGGATCGTCATCCACTTGCTGAGAGAGTGGATCCGAGGGGTTCTGCATGAGCCCTGCCGAAGCACTTTGAACCTTGTACGGTCTTTCTGTAGATGGTATATTGAACCGGTCTTTGTTGGAAGCGCGCGTAGTTCGCGCTTGGAAACCCCGAATGAAATCGCGATAAGAAGGAGGAATGAGTTGTGAAACGCATGCTGTCCCTGCTGCTTGTTCTGTTGCTTGCGCTTTCCATGGCGCCCGCCCTCGCGCGTGAGGCGGTCTACACAGCCCTCTATTCCGGCGAGGTGACGACGCTCAACTACCTGACGACCTCCACCACCAATGAATTCGCTGTCGCCGCCAACGTCATCGATACCCTGGTGGAGTATGATCGTTATGGCCAGGTGCAACCCTCTCTCGCAGAGAGCTGGGAACTAAGCGAGGATGGTCTTACCTGGACCTTTCATCTGCGCAAAGGTGTTATGTGGGTGGACGGTGCAGGCAAGGAGGTCGCTGTGCTGACCGCGGAAGACTTCGTGGCTGCCGCCCGCTATATCCTGGATGCCAAGAACGCCTCTTCCACAGCTGACATCCTCTACTCGGTCATCGAGGGTGCAGAGGCCTACTATGACGGGACCTCCACGCCCGAGGAAGGTGAGGAGCCCCTGCCCCCTATGGACTGGGACACGGTGGGTGTGAGGGCGGTGGATGACTACACGCTGGAGTACACCCTGATCCATCCCGCGCCCTACTTCCTGTCCATGCTTCCCTATGTGTGCTTTATGCCCGTCAGCGCCGATTTTCTTGAGGAAAAGGGCGAGGACTTCGGTCTCGCAACGGGCAACGATACCCTGCTTTACAACGGCGCCTATATTCTCTCCGAGTTCAAGCCCCAGGAAACGCGCGTCTACACGAAGAACGTGAAGAACTGGGATGCAGAACATGTCTATATTGAGACCATCCGTCAGATCTACAACAAGGAGGCTACGACCCTTTCGCCGGAACTCTACCTGCGGGGAGAGATCGATGAGGCTTCCATCGACAGCGCCATTGCCGCCGAGTGGCTGGCCGATCCCGAAAAGGCCGACCTGATCCGGCCGGTCCGGCAAAGCGGATCCTACAGCTATTTTTACGCGCTGAACTTCAAGCCCGAATTCGACGAAGTCTACGAGCCGGAAAACTGGAAACTGGCTGTCAACAATGAAAACTTTCGGCTTTCCATCGCTAGGGGATTGGACCGTGTGAAGGCGATGCTGATCAACGAACCGGACAATCCCGAGAGTATCCTTTTCAACACCATTACGCCCCCGGCTTTTGCGGACTACGAGGGCCTTGATTATGTGAATATGGGGCTGCTTCAGGCCATCACAGCAAAGGGGGTCGCGACTTTCAACCCCGAGGAAGCCTTGGCATTCCGCGACAAGGCAAGAGAAGAGCTCCTGAGCGCCGGGGCCACCTTCCCCATTAAGATCCTGATGTCCTACAACCCGTCCTCGAGCTCCTGGGGAGAGGAGTGCCAGGTGGTCGAGCAGCAGCTTGAGGAGCTTCTGGGGACAGACTACATCGACATCATCGTCGAGGCGGGCCCCTCCTCGGGCTTCCTGCCTGCGGTGCGCCGCAGTGGCAACTATGCGCTTCTCAAGTGCAACTGGGGCGCGGACTACGCCGATCCCGAGACCTACACCGATCCGTTTGTCCTCGGCAACAATTACAACTTCATTGAGTATTGCGAAGGCTACACGGATCCTGATGGGAATAAGACCTACAATAACCTTGCGGACAGGGCCAAGGCCATCACGGAGGATCTAAAGGCCCGCTTCGAGGCTTTTGCCGAAGCGGAAGCCTTCCTGATCGACAAGGCCTTCGTGATTCCCTTTGGCTACGGTTCGGGTGGATACACAGCCACCAGGCTCAATCCCTTCGAGTCCCAGTACGCACCCTTAGGGCTGACAAACGAACGGTACAAGGGCCAGACCATCCTTGAGAAGCCCATGAACACCGACGAGTATTTCGAAGCCTATGACCGATGGGTCGAGGAGCGCACTGCCCTCTCGGGCAAGTAAGGGAAGACTACAGTCACTTCCCGGCGGCAGGAAGCCTGGCTTCCTGCCGCCCTCCCTGGAGGAAGAACGCGTTTGCTGAAATACCTTTTGCGGCGCATGGGCGCCTCGCTTCTGACGCTGGTCTTGATCCTGTCCATTGTCTTTGTGCTGGTTCGACAGATGCCCATCGAGGGCTACTTCGATAACTTCGACAAGCTGGACAAGTCGGTCATCAGCGCGCGGCTTGAAAAAATGGGACTGAGGGATCCTATCCCCGTGCAGATGAAGAGATTTTTCACAGATCTGCTCAGAGGGGATTTAGGCACCTCCGCACGTTACAGCGTGGGCGCTTCCATCTCGGGCATCATCGCCCGGAAGGCACCCCTGTCCCTCAAGATGGGCCTTTTGTCCATGGCGCTGGCCATAGGGTTCGGGATCCCGCTGGGCAGTGCGATGGCTCGGTCCCGCTCCAGGTTCTGGGACCGCTTTGGCACCGCCTTCATCGTATTCGTCAACGCCGTCCCCGCAGCGGTGTACTATATCTTCATCCAGTCCTGGGGTTCAAGCCTGATGGGCATTTCCATGCTGTTTGACCAGAGCCGGGCTGCCAGCTGGATCTTGCCGGTATGCTCCATGTCCCTTGGCAATATCGCCTACTACGCCATGTGGCTCAGGCGCTACCTGACGGACGAGCTCAACAAGGACTATGTGCGTCTGGCCCGGGCGAAGGGCGCTTCTTCCCGGCGCATCGCCATGCGCCATGCCTTTCGCAATGCCATCGTTCCCATGATCCAGTACATCCCTTCCTCCCTGCTCTACACCGTAGGGGGGAGCATCTATATCGAGTCGCTCTATTCGGTCCCCGGCATGGGAGGCTTGCTGGTGGATGTCATCAGCCGGCAGGACAACCCCATGGTCCAGGCGCTGGTGATGATCTACAGCTCCATCGGCATCGTGGGCATGATCATCGGAGATCTGTTGATGGTGGCGCTGGACCCACGGATCACCTTTACCCGCAGGCAGGAGGTGCGTTGATGGGAAGGCTGGCTGGGTCCATGGTGGAAAGGACCCAGGACGCCCTGCTCAAGGCCATGTCGGACGAGGAGCTTTTTTCCTTCGCTGCCTTTGATCCGGAGACGGCGGAAAGGGCGGGTCACACGGACTACTCCTACTGGGGCAGCACCCTGGGCGCCTTTTTAAAGCGCCGCTTGGCGGTCTCTCTTTTAGTGGTTTTGATGTTCCTGGTGGCCTTCACCTTCCTGCAGCCTTTGCTGCCCGGACAGTACGTAGCGACGAGGATCATCAACCATCCCATCACAGGCATGCAGATGAGCAATGTCAGTCCTTCCCTGTCCACAAAAATAACGGAGATTGCAGCCGGTACGGCATTGGTGGTGACCCCCTACGATGACCCGCAGTGGCTGGCGGTGAGCAACGTGTTGGCGACCATCAAGGCCCGGGAGGAATTCACCGTAACGGAGTACCTGGGCGACTGGTGTGCTGTGTCCTTTGGGGACCTCTCCGGCTTCGTCAAAAATGACTTCACCACCAAGATCAAGCTTCCGCAGGACCCTTCCGCCACTCCCTACGCCTCACGGGCCAATTTTCCGGTGAAAGTCTATACCAGCCCTGAGGACGTGACCCACCGGGGGGATGAACTGTTCATCCGCGCGGAAGAAGCACAGCTGGGAGACGAAGGGACGCGGGCTGTTGCCCTTCAGACAGCGAAGCTCAGGATTCTCCCGACCGATGCACCGTTTCTGTTTGGGACTAACATTGCAGGGCAGGACTTGTGGAGTATGGTCTGGTCCGGAACCCGGACTTCGTTGTTCATAGGGTTTGTCGTGGCGCTGGTGGAAGCCCTTGTGGGGATGGCTGTAGGCGTGGCTTGGGGCTATGTGCGCAGGATGGACCGCATCCTCACGGAGGTCTACAATGTGATCGACAACATCCCCACCACCGTGGTCCTGATTCTGATCGCCTATATCCTGCGGCCCGGTATTTGGACACTGATCTTTGCCATGTCTCTGACAGGCTGGGTGGGCATGGCCCGGTTCATCCGCAACCAGATTGTCATCATCAGGGACCGGGACTACAACATTGCCTCACGCTGCCTGGGTACAGGGACGCTTCGAATCGTCACGCGAAACCTCCTGCCCTACCTGGTCAGTGTGATCATGCTCAGGACAGCCCTTGCCATCCCAGGCGCCATAGGCAGCGAGGTCTTTGTCACCTACATCGGCCTGGGGCTGCCGGTGAGCATTCCCTCTCTTGGAAACCTGATCACCGTGGGGCGCAAGCTCGTCTCCACCTCTCAGAGTTACCAGCTGATCTTTCCCACCCTGGTCTTGTCGGTGGTAACGATCTCCTTTTATATCATCGGCAACTCCTTCGCGGATGCTGCCGATCCGCGCAACCATGTCTAAGGAAAACCTCATGAAGGAAGAGCCCATTCTCTCTGTCCGGGATCTGCATGTGAAGTTCAGCCTGCGGGGTCGGGTGCTGCACGCGGTGCGCGGTGTGTCCCTGGATCTGTATCGGGGAGAGACCCTGGCCATCGTGGGAGAATCGGGTTCCGGTAAGACGGTGTTGACCAAGACCTTCATGGGCCTGCTTGAACGCAATGGATGGATAGACAGCGGGGAGATTCGCTATGGGGAGCGAGACCTTGCGAGAATTCGGGAGGAGAAGGAATGGCTTGCAATCCGTGGGGGAGAGATCGCCATGATCCTGCAGGATCCCATGACCAGCCTAAATCCCCTGAAGACTGTCGGAGCCCAGGTGGCTGAGGCGCTCCGGCTGCATCAGGGGTTGCGAGGTTCTCAGGCCCGGCAGAGAGTGTGGGAGCTTCTGGCGGATGTGGGCATTCCTGATCCCGCAAGGCGGGCGCGCCAGTACCCGCACCAGTTTTCAGGGGGGATGCGTCAGCGCGTGGTCATCGCGATCGCCATCGCGTGCAGGCCCAGGATCATGATCTGTGACGAGCCTACGACCGCCCTTGATGTGACGATCCAAGCCCAGATTCTCCGGCTCATCAAGGACCTCATTCACAAGTACAGCCTGACCGCCGTATACATTACCCATGACCTGGGCGTTGTTGCAAACGTGGCGGACCGCATTGCGGTCATGTACGCGGGGGATATCATCGAGATCGGCACCTGTGAGGAGGTGTTTTACTCTCCGCGGCACCCCTATACCTGGGCACTGCTCTCCTCGCTCCCTCAGCTGGGGGTCCGGGGAGAGGAGCTTTTCTCCATCCGGGGAACACCCCCCAGCCTGTTTAGGGAAATCTCCGGCGACGCCTTCGCGCCGCGCAACCCCAAGGCGCTGAACATAGATTTTATCGAGCGGCCGCCTTTCTTTGAGCTCAGCTCCACCCACCGTGTTAGATCCTGGCTGATGGACCCAAGGGCGCCCCGGGTGGAGCCGCCCCCTTCCCTGCGCAGGATTGGCAAGGAAGCGGGAAGCCTGTATGAACGCTGACAACCGGCCTCTTCTTTCTGTAAGGGGCCTGAGCATCGCTTTCGGCCCGCAGCGCAGGCGTTTATTTGCCGTCCGGGACGTCAGTTTCGACATCGCCAGGGGAGAGACCCTTGGTTTGGTCGGCGAGTCAGGTTCCGGCAAGACGTCCATCGGGCGTGCCATTGTCCGGGTCTACCAGGCGACCGCGGGGGAGATCCTTTACAAAGGGCAGCGAATCAGCGGCCGCATTGACAGGGAGCTGGACGCTCGGGTGACCCGGGAGATCCAGATGATCTTTCAGGACCCCATGGCGTCTCTGAATGAGCGGGCTAAGGTGGAGTATATTGTGTCCGAAGGGCTTCTAAACTGTGAGAGAGGTCTTAAACGCGCCGAGCGGCAGCAGCGGGTCATGGACGCGCTCATGGATGTGGGGCTGCTCCCTGAATTTGCCGGGCGGTTTCCGCATGAGTTTTCAGGCGGACAGCGCCAGCGCATCGGCATTGCGCGGGCGCTTGTGATGCGGCCGGAGTTTGTTGTCGCGGACGAGCCGATCTCTTCCCTGGATGTCTCTATCCGCGCCCAGGTGCTCAACCTCCTCGCGCAGCTGCAGAAAAAACACGGTCTGACCTTTCTGTTCATCTCTCACGACCTGTCCGTCATGCGCTTCATCTGCGACCGGATTGCGGTCATCCATAAGGGAAGCCTTGTCGAGATGGCGGAAACCGAGCAGCTTTTCCGGACTCCGCTGCACCCCTATACCCGTGCGCTGCTCTCCGCGGTGCCCATGCCAAACCCTGCCTATGAAAAAAACAAGACGTTGGAACCCTTTGATGAGAAGATCAGCTTAAGCGCCGGTTTCCAAACGTGGCAGCTTGCTGAGCCCGGGCATCATGTTCTCTGTGATCCTGAGGAGTTGAGGATGTACAGGGAGCAATGCTGCACGGCCGGGGCGGCAGGCGGGCTTAAGCCGCGTCCAGCGCCTTGAATGCATCGCCGGGGCTGTGGTAGGATGCCCGGGGTTCGGCCATATGGACGATGGGAGGCGCGTGTGTGTTGCCGGCGCGGGAAGAGAGCTGTGGCACTGACAGATGGTGAGATCGGGCTGCGACTTGTGCAGGAGGGGCCGGCTGATGCAGAGTGCGGCTCGACGGGAAGCCTCTGTTTTGAGATTCTCCCTGCGGGCAGGCTGCGTGCCGTGGGCTATGTGAGTCTCAGGTTCGGTGAGAGCCCGGAGCTGTATTATCTTGGCCATGTGGGGTACCGTGTGGATGAGCCCTCCCGGGGGCATGGCTATGCCGGCAAGGCGGTGAGGCTGGTTCTGCCGCTTGCCAGGGAAAGGGGTTTTCACAGCTTGGTCATTACAACAGACCCTGACAATGCCGCCTCAAGGATCACCTGTGAAAGGCTGGGCTGCGTACTGGAGCGCACAGTACCCGTCCCGGAACGCTTCAGGGCGTTGTGCATGGGTTCGGTTTCGAAATGCAGGTATATCCTGCGGCTGGACGGGGACGGTGCCGCCAGATGATGCTGACCGCGCAGGGCGTTCTTTCCCATGCCGAGCAGTATGGGCAGGGGGGAGAGAACGTGCTGCTCTTGCATGGCTGGGGGCCGCCCGTGACCTTGAAAGCGCATCTCAGGCCGGTCGCTGAGAGCCTAAGCGACCGCTACCGCGTGACAGCACTTGAATTTCCGGGACACGGAGATTCCGGGAAGCCCGACGGATGCTGGGGGGTAGCGGAATTCGCGCAGTGGACTGCGGAGATGATGCGCAGGCTGGATGCAGCGCCGGCTACGGTGGTTGCCCATTCCTTTGGAGGCCGCATCGCGCTGTACCTCGCGGCGCATGAACCCGCGCTGGTGACCCGACTGGTCTTGACCGGCTGTGCCGGCCTGCGGGAGGAGCCAACCCGCGTCCAGAAAAGGCGTGCCGCTGCCTACCGCCGTGGCAGACAGGCGCTGGAGGCGCTCAGGCGTCTGAAGGTGCTGCGCCCCCTGGCGGAAAAGTCGCTGGAAGAGCTGAGGATGAGACATGGCTCTGCGGATTACAGGGCGCTGGATCCGGATATGCGCAGCACCTTTGTGAGGATCGTTGGTGAAGACCTGCGCCCCTTGCTTTCTCAGGTGCGCCAGCCGACCCTGCTTGTGTGGGGAGAGCGCGATGATGCGACCCCGCTGTGGATGGGCAGGGTGATGGAGAGGGAAATACCGGATGCGGCCCTTGAGGTGTTTGAGGGACGCGGGCACTTCGCCTATCTTGAGGAACTTCCCCGCTTTGTGAGCATCGTACGGGCACTGATAGAAGAGGACGGTCGCGCATGAAGACGCCTTTGGAGTTCTCTCGCCTGATCCTCTGGTTTTCTCCTGTGATCGCCACGCTGTTCGCAGCGACAGGCCTGCTTCACTTCTTCCAGTTGGGCAGCTACCAGTTTTTTACCTATGCGCAAACGCTCAGACGGCAGTGGAGGCGGGTGTGGATCCCCGGCATCGACCTGGCAGCTGTGTCGTTGGCGGTGCTGTGCGGTCTGGAAGCTCTTCTTCCATCGGATGGCCTGATGGAAGCGATCGCGAGGGTTGCAGGCGCTGTCACGGTGTTGGGGCTGGGCTGGGCAGTTGGCGTGCGCGCCCTGCGGAAGAAAAAAACGATCAAGCCTTTTTCCGTCACCGGCCGTATCAGGCGGCTGTACGGGGCGATGGTGATCGTGGGTCTGCTATCGGGCATCGGCCTGCGTGCGGTGATGCCGGGCCCCTGCCTGGGGGCCTTGTACCCTTTGTTGCTCCCCGTATGGGTGGCGCTCGCGGGGCTGGCGGCCTGGCCTGTCGAAAGGTGCCTGGCGGAAGCTTACAGGCGCGACGCAAAAAGGATCCTAAACAGCCAGACAAGGCTTACGCGTATCGGGATCACGGGAAGCTATGGAAAAACCAGCGTCAAGTTCATTCTTCAGGAGATGCTGGGCCAGCGCTATCCCGTACTGGCAACCCGAAAGAGCTTTAACACGCCCATGGGCGTCACCCGCTGCATCCGGGAAGACATGCGTCCCGAACACAGGGTTTTCATTGCGGAAATGGGCGCGCGTCACCGTGGCGACATCCGAGACCTGTGCCGCCTGGTGGAACCGGAAATCGGCATTCTCACTGCAGTGGGCCCCCAGCACCTGGAAACATTCCGGTCCATGGCCAATGTCCGCGAGACGAAGTATGATCTCATCCGCGCGCTGCCGGAGGATGGCTTGGCGGTGTTCCTGGACGACGGAGGCATCTGTCGCGAGCTCTATGAGCGGACGACCGTCCCAAAGGTGCTGGTCGGCTCGCCGGGCGGGTGCTGCTGGGCGGAGGATGTGGAGGTGACGGCAGAGGGCAGCCATTTCTCCCTGTGCCTGGATGACGGAACAAGGCTGGCCTGCCGCACTTCCCTGCCAGGCGAACACAGCATTCGCAACATCCTGCTCGCCTGCGCGGTCGCCAGGCATTTAAAGCTCAGTCCGCAGCAGATCAGGCGGGGCATAGAGGCCGCAAGGCCGGTGGAATCCAGGCTGGAACCGCTGCGCAAGCCCAATGGCGTTCTGGTGCTGAACAATGGCTTCAACTCAAGCCCTGAGAGCAGCGAGCAGTCACTGAAACTGCTGAAGAGCTATCCGGGCAGAAAAGCGGTGGTGACGCCAGGCTTCGTGGAGCTCGGCGCCCTGGAATCGGAGTTCAACCGGAACCTTGGCCGTAGAATTGCAGCCTGCGCCGACGTAGCGCTGCTGGTGGGGCCCAGGCACACCCGGCCGATTGCGGAAGGGCTTCGGGAAGCCGGATTTCCTGACGACAGCGTCCATGTGTTCCTAACGCTCGCCGAAGCCAATCAATGGCTTGTGGCTTGGGAACAGGACGGGGATGTGATCCTGTACGAAAATGACCTCCCGGACCATTACAGTGAGGGATAGCACGGAGGGCGAGATGCACCGGATCAGGCTGGGCATCATCTTTGGCAGCAGGAGCTGCGAGCACGAAGTCTCGGTGATCAGTGCCCTGCAGCTGGCACGACAGGCAAGTCGGGACAGCTACGAGGTGGTCCCTGTATATATCTCCCAGGCGGGGGAGTGGTTTACAGGGGATCCGCTCCTAAACATGGATACCTACCGCCCTCGCTTCAAGCCGGACACGGAGGGGCTGGTCCGGGTGCTGCCCGACCTGACGGCGGGATCCGGGGCACTCATCGCCTTGTCACGGGGAAGCCTTCGGCGAGGGGAAACCTGGAAGATTGCCGCACGTGTGGATTGCGTGATCCCTGTGCTCCACGGATTACACGGTGAGGATGGATCTCTTCAGGGGCTTCTTGAGCTGATGGACCTGCCCTATGCCTCCACCGGGATCGCGGGGTCTGCGGTGGGCATGGACAAGATCGTCATGAAGCAGTGTTTTCGCGGCCTTCAGCTGCCGGTGCTGGACGATGTGCCGGTGCTGCGTAGCCGGTGGCGTACGGCCCCTGACAGCGTTGTTGCAGACGTGGAAGAAACCCTCGCGTACCCTGTTTTTGTCAAGCCGGCGAACCTGGGTTCGTCCATTGGCGTCAGCCGCGCGGACAGCCGTCCAGAGCTTCGAGACGCGCTGGACCTGGCATGTGAATATGACAGGCGAATTCTGGTGGAAAAAGGGCTTGACCGACCCGTGGAGGTGAACTGCTCCGTGATAGGGTTTGACGGGGAGGCAGTCCCCTCCGTCCTTGAGATGCCGGTGACGGAGGGGGCGCTGCTTGATTTCAGCGCCAAGTACTTAAGGGGTGGGGGCGCAAAGGGCATGGCCTCTCTGAGCCGTGTCGTCCCTGCGCCGGTGGGCGAACGGTGGACCGCAGAACTCAGGGCGCTGGCCCTGCGCGTTTTCCACGGGCTGGACTGCAAAGGCGTGATCCGGGTCGACTTCATGCTCGACCGCTCAAGCGACCGGTGCTACATTACCGAAATCAATACGATCCCCGGCTCCCTGGCCTTCTATCTGTGGAACAGGAGTGACCCGCCCCTGGCTTACCCGGAGCTCATCGACCGCCTGGTCGCCTTGGCCTTCAAGGCCTATGAGGCCAAGCACGAGGCCAGCTACGCATTTCGCTCCGATATCTTCGTGGATCTCGCTTCGGGGCTCGGCAAGGGAGCAAAGTAGCATCCCGCCTCGCCCGGCACTCGGTCAGAGACCGCAGGCTTCCTCCGCTGCTTCGATGGTCTGGGTCAGGAGGCTGGAAATGGTCATGGGCCCAACTCCTCCGGGAACGGGAGTGTACGCGTACGATTTGGGGGCTGCGCGCTCCAGGTCGATATCACCTACGTTGCCCGGGTTGTAGCCTGCGTCCACCAGCACCGCGCCTTCCCGGATCCAGTCCGACTGGATGAACCTGGGGCTGCCGATGGCAGCGACGACGATGTCGGCCCTGCGCAGGATGTCGTCGAGCCCCGTGGTTTTAGAGTGACAGAGGGTGACGGTGGCATCGGCGTTTAAAAGCAGCATCGCCACCGGCTTTCCCAGGATAGGGCTTCGGCCAACCACCACAGCGTGCCGGCCGCTTATGTCGATGCCGTAGTGGTGCAGGATGTTCATAATTCCAAGGGGCGTCGCGCTGACGAACGCCTTCTGTTTCATGGCCATCGCGCCAAAGGAGCTCGTGTTAACGCCGTCGACGTCCTTCTTCGTCGAGATGGCATTGAAGCAGCGCAGCTCGTCAATCTGGCGTGGCACGGGGTGCTGAAGCAGGATGCCGTCTACCTGCGGATCCGCATTGAGCCCTTCGATGATATGGAGGAGCCCGGCGGTATCCGTGGATTCGGGAAGCTCTCTCTTGTCTGATGCGATTCCCACGCGTGCGCAGGCGTTGATCTTCATCCGCACATAGGTGACCGAGGCAGGGTCGCTTCCCACAAGGATCGTGGCCAGGGAGGGCGCCCTGCCTGTTTTTTCCTGGATACGCATCACACGCTGTCTGAGGTCGCCCTCCATCTCTCTTGCAAGGCTCTTGCCGTTAAGAATGATCGGTTCGTCCATGCCGTCACGTCCTTTCAGAGGGTATTTGGCTGACTGTGTCCATCCTAACACAGGAGATGCTCCGCCTTCCAACCCGTTTTCCCGCGAAATCTGGGCAGCTCTCAAGGCCGGTGAGGTTTCATGTCAGGAACCGGTGCCATTTCAGCTCTCTCATAGACCTGAGGCCCGCGGGCATGCTGCTTTTACATCTTTCAGCAAGAACCGTTGAAACCGTTACATAAGTTCATTCCAGGGGCTATGCAGCCCCTGCTTTTCCGGGTTCCCGTCAGGCCTCATGGTCCTGGAAGGTGAAAAATTCACGGGCGGGTTACAGGGATAAATGGGCTCCTGACGGAGGATGCACGCCGTGGAGGTTTCATTGACAGAGGTCAGCTGGAAGCGTAGTGTATAGCTATCCGTTTAAAAGGAGAAGCCTAGATGAGCCAGCGCGAAACAGCCATCCTCATCGACTCCTGCTGCGACGTACCCGAGGAATATCGCGAGCGTTACCACATGCACATGGTGCCTGTGAAGGTGATCTATCAGGACAGGGAATACGACGACCGCGTGGACATCAGTCCGCAGGAAGTATACGAGCGCCTGAAGGACGAGGTACCCCGCACTTCCCTGCCCAGCGAGGCTGCGATCGCGGGGGCCTTTGACCGCATCATTGCCGACGGTTGTAAAGCTGTGCTTTGCATCACGATCTCAAGCGCCCTGTCAGGGACAAACAACATCATCCGCCTGGTGGCGGAAGGATACCGGGACAGGCTGGATATCCACATCCTTGATACAAAAAGCATCGGGCTGGCTGCCGGGATGCAAGCCATCCTGGCCGGTCAGCTCGTGGAGGAAGGGACCCCAGCCGCGGAGGTCTATGAGATCCTGCGAAACAGCGCGCGTAAGTCCCGCGTCTTCTTCAGCCTCCAGACGCTTGAATACCTTGCCAGGGGCGGACGTATCGGAAAGGTCGCAGCAGCTCTGGGAAGCCTGCTGCACCTGAAACCGATCATTACCTGCAACGAGGAGGGCGCTTATGTCACAGCCTCCAAGGTTCGGGGTCGGATGCAGGCGATCGCTGAGATGATCAACCTGACGGTCGCTGAGGCCGGCAAGCACGCGAAGGTCGCACTGGCTGTTGTGGAAGGCGGAGCCAGGGAAGAACTCAGAGGGGTGGTGGAGGAGCTTCGCCGCCGGTTGCCCGCCATCGGCCATATTATCCAAGGGGATGTCAGTCCTGCGCTTGTGGTCCATACGGGGCCTGGACTTTTAGGAATCTGCGTTCAGGCGCTGCCCTGTTAAGGGCTCTGCGCGTCCTTGATTCCTGACAGGCGCCGAGATGATGCTCTGCTCCCCGCAACGTTGGAGGGGAAGCGTTTCAAAAGGTTCGCCGATGAATTCCCCGGCCCTGGCCTTCAAATCCTCTCCTGCCTGTATCTGTTTTTGGCACAGTGGGTGTCCCGTGTCTGTCGCGGGGCTCCCTTTCCCAGCGCCCCGCACGATGTCGGCCGTTTTGTTGTCCTACGTTCGGATCGGTTTGAGGTCATCGATCGCAGGCAGGCGCGGGGGAGGATATCCTTGACCCTTTGCCATGGACATCTTCATAGATACTCGGGCTCAGGTGACAATGTGCCTCTTCGCATCCTTATGCATTTGGCGGCGTCGGCCTGAGCTGTGAAATCTGAGGGGAGCAGAGCTCGTCGTGCCAAAGTGGGCGGGGCGCCCTGCGCGCCTCTCCAACCCGGATTAAAATGTAAAAAATGGGATCGCGCTGTGGGCTGAAAGCGAGGCGCAGGGCTGCGGGGCGGGCTCCATGGCGCTTTTCAAATCTGCCGAAACATGCTATAATCAATAGGACCCAATCGGCAAGAATACGCCGTATTCAAGCCCCGAAGCCATGCCGGGGCAGGGGCGGGAGTTTGCAAAACAGCAGGCGGCAAGGAAGAGACGATGACAGGAGAGGAATCAGGGAAAGTGACCTCCAAAATGGTTACACAGGTTGATGCGCACTACGACGAAAACCAGATTCGCGTGCTGGAGGGGCTTGAAGCGGTGCGCACAAGGCCGGGGATGTACATCGGCTCGACCGATGCCAGTGGGCTTCACCACCTGGTGTATGAAATTGTGGATAACGCCATTGATGAGGCGCTTGCGGGCTACTGCAGCTCTGTTGTGGTGATTTTACATGAAGATGGATCGGTCTCGGTGGAGGATGACGGCCGTGGCTTTCCCGTGGGCATCCACCTGCAGACGGGCCGGCCTGCGGTGGAAGTATGCCTGACCATGCTGCACGCCGGAGGCAAGTTTGGCGGGGAGGGCTATAAGGTTTCGGGAGGCCTGCACGGGGTGGGCGCCTCCGTGGTCAACGCGCTTTCAAGCCGCTTTTGCGTAACGGTCAGCCAGGATGGGAAGCGCCATAGGCAGGAGTACCACAGAGGGAAAGTCGCCTACGACCTGAAGGTGATCGGGGAGACGGACACATCGGGAACGCATATCCGTTTCTGGCCCGATATCAAGGGGAGCGACAACCCCGATGGTATCTTTGACAGCGGCGTCACGTTTTCGTTCGAGATACTCCGGGCACGGCTGCGCGAGATGGCCTTTCTCAACAAGGGCATCCGCATCCGGATCCGCGACGAGCGGGGCGGGACCGTCCATGAAAAAGAGTACCACTTTGAAGGCGGCATCAGCGAGTTTGTCAGATACCTGAACAAGAACAAAGAGGTCCTCTTCCCGGAGCCCATCTATATCGAAGGCCTTAAAAACGGAGTATCGGTCGAGATTGCGATGCAGTATAACGATACCTATTCGGAAAACATCTATACCTATGCCAACAACATCCATACCCCGGAAGGCGGATCGCACCTGGCCGGCTTTTCTGCAGCGCTGACCCGTGTCATCAACGACTACGGGCGCCGCTACAAAATCCTGAAGGAGGCGGACGCCAATCTGAGAGGGGAAGACGTGCGGGAAAGCCTCGCGGCAGTGGTCTCGGTCAAGCTCAAGGAACCACAGTTTGAGGGGCAGACAAAGTCAAAGCTCGGCAACAGCGAGGTCCGGGGCATTGTCGACAGCCTGGTCAGCGAAAGGCTTTCTGCCTGTCTTGAGGAAAACCCGCAGCTGGCCCGCGCGATCCTTGACCGGTGTCTTGGCGCTGCCCGGGCCAGGGAGGCTGCACGCAAGGCCAGGGACCTGACCCGGCGTAAAACCGTGCTGGAAAGCGCGGCTTTGCCCGGAAAACTGGCAGACTGTTCTGAAACAGACCCAGCCAAGTGCGAGATTTTTATTGTAGAGGGAGACAGCGCGGGTGGCAGCGCGAAGACTGGACGGGACAGGCATTTTCAGGCCATTTTGCCTCTCAGGGGGAAGATCCTCAATGTTGAGAAGACCCGGCTTGACAGAGTCCTGCTGAACGCCGAGATCAAGAACATGATCACCGCCTTTGGCTGCGGTATCGGGCAGGACTTCAACCTCGACAAGCTCCGCTATCATCGCATTGTCTGCATGACCGACGCGGATGTGGATGGAGCCCATATTCGCATCCTGATGCTAACGTTCTTCTACCGTTATATGCGCCCGCTGATAGAGCGTGGTCATGTCTATATCGCGATGCCGCCGCTGTACAAGGTCAGCCGGGGCAAGCAGGAGCATTATGTGTACGATGACCCGGAGCTTGAAAGGCTCCTGGAGACGATTGGCCGCAATCCAAAACCCGAAATTCAGCGCTATAAGGGGCTGGGAGAGATGTCCGCAGAGCAGCTCTGGCAGACAACCATGAACCCTGATACGCGCACGATGATGCGGGTGACCGCAAGCGATGCGGTATCTGCTGATGAAGCGTTTACGCTTCTGATGGGAGATCAGGTGGAGCCAAGGCGGGAATTCATCGAACAGAATTACGACATGGTCACAGCGCTTGACATATAGGGTGAAGGCGGAAGGATACGTGCATGAGTGAGATAAAGGATAGGCTGATCCCCACCGACCTTGAGGAGGAGATGAAAAGATCCTTCATCTCCTATGCGATGGCCGTGATCGTCAACAGGGCGCTGCCCGATGTGCGTGATGGGCTGAAGCCTGTCCACCGGAGAATCCTCTACGCGATGCACGAGCTGGGCATGACGCCGGACAAGCCTTTCCGCAAGTGTGCCCGCATTGTCGGCGATGTGCTGGGGAAATACCATCCCCATGGCGACAGCTCGGTCTACGATGCCATGGTCCGGCTGGCGCAGGACTTCTCCATCCGGTACCTGCTGGTGGAAGGCCAGGGCAACTTCGGATCCGTGGATGGAGACGGTGCAGCTGCCATGCGCTATACCGAAGCGAAGATGAGCAAACTCAGCACCCATCTCATCGGTGAAATCGATAAGGACACGGTGGACTTCTACCCGAATTTTGATGAAACCCTGATGCAGCCCTCCGTGCTTCCCAGCCGCTTCCCCAACCTGCTGGTCAACGGGTCCAGCGGGATCGCGGTAGGGATGGCGACCAACATCCCATCACACAACCTGGGTGAAGTCATCGACGCTGTCATCGCCATGATTGATGATCCGGACATCAGCCTCCCCGGACTTATGGAACACATCAAGGGTCCGGATTTTCCCACGGGCGCAACGATCCTTGGCCGTTCGGGCATCCTTGAGGCGTACGCCACCGGGCGCGGCCGCATCACAGTGCGCGCGAAGAGCGAGGTGGAGGTGCTTCCAAACGGCCGCAACCGCATCATCGTCAGCGAGATCCCCTATATGGTCAACAAGGCCAGGATGGTCCAGAAGATCGCCGAGCTGGTACACGAGAAACGCCTCGAGGGCATCAGCGACATCCGGGACGAATCCGACAGAAACGGAATGCGCGTGGTGATTGACCTGAAGAAGGACGTGCAGTCCAGCGTGGTGCTCAACTATCTCTACAAGCATACGCAGATGCAGGATACCTTCGGGGCGATCATGCTGGCGCTTGTGGACGGGCAGCCACGGGTGCTGACGCTCCGTGAGATGATCGGAGAATACATCCGGCACCAGCAGGACGTGGTCACGCGAAGGACACAGTACGAGCTGGACAAATCCCAGGCGCGCGCGCATATTCTCCTGGGCCTTCTGAAGGCGCTTGACCATATTGATGAGGTTGTTCGTATCATCCGCGGGTCAAGGGATGTGGGCGCCGCAAAAGAGGCGCTGATACAGCGGCTGGAGCTGTCGGACGTCCAGGCACAGGCCATCCTGGACATGAGGCTGGCCCGACTGACCAGCCTGGAGGCCGACAAGCTGAAGGCGGAATATGAGGATCTGCTGAAAACCATTGCCCGCCTTCAGGGCATTCTCGCCGACGAATCCCTCCTTTTTGCAGTGGTCAAAGAGGAGCTGACCGACTTGCGAGACAGGTTCGCCGACCCTCGCCGGACTGAGATTTCTGCGGACGTGGACGACATCAACATCGCCGACCTGATCCCGGTGGACGATATGGTGGTCACGCTGACCCACCTGGGATACGTTAAGCGGCTGAGCAAGTCCACCTATCGCGCACAGGTAAGGGGTGGCAAGGGCGTTGCAGCCATGACCACGCGGGAAGAGGATTACGCCGAACAGATCTATGTGGTCAACTCACACGAGGACATCCTGTTTTTTACGAATCGGGGCCGCGTCCACACGCTCAAATGCTTCCAGATACCGGAAGCGGGCAGGACAGCCCGGGGCACGGCGATTGTCAACATCCTGCAGCTGGCAGGAGGCGAAAAGGTCACAACGATGATCCCTCTTCCTGGCAGTTTCGGTGTTTCAGCGATGCAAACTGATGCCGGGCCGCCTGCGGAGGAAGACAGCGAGGAACTGCTGAGGACCGATGCTGAACTGTCCACGGAGGAAGGGGGAGAGGCGCAGCTGAGGACCGATGCCGGGCTATCTGCGGAGGAAGACGGCGAGGCGCTGTCCGAAAGCGATGCCGGACCGCCTGTGGAAGAAGACGGCGAGGCGCTGTATGAGAACGATGACGAGTTGTCCGCGGAGGAAGACGCTGAAAACAAATATCTGGTCATGGCCACGCGGGACGGCCTGATTAAAAAGACACCCCTGGGCGCGTTTCGCAACCTGAGGAGGGTGGGCATGATCGCCATTGTGCTTAGGGACGAGGACGAGTTGGTCGGCGTCGAGCTGACAGACGGGGAAAAGCAGCTCATGCTGGCGACCCGTGGGGGGCAGGCCATCTGCTTTCATGAGCAGAGGGTCAACGCCACGGGGCGCGCCTCCCAAGGGGTGCGAAGCATGCGCCTTGGGGCAGGGGATCAGGTCATCGCGCTGAGCCTTGTGGAGGAGGGCGCCCAGGTTCTCACCATCGCTGAAAATGGCTATGGAAAACGCACGGAGACAGACGCTTTTCGGGAGCAGGGGCGCGCCGGGAAGGGCCTTATCGCGATGAGGCTGACCGCTAAGACCGGAGACCTTGCAGCCATGCTGATGGTCAGACCGGAAGAAGATATCCTGATCATCACGGACGACGGGACCGTGATCCGCACCCCTGTCGACGAGATCCGTATCTGCGGGCGTGCGACCCAGGGGGTCCGCATGATGCGCGTCGCGGAGGGAAGCCGGATCGTGGGGGTTGCACGCGCTGAGGCTGAGGAGGAAGAGGAACCGGAGGCGCAGATCGACGTGGCTGCGGAAGCGTCGCTTGAACCGGACCGGATGCAAGACCTGTGAAAGACAGCAGGCCGGATCCGGAGGATACACGTGGCGCTCACGCGACGCGTAGGATGGACAGGCAGAAAACGCTGGTCGGCGGCATCTCTGTGCTGGGGGCTGCGGGCCTTATATGCAAGTTGGTGGGCGTGCTATACCGGATCCCTCTGGCCGACATGGTCGGGCCCGAGGGGATCGGTGTCTACCAGCAGGTTTTTCCTCTCTATAACCTGCTTTTAACGGTATCTTCAGCGGGGATTCCTGTGGCGATTTCACGGACAGTTTCCCACTGTCTGGCCAAGGACGACCCCTTCAGTGCTCGCCGCGTCTTCAGGGTGGCCTTAGGCCTCCTTGCGGGAGTCGGGCTTGTCATGATGCTCATGATGATGGGCTTCAGCCATCGCCTCGCGCTGGCTGCGGGAACGCCAGACAGCGCGGCGGGCTTTATCATGATTGCCCCGAGCCTTCTTCTCGTGTGCGTGATGAGCGCGTTTCGTGGGTACATGCAAGGGAAACGGAGGATGACTCCCACCGCTGTTTCCCAGCTGATTGAACAGGTGGGAAAGGTCTTTGTTGCCCTGCCCCTTGCTGCGGAGGGGATGAGACGGGGTGGCTATGCCATGGGCGCTGCAGGAGCACTGCTTGGCACGTCCATAGCCGAGCTGGTCGCCCTGCTCTACATGGCAGTGGACTGGCTGTTGCACCGTGACGAGGTGTGGCACGTGCGCCGGCTTCCGGGGGTTTCTTACGCCGGAACCTGGTCCCTTGCCCGGTCGCTGGTAGCTATTTCCATCCCCATTACCATCGGTGCCAGCATCGTGCCCTTGGCCGGCGCTGTGGACGCCTTCATGCTGGTGCGGATCATGGACACCATGATGAGGCCTGGTGAAGCGCTCATTTCCTACGGCGTCTATTCGGGGCTGGTTCTTCCTCTGATCAATGTGCCCACCGCACTGGCCATGGCTATGGCAGCCAATCTCGTGCCCTCTATCGCGGCTGGGCTGGCCCGGGAGGATATCGCCCATATCGGCGCCGAGTCTTCAACAGGGCTTCGCATTGCTGCAGCTGTGGGCTTCCCGACCTCTGTCGGCCTGAGCATCCTGGCCGAACCCATCCTGTTTCTTCTGTTTGGGAAGGGGGGCCAATACAGCGCTGAAGAGCTGCGCCTGGGCGCCAGGTTGCTTGAGGTATCCAGCCTGACGATCCTGTTGTTTACGCAGGTGCAGGCGAGCAGCGGCATCCTTCAGGGCCTGCACCGACAGAAGATCCCCATGTATACGCTCGCTGCGGGCGTTGCGGTTAAGATAGCGGTTAACTACACCCTTGTGCGCATGCCTGCCATGGGGATCCGAGGAGCTCCCCTTGCATCGCTGATGTGCTACCTGGTCAGTATGGTTCCAAACCTCTTTTTTGTGGCCAGGCACGCGCGCATCAAACTCAGCCTGGCAGATCTGGTGCTGCGCCCTGGGGCAGCAGCGCTGGTGATGGCGGGGGCTCTGCTGTTCATCAAAGGCCGTCTGGTTGAGAAGCTGCAGGTTTCCTGGACCCTGATGCTCGCGACGATCGCTGTAGCCGGCATCGTTTACACGCTGGTTGCGTTTCTCGTGGGCGCGGTCAGGCGCAGCGACCTGCCCCGGCGACAGAGGAGGTAAACGGAAAGGATGCACGAAATCACGATTGTAGCGCTGGGGCCAGGCTCGCCTGAGCTTCTCACAGTGGGTGCCCTCGACCAGCTTCACAAGGCATCACGCGTTTTGCTTCGCACCGGGCGCCACGGAGCGGCTGTTGCGCTGAAAGACCGGGGCATCGCGTTTGAAACGCTGGACAAGCTGTATGAAGCAAGCCTGGATTTCGACGCGTTCACGCAGTCCGCCATGGAACGCGTCCTTGCAATGGCTCAAGAGGGTCCGCTGTGCTATGCGGTGGCTGACCCGGCCCAGGATGAATCGGTCCGTTTGATCCTGGCGCGGGTCCCTGACGCGGAGGTTCTGCCAGGCGTGGCCATGGCTTCTTTTGCCCTTTCAGCCATGCCTTTTATAAGCCCGGTCCTGGTTTCCTGTGCCTCGGGCCTGAAGGTGACGGACGCGCAAAGGCCAGTCTGCCTGACCGAGATGAACGGCAGGGAGTTGGCGGGCGACTGCAAGCTGAAGCTGCTAAGATATTTTGATGAGGATGCTGCGGTGCTGTTTTTTCCGCCCGGAGAAACAGCGCTGAAGAACCCTGAGAGGATCACACTGGAAGAGCTGGACCGACAGCCTGCCTACGACCATACCGTATCTGCCCTGATCCTGCCCGGCAACCTGGGTGACAAGCGACGCTATGATCTGCAGGACCTGATTGAGCTCATGGACAGGCTGCGTGGCCCGGAGGGCTGTCCCTGGGACAGGGAGCAGACCCACAGGTCGCTTTCAAGGTATCTTGTGGAGGAGGCGTTTGAGGCCATGCAGGCCATCAGCGAGGAGGACTGGCCTCATGCGGAGGAGGAGCTTGGAGACGTGCTGCTGCAGGCGATCTTCCACGCAAACATAGGAGAACAGTACGGGACCATGGACTTAGGCGGAATGACCAGCGCTGTGTGCAGAAAGCTCATCGCCCGCCACCGCCATGTCTTTGGCGGGGATACGTGCGATACCGCAGGGGAAGTGGAGGACAGATGGGAGCAGATCAAGGCGCAGGAACGGGGGAACCCCGAGGTATCAGAGATCATGCGGGGCGTGCCGCAAGGGATGTCGCCCCTGCTGCGGGCACTGAAGATCCAGGAAAAGGCCTCCCAGGTCGGGTTTGATTGGGACGGACCCGTCCCCGCGCTCAAGAAAGTGATCGAGGAAGTGGAGGAAGTGCTTCAAAGCCTGGACAAAGGGATCGACCCCATGGAGGAGACCGGCGACCTGTTTTTTGCCTGCGTCAACGCCGCGCGCTTGATGTCTGTATTGCCCGAGGAAGCGGTCTTCCAGGCCACAGAAAAATTCCTGAAACGTTTCACCCGCATGGAAGCTTTGGCAGCCTCGGAAGGAAAACCATTGAAAGGCTTGACATTGCCTCAACTGGATGTATACTGGGAACGAAGCAAAAAAGAGATGGGGTAAGCATTTTGCTTAATCATGAAACTGGGGAGGGAAAACTATGAACAAGACGGAACTTGTTGCTGCGGTTGCCAGCGCTTCCGGGCTCAAGAAAGCGGAGGCTGAACTGGCTGTCAAGTGTACGCTGGACGCAATTAAAGAGGCTGTGAAGGATGGAGAAAAGGTTCAGCTGATTGGCTTTGGCACCTTTGAGGCCAGAAAGCGCCCTGCCCGTACCGCCCGCAACCCCCGCACCGGCGAAGAGATCCATGTTCCCGCCTCCAATGCCCCCGCCTTTAAGGCGAGCAAGGCATTCAAGGACGAGCTGAACTGACCGGGAGGCGCCCGTAAAACGCGCAAAGCAACGGGTCGGCAGCAGCGCCGCCCCGTTTTTCCTTGTTTCCTTCCGTCATGGTGGGAGGGCGTGCTCTGGGAGGGGTTCTCTGTGCGGCTAGACAAATTTCTCAAAGTATCCCGGATCATCAAACGCAGACCGATCGCCAAGGAAGCCTGCGACAGTGGCCGGGTGACGCTCAACGGCCGCGTCGCCAAGGCGGGCGCTGACGTGAAGGAAGGCGATCTGATGGAGATCCGCTTTGGCGGCCGGCTCGGGCGCTATGAGATCCTGAGCATCCGTGAATCGGTGCGCAAGGAAGAGGCCCAGTCCATGTACCGGGTCATTGCGGAGGACGATGAAGTACGGGTGGCAAGAAACTAAAAGCCCGGGAGAGGAGAATCCCTGATGGCCTCCTTTGTGGACCGCGCTCCCATTGAGATGAAAGCCGGTAACGGTGGAAATGGATGCGTATCCTTCCACCGCGAGAAGTTTGTGCCCCATGGCGGGCCCGATGGCGGAGACGGCGGAGACGGTGGCGACATCGTTCTACACGCCGACCCCAATATGCATACGCTGCTGGACTTTCGATACAGGAAGAAGTTTGAGGCGCAGGACGGCGCCGATGGCGCCTCGGGTAAAAGACGGGGAAAATCCGGCGACCCTATGACCATCAGGGTTCCCGCAGGCACCCTGATCAGAAGCCTGGAGACAAACGCCGTCATCGCGGATATGGCGGAGCCACAGGAGCGTCGCGTGCTGCTCAGGGGCGGACGCGGTGGCTTTGGCAACGCGCGCTTTGCGACGCCGACAAGGCAGGCACCCAGCTTCGCAAAGCCCGGGATCAAGACGGAGTGGCACCGCTTCCTTTTGGAGCTTAAAACCATTGCCGACGCGGCTTTTGTGGGTTATCCCAATGCCGGGAAGAGTTCCCTGCTGGCGGCGCTAACCGCGGCAAGGCCGAAGATCGCGGGCTATCCCTTCACGACGCTGACTCCCAACCTGGGTGTCGTTACGCGCCATGGCATGGAGGTCGTGCTCGCGGATATCCCGGGCCTTATTGAAAACGCCAGTGAAGGTGCCGGCCTGGGCTTTGAGTTTCTGCGGCACGCAGAAAGAGCTCGTCTTCTGATCCATGTGGTGGACGCCGCCGGCAGCGAGGGGCGCTGCCCGAAAGAAGACCTGCAGCGTGTCAACCGGGAGCTGATGCGTTTTGGTGACCTGGGGCAAAGGCCGCAGGTGATTGCAGCGAACAAGATGGACCTGCCCGGCGCAGACGCAAACCTGTCCGGGATGATGGAGGTCGCAGGTGCTTCACCCGTATTTGCGGTCAGTGCTGCAACGGGCAGCGGCCTTGACAGCCTGATGGATGCCGTGGCAGCCACGCTGGCGACCCTGCCGCCGCTCGGGCGCACGGAGGAAACACCCTACCTCGTGCTGGAGGAAACAGGATACGACATCTGTGTGGAACAGGGCGTATATGTGATTTCGGGGCCTTCGGCGGAACGCTTGCTCGCGAGCGTCAACTTTTCGGACTCCGAGAGCATGAAATGGTTTCAACGGACCCTCAGGCGCTACGGCATCATCGACGCGCTGCGCCAAGCCGGCGCATCTGAAGGAGACACTGTGCGGCTGGCGGATCTTGAGTTTGATTTTATCGAATAGGCGTCTGGGCTCTCGGCCATCATAGGGCATGCGCCAACCAGAGGGGGAGCAAAAGGGTGGAGTTAAGCTCAAAACAGCGCGCCACACTCAGAGCCATGGCCAACGCGCTGACAGTTGTCCTGTACGTAGGCCGTGACGGCGTGACCAGCCGGACGATCAAAGAAGCCTACGATGCCCTTGAGGCACGCGAGCTGATTAAGTGTGCGGTAACCAAAAATGCCCCTCTGGGCCCCAGGGAGGCCTGCGACGAGCTGTGCAAAAGGACGGGGGCTGCCCCGGTCCAGGTGATCGGCTCAAGGTTTGTTCTCTATCGCAGGAGGGACAAAGCCCCCGCGATTGAAATCTGATACCGCGCGCTCAGGACGCCTGCGAAGGCGCCTCGCGGGGGACTGCCAGCCAGGCGACCATCCCTCCTGCAGAATTACCAGCAACGGCCAGGACTAAAAACCACAGACGCTCGAGGCTGATGCCCCCGTCTGTGCCCAAGTCTGCCCCAAAGAATACCGTGTCCGCGATGCTGTGCTCGAAGCCCGGCAGGATGAAGACAGGGATGCCCAGCAACAGGGCCAGATACTTCCCGCCGGCGCGGGGGCTGCGTTGGAAGGTATCAGCACAGAAAAACATGACCATCCCACAGAAAAAAGCCCGGATCAGCGTTTGCGGGGCTGTCTGTGAGAGTTTTGTGATGCACAGAGCTGTCGCAGCAGCATTGTCCGTTGCATATCTGAAGGCGATGCCGGTCATAAAAGCACCCAGCAGGTTCCCCGCCAGCGTCACAGCCAGCGCAGGGACCCCCGCGATGCCCTGTTCAAACAGGTATCCAATGCGGCCTGTGTATAGAGGTAATCCGTACTCACAGACCATAAACAGGGCGAAGGTGAACAAGACTGCTCCCACCGCACGGATCTCGGCTGACAGATAGACACAGCCTGCGAGGCCCACCATAACGCCTGCTGTCATAGAATACCAGAATCGCTTCTTCATGATTCCTGCCTTTTAAGTCCCGGATCATTGCCGGTTGTGATGGCGGCATCATAGCCTGAAGGCAGCGTGCTGGTCAAGTGGGCTTGCGGACTGCCATGATGCCCTTGTCGGGCTTAAAATCCCTATGCTATGATAGGCCATGGAAAGAGGGTTTTGCGGTGAAGCGTGAGGGCGCTCCTTCGTTGTTCAGGCTTTTTCTCTCCACGCTGTCTTTGAGCGCCTTTACCTTCGGGGGTGGCTATGTCATTGTGCCGCTGATGAAAAAGAAGTTCTGCGACGAGCACGGCTGGATTGAGGAAGATGAAATTTTAAACCTGGTTGCCATAGCCCAGTCTGCCCCAGGTGCTATGGCTGTCAATGCGTCCATATTGCTGGGATATCGCATCGCGGGAGCGCCTGGAATGCTGGCCGCGATTTTTGGCACCATCCTTCCTCCCTTAATCACGCTATCGCTTGTGTCGCTTTTTTACGACGCGTTTCGTCAGAACCGCTGGGCAGCTGCGCTTCTGACAGCCATGAGAGCGGGCGTTGCAGCGGTGATCGCCGACGTTGTATGGACTATGGCCGGCAGGCTTCTGAAAGAAAAAAGGGTGTTTCCCTTTCTCCTGATGCTTTGTTCGTTCGCTGCGTCTTTTTTCCTGAAGGTCAGCGTGATCGTCGTGCTTCCGGTCTGTGGCTTGCTGGGGTGGTTCGGAACCCTCGCGGAGAAAAAGCGGGCACGCGAAACATGAGCATCTATGGGCTGCTCCTTCAGCTGTTTGCCGCTTTCTTTCAGGTAGGCTTGTTCACCTTTGGCGGAGGATATGCGGCCATCCCCCTCATTCAGGATCAGGTGATCCGCGTACATCCCTGGATGACGATGGGTGAATTTTCAGACCTTGTCACCATCGCTGAAATGACGCCAGGCCCCATCGCGCTGAACGCTGCGACCTTTGTGGGTATGCGGGTCGCGGGCCCTGCGGGGGCGGTTGCAGCAACGCTGGGGGCCGTGCTTCCCTCGGTCATCATTGTCTCCATCCTGGCCTGGGCGTACTTCAGATACAAGGGCTTGTCTGCTGTGGAGGGCATCCTCAGCGGTTTGCGCCCCGCAGTGGTTGCCCTGATATTCAGCGCGGGGCTTGGTATCCTGGAGCTCGCCCTCTTTGGAGACCGAGGCGTACGTCAGGGCATCGGTGCGGTCGACCCCATTTCGCTGGGGTGCTTCCTGGCAGGTCTTTTTGTGCTGCGAAAATGGAGATTCAGTCCCATTGTGGTCATGGTGGGTGCGGGGGTCCTGGGGGCGACGGTACACCTGTGGTTTGACTGAACGCTGTTCTGTCTGAAAGGGGAGGAAGCACATGGAAAAGGTACGTGTGACCGTTTGGAACGAGTTTGTGCACGAAAGAGAGGATGAGGGGATCCGACGCATCTATCCGGAGGGGATCCACGGTTGCATTGCCGGGTTTCTCTCCGCGGCGGGCTTTGAGGCAGGCGTCGCTACGCTGGACATGCCAAGCCACGGGTTGACGCACGCAGTACTCAGTCAGACCGATGTGCTCATCTGGTGGGGCCACCTGGCACACGACCAGGTGGTGGATGAAGTGGTCGATCGGGTGTATGAGCGTGTCATGGAAGGGATGGGCTTGATTGTTTTGCATTCCGGTCACGCGTCCAAGATCTTCTCCAGGCTTTGCGGCACCCGCTCTCAGCTGCTCCGGTGGCGCGAAAGCGGAGATACGGAGATCCTATGGGTTCTAGAACCATCGCACCCGATCACCGCGGGCATTGATGGCAAGATTATCATCCCGGCGGAGGAGACCTATGGGGAACGCTTTGAGATCCCGCAGCCTGACGATCTTTTGTTTGTCAGCTGGTTCTCCGGAGGCGAGGTCTTCAGGAGCGGCCTGTGCTACAGGCGCGGAAACGGAAAGGTCTTCTATTTTCGCCCGGGGCATGAGAGCTTTCCTGTCTACCATATGCCGGAAATCCAGCGGGTGATCACAAACGCTGTGTGCTGGGCCGCCCCTTCCGGTTTCGTTTCCACGGACTATGGCGACCGCGGAGGTCTGATGGACCCCGTCATACGGCAGCAGACTGCAGAAGGCCTGTCCAAAGGGGAGGACAGCCTGTCTCCATGACACAACAGAAGGAGGAAATCCCGGATGGAAAAAGAAAAGATCTTTGCCCGCGTGGACCACACGCTGCTGAAAGCGGACGCCACCTGGCCACAGGTCAGGACGCTTTGTGAGGAGGCCCTGCGCCTGCACATGGCTTCGGTTTGCATTCCTCCCTGCTTTGTAAGCGCGGCCCGCGCGGCCTTCGGCCCGGAGCTCCGGCTCTGCACGGTGATCGGCTTCCCCTTAGGATACCACACGAAGGCCTGCAAGGTGAATGAGACCCTACAGGCTGTGCAGGAGGGCGCGGATGAGCTGGATATGGTCATCAATATTGGCGACGCGAAAAGCGGGCGCTTTGACTTAGTGAGCGAAGAGATTCGCGCGGTCAGGGAAGCGGCGGGGGACCGGGTGCTCAAGGTCATCATTGAGACATGCTACCTGACGGAGGAAGAGAAGATCGCCCTGTGCCACTGTGTTACGCAGAGCGGGGCTGACTACATCAAGACCTCCACCGGCTTTGGGCCTGCGGGGGCGACCCTAGAGGACATCGCGCTTTTCAGGCAACACTTGGGACTTGGGGTCAGGATCAAGGCGGCGGGAGGCATTCGGACGGCTGAGCAGATCGAAGCCTTTCTGCGAGCGGGCTGCGATCGCATCGGTGCGAGCAGAGCGGTGGAGGCGTACGCTGAGCGCTGAACGTCTTTGGCCTACAGGATCATCCCGCCGTCCACGCCCAGGACCTGGCCGGTGATATAGGAGGCGGATGGCCCGCACAGGAACGCCACGGCGCGCGCGACCTCGTCAGCCGATCCGAGCCTGCCAAGGGGAATGGCAGCCTCGAGCGCCTGCCGTTCCTCTGTTGAGTAAGCTGCCAGCATATCGGTGTCAATGGCTCCGGGGGCGACACAGTTGACGCGCACGCCTGCGGGCGCCACCTCCTTCGCCAGGGATTTCCCAAGACCGATCAACGCTGCCTTGGAAGCGGAATAAGCGGCCTCGCAGGAGGCGCCAACCCGGCCCCACATGGAGGAAATCAAAACGATACTACCGTTATGCCGGCCGATCATCCCCGGGAGGATGCCCTTGATGCAGAGAAAGGCACCGCGCACATTGACCGAAAACAGGTGATCCCAATCCTGTACGTCCATGTCCGTGATCAAGCCGCTAAAGGAGACGCCGGCGCTCAAAACCAGCGCGTCCACATGGGACAGCTGCCTTAAGGCCGACTGCAAAAAGACTGCGGTCTCACGCTCATCGGAAAGGTCTGCCCGGTAGGCAATCGCGCCTGTTTCTTCTGATAGGCGCCGCGTGGCATCCTCACTTTTACAATAATTGAAAGCCACCCGCCAGCCCTTGCGCGTAAGCTCTCGTATGACACCCGCGCCAATGCCACGGGAACCGCCGGTTACAATGGCCGTATACATAGAAATCTCCTGAATCCCGTCTTGCCTATGCGCCCAGGTGACGATCCCCGCCTTGAGAAAGACTCACAACCGTTGGAGGAACCATGGACGCTTCGGTTTTACAGGGCTTGCTTCATCTGAAGGCTCCGGTTTGGACGCTTACATGGACGGAATCTACAAACGCTGAAGCAAAGAAGTGGGCCCTGGATGGTGCGCCGCACGGTGCCTGTATTCTGGCACAAAGGCAAACGCTGGGCCGGGGAAGACTGGGACGCGAGTTTTTTTCACCCGAGGGAGGCCTGTACATGAGCGTCATCCTGAGGACTGCGCGTCCGGAGGCGGGGCGCCTGACAGCGCTTGCTGCCGTCACTGTTTGTCGCGCGGTGGAGAGGGAGACTGGCTGTGAGCTGACCATCAAGTGGGTCAACGACGTGCTGCTCGATGGCCTGAAGGTTTGCGGTATCCTGTCGGAAAGCACAGGGATCGGGAAGGAGAGGGCCGCCGTGATCGGCGTTGGTATCAATATAGCGCCGGTGGTATTTCCGTCGGAGCTCAAGGAGAAGGCTACCGCGGTGGTGCTTTCCCGGCCTTTTGCGAAGGAGCGGGTCGCTGCGGGCATCGTCAACGGGCTGGTCGGGGGACTAGTGTCTGGGGAAGCGTTTATGGACGAGTACCGTGCGCGCTGCGTCACCCTCCAGCGCGCGGTGCGCTTCACCGCCGTGGACGGAAAGACCCTGGTGGGATGGACGGACGACGTGGATGACGAGGGTGCGCTCATCGTCCGCACAGACCAGGGGATCCATAGGGTCTTTGCGGGGGAGGTCTTTGTCCAGCCGCTTGACGGGAGCTATGCATGAGTTTAAAAAAGGGACGGCGTAACGCCAGCCCCTGAGACACGGCGACCGGGTTTAGTAGTTGTTGGCCTTCTTCTCAAAGTAGGAGCGGGGATGGTCGCAAGCCGGACACTTCGCCGGGGGTGTCTTTCCCGTGTGGATGAAACCGCAATTGCGGCAGTGCCAGCTGACAGGAGCCTCATGCGCGAAGACCTCGCCCGATTCGATGTTCTGGTGCAGCTTGAGATAGCGATTCTCGTGCTCGTTTTCTATCTTGGCAACGTTTTCAAACTGCCTGGCGATCTCGTGGAAGCCCTCTTTGTGCGCCGTTTCGGCAAAGCCCTTGTACATTTCGGTCCACTCGTAGTGCTCGCCCGCTGCGGCGGCGACCAGGTTCTTCAGCGTGTCGCCCTCTTTCTTTCCGTCGGCAAGCAGCCCCAGCGCCTTAAACCACAGTTTCGCGTGCTCCTTTTCATTCAGGGCGGTTTCCGCGAAGATGGCAGAGATTTGCTCGTAGCCTTCTTTTTTAGCTGCGCTGGCGAAATAGTCGTATTTGTTCCTGGCCTGACTTTCGCCTGAGAACGCTTCCATCAGGTTCTTCTCCGTTTGAGATCCCTTCAGTTCCATGCTTTCCTCCTTGAATTGGCGTGGACGTAACGGTCAGACGATGTCGAGCAGAGCGGCAAGCGCGCCGCCTACGATTAAAAGGGCAAGAAAAACGCTGAGCGCTCTGACAAAAACTGTCCGACCTGTCATCCGCCGCCTCTTTGCCTTCATCGACATGAACTCGCTCCTTTGCCTGAATGTTGGGTATTATAATCAAGAAACCCTGTCCGTGTCAAAGCCCGGTGGGGGTCAGGGCTTGCAGTTGCTGCAGGGAGTGTACCCGTGGGCCAGGGCTTCCTCGCGGCTTTCGAGGGGGACACGGTTTTTCATGGAGGGCAAGGTGGGACAGTTTGGCAGGTGAAACCTGAGGTTCTGTGCATGCCCGATATACCTGGGTTCTGACTCGGCAGGGGAAGGTTCCGATGGCATCGCCCTGGCTGAGGAGGAGGGACTGTCGCTGTCCGCTTCATCAGGAGCACTTTGAGGCTCTTCCCTGAGGTCGGAGGCGCTGTCATCCGGGCCCTCTCTCAGCGTCTGTACATCAGCGTGGCTGTCGTCGGTTTCCTCTTTCTGCTTATCGCTGTCCGTATCGTCCTCGTTTGTTTCGCCTGTCTCTTCTTCAGCGTCGTCCCATCCGACGTCTTCATCGGCAGAATCCTCCTCCTGAAGGCCACAGGGAACCTCCTGTCCGTCCACGTCGCAGGAGGCTGCTGAAGGCTCGGAGCTGTCATCTGTGCTGAGGGCAGCATCAGGGGCACCGTCCTTTTGAAAAACGGACTTCAGGCAGATCTTCCTTGTTTTGCAAAGCCAGTCAAGCATCCGTACGATCAGGAGGATCATAGCGGCTGCGAGAAGGAAGAAAAGCACCCTGGTGAAGGTATCTCCGACCAGGAAAACCAGGATGATGAAGAGGATCAACAGCACTCCACACAGCACAAACAGGGATTTTTCGATTCTGGTCATACGCCCACCTCTCCGTCGCCGTCCCACGTCACGAGGCACAGAACTCCAGACGTACGTTTCGGGCGCTTCAGGTTTTTCCGCCGCATTATACCATTCCTTCAAAGTTGCGTCAACGCGCGGCGGGGCTTGGCTTTTTCCCTTCCTTTGTGAAAGGATCCCGGTAATTTCTATGGAAATCGTGGTCCACAGGCTGCTTTCGGTTTCGCAGAAATAGGCACGGGGGATGGGGCAAAAGCACGGTTCCTGTGCCTTACGGGGGGCTTCCCCTCCGGCATGCAGCTTGATGTGTAGCCTGGACAGCGTTACCATGGGCTGGGCACACAATCAAACGGCGAGGCTGTGCAGTGTTGTGGAGATCGGAAGCAGGAGTGGATGGAGCTCCCCGATGAAGGAGAGCGGGACCAGTCGCGCTCTACATCCCAGTCATCAGAAAAAGGCGGTATGCGTGTGCCTGGTGACCCCTGACCAGGTGAAGAGGAGGGGATCCTGCTGAAGAATTCGGATCACAGCCTGTCAAGCCAGGTCCGTGAGCTTCATGGCGGGCTTCAAGGCTTCACAGACCGCTGCACGCTTCTCCCTGTTCCCGAGGATTTTCCCTTTCCCAACAGTACCCTGCCTGTGCTTTTCTATCCGCGGGTGTTCCCGGATGACCACGCACTGGTGCGTGGCTTTGAGGAGCGATTCATCCGGAACGGGTGGCAAGGGGTATGGGTCAACGGCGTGTACAACTTTGATCATTTCCATGCTTGCTCACATGAAGTCCTGGGATGCGTGGCAGGGTGGGCGCGTCTGCGTCTGGGTGGCCCCAGCGGGAGAACGGTTCTCTTTGGGGCGGGGGACGCTGTGTTGCTGCCAGCAGGCGTGGGACATCGGCATATTGAAGGCTCACCCCGCTTTTCAGTCGTGGGAGCTTATCCCCAGGGACAGTCGCCCGATATGGAACGGGGTGACGCGAGGAGGTTCCAGCGCCTGAAAGAGCGCTCCGCGAAGACACCTTTTCCGCAGACAGATCCGGTGTTTGGAGCGGAAGGGCCCGCAACCCTCGTATGGTGCGACACCGGCTGAGGCGGTGCAGGAGAGCAGAAGGGGAGGCCCTGTGTTCGGATCTCCTTGTCAGGAGATTTGTCAGCTACAATGAGGGGACGGAGGTTCCTGGAGTCCGCATCTTTTGCAGGCAGAGGAGCGGAGCGCTGGGAACCAATCTGAGCCCGGCTCTCCGTGGGCAGGGATGCTGCCGCCTTCCCGAGCGGAGTGCTTGCAGCGATGGCGGATGCTGTGAAGCGATTCTCGGACGCTCTCGCGCGTTGTTGCCAGCCTGGCGGGCTTCAACGCGAGCAGGGCTAAGCCAACAGGTCCTGAACACCCCATGAACATGCCGGGAACGAAGAGGTGACTGGGCAGGCCGTAGTTTCGTCCGACCGGCATTGAACGACTCTGGGCAGGATCGGTTGATGGAGCCTGTCAGGGCGCTCCATGGGTCTTGAGCATCCATGGCCAGCGCGTGGCCTTGGGCACGAGGCACAGGAGGCTGGTCTTTGACTGTGTGGCCTCAGCCTTTCCAGGACGCACATATGCACCAGGCAGGCGATCCAGGACTCCGCATGCGCGAGAAGCCCGGAGACTGTGTCTGTACGATCAGCTTTGATTCAGGCTTTGACGCGATCCCTTCCGGTTTCTTAAGCAGATCCGGATCTTCCCGGGATGAGCGGCAACAGGAAAGAGGCGCTCAGGTTTCCTGTGTGACGCGGTCGATGGCTGCAAGCTCTTCCGCTGTAAACGTGAGGTTTTCCTGCGCGCGAACGCAATCTCTGATCTGGCTTGTGCGGCTCGCGCCTATAATGACCGAGGCCGTAACGGAGCTTCTGTGGAGCCAGGCCAAGGCCATCTGCGCCAGCGTCTGTCCACGCGTGCGAGCCAGCTCGTTGAGCTTACGGACCTTTTGCAGAACGTCTTTGGTGATGGCGGATTCCTTTAAAAATACGCTGGACCCAGCCACCCGCGAATCTGCAGGGATGCCGTGCAGGTAACGATCTGTAAGAATTCCCTGGGCAAGGGGCGAATAGGGAATGGCACCGACACCTTTGGCCTTAAGCAACGGGTAGAGCTCTTTTTCAGGACCCCGGTTGAAGAGGTTGTAGCGCGGCTGGTGGATGAGGCAGTGGATGCCGAGTCCGTTGAGAATTTCGATCGCCCTGCCTGCCTCCTCTGCCTCGTAGTTGGATAGCCCCACATACAGTGTCTTGCCGGAACGGACAGCTTGCTCCAGCGCGCCCATGGTTTCTTCCAGAGGCGTATTCGGATCCGGGCGGTGGTGGTAGAAGATGTCCACATACTCAAGTCCCATGCGCTGGAGGCTCTGGTCCAGGCTTGAAAGCAGCTGTTTGCGAGAGCCCCATTCGCCATAGGGTCCCTCCCACATATAATAGCCTGACTTTGTTGAGATGATCAGCTCGTCGCGGTAAGGAGAAAGGTCGTTTTTGAGGACGCGGCCGAAGTTTTCTTCGGCGCTTCCGGGCGGCGGACCATAATTATTGGCGAGGTCAAAATGTGTGATGCCCAGGTCAAAGGCATGAAGGACCATGTCCCGGCTATCCTCATACGGGGTCACGCCGCCGAAGTTGTGCCAGAGCCCCAGGGAAACCATGGGGAGCCGGATGCCGCTCTTTCCCACACGCTTGTATTGCATCGTCTGATACCGTTCAGGGCTTGCGTTGTACATGGCTACCTCCTGCCTTAAGAAGATTTTTCCTCCGAAGTAAGATACGACAAAGCGCCGCTTCCAACAGTATACCCAATTTTCCGCGAGAGGGGGCACGGGGTAACTCCACGGGGCCAGGCCCACGCATGGACATTCCAGTATGAAGAGGTTGACAGATCCATTTTGATCATTGAGTTTTGTGCGGTAAATAATTATTAAAAAACACATCGAACAACAAAGAAGAGGTTTAGGAGAGAAGAAGATGCAGGGTGGGTCAGTTATCATCGTAAGATCTGTATGGATGGATGAAAGGCGTGATGGAAAACATCACAGAGGAAAGATCAGCCGGAAGACAGCCTGTCCATCGCGGTAGCAGACGCGCTGGCTATGCCGACAGCGGGAACGAGGCAGCGGCCTTTGCCCGCGCCTGTCTTCATGGATGACGCAACGGCATCACATTGCTCAGGAAGAAACGGGTGAAGCCGGCACTGAGAGGACGAGCCTGAATGAAAAGGCGAGTGAGCCAGGACTGTCAGAAATCACCGGGGCATCGGAAGCATGCCCGGACCCTGTCTGTCGTACGGAGCGAGGGTTGTCGGGTCGCCTGCAAGGAGGATGGTCCCAGAAATCCGGCTGTACTAATAAGGAAACGCTCCACAGGATCCGTAAAGACGCATTCTTTGAACATGCCACCAGCCCCCGGAGACGGTTCAAAGTCGGGCTGCACCCTAAGTACCTGGAAAGCATGATTTGGAGAAGGGGATGCTTTGTCCGCAGCTCATCGCGGGGGTGGATTCTGGCTGCCCATGAATCAGCTTTGGTCATCGCCTGTCGTTTCTTTCATCTCCGGTGCTATACTGAGACAAAGGGTATCCAGGGAGGTTTCCACCCATGAAACGAGTAGTTGTTCTGGTTGTGGGGGTCATGCTGGCGGGCATGGGAACCTATGGTCTATGTCATGCGTCTTCCAAGAGTATGGCATTGAACGCGATCAGGACGATCGCGGCGGACGAGGCGCAACAGATCACTTCTGAACGTTTTTCTTGCGAGGATGAGCTGGCACGGTTCAATGTCTCCGGACACCCTCTTCCATTCGACATAACGACAGGAGACCTATATACTCCGGACGAAAATACCGTTTCGGTCGACGCTGGGGAGGGCGTCCATCTGTGCAAACGCATGGATGGAACGCGCCTGTCGATCATCGCCTACAGGGAGGGCGCTTACAGGATCTACCATATCATTGTCACGGGGCTCCCCATTGTAGAACTGACCGTATTGAAGAAGATGGAGGGCAGTGAACCGATCCCGCATGAGTATGCCAATGCGGAACTCAAAATCTTCGATGGCCTTTTATCGCCACAGCCTCTTGTCATTGAAAGCCTGGCAAGAGTCAAGATCCGGGGGTTTTCAAGTCAGTTATACGAAAAGAAGAGCTATCAAATCAAGCTGGTTGACAGTCTGTATAAGCCCAAACCCGTGTATCTCTCCCCTCTGGGGCTTTCGATGAACTCTAAATTCGCACTAAACTCACTGTATGAAGACGAATCAAAAATTCGGGATGTATTTTCGCTGGATCTATGGGACAGAATCAGCGCTGCTGACAGCAAGCGCAACAAAGATCAAAGTGCGCATATGACGCATGTGGAATTGTTCATAAACAGCGAATACTGGGGCTTGTACGGATTCCATGAGATCGTCAATGAGTATTCTTTCTATGGCGGCCCCTCCGATGGAGCCCTGCTGAAAATCAATAGATATCTGGAGGAATATCTCGAAGAGGGAATTAACCAAGATATCTTCGAATGGGCACGAACTGAAACAGCATATTTGGCTGTTCCGTATAACAGGCTGGAGACAGATTTCAGCGATTTCTGCAGCATCATATTCTATTCTAATGACGAGGACTTTTTAGAACTGATTGAATACTTCATCGACATAGAAAACTGCATCGATTATTACCTGTTTACCGAACTGCTCTATGCCAAGGACAACGCATGGAAAAATATGGTTCTGAAAACCGAGAAGGCCGGGGAAACCCTGAAGTTCATCATTCTGCCGTGGGACTGTGATCAGGTCTGCGGCTTGATTTGGACCGGGGAGCCGCCGTACTACGTCGCGACAGATATGAAACACGTAAGCGCACTGGTATACCAGGGTGGTGTCGGGCTGTTTCAGCGATTGCTAACACTGAACGTTGGAAATTTCCGGAACAAGGCAAGCGAAAAGTGGCAGGTATACCGCGGAGGGATTTTTAGTGAGGAACAATTGATAAACCATGCGGACACCCTGTTTGATTTGTTGGAGGCGTGTGGCGCAAGAGCGCGTGAGGCAATGCGCTGGCCAGACTCCGCTCTGTCGCCAGACAATGGATTTGTTCAGTCTTTCGTGAAGGAAAGGCTGCTGTACCTGGACGAAATTTTTTCGACGATGGGGGCGGGCGACCAGCCATAAAACCCCGGACGAAAGATAAACACTGGTCCCACTGTGCGCGCCCTTTCCGATGGCACAGGATTCCCGCTCCGAACGCAAGCCCTATCAGGTGCAGAGCTGGTATTTTGCGATCATGACGAGAAAGCCTTCTTTGTGAAGGAAGACAGAACGGATGGGCGGGTAAATTTCGCATCAGGGTCTGTGACGCTTCCTTTAACTGTGCCAATCATACCGTATTCTGTTTCCAGAGGTTTATTAAAATCCTCATTCACTGCGATTTTGATTGTTTCATCGGTTTTGCTGGGAGGTGCAATAAACGCCAAAACCTCTGCGCCAAACACATAGTCCGGGTTGGCGCCGCCCTGCCACTGAGGCAATATCAGCCGCAGGGTTTTTGACTTATCTGCTAAAATTCTCCTCCTTTTCCTGATTTTCTATTTCAATGATACTGCGAGGATCATATATTTGACATTGTCGCACTCTTGCCTTAGCAGCGTGATCTTTCATTGATGCTGCATAGTGTACACTTTTCACTCTATCGTTTATCACGCTGGGCTCTGTGATGGCTCGCGTTGCCGACTTAGGCGGATGACATTCCAGCTGAGCGCGGGGATGCAGATTTCCAGCCTGCCGTTGTCCATGCTGTCGCTCTTTGACCAAAAGGGCAGGACATGGTCTGGGTTTTGCTCTGTGTTGGTCGCCTTAACGTCTGCGTGGTGCAGCACGGAATGTTCTACCTGTGAAAGGCTATCAAAGGAGCGCAGATCGGCTGAGAGGAGGATGGCGTCTTTCATGCTGCGGTTGACTGCAAATACGGACAGGCTGCCGTCCTGTTCCATCGTAGCCATGGCGTCCAACTCAGGCACGCTGTCATAAGCCGCACAGTCGTACAGCGGAGCGTCGACCAAGGTCTGCAAAGCCACGCCGCGGCCATACGCGCTTGCCTGCATCAGTGGCCAGAAGATCGTTTGCGCCCATACGCCGCCACCTTTGCGGGTCATGATCGGGGCGATAACATTGACCAGCTGCGCCATACACGCGATCCTGACCCTGTCAGCATTTCGCAGAAAAGTAATCAGCAAGGAGCCTACAAGCAGGGCATCTTCGAAGTTATAGATATCCTCTAAAAGCGACGGAGCCTGATTCCACTTCTCCCGCTTCCAGATTTCCTTATCCTGTTCGTTGCTGTGATACCAGACATTCCACTCGTCAAAGGACAGGTTCAGGGTTTTCTTGCTGCGCTTCTTCCCTCCTATAGCGTCGCAGATGGCCGTTACTGTCCGGATAAAGGCATCCATATCCATCGCCTGGGCAAGAAAGGACGGGGTATCGTTGTTTTGGTTTCCGTAATAGCGGTGCAGGGAGACATAGTCGACATTCTCATAGCACTCGTCCAGCATACTCAGCTCCCAGTCGCCGAAGGTGGGCATATCCCGGGAGGAGGAACCGCAGGCAACCAGTTCAATGCTGGGGTCTACCCACTTCATGACCTTGGCCGCCTCATTGGCGATCCGGCCATATTCATACGCCGTCCGCTTGTTGATTTGCCAGGGGCCGTCCATTTCATTCCCCAGACACCACAGCTTGATCCCAAAGGGTTCCCTGGATCCATTTTTGATGCGCAAGTCACTCCAGTAGCTGCCGCCTGTATGGTTTGCATATTCCACGATGCTGCGCGCTGCGTCTGTGCCCCGAGTGCCCAGGTTGATGGCGTACATGGGCTCGGCATGCGCCTGCCTGCACCAGTCAATGAACTCGTGCAAACCTACCTCGTTGGTCTCTGTGGTAAACCAGGCCAGGTCCAGACGGTGCTTGCGGTCCTTGCGCGGGCCGATGGAATCCTCCCAGTCGAAACCGGAAACAAAGTTGCCTCCAGGATAGCGGACTACAGTGATGCCGAGCTTTCTGACGAGCTCCAGGACGTCCTGACGAAACCCATGCGTGTCCGCAGCTGGATGCCCCGGCTCATAGATGCCGGAGTACACCGCACGGCCCAGGTGCTCTATGAAGGAGCCATAGATGCGCCGATCGATCTCGGCAATCCGAAAGGACTTGTCTACAGTCAGGGTTGCTTTTTTCATGGGGCCCTCCAGCGAATTGGTTTATGAAGTGCTGCAAAAAGAAACACAGACATCCCAGCCTGTAAACGGGTATGGAGCGGTGCTTATCCCAGCGCCTCCACCGAGCTGCGCTCAATCAGGGTGCAAGGCAGTATTTTAGAGCGGGGCCTGCTTTCAGGCGCTGCGATCAATTCCAGGATGAGCCGGGCTGCCTGACAGCCTATTTCACGCACCGGAAGCTCCACTGTGGTGAGCTTGGGACGCAAGTAATCAAAGGCTTCACGGTTGTCAAAGCCAACCAGGGAGATGTCTTCAGGTACGCGCAGTCCGCTGTCCTGCAGCGCATGAAGGCAACCGGCAGCCATAAAATCGTTCATGGCAAATACCGCGGTGGGACGCTCCGGCAGGAGGAGCATTTTTTTCATGAGCCGGTAGCCGGATTCATATTCCCAGTCGCCGTATGCTAGAAAGCCGTCCTGAATGATCAACCCAGCCTCCTGCAGCGCGATCTGAAAACCGCTCAGGCGCTTCATGGTGGGAAAGGAGTGCGGATGGCCTGCAATGACCGCGATGCGGCGGTGCCCCTTGCTGATCAAGTGTCGAGCAATACTTGCTGCACTTTCCTTGTTGCCATAGGTAACAAAGGAATCTTCTGAAGAACCGAGGGAATAGGCATAGACGACAGGGCGGGCCACCGGATCCAGCAACCCGTCCAGGTGGCGGTCGTGAATCGCGACATAAATGATCCCTTCTGCCTGCGCGCCCAGAAGCACGCCAATCCCCTGATTGACCTGTTCACGGCAGGCGCCGATCATCTCGTACTGGTTGTACAGTTTCTCATACAGATGCATGTTGTGAAGCAGGATGTGGTACCCTGAAGGTTCCAGCGTTTCGGATATACCACATAGAATATCCGGCACAGGAAAGCAGCGCATGTCTTCTACCAATACACCGACCACCCTGGTCTGCATCCGTAGGGATGCAGGGGCGGGTTTTCTGGGCCGATAATTCAGATCCAGCATGGCTTTTCGCACCCGCTGGGTAGTGGCTGGAGAAAGCCGCTTAGTTCCGTTGACTACATGCGAGACGGTGGCTGTGGATACGCCCGCCTTTTCCGCGATCTGCTTCATGGTGGTCATGTTGACGCTCCGTCGGAAGTACTATGGGGTTAATGTTAACCTCGCTCAAGCCCTATGTCAAGAGATCCCTTGGAATTTTCTAGGGCAGATCGAAATTAACTAAATTTAACCGGATGCGAGTGAATTTTCTGCTTGACAAGGGTTACAGCGGACGATAAAATAGAGCGAGCAGGTTAAATTAACTCAAAGGATGCGAAAAATTGTTAACTCCTCTACCGTTTACTAAGGTGCGTATTTTGGACACTGCCTGGCTCGAGCGCATTGATTTGCTGCGCAGGGTTGTGTTGCCTTATCAATGGGAAATCCTCAACGACAGGGTAGAAGGAGCGGAGAAAAGCCACTGCATCCGCAACTTTAAGGCTGCTGCCAGGGACGTGGTCGCCGAACATAGTGGCGTGGTCTTCCTGGACTCCGATCTGTACAAGTGGCTGGAAGCGGTGGCATATGTTCTGGCCATCAGGCAGGATGAGCCATTAAGCACCCTGGCGGATGAAGCAGTGGACCTGATTGCCAGAGCACAGGAAAAAGATGGATACCTGAATACCTACTACAGCCTGATGAGGCCACAGGAACGATATTCTAACCTGATGGAGGGGCACGAGCTCTACTGTGCCGGACACATGATTGAAGCTGCAGTAGCCTATGCCCAGGCCACCGGCAAGGAAAAGCTTCTCTGCTGCGCCATCAAACTTGCAAAACACCTGCATGGGTACTTTATGCCCCGCAGCAGCTATCCTGGCCATCCGGAGATAGAGCTGGCACTGATCAGGCTGTATGAATACAGCGCTGAGGCATGCTGTCTGGAGCTGGCCAGGCATTTCATTGACGTACGCGGATGCGGTGAAAACCAGCTGGAACGGGAGCGCAATGACCCCCACCACGCCTGGATCTGGGAGGACATGAAGCGCTTTGACGACGCATATTTCCAGGCGCACAAGCCCGTTAGGGAGCAGGACAGTGCAGAAGGACATGCTGTGCGTGCGATGTATCTGTATAGCGCGATGGCGGATGCCGCACGCCATTTGAACGATGAGGCTCTGTTGAGCGCCTGCCAGGCTTTGGCTGAGAGCGTGCGGACCCGGCGCATGTATGTTACCGGGGGCATCGGTTCCGCCAGCTTTGGAGAGCGTTTTACGACAGACTGGGATCTGCCCAACGACAGCATGTATTGCGAAACCTGTGCCTCCGTGGGGTTGATGCTTTTCTCCCGTCGCATGACCTTCCTGACGGGCGATGTCTCCTACTATGACCTCTGGGAGAGGGCCCTCGACAATACCGTGCTGGCCGGTATGGGACAGGACGGCAAGCATTTCTTTTACGTCAATCCCCTAGCTGTGCGGCCTGAGACGATTCGAAAGAACATGACCTACGCCCATGTCAAGCCGGTGCGACAAGCCTGGTTTGGGGTGGCGTGCTGCCCGCCCAACATCGCCCGAACCCTGTCCTCCCTGTCTGGAAGCCTGTACGCGCAAAGGCAGGGGGAGCTGTATATCCTTGCGCACATTGCCAGCGCCTATGAGGATGAATGCTGCAGCATCCGCCTGGACCGGCAGGGGGAGGAAGTTTGCCTGACGCTGCGGAGTCAGGCCGTGGATGTGCATCTGAGGATTCCGGAGGGTTATGCCTTTTCGGCCCAGGGCGGGGATACGCGGGGAAAAGTACACGTTTTTCGGCATCCCGGCGGGACTGCGCAATATGTGTACAGGCTGAGCCCCCGGATCCGGCTCATTCACGCCCATCCCCGCGTTGCTGCAAATGCCGGAAAGATCTGCCTGATGCGCGGGCTGGATGTCTACTGCCTGGAAGAAAAGGACAACGGCCCGTGGCTCTCCGGCATACGCCTGAGAAGAGATGCTCAGTTTCAAGAGTTGCCTGGACAGCAGGCTTCAGGCCTTCCCATCCTGGAGACCAGCGGATTCAGACTGAAGGAAAGCGCCTGGGGACATGAGCTGTACACAGAGAATCTGCCTGCGTATGAGCCCTGCAGGCTGACCTTTGTCCCTTACAGGTTTTGGGGCAACAGAGGTGAAGGGGAAATGCTGGTGTGGATAAACCAGTATCCTGGCACGTAAGTGCTTCATTGATAAAAAGGAGGCGCAAAGATGAGAAAGCTGAAACTGCTGTCTGGCTTGACGGCGCTGGTTCTCCTGATGTCGCTCGTGGGAGCCATCGCCCTGGCGCAGGAACGCGTGGCCATTACCTACTCCATGTGGGGCGACAACGAAGAGGTCCGCGTACTGCAGGAAACCATTGACAAATTCGAGGCTGAACAGGACAAGATCCATGTGGAAATCATCCAGATCGACCGCGCAGATTATGTAGGAGCTCTCAACACACGGGCTGTGGGCAACAACCTGCCCGATACCGGCATCATGGCAGAGGATGCGGTGCTTATGTGGGCTGAACAAGGCATGCTAGCCGATGTCAGCGACATGTACGGCACCGACGAAGCCAAACCTCTGGACAGCCTTGCGTTCACCTATGAAGGTAAGCCCGTAGGCTACTCCGTTGCGAACGAAGTACTGCTTCTGTACTATGACCGCACTGCCTTTGAAGAGGTAGGCGTTGCTCCGCCTCCCGCCAGTGCAGACACAGCCTGGGACTGGGATACCTTCATCGACGTTGCCAAGCAGATGACCCTGGATGTCAACGGTAACAATGCAAAGTCGCCGGACTTTGATCCTAACAACATCAAGCGCTACGGTGTCATGTTCTGTCCGGATTTCTGGCAGCTGGAAGTCTGGTCGGTCAGCAATGGGGGCGCCTGGTATGATGCAGACGGCAACGTGACCATCGGAGAACCGGAGGCCATGGAAGCGCTGCAGCGCATTGCAGACCTGTACCTTGTGCACCATGTGGCACCGCAGTATGGCACGAACACCGCCACCACCCTGGACCAGGACTTTGTGAATAAATCCACCGCCATGTATGTCAACGGCCAGTGGTCTATCGGCGTATGGCTTGGACCGGCCAAGTTCAGCGACAACCTGGACTATGGCGTGGGCGTGCTGCCCTATATGAAAGAAAAGGCAACCCTGAATACAGGCGGCGTGAATGTAGCCTTCGCGACCTCTAAACACCCCGTCGAAGCCATGGACTGGCTGAAATGGTACGCCAAGGAAGAAAATGCCTGGGGCTTGATTGAAAGTGGCATTTGGATGCCCGTACTGTCCAGCTACTATACCGAGGAAGCTTTAACCCGCAAATGGGTTGAAAATCCGAACTTCCCGCCCTATGATGAATACAAGACTGCAGTGGTTGATTACGCTGTCAACCATGCAAAACCTACCTCCTGGTACTGGGTCAACAATACCAACCTCTTTAACGACGCGCTGAGCAGCATCCTCGCTCCTGTCTGGAGTGGCAACATCACCGCTGCCGATGCGATTACACAGAACCTTGACCAGCTGAAGGCTGCCAACCAGGGATACTGAGGTCTCCTGATCCTTGGCAGGAAGGGGCCATGCAAAAGGGCTGAGAGACTTAACAAGCCGTCCACCCGCCCGCATCCCGGTGCGGGCAGGTGGACGGAATCGGATGTGAGACGGCATGAAAGGAAAGCATCGCTTAAGGACCCCGATGGCACGCAAGGAGGCGCGGCTTGCTAAGATTTATCTGATACCAGCCTTCCTTGGCTTAACATTCCTGACGTATTTACCGTTGCTTTCTGTCTGTGTCCTTTCCCTCTTTAAGTGGACAGCCATCATGCCTAAACCCCTCTTTATCGGCCTGGACAACTATATCCGCCTGTTTACCAAAGACATGTTCTTCTGGACCAGCGTACGGGTGACCATCCAGTATGCTGTTCTTGCCGTGGTGATCAGCATCGTGTACTCCCTAAGCATCGCGATGCTGCTCAATAGGAATATCCCGGCAAGAGGCTTTTTCCGGGCTTTGTTCTACATGCCCTATATCATCCCCGCCATGGCACTGTATATGATTTGGGGATTGCTGTACAACAAGGATTTCGGCATTTTTAACGCCCTGCTGGTATCCGTCAATTACCCACGCGTGGGGTTTTTGGTGGATTCCAGATACATTATCCCGTCCCTGGCGTTGATTGCCGTGTGGGCCAGCGGAAACCTGATTGTGATCTTCCAGGCGGGCCTCGGCAGCGTTCCGAGGGTCTTTTATGAAGCGGCACAAATGGACGGCGCCAGCTCTTTTAAACGTTTTATTCACATCACCCTGCCGTTTATGTCCCCAATCATCTTCTACAACCTGATTATGAGCCTGATCGCCAACATGCAGGTGGTTGTTCCGTCCCTGATTTACGCCGGCAGTAACCGAACCACCTATCCAGAATATACCTTCATGTCTTTTCTGATGTATCGTACAGGGTTTATTAACAACGACCTCAGCTATGCAAGCGCTATATCCTTTGTCTTTTTTGTTCTTATTGGGCTTTTCACCTTATTATTGTTTGCAAGCTCAAAAACCTGGCTGTTCTATGAAGGGGGGGATAAGTGATGAGCACAAAAAGCATGAAACGCAGTGATCGCGCGGTAAACGGCGTCGCGCTCGCTGCCATCATTCTGCTGGCTCTCGTCGTGATGTTCCCTCTGTGGTGGATGGTCCGCTCTTCCTTGATGACCAACCCTGAAATAAGCTCGCTGACCTTCTTTCCAAGTCGCTGGATTTTTCACAACTACCGGGACGCGCTGAAGGTGTTCCACTATTTCAAGTACCTGGGGAACACCCTGGCCATTCTCATTCCCTGTATGGGTTTTGGCACCGTTACCGCCGTGCTGTGCGGCTATTCGTTTGCCCGGCTGTATTTTAAAGGGCGCTCCTTTGTATTTGGGCTCTGCATTGCTTCCTTGCTGCTGCCGCCCATCGTCACCCTGATCCCGCTCTATGTGGCGTGGATCCGGTTTTTGGGGCTGGGAGGAACCTACTGGCCGCTGATCCTCCCCTATCTTACAGGAGGGGGCGCGTTTAACATCTTCCTGATCCGTCAGTTTATCATGACGATCCCCAAAGAGCTTGATGAAGCAGCCAAGATCGACGGTGCGGGCAGCCTGCGCATCCTGGTTCAGATCCTGGTGCCTGCCATCATCCCCGCGATTATTGTGGTAGCCTTGTTTATCTTTATCACCATCTGGAATGACGTTCTTTTGCAGACAGTGTACATTTCCAACGCCGAGCAGTATACCATAGCTTTGGGGCTTCGCCGTTTCTCCGGTTCGTATGGAACCGATTGGAAACTGGCAATGGCCTCTACTGTCCTTTCCATCCTGCCCGGTATCTTCGTCTATTTGATTGGCCAACGTTATTTTGTCGAAGGCATTGTCATGACGGGGCTGAAGAACTGATCAATCAAAGCCTCCCCCGATCTCATGCAAACCTGAGGGCAGAACCCCCGCGTAAGGACTGTCTTGCACGAGCCGGATGGGAGAGCGCAGTTCCTGCCGTCTGTTGTGTCTTTCATGGCGTCTGCTGTGGGGCAGGAGCGGCTGAAGGGAACAGCATCGGGGGCTTGAGAGCGGCTTGTTTGCCGAAGGGCATCATGGTGTAAAAGGCGGAGACCATAATCCAAAGGTTCAGGGGGAAGGGTGCGGTAATGTACGGCTGGGGAAGAGGGCCTGCTTGTTTTTAAGGGCAACGCCAGAGAATCGGCCCGCTGTGCGTGAAGATCCGACTGTGCCATCACGCAGGAGGAGCCGCAGTCCTGAGGGAACCCTTTGCCGATGATAGCTGCACGGAACAAAACGAGCTCATTCATACGAGAGGAACCTAAGGAATGCCTGTCTTGAGACCTGATAGCAGGACGACAGACATAAGGAGCGGGGAGGCCTGGAAAAGCGGTAAGCCTCCAGAAAAAGCATAGGTGCCAAAAACGCGGAGATATGCACGCGGACACCCGCGTGATCCCGCGAGAGTGTGGACCTTCTTCAGTATCCGAAGCAGCTTTATCCGTTTTGAGAGGGTTCATTTTCGGCATCATAGGAATGCAGAACCAAAGGATCAAAGACAAGTGGCGGTGCAAGCTCAAGCGGGTGTTCCTGGCAGGCTCAGTCCTTTTTCTTTGAGATGCTGTCAAGCCATAGCCAGTACAGGAGTGTTTCCTTGGTAGGCTTTTTCGAAAACGCTAAGACCACGACCGGGGGCAAAACAGCAAGAACGAATATGGAAAGATCCTGCTTGAGGATCGACGCAATGATAAGAACTAAGGTCAATGCAGCATAGATCAGAAAAAGGGTCTTCAGAAGGATGTTGAAAATATCCGGCCCTTTCTTTTTCATGATGGAACCTCTTGAAGTGCTGATTTCCTGGTAGAACCTGCTGAAGCCTCTTTCCGGTACAGCCACACAGACTGCTGATCCGACGAAGGGAATCTGGCGCTGCGCAGAAGGCGCTTTCTGGCCACCCACCTGCCCAACAACTGGGTTTGGCCGTGACGCATCATGGGGGCTGGAAGCATCAAAACCAAACTGGACCGCCTGGGGAACTCGTGTATGCGTATGCACCCTGCGTGTGCGGGGTCCCAGTCGCTCACAGACGGGCTGGTGAAGCGGTTTTCGCTTTGGAGGTCCACCCTCAGTGCTCAGAGCACCTGTCCTTGATCTGTGGCTCGGCATTGCCAGGAAGGCCAGGGCATCTGCGACCCGGGCTCAGGGCATGGTTGTGTCGGGTAGGCTATTTGCGTTTGCGATCACGTGCTTCAGGCTGAGAATCAGGGGGAGGCGGGCTTGGGGTGTGATCGAAACTTTGCTCACCCCAGCAAGCTGCGAGAAAGCAACGCTGTCCCGCATCGATGCGAGGGTTGCGCTGTTGATCCTGCGCGCCGGCAGCGTGTCTTTCATAGCCAGCCTCTCCTCCGACTCACATCAGGGCAGGAATTCCGCCGCAGCGACAAGGCGGAGCTCCGGACAGGGAGTTACTGTTTGCTGTCGTCCAGCTGGCGCTGGAACTCGCTGATCAGGTCGTCCACACCGGCAGCTTTAAGCAGGGAAAGGGCGGTGTCGATATTCTCCTCGTAAGGAAGGACACCGGTGGCAATGGGAGCGATGGCTGCCAGGATCTGGGTTTGAACGTCGGCATACTTGGTCTGCACCGTACTGGGATCAAAGGTGAACATGGCAGCCACACCTTCCACCGCGCTTTCATTCACGGTGTACAGCGCATCATTGGTGGCCTTAGGCGCGGTGACGGACAGGCGCAGATATTTGATGTTGCCTGCCATCCAGTCCGAGAAGTAATAACTGGGGGTACCTGTGACCGGATCGTTGATGGGGATCCTGTAATCGCCCTCAGCCTTCACATAGTCTATCCCTTCGCGGCCATACATGAACAGATCGTAGTTTTCCTGACTGGCGTACAGCCAGTTGAACAGCTGAACCACCGCCTCGGGATGTTTGCAGGACAGGGGAACCGCATTCATGTTGCGCGTGCCATAGGGGCGAATTCGGGGATTTTCAGGATGGAAGGTGATGCTGAGGAAATCATCCACTGTGATGTCGGGATAGTTATTTTGTACCATGGTGATATCGCCAATGGTGCCGGCGTGGACGAACCAGTCCCCACTGCTGAGCTGGTTGTTGAGCTGGTCGCTGGTTGTGGTCAGGATATCCGGACTGATAAGCCCCTTCTCATACCACAGGCGGGCGTTTGCACAGTCACGCTGGAACACTTCGGTCTCGAAGAAGTTTTTTACGACGCCGTCCTGGGTGACGAAGAAGACCTTGTCATAGATAACGTAAGGCCACTCGTCATACTCCATGCTGGCCAAGCCGAAGCGGGCAGAATTGGCGCCGATGATGGGGATGTAGGGCTTCTGTGCACCTTCCCATTTCGCCATCACGACCTCAAAGGCCTCGGTTAGTTTTGTGAAGGAAGTTGGTACTTCCAAGCCGTGTTTGTCCAGGATGTCCTTGCGCAGGGTGAGCTCCGGGTCCAGAGCCGATTCCACCCAGTAAGCGGGGATCGCGTACTGTTTGCCGCCGACTTGTCCGGACTTCATCATAATCTCGGGGCAGACCGCCAGGATGCTTTGGCCATGCTCCTCGATATAGGGAGTGATATCCGCGAGCGCGCCACGCGCAGCGTAGTTTGACAGAGATACCCGGTCGTTCATGACCTGGAATACGTCGAACTCTTCCCCGGTGGAAAGCATGATATTGATTTTCTGGTCCCACGCTTCCCAGGGGAAATAGCGAAACTCCAGCTGGACACCAACGCTGTCGGACTTCAGCTTTTCGTTGATGGCCTGAACTCCGCCGGCCAGATCCTTGGGCTCATCCCCTGGAACCACGTACACGACGGTGGTGAGTTCATCCGCCAGGGCGTAGGGGAGCATGCTGAGGAGCAGGGTTGTTATAAGCAACAGAGACAGCAACCTATTCATTTATTTCTCCTCTTGTCAGGTCGGTATACGATGAACGAATTATCCCTTAACTGAGCCAACCACCATGCCCTTGATGTAGTATCGCTGCAGGAAGGGGTATAGCAAAACGATGGGACCAATCGTAATGATGGCGGTGGCCATTTTCAGGGATTCACTGGGTGGGGTCACATATCCGCTGCCGGCGAGATATTGCAGGTCCTTGAGCATGGAAATCTGGGAACGGAGCTGAAGCAGCAGGTACTGGATGGGGTAGAGGCTCTTGCGATCGATGAGCATGATCGCGTTCCACCAATCGTTCCAGTAACCCAGGGCGTAAAACAGCCCGACGGTCGCTATGACGGGGAGGGACAGGGGGAAATAGATCCGAAACGCGATCACGATATCGTTAGCGCCGTCTATGGTGGCGGATTCTCGCAGGGAATCCGGCAGACTGCTCATGTAGTTGCGCACCAGGAAGAGGTTAAAAGGGTTGAAGAGCAGGCTCGGGACAAGGAGCGCGGCGAAGTTGTCTCGAAGCATCAGGCGGGTGCAGATGAGGTACCAGGGTACCATGCCGGCGCTGAACACCATGGGAATGAAGAAGAAGAGACCCAGCTTGCCCCGGTACTTCACATTCTTGTTGGCTAGGGTATAGGCAGCCAATGCGGTGATCAGGATGGCCAGGGCTGTGCCTGCCAACGTGACCACAATGGAGACCAGATACCCCCGCAACACGGAGGAACCGCCCTGGAACATCAGCCGGTAAGCGTACAGCGAAAATCGCTGGGGGAGAAAGCTGTATCCGTTACGCATGATGGCCGCCTCGTCGGTGATGGAAACCATCAGTGTTAACACCATAGGCAACAGGCATATCAGGGAGTACACAAAGATGAATGCACCGATCCACACGTTGGCCCAGGAGCGCTTCTTGCGAGCGCTGCGAGCAGGAAGGCTCTGTTCCATCGGACTCTCCTTAATACAACACGCCGTCCGGATACAGCTTGCGTACCAGGGAGTTGGAACCGTATACCATGGCAAAACCGATGACGGACTGGAACAGGCTGATGGCCATGGCCTGGGACGGGTCGCCCACCTGGCGCAGCGCTCTGAACACATAGGTGTCAATGATGTCTGTCGTCCGGTACAGGGTGCCGTTGTCACCAATAATGGCGTACATCATTCCGAAATCGCCAAACATAATCTTGCCCACCGACAGAAGGGTCATAATGACAATGGTGGGGAGGATGAGGGGCAACGTGATTCTGGTAGCAATCTGGAAGCGGTTGGCGCCGTCTATCTGTCCGGCTTCGTTCAGGCTTGGGTCAATGCCAGCGATCGCTGCGAGGTAGATGATGGCGGTCATGCCGGCGCCCTTCCAGATCCGGACCAGCACCAGGACCGTAGGCCATACGTCTGCGTCCACATACCAGTTTTTGGATTTTCCGCCAAAAGCCATGACGACCCGATTGACGATCCCATACTGGTTGGAGAAAAGGCTGAGCACCATGTAGCTGACAATGATCCATGAGATGTAGTTGGGGAACAACATCAGAGACTGGGAGATTTTTACGAACCATCTGCTGCGCAGCTCATTGAGAAAGAGGGCCAGCAGAATGCTCATGACCGTGCCGGTGATGATGAACAGGAGGTTCAGATAGATGGTATTGAAGGTGATCCTACTGGCATATTGGGACTCGAAGAAAAACCTGAAGTTTTGCAGACCGATCCATTTTCCCTGCGTGTAGATGGACCAGAGTGAAGAATTCTTATAGCTGTAACGCTGAAACGCTATGGCGATGTAGGGATAGGAAAAATAGCTGAACACGACCACATACGCAAGTGCGGGCAAAAGGATGAGATAAGAGAATTTGTTGCGATTGATGTCGTGCAATATTCCCCGAGGCTCGGCTTTTGCTATTCTATTCGTCACGCCCGTACACCCTAACTTTTGTAGCGTCGGTCCGTGCTTTTTCGTTGCATCATTTCCTCATCTGATGTTCACTTTAGCACCATCACCATCAAATGTCAAGGTGACCCGTTCCACAGAACCGGGACACCGGCTGGCTGGTGTTTTGCGCCGCTTCATTGACATTCTCGCTGGTGTTTCTATACTCGGGCTACAAAGCTTGATATAAAATGCGTCAAAGGAGGCTCCTCACATGACATACTCGAAAAAAAAGGACCTGTTTGAGAAAAACTGGAAACAAGTGGAAAACGCCCTGCTGTCCTTCGAAGGGGTTGAAGGCTATGACGTATATAACGCTTCTGTTCCCTTTGTGCATGACGGACAGACGTACCTTTTTGGTCGGGTGGAGCGCCGGGAAGAGTGGGCCAAAAGCCACGTGCGCCTGTTTATCAGAACCGGAGTAGACCAGTATACAGCTGTTTCGAACAGCATGATCTATCCACTGGAAGACCCTTATATCAGCCGAATCCGAGGAGAGATGGTCCTGGGTGGAACGCATGTGGTGTATGAAGGAGGAGAGATGGCCCGGCTGTACGCCTACTTCTATCAGGGGGCGAAGCCTTGGGACCTGCGATACTTTACAACCGGCCCCCTCAACATGAAGGACATCCGCCTGGTAGAGATGGAGCGCGGCATCGGTGTATTTTCAAGGCCAAAGGGCAGGCATATTGTGGAGGAGTACGGTTCCGAATCCGTGGTGGGATACACGGAGATCTTCGACCTGCGCGAACTGACGCCCGAGCGGATTGGGAGTGCTGTCGTGATCCCAGACATGTTTGGCCCTGGCGAATGGGGTGGCTGCAACCAATGTTACCTGCTGGATACCGGGCTCATAGGCATCATAGGGCACAAGAGCTATACCAGGCAGACGGAAGGCAGTCTGATCCTGTCTGTCTATGTCAATGTTTCCTTTGTCTTTGACCCGTGGAAGCACAGCATCATCGATGAAAGGATCATTGCCACCCGTGCCAGTTATCCCATGGCACCTGCCAAGATACCCGAACTGGCTGACTGCGCCTTTACCTCCGGGATCGTCCAAAGAAAAGACGGGAAGCTTAATCTGTACAGCGGGTTGGGGGACACCTGCCAGGGGCGGGTGGTCATTGACAATCCCTTTGAAGGATATGGATCCCTCATCCGGGCTAATCTCTGATAGGTCTAGATGCCAGACAAGCTTTCAGGGTGTTTATACGCCAGCTACACCTCGCAGCTGGCCGTGGAGTGCCTTTGCAACCGTTCACACAATCCCTGGATCGCACGGAAAGACGGTCTTTCCCGCAGCTTCAATGAAGTGCTTCGCGCCTGCTTGCAGCGGGGTGATCCTCTCCCGTGCCAGCGTGAGCTCCATCGTCTGGCTGAGTGCCGCCTGGGCTGGATTTGAAATATCTGGCACACGGGTGATTTAGTTCCCTGCAGATATTCCTTCAGGTGTCTTCCATCCAGTTTACGGAGGTGCACACCCTCAGCAATGCGCTTTCGGCGCGCAAAGGGTTGCTGCGCCGCTGCGAGGGGTGACCTTGGCACGTTCATTGAAGCGATCGAGGGGACCTCCTGACCCTGAGGCTTTTGTGTAATCAATGGCAGGCACAAGCGCCTAATGGTTTCATTGATGAGAATACTTCACTGAGCTCACCGTGCGGACGGGTACCCATTGTCAAGCAGCTGTTCGATGGAGTCGGCTATCACGATCACACGATTTAATATGCGCCGAAGCAGGGTATAGCGCATATCCTATCCTCCCTTTGCCCTCCCGACCGCTTGGTGACGATCTAATACAGACCGGGGTATGTTATTTGCTTTTATCCGAAAATCCAAGCGATGGAACAGGGTTGAACACAGGCGGTAGAAACCCAGATCATTATAAATTGCAACAGCGAGGCCCCGTGAGGTGGGGGCCCCGCTGTCTAGGGTGGTCCTATGGCTGGTGACTTCCGCCTTGCAGCCAAGCGGCCAGCCTATCCGACTGATCTCAGAGGAGAATCGCTCTCGAGGTCTCGATGGAGAGGACCTTCATCGTGATGGTGAAGGAGCTCAACTGCATTGGTGCCCCGGAATAATGTGCGTTGAATTCACCGGCTTCGAATGCTGCGTCGGTGTAAACCTGCTCATCGACACTGAGTACGGCGCAGTGCACGAGGTACGTTACATCGGAAGATATCAGGAGGCTGCCCCTGGCGTTCTCCTTGGCGAGGTTGAGCGCATTTTGCCCGTAAGTCAGCTCGATGATGATCTGATCCTCCCCCTTGCCGTCAATGTGTTTCCACTGAGAAATGGTAGAGAGGCCAACACTGCCATCAGGATTTACAGACATGATCTGTGCATTGAGACCTTCTGGGGCGGTATAACCCTCCTTCTTGCTTTCGGCAAGGGTTGCGAGGTCTGCGCCGTTAGCGGCAAGAAAGGCGATGGCCTTGGCATATTCTTCGCCGGCGAGCGTGGTTTTGGTGGTGGAAGCGGAACTGTATGTATCCACTAGCTCCTCCCCGAGAGCCCCTACTGACAGGCTGGCTACGAGCACGAGCGCAAACAAGGTAAGCAATAGCTTTTTCATGACATCCCTCCCATGAAATTTTGAATGGACCGACAAGAGTTAACAACCACCAGACATTACCGAGGTCACCCCGTTTGCGGAAAAGGGAGGATAACGTAGCAGCATGAACAGGGATTGTCAAACATTCGGAACGCTTTTCAGGGCATACACAGAAACGGTTAAAATTCCTCCTTATGATGAGCAGCTGACGAACCCTCACAGCCTTCGAATCATGCTTTCTTCCTCCCCAGCACTGACGACAGGAAGGAGATTTCGGCCCTTCGCACGGTCGGCGCCGCTGCGCAGTCTCTTTCCAACGATCGCTATCCCTAAGGCGGATCCTCTGATGGATCTTCTTCCTTAACAGGATGAAACGGCGCTCGTACTTCTTGCCGTCCGGATGCTTAAATACCCTTTCCAGTTGAGTTTCAAGTCTTCAGCCCTGCTGGCAGGGTCGGAGTATACAAGCAGAGAAGGGCGATAAAAAAACTGACCCGGTATACCGAGTCAGCAAAAAGAAGGACTCCTTCCGTTAAGCCGGACTTTCTGTCGCACACGTTGAGACGATGCCCTTCAGGTAGTCCCGGGCACGGTACAGCCTATCCATCATCTGGTCCTGGTAGGGGATGCGCTCGTAGTCTTCGGGATTGGGGATCAGCCCCTCCGCTATCTTCTGAGAAGTGCTTGCAGCCAGCTTAAAGACGGTGGCGAGCTCCCTGGCGGAAAGTTCCTCGTGCCCTGCGTGCCAGCTTTCATCAAACACGGGGACCTCGAAGAGCCACTTGTGATCCTCGACGGAGAGGGGGAGGTCTGGGTTGGCATTGTAGAGGATTGGGATGAGCCTCTCCCATTCCACAATGCCTTCCCCCGCCGGTCTTCCCTGGCGGGTGAAACCCCTGTTGGAAAGGTAGATGATGGCATCCTTCGCGTGGGTCAGATGCGTATAGGGGGCTGCGCGCTGCGCAGCCATCACAGGGTTTTCTGCGTGGACAAGTACGTTAGCCGTATCAAGGGTGATACCGGCAATATCGGGCCCCAGGTCTTCGGCCATGCGAGCCAGCTCGAAGGTGGTCGATTCGCCATGCGTTTCCAGGTTGATGCGACTTTTACAAGCGCGCAGCACGGGCTTCAGCAGCCGTATCACCTCTGCGGAGGCTTTCAGATGCTTCTGCCAGGGAACGGGATGGTTGAAACGCTCGTCGACGCCGCCCATTGTGCTGCGCAGCTCATGCCATCCCGCCTCTGCAAGGGCTTCGACCTGCGGCCTTAACATGTCTGCGACGTCGTGCGTTTCTCGGCTTAGAAAGAGGGGATTGCACGAGCTGACGGACACATACGAGTATAGCTTAAGCTCATCTGCGTAGGCGCGGACGGCCTTCATGCGCCCGATGTCCAGGGAGGTGACCGCCTCAAGCCCGGCTTTGGGGATCTCGCCGCCGGCCTGTGCGGTGGCCTGATCCTTGTTCATGCCGATGTACCCGATCTCATCAAAGGCCATGCCTTCAAAACCGTGAGCCTTTGCAAAGTCCAGCTGCGCAAAAGGGTCCACCGAAACCTCACGGATTGTAAACGCTTCAAGTCCTACTCTCATCGCCAACCCTCACTTTCCCCATGGCCTGGACTCGATGGGCAGAGAAACGAAACAACCGGAAGCCTCCGAACGGTAGGCGGCCTCCGCGACCTCGACAGTCTTCATGGAATCACTGCCCCAAGTACGGATATCAGCCGGCTCACCACGCAGCATTTTTAGCCACTCTGTGACCATGATCGTGTGGGGGGACCTTGCTTCTCCCACCTCGATCTTCTCAAACGCTTTCTTAGTGGGTTCGAGCGCGTACTCGAACAGACGCTTATCGGACTCGTCATGCACCTTGAAAAACGCGCCTCGGTCGCTCATGAAATAGGCCTCGCCCTCGGTGCCACAGACATGGATCAGCTCGTACCACAAGCCGTTATCGGTCCTGTTCGAGGTTGTGAACCAGTTGATCGACAGATGTGCCAGTGCGCCGGAGGCCATTCGCGCGGCAATGACGCCGATGCATTCGCCCTCCATTCTTTCAGGGAGGGTGGCGGACATGGATGCGACCGTTCCAACCTCGCCGCCCATCCAGCGCAGCGCGTCGATCTGGTGTGTCAGACAGCTCATGATCGCACCGCCGCCAATGCCATCTCGCCTAAACACCCAGCTTCCCTTCGGGAAGATGACATTCTGGTTGTGCTCCAGCTTGAAGTAAAGAATACGCCCCAGCTTTCCGGTATTGATGAGGTCCCTGAGGGCTTTCCACTCGGGGAAATACCTCCGATCATGGCCGATGACCAGGGTGACGCCGGCGTCTTCGCAGGCTTGAAGCATGCGGCCGCACTCATCGATATTTCTCGCCATCACTTTTTCGCACAGGACATGTTTTTTGGCTTGTGCCGCCGCAAGTGTTGCGGGCAGATGCAGGTTGTGCGGTAAATTGATGATGACAGCGTCGATATCATCCCGTGCAAGCATTTCATCCCAACGATCGAGGACTGCCACGCCGCTGCCAAGCTTTGCGTGAACGCGCTCGGACGACTTGTCCCTGGAGCTGACGCAGACCGCCCGGACGCTGCACCTGTCTTCGTTTGCCGCCAGCGCGGGTGCGTAGGCGTCAAGGATTGTGCCTGCCCCGAAAATCCCAATGCCGAGTTTCTTCACAAGCAACCTCCGTGCTGTCGCTGATTAAAAACAGAAGGGGGAACTGATGCGACTGCATCAGTCCCCATTCCCATCCGTACGGGTGACTCGTGGAGTAGCCCGTTCAGTTGAAGATGCTGTCGAACATATTGTCATCAGGAACCCAAGTGATCGCGTTATCGATATTTTCGATGGTGATCGGGGTTGTGGGGACGCCAATGACTTCGGGGACCTCTTCGCCGCTCATGTAGTCGCTGACGATTTTGACCATGTACATCCCTTCATATGCCGGAGAAGCCGCGCAGGTCATGGCCAGCTTCCCCTGCTTGACCAGCTCGATGCCGGCTTCGGAGCCGCCTGTCGCGATGACGGCAACACCTTCAAGGGCGTGGTTCTCTTCGAGGACCTGGATCCCACCGGTCGCCATGTCTTCGTTGTTGATAAAGGCTACATTGAATTCCTTGCCGCTGGCGAGCAGGCTTTCCATGACGGCGATCGTCTTGGAGCGATCCCAGTCAGCAGGCTGTTGTGCAACAACCTCAACGCCGGTGTTGCCGTCGTCGATGCCCGCCTGCAGGCCAAGGGTATAGTCTTCAACGATCCCTGCGCCCGGAAGTCCGGTGATGTAGACCATTTTTGCACCCGGGTACTCTTCGCTGACGAAGGAGCCTACCAAATAGCCGATGTCATAGAAGCTGTAAGACATGATGGTGACAGCCTTGCCCTCGCCCTCTGCGACGGAACCGTCCAGCAGGAACAAGGGGATGCCGGCATCATTGCACATCTTGGCGACCTTTTGGCCGGATTCCGCGTTAACAGTAAACATGATGATCGCATCGACGCCCTTGGAAATCAGGTCCTCAGCGTTTGAGATTTCCTTCTCGGGCTCGTAGTTGGAGTTCAGAATTGTGATTTCGTATCCAAGTTTGTTGCAGGCGAACTGAGCGCCGTCAGCCTCTGCCTGCTGCCATTCTTCGGGGCCGCCCATGATGTAGCCGATGAAGAGGGGCTCTTCTTTGGCAAGCGCCATGCTGCCCATAACCCCCACCAGCAAGCCCAGGCTCAGCAGTACTGCCACCATCCTTTTCATAAATACCCTACCTCCTTCTATCTCTAAAAACACAGATGTGTCTTCAGGATTTCTTATTGCTCCCGAGCTGGCTGACCACGGCTGCCGCCACCACGATGAGGCCCAGGATGATCTCCTGCAGGTATGCCGTCACGCCAAGCAGGTTCATCGCGTTAGAAATGATGCCCAGAAGAAGAATCCCAAGAAAGCACCCACCGATTGTTCCCTTGCCGCCGGAGATCGAAACGCCGCCGATGACAGCCGCTGCTACCGCGTTGAGCGTATAAGCGTCGCCCATTACAGCGGATGCTGAGCCAAGACGCATTAGAAGCGCGATGGCGGCAAATGAAACGATGAAGCCACCGATGGTATAGGTGAGAATCCTCAATACCTTGACGTTCACTCCGGCAAGAAAGGTGGCCTCCGCATTGCTTCCTAAGGAATAGATCCTTCTGCCCATGACCGTCAGGCGAAGAAAGAGAAGGGCCAGTAGCACGATGGACAGAAAAATGTAGACGATCGTCGGAAAGCCCAGCAGGCTGGACGTTCCCAGAAGCTTAACCGGGACCTTGAAATTGATGATGTTACCGCGGGCGATCAGCAGTGCGCCACCTTTGAAGATGCCCATGGTGCCAAGGGTGATGATGACGGGCGCGCAGTTTGAGTACGCAATGATGGCGCCGTTTGCTGCGCCGCATAGTGTCCCGCAAAGGATCCCGGCTGCGACCGCGCCGAGCTCCGAGACGCCTAAGTTCACCAGGGTGGCGATAGCGCATGCCACAAGAGAGACAAGTGAGCCAATGGACAAGTCAAAGCCGCCCGCGATCAGGACGACGGCGGCTGCGATCGCGCAGATCCCCGTGACGGAGATCTGCTTGAACAGGTTCGTAATGTTGAGCGGCGAAATGAAACGCTTGTTGGCAATGGAGATGCCTATGCTCAGCACGATGATGATCAGGATGAGGAACGTGCTCTGCTCGCGCAGGAGACTGCGGACACCCGGCTTTGTTTTCACGTCTTTCATGCTGTTGCTTTTCCTATCGAGTATTCGAGGATTCTCTTTTCGTTCATGTCAGCGCCTGTCACCTCGCCGACCAGCGCACCGTTTTTCATGATCAGGATCCTGTCGCTCATGGCGATCAGCTCCGGAAGCTCCGAACTGATCATGATGATGGATTTTCCCTGTTCGACAAGCTGGTTCATGATGCGATAGATCTCTTCCTTCGCGCCGATGTCAATGCCGCGCGTAGGTTCATCAAAGATGATGATCTCGCTGTTCACCAGCAGCCACCGGGCAATGATCACCTTTTGCTGGTTTCCCCCCGAGAGGTTGTCGATCGGGTTCCTTTCGCTGGGAGTCTTGATGCGCAGGCGATGGATGTAGCTGCGGCTTGTCTCTGCCTCCTTCCTGATGTCGCGGAAGAAGCTGCCGGATTGGTTGATCCTGCTGAGCACGATATTGTCAGCCACACTCAAGCCATGGATGATCGCATCGCGTTTGCGGTCTTCCGGCAGAAGGCAGATTCCGTTTCGGATGGCAGCGCCGGGATGGGTGATTACGACCGGCTTTCCCCGGATGCGTATGCTGCCAGAGCTCATCCGGTCCGCACCATAGATCAAGCGCATCAGCTCCGAACGCCCTGAGCCGACCATGCCCGCTATGCCCAGGATCTCGCCTTCACGAAGAACAAAGCTGACATCCTTCACGGCTTTTCCGCGGGAAACGCGCTCTGCCTTTAAAATGACCTCGCCTGTCTCATGGTGCCTTTTTTTGAAAAACGTGTTCGGGTCGCGGCCGGTCATCTCTGAAATAAGCAGATCGGAGGTGAGTACATCCCTCCTGTGCGTTGAAATCACTTCGCCGTCCTTGAGCACCGTAACGCGGTCGGCGATGCGAAAGACTTCTTCCAGGTGGTGCGAAATGAAAATGATGCCTGCGCCCTGCTGCTTGACACGCCCGATGAGATCGAGCAGCATTTCAATTTCGTTGGTGGAAAACGAAGCGGTGGGTTCGTCGAGAATCAGGATTTTTACATTCTGTACAAGGGCCTTGAGCACCTGAACGATTTTTTGCTGACCTACTGAGAGGTTCCGCACGAGGGTTCTGGGATCCAAATTCGCTCCCATGTCCCGGATGAGTTGAGCCGTCTCTGCCAGCATGCTTTTCCGGTTGTAGAAGATGCCGTTGCGGGATTCGATCCCCAGATAGAGGTTCTCCATGACGCTCATATCCGGACAAATGACGTTCTCCTGATAAATCGTCTCGATCCCGATCGCTCTGGCAAGCGCAGGCGTCATGCGGGAATAGGAATCTTTGCCGAATACAATCCTGCCCGCCGTTGGGGCGATGGCGCCGGAAAGGATCCTGATCAGGGTACTCTTGCCCGCACCGTTCTCGCCAACAAGGCAGTGTATCTCGCCGGCGCGTAGGTCGAAGGAGACGTTGTTCAACGCCAGGACAGCGCCAAATCTCTTGATGATTTGCTGGAGGTCCAAAATAGTAGCGCTGCTCATTGTCTTCCCCGTTCATTCAAAACGATTCCGCAGGCTGTATCCAAAGAGAATGACGTCGGACAGCGACGTCATGGATGAACAAAGAAATTGTAAAACAAAGAAAAAAACCTGTCAAGGCTCCGGCGTGCCTTTGTTATCCGCCAGTGATAATTTCACCCCTGTAACCCGCCAGTGAATCCTTC
>CAZPIC010000012.1:0-64875 GCA_964586835.1 uncultured Oscillospiraceae bacterium
GCGGACCCTTCTGACTGATCTCCTTCATCCATAGGATGAAGCAGCGCTCGAACTCTTTGCCATCTATCCACTTGAACGTTCTTTCCAATATGTCGTGGGAGGGTGCACCATTGGGCAGTTCGATGTATTTGCGCAACCAATCCAGACGGGCCTGCGCAAAGTCTGTGATCTCGCTCCAACTGCCGGCGTTGGCCAGCGTGCCTACGACTGCAATGAATAGGATGTGTTCCAGCTTATGGCGGATCTTTCCTCTCTGACGTTTCTCTGTTACGCCTTTCATAACTCCATGTAGATGTTGCAACGGTGGTCGATCCATCATGACACCTCCTCTGTTTCTTCCTCCCCTCTATATTCAATGAGTCTTCAAAGAGTATTTTTGGAACCGGAAATCAGGCGGAATGTTCATGCATTAGCACTGTAGGGTACTCCGCCTTGTTGACACCTCCTTCCAAATCGCCCTATAATGTATAAGCATTACAGATTAGAAAAGGCGGAGTGTTTATGGATGAGCGCATCGCGATTGGTCAGCATCTGTTTGCCGGTTTCACAGGGTTGAGCCTGAGTGCAGACTTTGTGCACACCGTAAACAAACACAAAATCGGCAACGTCATCCTCTTTGGACACAACGTTGGCTCTGCGGCACAGCTGAAGACGCTCTGCACCGACATCCAGAAACTGGTGATCGGGTCCACCGGATATCCCGCCTTCATCGCCATCGACCAGGAGGGCGGAACGACTTCCCGTCTGAGCGAGGATTGCACCATCATGCCTGGCGCCATGGCCATCGCAGCCACCGGAAAGCCTGAAAACGCCTACCTGGCCGGCCTTATCACGGGGCGGGAACTCTGCGCACTGGGCATAAACTTCAACCTCGCACCGGTATGTGACATCAATTCAAACCCCGACAACCCCGTCATCGGCACGCGCAGCTACGGAGATACGCCCGGAATCGTCGCGGAATACGCACTTGAAATGGCGCGTGGGCTGACGGAATCCGGCCTTCTATGCTGTGCCAAGCACTTCCCTGGCCATGGAGACACGGATGTCGATTCCCATGTCGGCCTGCCCGTGATCCACAAGAACCTTGAGGAGCTCACAGCCTTTGAGCTCATCCCCTTCCAGGCTGTCATCGACGCTGGGATTCCTGCTGTGATGTCCACGCATATCCTCTTCCCTCAGATCGAAAGAGAGCGTGTTCCCGCCACGATGTCCCTTACCATTCTGTCGGATCTGCTCAGGGCACGCATGGGGTTTGATGGCCTGGTGCTGTCCGACTGCATGATGATGGCTGCCATCGCAGACCACTACGGCACGGTCCGAAGTGCGGTCCAGGCGATAAACGCCGGCGTGGACCTGGCGTTCATCTCCCATAGTGCCGAGCTTGCCGCTCAGGCCTGCGAGCTGCTGAGGGCAGACCTGCAGACAGGGTTGGTCAACCCCGCACTATTCCGCGCTTCTACTGAGCGGATCCTTTGGTGGAAACAAGGGCTAAAGAAGCCTGACACGACAGGGTTTGAAGCCGTCGGCGGTGCGGAGCATCGCCGGCAGTCCCAATCCCTTCATGAACAGGCCCTGACTATAGTGCACCTGCCCCCCGGCGGTCTGCCCGCGCTGGGCACATACCCCCTCTTGATCGGCTGTCTGCCGCCCCGCCAGGGAAAGCACGACGAAGACCTCCTCCCTTTCGCGGAAGAGATGTGCCGGTGCTTGGGTGGAGAAGCCCTGACCCTGTCGGATAACCCGGATGCGGATGAGGTCGCGCGCGTCAGCCTGTTGGCTCCCGGTCACAGCTGTGTGGTGATGGGCACCTGCGGGGGCCATCTGCAAAGGGGGCAGCTGGCAGTCGTCCGATCGCTGAGCGAGGGGGCTGTCCCCGTCATCTGCATCGCGCTCTGCAGCCCCTACGACCTGGCTGACCTGCCGCCGCAAGTCAGCACCATCGCGGCTTACGCATACACCCCCGCCACCCTCCGCGCTCTGAGTCGGCTGCTGGCAGGCGAAATACAAGCCGGAGGAAGGCTGCCCGTTCAACTGAAAGGACGATGAAAGCCATGTCCGACATGCTGGTCAAGCTCTATGAGCTGCCTGATGAAACCGCTCTGCTCACACAGTTGAACGATGAAGGCATTCAGCTTCGCCGGGCTATGGCGCCGGACAAGTTTCGCGTGGTGGACTGGGTGAATACACACTCCGGCGTCTCGGCCGCAGGGGAGTGCGACGTCTGTTTTTCCAACAGGCCAGTCAGCTGCTTCATCGCCACCATGGACGCTGAGATCATTGGCTATGCCTGCTACGACGCCACCTGCAAAAACTTCTTTGGGCCTACCCGCGTCCTGGACGAACACCGGGGCAAAGGGATCGGTAAAGCCCTGCTGTTCCGCTCTCTGCGCGCCATGCGCGATGAAGGCTATGCCTATGCCATCATCGGCAGTGTCGGGCCGGCAGAGTTCTATGCGAAATGCGTGGGGGCGGTGTTGATTGAGGGCAGCAATCCCGGCATCTACCGGGACTTCCTCGGCGGGATGCGTTAGGCCCGGGCGGATGCGCTCCCGGATCACTTGACGCGTTCGCTGCTTTGGGTATAATTAAACCAACACAAGGTGACAGCAGAGCCGATTAACGTCCCTTGCTCTTTCCGCTTGAAGCAATAACCTCGTAAGTGCCCGTTCGAAAAAGATCGTTGCAGAGCCTCTGTCAATACGAAGAAAGCAGGAACATTCATGGCTCGAAGCCGGACAGCGCCCGCATCCGGACGCAAGAAGGGCTCAAGGTTCACGCTTGATGACCTGCAGCTATTCCTTCTGTCGCTGCCAACCACCCTCTGGTACCTGCTGTTTTGTTATTTGCCCATGTTCGGGATTATCATCGCGTTTAAAAAATACCGTATGTCCCCAAAAGGCTTTCTGTGGAGCCTCCTGCACAACAGCCCCTGGTCGGGTTTTGACAATTTTAAGTTTCTCTTCAGTAGCAACTCGGCCAAAACCTGGATGATGTTCCGCAACACGGTTGGCTACAATCTCATTTTCATCATCCTGGGTGTCATCATCCCGGTCACGCTGGCTATCCTGATCTCCAATCTCTATTCCCGGCGCCTGGCCAAGGTATGTCAGACAGCCATCTTCCTGCCGCACTTTTTGTCCTGGGTGGTCGTGGGCTACTTCGTCTATGCCTTTCTGGCTACCAAAGAAGGCCTGGTCAACAACATGCTCCTTTCCACAGGCAGCCTGCCAGTGAGCTGGTACCAAGCCAGCGGGTCCAGGTACTGGCCTTTTATCCTGGTGTTTTTACAGATGTGGAAGACGATGGGCTACGGCATGGTCGTCTATATGGCTTCCATCAGCGGCATCGACGGATCGCTCTACGAGGCGGCTGTCATCGACGGCGCAACAAAACACCAGCAGACCAGGTTCATCACGCTGCCCCTGCTGCGGCCTATCATCAGCATCATGTTCATCATGGCCATCGGACGCATCTTCAATTCGGATTTTGGTCTCTTTTACCGCAGCACGCGCAACTCCAATTCGCTGACAGACGTATTCACCACCATTGACGTATATGTCTACAACGCCCTGTTCAATACGCCGACGCCCGTATACGGCTATGTTTCCGCCGCCGGGTTCCTGCAATCCACGCTAGGCTGTCTGACACTGCTGCTGGCCAACTCCGTCGTCAAGCGAATCGACAGCGACAGCTCGCTGTTTTAGGAGGGAGGCGCGCTGATGGAGGATGCAAATAAACTCATTCACGACGTCTCTCTCCCCGGAAAAAGACAGGATACTGCGTTCAAAGTCAGCGAAGGGATCAGCCGCTTCAACCGCATCCGGCCGGTCACCAACGTAGCCTACTCGCTTTTGTTCATTCTCTTGGCCCTCCTGTGTATCCTGCCTGTCGTGTTCGTCATCATCATCTCCTTCACGGATGAGGCCTCCATCGCAAGTCACGGCTACAGCTTCTTTCCCGTCGCCTGGGGTTTTTCCGCGTATGAGTATCTGGCTCGGATGAAGGATAGCATAGGCCGGGCTTTCATCAATTCGATTGGCGTCACCCTTGCAGGCACCCTGCTGGGATTGATGCTGACCACAACGATGGGCTACGCGCTTTCCAGACGAAGCTACCGGTTGCGAGGCTTTTTTACCTATTTCATCTTCATCCCGATGCTCTTCCACGGCGGACTGCTGTCCACCTATGTGGTCAACACCCAGCTGCTGGGCCTTAAGAACACCTACTGGGGGCTGATACTGCCGCTGGCATGCTCCAGCTTCTACATCATCATCCTTCGCACCTTCTTCACTTCCACCGTGCCTGACGAGATCATCGAATCCGGCAAGATGGACGGTGCAAGTCAACTGCGTATCTTCGTCCAGCTGGTGTTGCCCATCGCACTGCCCGCCATCGCCACCATCGGCCTGTTCCTGACGTTTGCCTACTGGAACGACTGGTACCAGGCAATGCTATACATTTCAACTGACCGGCGCGACCTGTATCCCCTGCAGTACGTGCTCGTCAACATCGAAAAGGACATCACCTACCTGACCAACAATGCCAATGTGATGAGCGCCGACTCCTCCCAGGTCATCCCCAGCGAAACGATGCGCATGGCCATTGTCGTTCTCATTGTGGTGCCCATCATGTTTTCGTACCCTTTTTTCCAGAAGTATTTTATCTCGGGACTGACCATCGGTGCCGTGAAGGGATAGGCGGCGTTTCGATCCTGCGGGGGATGTGAAAACCGCCGACACCTGGACAAATAAACCGGATGACGCGAAAGTGCGGACACTCCGCCATCGTTTAGAACACAGCGGCTGCTGATGCCGTTTGTTACACAACTTTATAAGGAGGACTAAACCATGAAAAGGCTCGTCGCCCTGTTGCTGACCGCGCTGATGCTCACCTCGATGGCTTCGTTCGCGACTGCTGAACAACCCGTCAACCTCGTGTGGTGGATGGGCTGCACGTCCCAGGCCCCCATTGACTGGGCAGAAGCGGAAGTGTTGCTCAACGAAATCAGCGCCAGGGAAATTGGCGTCACCTGCACTTTCAAGTACATGGACGCCAACCAAATCGCACTGGCAATGTCCACCGGTGAATACTTCGACATCGCCTTCACCTGCGACTGGTACAACGACTTCGCGACCAACGTAGCTGCCGGGATGTTCCTGGACATGACCGACATCATCAACGAGTACGCGCCGGAGCTGGTCGCTTCCATGCCAGAGAACGTCTGGGGCGGCTCGTATATGAACAATCGCCTGTACGCTGTTCCGCACCTGAAGGATTACGCGATGGAGATTTTCTGGATACTCGATACCGAGTATTACACCAACGAGAAGGGCGTCCCTGTTAACCACTACTTCTCCTTCGAGGAGATCGAAGAATACCTGGCCATGTACAAGGCCGACTATCCGGACGACTATCCGCTTAAGATCGCAAAGGGTGGTATCACATCCTGGATGAACTGTCTGGCGGACTGGATCAACATGCAGTACCTCATCGGCCTGGACTGGAGCGCGCAGGGCACCGATCAGGAGCACGTCGTTAAGACCGCCCTTGAAGTCCCCGCGTTTGTCGAACGTCTCAAGGTCATCCACAGCTGGTATGAAAAGGGCTACATCAACCCCGACGCCGCGGTGCTCGAGTCCCTGGGCCGTAGCGTGGCCGGCGTTGTACAGTCCGGGCAGGGCTGGTTCGGCGCCGAAACCATCTGGTCCAACGCTCGCCAGAAGGCCTCTTACATCGCCCGCTATGATGGTCCGTTCCTGAGCACCTTCTCGCTGCGCGGTGCGATGACCGCGGTCAGCAGCACAACCCCCTATGCCAAGGAGGCGCTGCAGCTGATCAACCTGATGAATACGAACGAGGAATACCGCACCATCGCCCGCTATGGCATCAAGGACAAGCATTACGAGGTCGTCTCTGACGGCATCGTCCGCAAGACCGATCTGGGCAACACCAACTTCTCGCTGTGGGCATACACCCAGGGTTCCTATATCGTCGGTCCCATCGAGGCCTCCGCGTTTGAGTCTGTCCCCGCCGATCCCGACATGTGGCAGAAGGTCTGGGATGGCTACTCAGAGGCTGTGATCTCCGCCGCGATGGGCTTCACCTTCGACATGTCTCCCGTAGAGGATAAGATCCTCGCAATGAACGCCGTGTGGCTTGACTACGGAGATGAGTTGATTACCGGCACCTCGGACCCCGACGTCGTCATCCCAAAGATCATCTCTGAAATGGAGGCCGTAGGCATGCGCGAGGTCCTGGCAGAAGCCCAGGCTCAGCTGGATGCCTATCTTGGGAAATAGTACCTGCTTTAAACCCTGACCGTGAATGAAACGGACAGAGGCTCCGTGCGGGACACCCGCGTGGAGCCTCTGTTGATCGCTTTCAGGGGCTGTCCGGCGTCTGCCGCGGACAAAACGACCCGATAGCAGGGAGAAAAAGGCCACGCTGCCTGGCAGGCTCGGACGCCGTCGCCTTATCCACGCGTCGAGTTGCGCGTGTATTGCGCGTACAGGGTGTTATGAAACGCGCGGCGGAAGCGGAAAAGCCTGGGGTTCTCGCGTGTGGGGTGAATGCGGTTGCATAGAAGCACCGCATAGAACCCTGTTTCCGGGTCCACCGCCAGTGAGGGGCCGGGAAAGCCCGTGTGCCCGAAGGCGCTGACCGGCATCAGATCCCCCATGAAGCTCTCCGGCGCCCCAGCCAGGTGAAATCCAAGGCCCCGCCGTGCGTCCATGCCCTCCGTATGGCAGCGCACGGCCATCTGTATCGTCGCCGACGAAAGAAACCCCTCCCCACCGCGGGAGAACATCCCCGCAAACCGTGCCATGTCGCTGACTGTTGAAAACACCCCCGCGTTTCCGGAGACGCCGCTCAGGAAACGCGCATTCTCGTCGTGCACGGTACCGCACAGGGGTACGCCCGTGACAGGGTCGGCCTCGGTGGCTGCGATGTTGTCCCCCTGCGGCAGATAGCCGGTGTGGACCATCCCCAGCGCTTGGAAGACCTTTGTCCGCGCTTGCAGGTCGAGGCGCTCTCCATACAAGCCCTCTATCACTTTTCCAAGGAGAATAAAGCCCATGCAGCTGTACAGCACAGTCTTTCCAGGCCCGGCGACAAGAGGATGCGACAGGATGGCGTCCACCGCCTTCTCCGGGGCGTCCACGACATGGTCCAGCCGGAAGGAGGGCACAAAGCCTGCCGTATGCGTCAGCAGCTGCCGAATGCTGATGTTGCGCTTGTCATCCGGCGCATTCGGGAGAAACTGCTCAAGCGCATCGTCCAGCGTCAGCCTGCCCCCCTCTATCGCCAGCAGCGCCAGCATGGCAGTGGCCAAGACCTTGGTGACAGATCCCATGTCATAGCGCGTTTCAGGCGTCACATCCCGGCTGCCCTGCCCGGTCCGCCCGATAACGCCCACCGAAAGCAGGCCCGAAGCGTCCCCGCAAGCCGCCGCTGCGCCCGGGTAGCAACCCGCTGCCAGGCCCTGGCGAAGCAGTCCTTCCAATCGATCCGGCAGGTCCATCGGCAACCTCCCCTATCAACGATAGTCCGGGCATCCACCAGGCGTTTGGCAGCTGTTTACGTTCTGCCGTTTCGCCTCATTTTACCATGGAAGGTGGCCTGTTGCAGGCCGTTATGGAAAGCCTGCTTTGGCCACGGGCTTGCGTGTGCGAGCGCGATCTCATAGAATGACCTCAGTAAATAAAGACGGACCTCCGAAAGAAGGTGCATCACATGCGCGACTACCGACAGGCCGCCAGGGACTTCATCGAAAACGAAAAGGAGTTCCATCTGGGCGCGATCCCCACCGAGCAGTCCAACCCCCTTACACGGGGGCTGTCCTCCATTATCCTGCGCGATACGGCAGAGGGGATCAAAACCATCCTATCGGCGGACAGATCCATCCCGGAAACCTCGGCTCGCTGCTTTGAAAGCGACGTCTTCAGGCGGCTGACAGCGGACATCCGTCGCTGCGTGGAGGAACGGCGCCGGTTTGTGTTTTCCTCCGTGGGGGCATCCGGTCGGATGGCGCTGCAGCTTGACTCTACCTGGCGCAGGTTCTGGCAGGAGCTGATCACTAAGCTTCCGCATCGCGCACGGGAGTTCGTTGATATCGCCGGGTGTTCGGACAGCTTTATGACCGGAGGAGACCGGGCCTGTGTGCGCTCGGTGGAAAACTTCGAGGATTACCTGTCCTTCGGCGCCCGCCAGACGGTGGACGCGGGTATCTCCCGGGGTGATGTGCTCATCGTGTTGGCAGAGTGCGGCCTGTCTTCCAGCACCATCGGGTCCGCCCTCCAAGGCGACGAGATGGGCATCTCCACCTATTATCTCTACTGCAACCCAAAGGAACTGCTCTGCCAGCATCTGGAGCGCGCGCGCAGGGTGTTTTCCCGGGAACAGATCGTCTTCATCCCCCTGTTCGTCGGCAGTATGGCCGTGGCAGGTTCCACGCGTATGCAGGTGACCACGGTGGAACTCCTTGTTGCCGGTGCGGCGCTGGAGCTGGCAGCCTGGTCGTGGCTGGAGGATCACCTCAGCCCGGAGGAACTGAGCGCTGTGGGCGCAGGGGTGCTGGAGCCCGGGGAGTATGCCCGGGGGTTTCAGGATCTGCTGACACAGCTGGCTAGCGGAGAGGCGCTGGCCGGCCTTGCCAGAGCCGTGGATTTTGAGGCCGAAACCTACACCCATAGCGGGCTTGTCACCTACCTCACCCACGACTACCTGCAGGACATCCTGACCGATACCACCGAGCGGCAGCCCACCTTCACCCTGCCACCGTTTCGGCGCACGGACGAGCCTATGGGCCCGGTCTCCTGGGCTTATGCCAAAGATCCGCTGTATCCGGCCTCCGTCGCCTGGCAGCATATCATCAGGCGGCCACTGAAGGGGCTGGACTGGACGCGTGAAGATTATGTCCGGATGAACGCCGCACAGAGCATCGTTGACAACCCGCCTGCAGTGGGGTCCGACCAGCTTCTCTTCTATGACCTGGGCAACAGTGACGATCCTTCACGCTATTGCCGATCCCCTTCACAGCTGGTGCTCGTGGATGTGGACGGGCGCAGCGCCCGTGACGGCAGTGTGGCGTGGTATAGGGAGCAACGCCCCAAGTTTGACGGGGGCCTGGTTCTGCGCCTGGGCGACATACCGGACAAGCGCATTGACGAAGACGAGCTGCGCGTCCCCGTACAACTTCCGCATACCCTGATGGATCTGCTGCCACACCTGATGGTCAAGCTGGCATTCAATCTTCTGTCCACCGCGACGATGGCAAAGATGGGTCGCGTATGGAGCAACTGGATGATCCAGGTGCTGCCCACCAACAAGAAACTCATCGACCGCTCCACCCGCATCATCGCGGAGCTGGCCCACATTCCCTACGAGCAGGCCTGCGAGGAGTTTTTTAAAAGCTTTCTCGGCCGTCCCAAGGACCAGGAGTACCGTGAGAGCTATGTCGTGGAAACGCTGCGTCGGCTGCAGGTGGACTCGGACCCAACAGAGGAACGCTATTGATACAGCCAGTGCTTTCGGGTTTCTTCCCGCCACGTGGCAACCTGCGGGGCGTGCTGTCTGACCAGGCCTTCCGCATCCAGGCGGCCCAGGCGGTAATCGTCCGTCCCAAGCAGCCTGTCGATGGTCTTAAACCCTGCGTCCTCCCCGCCGGTGAAGCTTAACTCGTCCGGATGCGCCTCCCGCACGGCGTCCAGCAGGTACAAGCCTGCTGCGAATGGACTGGCCAAATAGGGATTCGTCAGGTGTACCTGCACGCCCGCACACTGGCGGCCTGCGTGCTTATCGGAACCCGGTGTGAAAAAGGCACGACGAAAGACAAAACCCGGAAGATCCAGGGCGTTCATGCGTTTTTCAAGCCTGGCCGCATCGATGAAGGGTGCGCCCATCATCTCAAAAGGCAGGGCGGTGCCGCGGCCTTCAGACAGATTGGTTCCTTCAAAGACGCAGGTCCCGGTATAGACCCGTATGGCATGGAGCGTCGCGCAGTTGGGTGAAGGCGGCACCAGGACAAGACCCGTCTCATCATACAGCATATGCCTGCGCCATCCCAGCAGCGGCACAACCCTGAGGTCCAGATCCAGTTTCAGGTACTCCCGGATCCATAGCGCGTATTCACCGATGGTCAGGGCGTAGCGCGTAGGCATCGCGAACTCGCCCACGAAGGAACGCACGCGCTCGTCCAGCAAAGAACCCTGCACCAGCTCCCCTCCCAGAGGGTTGGGTCTGTCGAGCACCACCACCGCCTTGTGGGCCCTGGCGCAATCCTCCATGGCAAGGGACAGCGAGTATAGATAGGTGTAGAAGCGCGCCCCCACATCCTGCATGTCAAATACAAACACATCAAACTCGGGCAGCGATTCGGCAGGCAAGTGATGCGATGCGCCATAACAGCTGTAGACCCTGACCCCTGTTTCAGGATCGAGGCTGGAGGGCACTGCCTGTCCGGCCTGGACACTGCCGCGCAGGCCGTGCTCACAGGCAAACAGGGCGGAGACCCTGTACCTGTGATGGAGGATGTCCACTGTAGGCCGCAGGCGCGCGTCCACACCGGTCTGGTTGCTCATCAGACCCAGCCTCTTCCCGCGCAGCAGGTGATCCACCGCGTCCAGGTTGTCAATGCCGACCAGCGTACCCTTCCTCATCGCTGTCTCCCTATACCATGTCCACCACACGCCTTGCGTGCTCGTCCATCCCAAACGCGGTTGCATAGTCTGTTTTGATCAGAGCCCCTCGCATGCGGGCAAGCCCCTCATAGTACTGCAGATACCGAAAATCCTTGGAGCCCTCAGTCAGGTACAGCCTGCGGACGGCGTCTTTCCACAGCGGAAAGGCTTCCGTCACGTCAAAGTACGCATAGGGTTCAAAGCCCTCGCTGTCCTCCCAGTTTTCTGCGTACAGGCAGCGGCGAATCGGCGCGGGCGGCAGTGGGCGTTCAAACGAGGACAGGGACGCGAAGAAGACGGCCTCCGTAGCCAGGCGGCTCGCAGCGACGTGGTCCTTGTGCATGGAGTGTTTCCAGTGGCACAGCACGAGAGAAGCCCGGACCTTTCGCATGACGTCCGAAATCCTGATGGCCAGCGCCTGCCCGTGTTCAAGTTCCCCATCGGGGATGTCCAACACCAGGCTTTCCCCACCCAGCATCTGTGCGAACTGACCCGCTGCGTCGATGTTCTGGCGTCTGAAATCCTCACTGCTCATCCCCTTTGGAGCGCCGCGTTCGCCTGCCGTCAAATCCAGCGTCACGATGTGGTCACCCTGAAGGGCGCAGCGGGCCAGAAGCAAGCCGCAGGTCAGCTGCGCGTCACCCGTGTGCGCGCCCACAGCCATAACGGTGCGTTTGTCTGTGTTCATGGTTCTTTCTCCAGCGGCTTGTCCATGATGGAAAACTGCCGCACGACCCTAAATCCTGTCCGAAGATACAGCCGCTGAGCGTGGCCTTCCGCACCGGTGAACAGGGTGGAATACAGGGCGCCTACGCGGAGGAACTGTTCCATCAGGTCGCTGAACAGCACCGAAGCGATGCCCCGCCTTTCGTACAGGGGATCCGTACAGATGCCGCTAAACCAGCCCCTGCCATTTTCATGCCTGTCCACCGGGCCGGCAAAGGCGACGATATGCCCGGGCACGGTGGCAGCCAGGATGGCCCGCGGTCGGGGCGAACCAAGCTCGTCGCCAAGCACCCTGCGCCAGTACTCACTGCCCACGCGGTCGCACATGCCGTCATACTCGTATCGCAGCGCAGGGTCATAGACCCCGGCTGTGATGCCTTGTCTGCTAAGTTCCCTGCGTTTCCTTTCAGTATCCGGTGATTTACAAAAATCCCTCAGGTTCAGGTACATGGCCACCACACGCCCCCTTGGGATAAAGCCGCGCTGCAGCAGGAAGAGATACGCCAGGCCTTTCTCATCAACACCCGGCGCGTTGTTGTGTTCATGCCCCGGCGTGCCGGGGATGGTCCAGTCCAGGTTGATGGGGTTGAGGCTGGACACGGCCAGCGTCCGCTTGCCCAGGGAACGGAAGGCCGCCTCCAGCCCCGCCAGCAGCGCGCTTCCGACGCCGCGGCGGCGGGCTTCCCTGTCTACCAGCAGCATCGTGAGGTACCCGGGCGTGTTCTCCTCTGTCTGGCCTGGCAGGAAAGCCTGCGGGCGACACCCCGCAATGAACCCGATTGTCCGGCCCTCCTCCTGCGCGACGAACAGCAAGGCCTTTTCGCTGTGTGGACTGCTGAGAAATTTGTCACAGAAATACCCCTTCGTCAGCCTGCGCTGGAGCATCTCCCCGCTTGCGACAGAGTCGTTCCACAGGCGCAGGATATCAGGCAGGTGCCCCTCGTCAAACGGACATATCTCCATCAGGCGCCTCTCCTTCCCACCCCTTCTCTTCATCGGCCGGATAGCCGCAAACAGAGGCATCGCCTGGCCATTTAGCAAGGAGCTCAAGCGCCGGAAAGACCGGCAGGGATCTGCACAGCAAGGCTTCAGCAGAAAGTCCTCCTCCGTGGGAATGCCTGTCCGGAAGGGGCAGGCAGCGCTCACACAGAGCGAGGCTTTCCTTCCGCTGCGTTTCGCTCAGCCAGTGAGACCTGCGGTCCAGGGTTCCGAGGAATACCCGGTCCCGAAACCCGCTGGACTCCGCATCACCCTGATCACTGCCGCGGAAGACCTTTCGGACGCAGGCCTTCAGCACCGCGCCGGGCAGAGGGGACAGGACCTTCGGGACCGTGCAACTGCCCTCACCTGAGGGTTAAACACTGCCCCCATTCTGGCAGGCCTTGCGGATCCTTCCTCTTGCGCCATGGCTGGTAGCGACCTGGTCGCTGATGGCATGGCTGCGTCCGCGTCCGGTCCCTTTGCTGCCGCGCATGTTCATCAGGCTGGGAGGGCCGCCATGCCCGTTGTCGATGCCGGTCTGTTCCTCATGGATCGTCGGATCCACCGGCAGCCTGTCCCTGACCTCATCCACCCTTGATCTCGCTCAGTGTCAGGCGCTGATGCCATGGCAAGAGGAAAGACGCCTTCCAGGGGATCACGCGCAGCGGACACCCCTCTCTCCCGCCGCCCAGGTGCCGGCGCCCATCAGGACATAGAGAAGCGCGGTGGCGCTGATGACACTGAATCCGTGAATCGTTGGCAACCACGCATTGACCAGCAGAGCCACCACCACCCCGAATAGAAACCCCAGCATGCAGGCCAGGTGAAACAGAAAAAGATGACGGTCATGGCTCTTCTCCGTCCCCCCGAGCAGCATCCGGCCAAACGCCGCACCACAGTCCGTCAGGTGTCCGGTCATATGGGTGGTGCGGGTCAGCACACCACGGTAACGGATCGCCAGGCCATTATGGGCGCCCAGGACGAAAGCCAGCGAGGCAGCCTGCACAAACCGCGGAAGCTGCAGGACCTCCGCCAGCAACAGCAACCCGCCACAGCCCAGCAACACCCTGCCACAGCGCTTCCACTGGCAGGCTGTATGCTTTGGAAAAGCCAGCCCTGATAGCGTCGCCCCCACAAAAAAGCAGCAGAGCACCCCCATTAAAAACAGCAGGGTTTTCAGTTCCCCCTCAAAGATCGCCATGCCCATCTGGGTTAGATTTCCAGTAAAGTGCGACAACGTCTGTCCGTAGCGCAGCAAACCGCCGGCGTTTAGCATCCCTGCCAGGACCACCATCATAAAAATCCACGGGGCATGGATCCCTTTTTTGCCCACTGGGATCTGCGTGCTCATCCTGCGGTCCTCTCTCTGCTAGACAGGCGTCCGGCGCCTATCCTGGCGCTGCATGCCAACTGACAGCCAAACCCGGTCTATACAGGCCTGGCTGTGCGTACGATTCCTCTTCTGACATCCAGTGTACCATGACGGTCCACACCCCGCCATGGGCGATCTTCAAGGGCTCTTACAGCGATCTGTCTTCCTATGCCCCTGTCTTCAGCCCCACGCATATGAAACCCCTTCTGATACCAAAAGGCTTACAGCCGGTGCAAACGCTGTGGCAGCTTCTGTGCCCCCAGCCTTCGTTCCTCCAGAACCTATCGCACGGACTTCCCGTACAGCACCCAGAGCAGTTCGGCTTATATGCCTGCGTCCGCCATCAAGGAGTTTCTGTAGGCGTTCATCTCCACCACGCGTGACTCCGTCCTGGACAGCTCTGCCGCGCCTGCCATGAAATGGCTTTCCACCGACAGGGCGATGGAGGTGGGAGGCTCATAGCTGTCCGAGTCGAGCATGTCTAAAAACGCTTGGACCAGCCCCAGGTCGCCCCCCGAATGCTCGCCGGCGGATACCCTGGGGTGGATGACTTCCCTGAGCTGCTTTCCGCTTTGGGTGGAGGGAAAGGGCGCCACGCTGATGACATTGTCGAATTCGCTCGCGTTGATTTCGGCATGCTCGCACATGATCTTCATGGTACGGGAGATGCGGCTTGTAAAGGCGCTCAGGTTGAAGGAAGCGGTTGCGCCGTTTTCAAATTCGATCGAGGCCACCTGGTGGTCGCAGACATCATTGTCGCAGCGGTAGACACAGCGTCCGTAGGGTCCGGTGCGAAAGGCCTCCATCAAACCTTCCTCGGTCTGATCCATGGTGAGCGCAGTGGCGGGCCACTCCCCCATGGCAGGCAGGTACACCTTGCGCACGTCATAGCGGCACCCGGCGGCAACCCCACAATCCAGGCAGCGTGCGGCACTCCCCGCAGGCGCGTTCTCCTCCCGAAAAAAACTGAGCCCTCCAAAGGAGGCAAGCCTCCTGGCACGGCTGCCCGCGTACCAGGCCAACAGGTCCATATCGTGGCAGGATTTCTGGATGATGATCGGGCTGGAGCGCTCGCTGTTGCTCCAGTTCCCCCGGACAAAGGAATGCGCCATGTGAAAGTTGCCGATGTTCTCGTTGTGCTGGATGTCCACAGGCTGGCCATACGTACCGGATGACACAAGCCTGTGTACCTCTCTGAAAAAGGGCGAATAGCGCAGCACATGGCAGACCAGCACCCGTCGCCCTGTATCCGTCGCTTTTCTAAGGATACGCATGCACTCCCACGGAAAAGGGGAGATGGGTTTTTCAAGCAGAAGATCACAGCCCGCATCCAGGGCCATCATCACCTGCGCATAGTGGTCGCGGTCCTGGCTGGCAATGATGGCAGCCTCGCCCGGACTACCCCTTTCAAACAAGTCCTCTGCCCGTTCAAACGCCAGGTGGTCTGGAACGCCAAAGGCCTCCTGGGCTGCCTTTCGCCGGCCGGCATGGGGTTCGGCCACAGCGACGATCTGTGCGCGCCCAGCCTCCAGAGCTGTCCGTGAATACATCATGCCGCGCAGGCCAGCCCCTATCAGGATGATTCGATGCATCTGCTCTGATCCTCCTTCGATGGATGAAAACTATACCGTCAAGCTCTTTTCGCGCTCAGGCCTCCGGCAAGCGCCTGCTCTCTGCCTTATCGGATGATCTCTGACATGGTCGCTGCTTCGTCTGCGCCTGTCCGCAGCATGGCTAAAAATTGCCAAAGACCTACAGCGCCATGACCTCCATGCCGACCATTTCAGCAAAATCAATCATCTGTTGATACAACTGTCTGCCGTAGCCAAGGCATCCGTATTCATTGTCCCAATGTTCCATCAGCTGGTCCACGTCACAGTCCATCTTCAGGAAGGCGTGTGGCCAGAAGGGGATGCCGCATTCCTGGCGACGGGCCTCTATCTGCTCATCGTCGGGCTCGACCACCACGCAGCGGGCAATGACCAGGCGGAATTTCCCATCCACCCGGCACACCCTGCCCAAGATCCCCTCGCCTGCCTTGCAGACAAGGCTTACGGACAGCCCGCCCGCCGAACCTTCCGTTGCGATCCCGTGTTGCGCGAACCGGGCGCCATGCCTGTTGGCCAGCGAAGGTGGCACCGCTCCGTCGCCGATGATTTTGATCTCCCGGGTCTGTTTGTCCAGGCACTGCAGATCGCCGTAATAGGTAGGCTCACTGCTGAGCTTTGTGATCATGATGCTGGTCAGCGCGGTGTTAAAATCGGACAGCGTGGAGGTGGGCACGCCCTCGTCAAGCATCATGCTCTGCGCAAAGCAGGTGGCTGTATAGTTGTCCGCCAGCCCAGGAAAAGACTGGATGGTATAGTAGCTGTAATTGTATTTTTGGATTAGCTTCTTAAGCGCGAGGTACAGCCGAACAGAGCGCTCCGTCATGGCGCTGCGCTCAGGTTGTTCCACAAACTTCCTGGCGATCAGCGCAAACGCATCATCCAGCTCTTTCGTTGTGACCGCCTTGGCCGTGTCAACCAGCTCGGTAGTATCGCGGGAATCGATGTCAATCCCAAAGGTCTTCATCCACTGAGAGGGGTCCGCCACACCACAGGTCTGCCCCATGCCGCGTCCCCCAAAGGCGCCCAGAGTCGTCATCTGCAGACGGTTTTTGAGCGCAGAAGCCTGGCAGTAGCTGACGATCCTTTCAAGCTCTGCCGGGTCCTCCGCCGCACCGTATACAAAACGATGGGGAATGCCAATCTCTTTTAAGGCCGCTTTCAGCACCAAGCCCCCGACCGGTCGCCAGCCCTGAGAGCCGGGATAGGTCCAGATCACGATGCCCTTGCCCGTTTTGGCATACTCGCGCAGAACGCCTATCATGTGGGCTGCCCATACCCAGGTGCCCGAGAACAGAATGAGGCAGTCCACGCTGTCATCCTTGGCCATCGGCAAAATGACTTCCTTCGCCTCATCCCTGGTCGCGACAATCAGCTCGCTCTCCACCAGCTCCAATCCGCTGTCCTTCAACGCCTGCCTGGAGCGGCTGATGAGGTCCTCATCAATAAACGGACTGCCTGAAGGATCCTTCAGCCCGTCCTTGTGTACGCCGTATACGACAAACCCAACCTTTGACTTGATCATCGTTTTACCTCCTGTGTTTCTCTGCTGCAAACGCTGTACCAACCGGGGGATTTCTTCACCTCCTTTCACCTGGTCCAGCTATATCTGTCGTCCGCTGCATCCGCCCAGCGGACAGAAAGCTCAACAACACTGCGGACTTTTTCCCCCGCCCATCCAGCCCCGGTTTCTATGTTCCGGGAGCTTGGCCCCCTTGGGTATCTACGACGTTCTCCGGCACACAGCCTGCCAGGCATCATTACGCCTGTCCAGCTGTGAGAGCCCGTATTCGAGGCCAACCAAAAGGCTATCTGTCTCCGTCTGGCAGGGGTTCCCCGAGCCGCTTTCTTCGCAAAAGGCCTGGTCTCCTCATGCAGCCCTGTGTCCTCTGCCATGAAGGAGGAGGCCACGCCCGCAGCTGCACGTCTTTCCCGCCATGCGTCACGGTTCGTGTCCCTCCCTGGCCTGGGCACCCCTTTAAAAATCAAACGCCGGATCCTTCATAGCCCACACGCAGCCTGGGGCCAGGGGATCCTTTTTACCCACGGTCTGCACACAGCAGCTGCAACAAACCAGTCGCCTGTGGTCCAGGCATTCGTGCCGCACGCTGTCAACGCCGGCATGGCTGATCCAGCCAGGCGGTCGACGACAGCGCTTGTCCTCGTGCTGAAAGTACTGGAATCTGCCGGATCCTCCATAGCTGTCGTAGCCCAGACCACGGTCCAGGCCCCAACCATTCATATCCTTCACAGGGAAGGACTGGAGAAACGCGCCGCAATGGAGCACAACCGCACGGCCCCTGGCTGTCTGTCTCTGGATCTGGCAGACGTCCCCAGTCCGAACCGGACCCGCTGTCCATCGAAGGCTTGAACCCTGCGATGGGTCAGGGCGCGCTGGCGACCCTCACACGTATGCCATCAGGCTGCCTGCTGAAGCAGCACGGCGCTTGCGTGTCTCCTGCCGGCACTCCTATCCCGCGCGCCAGTCCTTTCGGACAGGGCGAAGCTGTGCAGTTTCTCACAGAAGGCACATGACAGGCCCATAAGCCATGTTATCCAGGGTTTGGAGAAGGGCTTAGAAGCTTGCTCAGCCACCCGCCGATGACAGCGAGTTCAGCCCTGATCATGGAGCCCTGTGGATCAACACCAGTCCCTCTATCTGGAACTCCCGTTTGCATCTCCCTGATCGCGGGGTGCATGTCCGTTGTTTTCGCATGGGCTCTGAAAGTTCTCACCCAAGCCTCCGCACGACACCCCTTTCTGGAGGATAACACCCAAAGCCAGAGGTTCGGGCACGCCCTGTTCGTCAAACGCCGTCCCGTATCTGTGGCACGCCCAGAACTTGGCGGCTCCCCCTCTCACATGACCTGCATTTTCAGGATGCCGTCATCGCTCCGTCGCGCGCGAGGTTCCGATCAAAAGCCGGTGACTTCGAATACCAGCAGCTCCTCGCAGGATTCGTCCGCGCGTTTCTGGGCTGCAGCGATCAGTACGCCCTCCTGGTAAGGGATCATGGAGGAAGGCCAGGGATAGTCCGTTCCCAGCAGCTCGTCACATCGGACGCTCGCAAGAAAGCCTCCCTCCCGGGTGAACAGCTTGAGTTCCCGGAAATTGCCGTCGAGCACCAGCAGCCCACCCGCGGTTTCAACGATGCCGGTGACCGAGCCAAAGGCGTCTCCGGCGCTCCAGTCGTCGGAGCCAAAGCTTGCAAGCTCGCTGCCGTCGAGGTCGAAGATCGCGACCCTGTTGGTCCCTCCCTGCAGCGCGTCGGTGCCGGCAACATAAATGCGGTCTTCAGAGATGGATACACAGGTGATGGAGCCAAAACGGCCTTGCCGCTTGTCGGCATCAGACAGGCTGGAGAGCACCCAGGGTGCCTTTTCAAGACTTCCTGCCAAGGCGCTGATCTTCATGGGGTCGCTGTTTGCCCAGAACGTGATGCCCCACTTGCCCGACGGATGCATGGCCAGTTTCCCGGACAGGCTGTTCTTCATCGTGGCGTCGTCCCCGAGGGCCAACACATGGAAGATGCCCTGGGACAGATACAGGAATCCGTCTTTGGCAGCACTCAGATACTCGTACTTGTCCTCCAGCCTCATGCCGCCTTCCGGAAGTGCGGGGCTGGGAACCAGTCTGCCGTCTTCCACAGTAAAGGCGCGGAGGGTTTTGCCGGTCAGCGTGTATAGTTTTCCATCCAGAAGTGCCAGATGGTTGTCAAAGATGCTGTCAAGAACAATGGATTCGTCCGGCTCCAGCCAGCGTGGCACAAGCTGTGCGACGTCCGTCGTCACAGCGGAAACCTGAGGTTTGTAGGGGATCCCGTCTTCCGGCAGCGGGGGATCCACATTGGGAGGATCCAGAGATGGCAAGGTGAAGACGACCGAATCCAGCATCCGCTGAAGGTCTTCTATATTTTCGGGATGCTCCAGCACCAGCGTGAGAGTGACCCGCGACTCAGGCACACGGGCGACATACTCGGCGTTTTTTGCCCCCCAGTTCTCGTACTCCGTCCCCTCAAAAACGATACCGCCCATCACAAGCGTTTCGAGCGCGCCCTTCCCGCCTTTTTCCGCGCGCTCGGTAAGCTGGCGGATTTTCTCACGGTAGCCTTTGACTGCTCCCACAGCGGCATTCAGCTGTGCTGATGCGTGATGCCACCCGCTTTGGTCCGGCAGCACGCATTGCACGGCACAGTAGTCATCACGATCGTACAGCGTGCCTTCCGCAAGGGTCCAGCCTTCGGGAAAACGGACGGAGAATAGCTTCGTTTCAATCAGCTCTTCCCCCTCTCCGAAAGCCGGCACGTCCGGCTTGTCCGTGGGCTCCACGAGCGGCTGTGGCGTCGGCGCCGCGGTGAGTTCTGCCAGCGGCTGCGGCGTCGGCACTGCGGTGATTTCAGCCAGCGGCTGCGGCGTCGGCACTGCGGTGATTTCAGCCAGCGGCTCTTGCGTTGGTGCCGCGGTGGGCTCCACGTCTTTCTTGAAGATGACCGGGACTGTGCCCATCGCGTAGCCAATGCTCAGCTCTTCCCGGGCAGCATCCCACTGCGGCGATGAGAAGACATACGTCCCTACCAGCGTGAGTTCTCCGTCCTTTTCTGCCCAGGTAATCTGCTCGCTGTAGTCTTTGGTGAGGAAAACCGTTCCCGTTCCATCCCCACGCAGCGTCAATGTGCAGCCATCCTGAAACAGGGTGGCTGCATCAAAGTTCATGCCGGCGGCCTGGTAGCTGACCGCCCGCCACGTGCCTTCGAATACTGAAGGAGGTATTGGAGTCGGCACCGCGGCTTGGTCCTGACCCACACGGATGAATGGGATGGTCACGCCCTCGGACAGGGCGACCAGCTGTTCATCCCTAAGGAACATCTCTGTGGAAACCCCGTCCAGCGTCACATGGATCCCCCCCGTGATCTCGTACCAGGTCCCGGGGGTCTCAATCCCCATGGAGATCATGGACAGCGTACCGTCCCTGTGGATGTTAAAAGACATCAGCTCAGCGGCGGGGATGCCATCGATCTCAGTTTTCAGGTTCCCGTCACCTTCATCGAACCCGGAGGCCAGCCATTTTCCGGCATATCTGCTGCTCTTGATCAGCGAGAGCAGGCCACCCGAAGAAGCTTTTGCCTCCGTCTCCCCTGTCTTTTTTTCCAGGTAGAACCGTACACCTTCCGCCTCGTTCACAAGCCGGCCTTCCCGCAGTTCCAGCGCCACAGCTTCCCCGTCAACCATTGCCAGCACGCCGTCGGTCTCCTCCTCCCAGGTTCCATTGATGGATTCCCCAAAGGAGGTGACCTGCAGGCTTCCGCCCGGGCCAAGAAGCAGCGTCATCACGTCTTCCGCCTTCACGCCCTCATATTCATGAAGCCAGATCCCGTCCCCCAGATCGATGGCGACGCAGACCCATTCACCCTCAAAACCACTTGCGGCTGCTGGCACAGACAGATACATCGAAAATACAAGCGCAGCCACGAGAAAAACAGCAGTCCGCACAGGCTTTCTTTTCATGAGATGATACCTCCGGCATGTCATGTGTACATCTGGAAGCTGAGACTACAGCTGAAAGGGCAAGCAGCGCCCTGGAAGGATATTCCTTGTGGAGAGTATAGGCCCGGCCCCTCCATCCGTCAACAGCCCGGCAGCCCCACAACCCCGACACCGTAAGTCCGCTTGACCCAGGCAGCCATGCCCGTTAGCATGGCTGTCAGTGTTCTGTCGGAGGAGTGCGAATGGAACGTTCCGAACACGGCCACCCTGCCTTTCCCGGGCGCAACCGCATCCTGTTCGTCATCGCCATGATGGCCTTTGGAACGGTCGGTCTCTTCGTGCGACGCATCCCGCTCCCCTCTGCGGAGATCGCCCTGTACAGGGCGGTGATCGCCATGGGAACCCTCAGCCTTATCCTGTCCATCTCAGGGCGCTTCCGGGTGCTGCGTGCTATGGGGCCCGGGCTGTGGAAGTACGCCCTGTCCGGTGCGGTAATGGCTGGCAACTGGATCCTTCTGTTTGAGGCTTACGCACATACCAGCATCGCCCTTGCAACCCTGAGCTATTACGCAGCCCCCTCCCTGGTGGTCATCGCGAGCGTGTTTTTGCTGAAAGAAAAGCTGTCGTTGCGGCAGCTTCTCTTCTTCGCGCTCAGCACGCTGGGCCTCGTGCTTATGATGGGAGTCAGTGGCGGCAATCGCAGCGACCTGACAGGCGTGTTGCTGGGGGGGTGCTCGGCTGTTCTCTATGCGGGCGTCGTCATGATCAACAAGGTCTCGGGAGACTGCGACGGCATCGCGCGCACGTTTGTGCAATTCGCAGGAGCCATCACGGTGCTCGTCCCCCTGATTGCCTTCGGTGAAGGCTTTCATCTGTCAGCCCTCGATGGAAGCGCCTGGTCCTCTTTGTTGATCCTCGGCGCAGTGCATACAGGCCTTTGCTACTGTCTGTATTTCGTCTCACTGACCCGGCTGAAGGGACAGCAGGTCGCCATCCTCAGCTATCTGGATCCGCTGGTAGCCGTGCTGCTCAGCGTGCTCCTTCTGGGGGAACGGATTGGTTCCTGGCAGTTGCTGGGAGGCGCGACCATGCTGCTATTCGCCATGCTCAACGAAGCCGTCGGCCGAAGAGGCAAGGCCCGCGTCCCTCGCCGTACCCGCCGGCGCGAGGGCTAACCCTGAAACGACAGGAAAACACCGCGCATCATCGCCCGATTTTTTCATGCGAGCTCATGCAAAAAGGCGCATGGGCGCGTCATGATCCCTCCTGGATAAAGGCACGGCAGGGCGATGCGCAGGAGTTTTCCAGCCTCAGCGGAAGGATGCTCAGCTTGACCCGGGCAGGGCTCACGGATTTCAGGTTCATCAATCCCGCAAGCATGAGAATGTCCTGCTCGTAGAACTTCGGAAAAAATCCGGAGGGGTGTGTGAGGTCTTCCCAGGAAGAGGTGTCCGTCCCGATGACACAGGGGCGTTTTTCCAGCAGCCACATGAATGCCTGATAGTTGAAGTACGGGGACTTCGGAAAGTGATCCTGTGAAAACCACATCGCATCTCCCCAGCCGACCCCGACCAAAATGGCGTCTCCCTCCCGGATCAGCCCGCTGTTCGGGCAGGCCTGAAGGTCCTCCAGGGTCACGCGCAGGCGTCCGTTCTCATCCTCTTTTGCGGTTTCGATATTCAGTACGACGCAGTCGAGGCCCACAAGCCTTTCCAGAGGAACATCCCCGATGAGATAGCTGTTTTCATAGCCCAAAAAGTGCGCGGGAGTCTCCACATAGGTGCCTGTCAGTGCATGCAGGCCTTCGACGGCGGTATAGGAAAAGTCTCCAAAGCCCTCCTTGTATCCAGTCCGTGCCTCGATGTTCAGGACCGGGAAAGGATCTCCAAACTGCCACATATCGTTTGACAGGGGCCCGGTTAAGTCAACGAGCTTCATACGCTCCCGCCTTTCATACAAGGGGGTGGCTATGAACCACCCCCTCCATCCATTCGTGCCGGTCATGATGGTCCCGGTCCACAAATCAGCGCCGACGGCTTATCAGAAGTTGAAGTCGTTGATGTTTTCCTTCGTGTACTCCTGCAGCTCATTGTAACGGAACTCGTCCGCGGAGAACTGTATCGCGTCCGGGAACCCGGGGATCTCAAAGGGTTCTCCAAAGGGGAAGGTCTTTCCATTCAGCACTTCGTTCGCCAGCGTTACTGCAAAACGGCCCCATTTCGCTGGGGACCACAGCATCGCGCCTCCGATGATCGACCCGTTTTCAAAGCCGGGCTTGGCGAGGTTCGGCGTGGTCATCCCGGTTCCATATACTTCGCCGATGCGTCCTTCAGCAGCGATTGCCTCGGCAATAGGCGCCAGCGCGTCGGAGGCGTTAGACATGATCACCTTCAAGTCCGGGTTTGCCTGCATGAGGGATGCGGCAGCGTTGTAGTTCTTCAGCGCGTCCGATTCCCCCGACTCAAGGCCCATGAACTGAAGGCCCGGATACTTCTCGTTGGCGTATTCCACCATATAGTTGGCCCGCGCAACCATCAGTTCGGAGGTCAGCGACGAGGTGATCATCGCCCACTCATAGCTGTCGCCCAGCGTCTCCAGGTGGGCATGATACATACACTCCACCATGAAGGCACCCATTTCTTCATTGCTGCACAGGTTGGCAAAGTAGTCACGCCCTGCGGGGTCAGCGACGTCCAGGTCCCACGTGATTACAACGATGCCGGCTGCGCGTGCCTTTTCCAGCGTGGGAACAACAGCGTGCGAGTCCATGCAGGTGACGATCAGGGCCTTGATGCCCTTGGTGATCAGATCGTCGATGATGGAGATCTGACCGGGCGTATCGTTGGAAGCAGGCCCATAGTATCCGATGGACATGCCAATCGCGTCCGCGGCAGCCTTCGCGCCGCTCCAGGCGTCATCAAAATAGGGGATCCCTGTCATGAAGGTAACAAACGCAACATCGACGGACGCGTCCACTTCAGTCTGAATGTCCTCTGCAAGCGCGCCTGCACTGATTGAAAGCAGCAGGGCGGCCATAAGAACCAACGAGAGTAGTTTCTTCATGGTCTTCCTCCTTCTATATTGGGTTTTCCGACCCGGATCTGCGCACGCACACGGGAAACGGGTCGGCTGGTCCCCCATGCGCGACGTGTCATGCCTTCAAACACCCCCTGTCATCAAAGCTACACGGCGCTCAAGCAGAAAAGGCCTCATCCAGCCTTCCTGCTTGCCGCTTTTAATCCGGGAATCCACGGGAGGATCATCCTGAAATTGCGAAGTATCAGGATCACAATCAGAAGCACGCCGGTTGCAACCTGCTTGTAGTACTGGGACAGATTGATCATCGTGAACCCAGAGGTCATCAACGTGAAGATCATGACGCCAAGCAAAACGCTGCCAATGCTGCCCGAACCGCCCTTGATGCTGACACCGCCAAACACTGCCGCTGTCACCGCCTGCAGTACATAGGCTTCCGCGATGTCCGCGCGCCCTGAAGCCATGCGAGAGCCCAGGATCAGGGCACCCAGAAAGCACATCGCAGCGGAAAAGACATGCACCAGCAGGATATCGCGCCGATAGTCGATGCCGGTAAAACGCGCAACCTCCCGGGAGGTTCCGATCAGGTACCAGTTTCTTCCAAGGCGCGTGCGGTTCAGCAGGATAGAGACCAAGACAAGCGTCACCGCCAGCAGGACAATCCCAAAGGGAAGCGTTCCAAGATCGCTTTTCCCAAAGTATTTGTAAGCCTGTTCGTTGGCACCAATGGCCTGCCCCTTTGTCAGAACCAGAGCGATGCCATAGATCAGTGAGGAGGTCCCAAGCGTGGCGAGCATTCCCGGTATCTGCATGTACCCGACAAGCAGTCCGTTGATCACTCCGAAAAAAAGCAGTGCCACGAGGCTCAGCACCATGGCCACCGCCACCGGCAAGCCGTTGCGGATCAGCAGCGCCAGGAGGACGGTTCCAAACCCCGTCATGGAGCCCACAGAGTAATCGAAGTTGCCGGATATGATGGTGGCAGCCAGGCCGAAGGTCAAAAACGCCAGCACAACCCCGTTGTTAATATACTGCATCAGATTGACCGGTCGTAAAAAGGCAGGGTTGATCCGGCCAAACACCAGCGACACGCCGACAAGCAGCACAAACATGCCAAGGTTCAGCTTTTTCCAGATGCTTTTCATGCGCGCGCCTCCCTTGTTGCCACAACAGGATGAAGCCTTCGCCGCTGTGAGAGGCTATCCAGCGCCGCGGAAGCGATCGCAATGATGATCACTGCGCCTTTGACGAGTTCCTGCCAGTAGACCGGGACCTTGGAAATAACCATGCCGCTTTCAATGGTGCTCAGCAGAAGAATGCCCAGATAGGTCCCGAGCACGGAAACCCTGCCCCCGCTGAAACTTGTGCCGCCAATCACGACTGCGGCAATCAGGGTCATCTCATAGCCGATCCCGGCAACCGGCTGCGCAATTCCCACGTTTGCCGTATAAAACAGCGCAGCCAGCCCGCTTGCCGCACCCATGGCAGAAAAGGCAAAGATGTAGGTGCTCGAAGGGCTGAAGCCAATGCGCGCGGCCCCCTCGGGGTTCGCGCCCACCGCGAGCAGCTTTCTTCCCAGGACGGTATGGTAACCCAGCAGATACGTGGCGCAGCAAACCGCAAGCCATACGTATGCCGTCATCTTGAAGCGCAGCCCAAAGGGAGCGGTGCGCGCGATGGCTGAAAACCAGGAAGGAAGCCCGGAAACCCAGCTTGAACCCAGTACCAGCAGCAGGATGCCGCGCATGATGTTGAGCGTCCCGAGCGTCACAATGATCGCCGGCAACTTCAAAACGGCTACGAACAACCCGTTGACAAGGCCCAGCGCAAGGCCCAGAAACACACTTGCCAAAACAGCTTCTGGGACACCGATGATCCATCCTTCCGAAACCAGCGATCCGATGATCATCGATACAACGGCAAGCTGAGCCCCGACCGACACATCGATGTTGCCCGTCCCAATCACCAGCATCATTCCCATGGCCATGATGCCATAGACGGCATAGCCGGAAAAAATGTTCGCGATGTTGGAAAACCGCAAAAAAGCGCCGTTGATGCTCTGAAACACGACGGCCACCACCACGATGACCGCAGCCAGCACAAGCTCTCGTTTCTTTGAGCGAAACACGCCTTTCAGGTCGCGCAAGCCCATCCCTCCTCGACCAGTATGCTCTTTTCAAGCACGGTTTCCTGTGTGGCGGAGTCGGTCTGAACGATATCCACCACGGTACCCCCGCGCATGATGACGATGCGGTCCGAGACCGCGAGGACTTCCGGCAGGTCCGAGGAGATCAGCACGATCGCCACGCCGGAGGAGGCAAGGTCGCGCAACAGCTTGTGGATTTCTGCCTTGACACCGATGTCCACGCCGCTTGTCACCTCGTCCACGATCAACAGCCTCGGATCCGCGTTCAGCCAGCGCGCGACCAGCACCTTTTGCTGGTTTCCGCCCGAAAAGCTCTCGACACGCAACTCCGGCAGGGGCGGGCGGAGCTGCAGCCGTTCAATATACTCTTTGGAGACCTGCAACTCCTTTACCCGTGAAAGAAGGCCCAGCCCGTTTCGGATCTTGTCCATGGCGGCGGTCGTTGTGTTCACCCGCATGCTGTGAGGCATAAACAGGCCTTGTTCACGCCGGTTTTCGGGCAGGTAGCAAATGCCCTTGTCGATGGCGTCCCGCGCGCTGCGTGCACGGACCTCGCGCCCGTCCAGCACGATCTGCCCGGCCTGGGGTTTTAGAAGCCCGAAGATCGCGTGTGCTACTTCCGAGCGGCCGGCGCCGACAAGGCCCGTCATCCCCAGGATTTCACCGCGTCTGACCTCAAAGGAGACGTTTCTGAAATGCGGTTCACAGGTCAGACCCTGTAGCTCAAACAACGTTTCACCAAAACCGTCCCGATTGCGGAAGGGGATGAAGCGCAGCTCACGGCCGACCATCAGGCGTATGAGCCGGTGCTGGTCAAACTCTGTGCGGTCATTGCAGGCAATCAGTTTCCCGTCTCGGAGGACGGAGATCCTGTCCGCAATGGCAAAGATCTCGTTGAACTTGTGGGAAATATACAGAATAGAAACGCCCTTTTCCTTCAGCCCGCGGATGATGGTGAACAGCATCTCCGTTTCGGACGAGGACAGCGACGCTGTTGGCTCGTCCATGACGATGATCTTAGCCTTAAAAGTGATCGCACGGGCGATGGCGACCAGCTGCTGCTGCCCGACGCTCACATCTTCCAGCCGCCGGTTTGGATCTAGCGTCAATCCCATACGCTGCAAGGTCTCTCCGGCAACGCGTTCAACCTGCCGGCGGCTGTGAACGCCACGGCGCTTAATGCCACTGAAGATGTTTTCAGCGACAGACAGGTTTGGAAACAGGCTGATGTCCTGGTAGATGACAGAGATGCCAAGCTGGCGGGCACGGACCGCGGTCATGTGTGGAACGCGTTCCCCGTCGAAATAGATCTCACTGCCCGCGTCTGGGGTAATAACGCCGGCAATCGCCTTGATCAGCGTTGTTTTTCCCGCGCCATTTTCGCCCACCAGCGCGTGGACTTCCCCTGCTCGCAGGCTAAAGTCGACGCTGTCGAGCACCCGCACGCCGGAGTAGCTTTTGCTCATATTTCGCGTTGAAAGGATCTCTTTCACGTCAGAACCTCCGGACCACTGCCGCAATTTGTGCTCGTACTCTCCCGATCACCTGGAGCGGTTTTAGCTCTGGCAAATAGATTGTGCATAAAATAACACACTCCAAGCCTGGGCGCAATCCTCTCTTCCCAGGGGGCGCAGACGGCAGCTTACTCAAACAACAGCAGGCGGTTCAGTCGCTCATACTCCCCGTACAGCGCATCGTACAAAGCCTTGCGTGTCTCGTCCGGCTGAAAGGCTGCCTTGCGCTTAGTTTTCATGGGAGCTTCTTCCGGACGCAGCGCACCCAGTGCCATGGCTGCGTTCATGGCGCAGCCCAAGGCCGTAGATTCCTCGTCCTCCATCGTGAACATGGGCTTGTTGAGCGTGTCCGCCTTCATCTGCATCCATACACCGCTGCGGCTCGCCCCTCCCAGGCTGATGATTTCCTCGGCATCGATACCGGAGGCCTGCAGCAGCTCCAGATTCTCTCTCAGCATGAAAGCGACGCTTTCCATGATGGCACGGGCAATGTCAAAGCGGTCGGTATCCAGCTTCAGTCCATAGAGCACCCCCACCGCCTCAGGGCAGTTGACCGGACTCAGCCTTCCGGCAAAATGGGGAAGGAGGACAAGGCTGCTGGGTTTGCCCACACGCTCAGCAACCTGTTCATCGATCATCACGAAGCTCCTTCCCTCCCGCTCAGCGGGAGACAGGAAGGTATCCGCGTACCAGTCCAGCAGCACGCCCGCAGTAGAACAATTGGGCAAAGCCAGGTATTTTTCAGGCAGGGCATGGCAAAAGGTCAGTACCGGCTGCATGCCGGGCGCCGGGTTGAAGCTGTCCAGCGTTGCTGCCACAGCAAGGACCGTGCCAGTGGTTTCGCAGATGCGCCCTTCCTCAGTATTGCCTGCACCCAGGGCGCTGGCGCACTGGTCCAGCAGGCCGTTGACAATGACTGCATCCTCCCGAATGCCCAGGAGGCGCGCTGTCTCTTGCGCGATCTTTCCAACCACGTGCTGCGAAGGAGCCAGCGGTGGCAGTCTGTCGCGGGGGATGCCCGCAGCCGCGAGCAGTTCGTCATCCCAATCCTTCCGGACGATGTCGAAATATCCGCTGCAGCAGTTGACCGTATGTTCGGTGACAATCTGGCCACTTAACCAGTGAATGGCGAAGTCCTTCAGAAGGAGGAGATGGCGCGCCCTGTCAAAACGTCCACCGTCATGCACGCGCAGCCATTCCAGCTTGTGAAGGGGCATGATGGGGTCAAAATCCGTATTGCCCGTGCGCTGGTAGAACTGCTTTACATCAAAGCGTTCCCGCATGCGCCGGCACTCCGCTTCCGCCCGTGTGTCAAGCCACACAACGGCATTGCCCAGCGGTTCCCCCTTTGGGTCAAGAAGGACCAGCGTCTCCGCCTGCCCCGTGACGGATACGGCGCGCACCTGTTCAAAGCCGCCGGCCAGCCGGCTCAGCTCCAACAGCGCTGACGTCGCCTTGTCGATATACTGCCCGGGCGGGCATTCGATCCTGCCGGGTGCGGGGCGCAGGTAGTCCCAAGCCCTGGAACAGACCCCCAGCCGGTTAAAGTCCTCGTCATAGGCAGCAGCCTTTAAAGCGGTCGTTCCGTAATCCAGTACCAGATAGCTTGCTTTCATCCTACATACCTCCAGGGGAGAGATGGGGCGACTGAGCTGATAGCACGGACATGGCAGCCGTTGCCTGTCCAGGGGAGGCCTCTATTTCGTGGGAGCTTGGCTACGTCCCTCCGGCGCAGCGCCAACGCTTTCCCGGGGAAAAAACTTTGTATGGATGGATACTGTCTGTCTGACAGGACTGCTGGGGTCATCCAAGCGTTTCTTAAGCAGCTCGACCGCCAGCCCGCCGATCTCTTCCGTCCCACAGCTGATGCTCGACAGAGAGACCGGAAGCCACGGACAAAAAGTCGCATCGTCAAACCCTGTCAGGGACAGGTCGTCCGGCACGCGCAGTCCCTGCTCGGACATAGCACGGTAAGCACCCAGCGCTATGCGGTCATAGGCGCTGACGACCGCGGTGGGGCGATCCTCCGCAGGCATTGACAACAGGTCGTTCATAGCGAGGTAACCGCAATCCTCGTTGCGCTCCGGGCGCATGCGCACATACTTCTCGGGGCAGGCAGCGCCCCGCTGCTTCAGTGCCGCGCGAAAAGCGTTCAGGCGTCCGGCAGTCAGCGGCTCTCCGATGAAGGCAATGCGGCTGTGCCCTTCCCGCAGCAAGTGGTCCACTGCGCCCGCGATACCGCTTTCTTCGTCCACGGATATGACATCATGATCTGCGGACTTGTCGTCCAGGCCTAAAACGACGACCGGACCGCTCAGCACACCAAAGGCATGCGCAATAGCCTCGTAGCTGTCACAGCGCTCCGTGATGCAGATGGCGCCGGCCATATCCATCCTGGCCAGCGCCCTTAAATCTGATTCCTCAACCTGTCCTGAAAAACTACTGAGTAAAATATGTGGCGTATAGCCCAGCTGCCGCAGGCCCCGGTCTATGGTGGTGACAAGGTTTGCGTAGAAGCAGCTGTTGACCTCCGGGCAGATCAGCCCGATCGCCTGTCTTGCTGAACCCCCGCGCCTGGCGCGCGGGCGATAACCCAGGTCCCTGGCGGCCTTCCACACCCTTTCCCTGGTGTGAAGGCTGATGTCGCTTGCGCCACGAAGGGCCTTGGATACGGTTGTCTTGTTCAGATTGACAGCCTCTGCAATATCCTGAAGCGTAGCCATTTTCTTCACTCAGCCTCTGTACACTGATCCCCTCTGTTTGCTTGTATCTTAGCACATTGTTTCGCATATTTCAATGCAAAGTTTCGAAACTACCTCATTGACAGAGATGGCGGTGAATGCTATCCTACGGGCACTGTATCAGGGAGTGGAAGGACGGGATGCAAGATGAAACCGTTTTCGATCGATGTGCCTTTTTTTGAGATAGGCCCAAAGGCCTATCTTTATGGGAGCGCCGTGCTGGACCTGGCCGGGATGGTGGATGAAGCGTCCGCCCGCTACCGTGTGCCTGTCATCTTCACTCCACAGCCCTCAGACCTCTATCCCATCGCCCAGGCTTTCCCCAGGCTGTACCTCTGCGCGCAACACATGGACCCCCTTCCGCCGGGCCGTGGCCAAGGCCAGATCCTCCCGGAAGCCATCAAGGCAGCTGGAGCGAAAGGCGTCATGCTCAATCACAGCGAAAAGCCAATCACACTGGCTGATCTTAAGCAGAGCATCCATAGGGCCAGGCAGGTAGGCCTGTTTAGCATTGTCTGCGCAGACTCCATTGCCGAAACCTCTGCCGTAGCGCATCTGGCGCCGGACATCATTGTAGCCGAGCCCACAGAACTCATCGGTTCAGGCACCGCCAGCGACATGGATTACGTGCTGGCTTCCACCCAGGCTGTCAAGCGCGTCAACGAGGCAATCTACGTGCTTCAGGGCGCCGGCATCTCAACAGGCGAGGACGTCTACCGTGTCATCTTCGCCGGGGCAGACGCCACGGGCACATCCAGTGCCGTCTCCAAGGCAGCAGACCCTGCCAGGCTGGTAGACGACATGCTGCGAGCCGCGCGGGAAGCCTATGACGCGCGCACAGGCCGGTCCGGCAGGTAAACCGGCTGCAAACGCGCCTTTGACCTGGTTTTCCATCATATCAAACCATATACGGAGGTGCCCTATGGCCATCAGAGTCAGCCCGAAAACCCTCTACATCGACAAGATCCGCGTGCAGTCCGAAATCAACCACCCCACCTTTCACGACATCACCGAACGGGTCCGTGAGATCGTCACAGCGTCAGGGATTCAATTTGGTCAAGTTGTGGTGTATTCCCATCATACCACCTGTTCCGTGATGACCCAGGAATGCTCCCACGACAAGACCTTCTGGGGCCTAGAGTACCTGCAGCAGGACCTGTGTGACATCATGGAAGAGCTCGTTCCCAAGTGCCGAACGGAAGACCAGTATCGCCATCCCGGCCCCGAGCATATCAAGTTCGCCATGAGCCTCGGCCACCGCGGCATCCCCGGAGAAGTGCCTGAGGAAGGGGAATGGACCAGCCTCAATACCGATGCTCACCTCCGCAGCGTTTTCTTCGGGCGCAGTGAGACCATCATCGTGGAAGAAGGCAAGATGGATCTCGGTGAATTTGGCTTCATCTATTTTGTCGACTGGGACCAGCTCCGTGCCCGAAAGCGAACGATCGTGGTAGAAGTGTTGGGTGAATAGCATGACGGAAGCCGCGCTTGCCATCGCGAAAGCCGCGTTTTCCACCGAGGCCGCCACGCTTGAGAAAACAGCCGCTGCCATGGACTGGGAAGCCTTTGCCCGTGCGGTCAAGGTCCTGCGGGATACCCCGCGCATTGGGGCTTCGGGCTGTGGCCACACCGGTATCGCCATGCAGCACTTCGCCCACCTGATGTGCTGTATTGAGCGCCCCGCCCGCTTTATATCCCCTGCCGAAGCCGTGCACGGCGCCACCGGCTTCCTGCAAAAGGGAGACGTGCTGATGCTCGCCTCCCGCGGCGGCAAGACCTCAGAGCTCCTGCCCATCCTTGACATCGCCAGGGGCAAGGGCGTCACAGTCATTACACTGACCGAAAACCTCTCCTCCACCCTTGCGGTGGGCGCGGACATCGTTCTGCCCATTGCGGTGACCCGGGAAACGGACAAGTATAACAGCCAGGGCACCAGCAGCTTTGCAGCCATGAACGCCGTTTGCGACGCCCTGCAGGCTTCCCTGATCGAAGAGACCCATTTTGAGATAGGACGCTTTGCCGTCATCCACCCCGGCGGTGCGGTGGGTGAAAGGCTCAACCGCAGTGACGGGGAGCCATCCGGGCGCTAAACCAGAAAGCGGGCGCATCCTTAAAGTAAATGCCCGCCCCGCAGAGCAGGAGCTCTGCGGGGCGGGCGTTTGTTTTGCCCCTGTTATACAGCCTTTCGCATCCGAGAGCGTACGTCAAAGGCGACCGCAATGATGAAGATGATGCCTTTGATGATGTACTGGTAGGTAATACCTACACGCATCAGGTTAAGGCCATTGGTTAAAGACATGATCACGAAAGCACCGATGATGGAGTTGGTCACCTTGCCGATGCCGCCAGAGGTGGAAACGCCTCCGATGTAGCACGAAGCGATGGCGTCCAGCTCAAAGCCGCTGCCTGCGGTGGGGGTGGCGGACTGAAGCCGGGACGTGAACAGCACGCCGCCCAGCGCTGCCAGCATCCCCATGGATGAGAACACCATCAGGAGAATCCTCTGTGTATTGACGCCGGAGAGGAGTGCCGCCTCTCTGTTGCCTCCCATCCCGTAGATATGACGTCCAAGCCGCGTCTTTTTCATTGCGAAGTTATAGACAAGGGCGATCAGTGCCACCACAATAATCGTCCAGGATACACCTCTGTAGCCTGCCAGCACATAGGCCAACACCGACACCACCGCGGCAGACAGGATCAGCTGGCCCGCAAAGATCGGAAACGAAGCCACGGGAAAGCTGTATTTCTGCAGATCGCGCCTCGCGCGCCACTGAGACCAGGCGATCACCGCCACAGCTGCGATCCCAATCAGCAAGGAGAGCCCGTGCAGGTCTCCCAGACGGAACAGGTCAGGCACAAACCCATTGGAGATCCTGTTAAACGCCTCGTTCGTAACAAGGATGGTACCGCCTGATTCTGTGATCCAGGACAGAAGGCCCCGGAAGATGAACTGGAACGCCAGCGTCGTCACAAACGCGGGAACGCCCAGCTTGCCGATGATCAGCCCCTGCACAAGGCCAACCAGCGTTCCCAGCACCAGCGTGGCGGAGATTGCGAGCGCGGGGTTCAGGCGCCGTGCCATCAGAAAGGCCGCAAAAGCCCCCAGAAAACCAGCCACATAGCCGATGGACAGGTCGATCTGGCTGATGACAAGCACCAGCGTCATCCCCACCGCCATCACCGCCACATAACCCGTCTGGTTGATCAGGTTGGTCAGGTTGCGCGCCGTCAGGAAGCTGCCGCCCGTCGTGACGGTAAACAGCACAAACAGCACCGCCAGCGCCAGGTACATGGCATAGTTGCGGATATTCCCTCTGAGCAGCCTAAAAAGTTCCCCCGCGATGTTTCCCCTGCCGTCCGTATCGCCCATTGGCTCGTCCCTCCGGCGTCTGATGATTCAGATCCCTCTGCACAGCCTTCCCCCGCCCAGGTGTCAGCCGGCTATATCGGTCGCGTACTGCATGATGCGCTCCTGGGTCGCAAAACGGGCATCCAGCTCTCCGGTAATCCTCCCCTGGCTCATCACGTACACGCGGTCGCTCATGCCCAGGATCTCTGGCAGTTCCGAGGAGATCATCAGGATGGACATGCCTGCGGCGACCAGCCCGTTCATGATGGAATAGATCTCATACTTGGCACCCACATCGATGCCACGAGTCGGTTCGTCCAGAATAAGCACGGCGGGCTTCGCGAACAGCCACTTGGCCAGCGACACCTTTTGCTGGTTGCCACCGGAGAGGTTGACGACCGTTTGCCGAATCGAGGGCGCCCGGATGTCCAGGTCCTCCTTATAACGGTTGGCAGCAATGATCTCCTCATGGGGGTTGATGATCAGGCCTTTTTCAAGCTCTCTCAGGTTGGCCAGCGTGATGTTAAAGCGGATATCCTGGATGAGGATGAGGCCCAGACGCTTACGGTCCTCAGAGGCATAAGCCAAGCCCGCTCCGATGGCATCAGCTGGGTGCCCGATCCTTTTTTCCTTTCCATGGATGAATATCTCCCCCGACACAATCCGGTAGCCAGGTGTATTTCCAAACAGGGCCAGCGCCAGCTCTGTCCGGCCCGCCCCCATCAGGCCAGCCAGGCCCACAATCTCGCCACGACGCACCCGCAGGCTAACACCTTTGAGAATATCCCGGCCTGTAACAGGATGGCGGGCGGTCAGGCTGCGCACCTCAAAGGCTGTTTCCTCCGAGGGCTGCGAGTGACGTTCAGGGTAGATCTGGTTGATCTCCCTTCCGACCATATGCTGAATGATGCGATACTCCTCCACCTCTCCCGCCGATGCACTCAGAGAACAGACGGTGCGCCCATCCCTTAGCACCGTGACGGTGTCCGCAATGGAGACCACCTCCCTGAGCCGATGCGAAATCAGGATGATGGTCACCCCATCCCGATCGCGCAGCTCTCGGAGCAGGCTGAGCAGGTTCTGGCTCTCCGCCTCGTTGAGGGAGGAGGTCGGTTCGTCAAGGATGAGGACCTGCGCCTGCTTGGACAAGGCTTTTGCGATCTCCACCAGCTGCTGCTGGCCCACGCGGATCTCACCCGCCTTGATGGAGGGGTTCAGGTTCAGGCGTACCCTCTTCAGGATTCTGTCCGCTTCCACGACAGTCCTGTTCCAGTCGATCAGCCTGCCCTTCAGCAGCTCATGGCCAAAGAAAATATTCTCATAGAGTGTCAGATCCGGGATGAGAGCCAGCTCCTGATGGATGAAGGCAATGCTGGCCCGTTCGCTGTCTCGGATGCCCGCAAACCGCTGTGCCTGCCCATTAAGCAGAATGTCCCCGTCATACTGTCCATAGGGATAGACCCCGGAGAGGATCTTCATCAAGGTTGACTTGCCCGCCCCGTTTTCACCTACCAGGCAGTGAATCTCCCCCCTCCGGACGCTGAAGTCCACGTGGCTCAGCGCCTGAACTCCAGGAAAAGCCTTTGAAATGTCCCGCATCTCAAGGATCGTGTCCGCCACTGAGCCCTTCCTCCGTTTAATGGGATCCCCATGACCAACGGGGGGAGCCCCCTGGGCCCCCCCGGCGCCGCCTCTGGGCGGCTGTTCAGGCGCTTCGCGCCTTACTGCCAGTTGATGAACTCGCTGCCGTCGTATACGCCACCCTCGAAGAAGATCTCCACAATGTTGTCCGCCGTGACTGTCACAACGTCGCACTGAATGGAGGGGACATCTGTTACTTCATTGTTGTAGACGGAGTTCGTCTCGGGCTCTTTGCCGTCACGAAGCGCACTGATGATGGAGAACGTCGCATTCACCAGGTCCTGCGGGTCTTTGTAGACCGTCATGGACTGCTTGCCATCGATGATATACTGCACGGAGGCTTCCACGCCGTCCGCACCCGCGATATAGAGCTTCTCTACCTCACCGTCCGCCAGGAAGGCATCCGCCAGTGCACGGGCACAGTCGTCATCCGCAGGTCCAAGGACGTACACGGTTCCCTTGGCTTCCGCGGGAGCCGCTGTCAGGTGGGCTTCCGCCAGGGTCTTGGAGACGCTCATCGTCCACTCGGTGTCGATGGTGCTCATGATGGCGACCTTCTCGTCACGGGACAGCTCAGCCTTATCCTTGTACTCAACAGCCTTTTCACAGTTGCGCACTGTGAAGGTGCCATCAGCAATCAGGGGCTGCAGGATGCTCCAGGCGCCATCCAGGAAGATGAAGGAGTTGTTGTCTGTCAGCGCGCCGGCATACATGTACAGGTTGTTGCCCTTGGAGCCCGGCTCCACCTGGTCGGCCAGATACTGCGCCTGCGCCTCGCCCACCTTCATGCTGTCGAAGGTGATGTAATAGTCGATCTTGTCCGTCCCCATGATCAGGCGGTCATAAGAGATCACGACAGCGCCCTCGTCACTGGCCATGTTGACTGCAGCCGCAGCCGCAGCTGCGTCATACGCGCACAGCACGATCACGTTTGCGCCCATGCCAAGAAGGGTTTCCACGTTGGTCTTCTCGACCGCCGAACTCTTTTCCGAGAAGAGGATCTGGGCATTGTACCCGCCTTCCGCGATGGATTTGAGGAACATGGCCTCATCCCCCAGCCAGCGGGACTCTTCCCGCGTGGGCAGCACGATGCCGATGTCAACTCCGGCAGCCTGTGCTCCGATGCCAAAAACGAGGCTCAGCACAAGGGTTACAGACAGGGACAGGGTGAACAGTCTTTTCATCGAAATCCCTCCGTTTGTATTATTACCGCAGCCGCGCCAAACCCCGCGCGGCCTGCTGCGTCAAGTATACCAGCCCCCTGCGATCCGTTCAAGCCTTTGGGGACGGTTTCCTGATCCAAGCACCAGCAAGCGAAAGGCCGGGCGACGCCATGCCTCAGGCGCCTGCCCGACAGACCGGCGCAGCGGATTCTCAGGGCCAGGCTGACAGGTCCCGGTCGGCTCAGGCTTTGACCCCCCCGGCTGTCAGCCCTCCGACCAGGTGCTTTTCGATGATCGTAAACAGGATGATCACAGGTACGGTCGCCATAAGGGACACCGCAAACAGGTACCACCACTGAATGAACGTATACCCGTAGAAGGCGCGCATGCCGACCGTCAGGGTTTTTCTCATCGTCGATCCGATGAGGGTCAGGGCAATGGGATATTCGTTCCAGGCACTGATGAAAACGAAGATCAGCGCTGTGACAATCCCCGGGGCAGCCAGCGGCAGAATGATCCTGATCATCGCGGAAACAGAGTTGCATCCGTCGATCATGGCGCTCTGCTCCAGGTCCCTGGGGATGGTTACAAAGGTGCCACGCAGAATCCAGACCGCGAACGCCTGGTTAAATGCGGCGTTGACAAGGATGAGGGACAGAAGCCTGTCCTGGATGTTGAAAAATACACAGACCTTGTAGATGCCAATGAGCAGGACGACAGCCGTGAACATCTGGCTGACGACAATCAAGCGCATGAAAAACGAGCGGCCCCGAAACCTCATGCGCGTCAGCGCATAAGCTGCGGGCACGGCGCAGAAGATACACAGCAACGTCGATACCACCGATACCACCAGCGTATTTGAAAAAAACTGCGCCAGAGGAATCGCAGACCATACGTCTATATAGTTCCTCCACTTCCATACCTCCGGCCACATCTTGGGCGGGATCTGGTAAATCTGATCGAGATCTGTGAAGGAGGTGACCAGCATGACGAGATAGGGATAAAGAAGGATCACGCTCGTAAGGGTGACGAAGGCATAGAGCACGATGCGCCCGGCCCGCGTGGACTTTTTATACCCGGTTCCGGCTGTCATCAGAGCTCCACCTCGTCCTTCATGGTGTAATTCATGTACACAAGTGCGACGATCAGCATGACCACAAAGCCAATGACGCTGATCGCGGCAGCGCGCCCGTACTTCAGGTTTCTGAAGGCGAGAAAATACAGATATGTCGTGATCGTGTCCGCCTGGTGGGCATAGGAACTCTGCTTGGCGATGGTCCAGACAATAGGGAAAGAGTTGAACACATAGATGAAGTTGAGCACAAGGGAGGTGTTAAGCGCCGGTTTCAGGCAAGGAAACGTAATGTGTACCAGGCGCTTCCAGGACCCGGCACCGTCGATGGAGGCGGATTCGTAATAGTCCTGCGGGATCGTTTGCAGGCCGCTCAGGAGGCAGAACGTGGTGAAGGGTACCGTTACCACGATGGCAACCGCGATCATACAGGAAAAGGTAGACTGGGCATTGGCAAGCCAGTTGACCGAGGGGACGCCCAGGACATTTAAAAGCGCGTTGAGCGAGCCATACTCGAAGTTGAACATATAGTCCCACATGGAGGCGGTCACGGCCAGCGCTGTAGCCCAGGGGAAGATCAGGATGGTCCTGGCTACCTTGCGCCCGACAAACTGCTCATTGAGGGCGAGGGCGAGCGCGTAGCCCAGCAGGGTGCTGATCCCCACAGTCGCCACCGTCCATACTGCGGTGTTTCTCATTACAATGCCAAAGACACCACTGGACAGGACGTTGGCGTAATTGTCAAAGCCGTTGAAAGCCTTGATGATGCCTGCCTTGCTGATGTCACACAGCGACATCCAGATCGTCTGCCCGATGGGGATGAACACCATCACAAACATCAGAATCGCCGACGGGAGCAGCCATAGATAGGGCTCCGCCGCCTTGATGATATGCTTTATCCTTTTTTGATGGAAAGGGGTGATTGGTTGCAGCAAGGGTCCGTCTCCAAATATCAAAAAAATCCAAGGGACCGGGGCGGAGGGGCTGTCCTCCCCCCGGTCCTTTGCGGGCAACGACCGTGCGTTCGATCCGGAATCAGTCTTCCAGCACGACCTGCTGGGCATGGTCCAGCGCGCTTTGAGCATCCATCACACCCGCAACCACGTTTTGCACCGCCTCGATGACCGCGTATTGAGCGGTTTTCCAGGCAATGTGGGTGGTCGGGTAGAATTTCGCCGTCTTCAGCTGCTCCAGATAGCCGGCAAAGAACTCGCTGTCGGACGCCAGTTTTACAATCCCGCTCTGGGTGGCGGGCAGCATCCCTTCGATATTGCACCAGTCTGGATAAATTTCGTCAGAATAGAACACGTCCAGGAAGGCGCTGATCGCGTCGAGCTTCTCGTCAGAATCGTTATTGTCAAAGACCATCATGACATCCTGGACGCCCAGCTGCACGTTTTGCTCCCTATTGTCTGCCCGCGGGATGGACGCGACACCCAGATCAAGGTCGGGATAGAGGCCGGGGAAGAAGTTCGCAGTGTTCATCATTGCGATTTTTCCATTAGCCATGACCGCCTGCAGATCATCGCGGTTATCCGTCTGCGGGTTGGCGTTGCAGAAGCCCTTTTCCACCAAGCCCACCATGAAGTTAACCGCCTCAACGTTTTCCTCGCAGTTCAGGATCCATTCGTCGTCCTCATTGAGGAAGCCGCCGCCATTATTCCAGGCATAGTAGGCAAAGGTGGCCTGGCCTTCGTTAGCGGAGAAGGTAATTCCCCACGGATACACAGCCCCGCCGTAGAAGTCCAGGATCTTCTGGCAAACTTCCTCAAGTTCGCTCCAGGTCTCCGGAGCTTTTTCGATGCCTACCTCCTCAAAGATGGCCTTTGAATAGTACAAAGAGCGGACGGATGCCAGGATCGGCAGCGCATAGATGGTGCCCTCGTCATCCACGTTGTTCTCGTAGAAGGTGGCGTATAGGTTTTTAGAAAGGGCTTCTGAGGTGTAGTTTGCTGCCGGGAGAAGGAGTTCATCCTCCAGATATTGGGAGAAAGCGTCAATGTTGAGGATGTCCGGCGCCTGACGGCCCGCAATCAGTGTGGAAACACGGGTCCCCACATCGTCCCAGGAGACCATCTCAAGGTCTACCTTCACATCCGGACGAATCTTCGCGTACGCGTCAAGGATCTTGTTCATGTAGCCTTCCGTGTGGTCACTGTATTCGCAGATGATCACCTTGATGGAGATGTCTTCCGCTGCGGCTGTCGCAACCAGGCCGGACATCAGGGCCAGCACCATCAGAAACATCAAGACTCGTTTCATGGGAACCCTCCTATCATCCTTTGGATCATGGGCTCGCGCAACTCCCGTGCGCGGCTGATTTGTAAGAAGCATAAATGTCCTTGAGGGTTCTGTCAAGATAGCGGTCCAACTGGCTCTTCATCTATCTCCGTGAAAAAGTCCGGCCAACGATTGACATGGAACCTTTGCCACCGTGAATATGCCAGCCTGAGAGCCATCCCATGCGCAAAATGAGCCGGCTTGCCGCAAAAAAGCCATCACGGTGGCCTTTCCATGTCAATCGTTGGCAAAGTACTGTCCACTGTTTCACGGAAGGAAATGAAGGGCCCACCATATTCATTGAGCGGTGATGCTGCAGCGGTAGCGCGGAATCCCGAAACCTTTTAAGCCCTGTCCTCCAGCTTGCCCGACAAATCACGGAGACGAAACCCATCCGCAACGCGTCGCTGAAAAGCTGTACACCTGTACCCTCTCCCCCTGCGCAGACCCTGGGACACGCTTACCCTGTGGTGCTGGACCTTCGCGTGCACAGCGCAGGATGGGTCGTGAATGGTCGCGTGAAAGAACCCGCCTCCCCTTCGCGAACGCGAAGGGGAGGCGGGTGAATACCGGATCAAGGTTGCCGCCTGAATCAGTAGCCCACCTTATCCCAGCAGTCAAAGGGTGCAGCCAGCGACTCGGAGACGTAGACCTGGGTCTTCATCACCTGCAGCATGCTGCTGGGAACCAGCGGCGTGACCGGTCCATGCAAAACCAGGCGGCTGGTCATACGCTGCCAGGAAGAGAAGGTACCGTTGGTCTCCAGGGCGTGCACCTCGATGCGCTCCTTCGCCCTCTTGACGTCGACGGGGCCGATGGTCGCAGCATAGGGGGGCACGGCGGCAAGATACCCGCTCTGTCCGAAGACACCGTGGAGCGAGTTTTGCGCGACGGTCAGAGGATGCAGCTTGATGAGGGAAGCTTCCATATTAAGCCATTCCTCTATATCGTCGCTCAGAAAGGGTTCTACCGGATCGATAAAGGCCATGTGACCCGTCCATCCGGGAGAGGAGGAGCAAATATCCGCTCCCCCTTCGCTGACGTCGTGAATGAGCTTGGAATAATGCCCGAAGTTCTCGTTGGTCGGGTAATAGATCTGTTTGAGGGGCATACGCAGTTTCTCATCAATCTCGTAGAAGAAGTACTTCAGAAGGGAGCGCGAAAAACTGGCTTTGTAGCTCAGAGGGGCGATGTTGCCCGCCTCATCCGCCCATTCATCCATCGCGAAGACGGATACCTTGCTACAGTCTACCTTGAAATAGTTGATCAGCTTCGCAAGGGGGATATAGGTGTCCGGCTCGGGATTTCCAAGGATCATGGAGAACTTACGCCCCGCTTCACTGGCAGCCTTCAGGCGCGTAAAGAGGGTTGCAATGAGGACAGGGTGAGGGTTCAGCATGACTTTCACGTCAAATTCCGGATGCCAGTGCGGTTCGCGCTTTTCAAGGTCCGTCCCTGACATCAGGCGCAGCTTCTCGCAGAGTTCCCGGTCCTTGAAGGGCACATAGTCCTCCGGCGTGAACTTGAAGTCGGTCGGGGGGCCAAAAACGATGTCCTTCATGTGGATGTTCCTCCCTGTGAAATAGTATTTGGTTGGTTATGTGCAAACAGCGCGCGGACCAGTCCGGCCGCAGCGCCGGCAACCATCTCTCCCACTCCCGGGCAAAAGCTGGATGAGCGGGCCTCGTACCCTCCCTCGTCATAGGCGTCCTGTGTGGGAAAGTAGCCCTGGTATCCGTTTGCGCAGCAGGTGACCAGCTGCATCGCGCAGGGCGAGGTCTCAAGGACGTGCCGCCCGATCTCCGTAAAGGGCTCACCAGGAATGCCCGCGATGCAGACGCTGCCCACACGCAACGCGGTCATCCGAAGGGGCACCTGATCAGGCATGTCCTCTGTATCGATCATCCGCTGTGCCTCCGCCACGAGCATTGTGATCCCCATGCCTGTTTCCGGGATCAGGTCGTCGCGGCCTTCGCTGTGCCACTGAACAATCTGCCGCGCACGGGGCAAGTCTTCCGGCCGGCCTTTGTTTACCCGAACCCAGAGCTCTGTTTCCGCCGCATCCACGCCCCCATCATCAGCGTGCTTTGCATGGGTGTATGCCCGAAGAGCGCCGGCTGCCAGGCAGCGAGCCATGTGGCGGGCAACAGCATAGCCGTTCATGGGTGTGTCGGGCGCTGCGTGCACGTCAATGTGATTGGTGTCTCCCTCCGCTCCGTTGAGAAACAGCACCCGGCACCCCGGAAGAGCGCCCTCAAGCGCTTCTCTGAGAAAGCCGGGAAAGTCGGCGGAGATCGCCGTGTCGTTGGCGCTGGATGACAGCGCGCCCCCACCGCCAACAACATCCGCGTGCACCGCAAAGTTCAGGACGAGGATCTCCGGCTTTCCCTCCCTGACAATGCGGACAAGCCCCAGCCGCTCGTCAGGCTGGCCCATGGGATAGGCGATGTCTGGGTTGCCGATGCCGGGATTCGTACGGACAGACCCGTCCTTCATCCTGAAGCGGCGAATGAACGCGATCCCCGGCACCTGCTCCACGGCTGTGTGCAGGCGGCAGGGTGACAGGTCATTGACCGCCAGCGCTGCAGCCTGTGCCAGCAATGACCCCAGCCTGCTGTTGTAAAGAGGGTCCGGGGGAAACAGGTCTCCGCCGGTAACGGGCCCCGTATGCGTATGTGTGCAGGCGATGAAGACCTGCTCCCTCGCGAGGCCGACCGCCTTCCCTACTGCAAGGCGAAGGTTGTCCATGAGCTCCTGCCGGACACCAATGAGGTCCAGGCTGATGAGGAGCGCAAGGCTGTCCCCATCCCGAAAGGCACAGACGCTGGCCAGGAGCGGGTCATGCACAGAGGCGGCACGCCTTGCTTCGTAATATCCCGACAGATGAATCCCCATCGGCGGCGTGATATCTATGCGCGCAAAGCCGGCCTCCATCAAGCGACCTCCTCGCCTTTCAGGATGACCTTGCGGACGTTCATCATGCCGTCCGTCAGGATGATGTCCGCCCGCGCACCCCTGCGGATTTCACCCCGGTCTGTAAGGCCCAGCGCCCGGGCGGGGTTTAAAGAGGCGAAGTGGAAGGCGTCCACAAGGGAACAGCCCGTGTGTACCATCATATTCCGGCAGGCAAGGTCCAGCGTAAGTTTCGAACCTGCGATCTCGCCTGCAAAATCAAAGTTGATATCTTCCACGCCGTCATATCCCGGAGGCACAGGGCCATCAAAGACCGCTGCATCCGATATCAAAACGATGCGGTCCCTGCCCTTTATTTTTCTGACCAGGCGAAGCATGTAGGGATCAACATGAATGCCCCTGCTGTCAACGATGAGCTCTGCGTAGATATCATCCCGATAGTTGACGGTCTCATCTACGCAGACACCACGGCATTCCGGATACTTTGGCAGATCGCCCGTAGCATTCGTATGATGCGTCGCAATGCGCAGTCCGTAGGGAATCAGGCGTTCTATCTGGGCGGGAGAGGCTTCGCTGTGCGCCACGGTGATGGCAATACCGGGGATGGTCTTCACCACATCCCTGACAAAATCCTCCACTCCCTCGCGTTCAGGAGCCACCGACCAGGCAAGCGCCAGGTGCCTCGCCCGCTCGATGATGGGCATGTACTCGCTGCGACGGATCGGGCCCTTCCAGGGGTTGTTTTCACGGTCGGCCCCGAACTTGGGGTTCAGATAGGGACCTTCCATGTAAAGCCCTGCGATGCTGGGGCAGCCCGCCCCCGCAATGGTATCGGTCGCTTCTAAAAACTCTGCCTGCGTCATATTAAAATAAAGGGTTGGTAAAATGCTGGTCACACCATGCCGCAGCGCGAAATCTGCACAATAGACAGGATCGTCGTAGAACCATTTGCCTCCGGCAGCGTGGGTATGCATGTCCACCAGGCCGGGCCCAGCGAATGCACCTTCTGCGTCTATGACCCGGGCCCCCAGCGGCACGGGGACATTGCGCATCTCCCCAAAGTCGACAATCTTTCCTTCATCAAGCACCAGGATTCCATCCGGGATCAGATGGTCTCTCATGACGATCATCGCGTTGACCACTGCCAGCATCCAAACACCCCCTGTTTCCCTAATTATATGCCATCAGTATAGCAGAGAGCTGCAGTCACAGCAAGCGTCCATCCCTGCGGGGGTTGATTTCCAGCCGGCGCTGTGCTATATACACGAGCGATAGCACATCAACGTGATACAGGAGGGATTTGGATATGGGAAAGCGTGCAGTAGAGATTTTAAACCTGGATGTCAAGGAACTCTTGCAGCAGCTCAACGAGGCGCTGGCCGAAGAGTGGCTGGCGTATTACCAGTACTGGGTCGGGGCTCGGGTCATGGAAGGCCCCATGCGCAGCGAAGTTGAACCAGAGCTCCTGGCCCATGCCGAGGAAGAGCTTGAGCATGCCGAACTGGTGGCGGGAAGAATTGTCCAGCTGGGCGGCACGCCGCTGCTCAACCCCAAACAGTGGGCAGCCTACTCAAAATGTGCTTACGAAGAGCCCAGTGACCCGTACGTCGAGGCCATTCTTCAGCAGAACTTAAACGGAGAGCGCTGTGCCATAGACCGGTATCAGAAGCTGGCATCCTTCACCGCGGGGAAAGACCACGCTACGCACCAGATGGCCGTCAAAATCTTGAACGACGAACTGGAGCATGAAGACGATATCGAAACCTGGATGAACGACATCCGCCGCATGAAAGAAGAGCTGCTCAAGTAAAACCCTGAGTCGCCGGGCTCTTGTTAAACAGCGGACAAAACCCTGCCCGTCGGGCAGGGTTTTGCTTTTTGGAAAACAGGCACAAGCTCCACATCATGCTGCAGACCCATCTGCCAAAGGGCGTATAAACCCTGCCCAGCGCTTCCTCATCGCTCACTGACTGTCCTCTCTGTCTCTGTTGTGTCCAGGCACAGCCGGGACCGGATTGATCCAGAATAGCGATACCGGATCCATCCCTCCCCCGCCCCAGTTCCCTCCAAGCGCCCACAAGCCATCAGGCCCGCGACCGCCGCCCCGTAGCCTGCTTCCTCATCGTGCTCAGGCACCAGCAGAGGCGCGCGGAACCTTCTCTCGATCGCCTTTGCCAGCGCGGGGTTTTTGCGGACGGCATTGCCGGATCCGATTAGTCTGTGCGGCGCCCTCTCCGATCGCGCCATCTGCCTGTACATGCCATGAAGCTCTTCGGCGATGCCATCCAGAGTTCCCCTGACCAGACGTCTCGCATCAAAGTTGTCAAGGCTGATGTTCGTGATGGCACCCCGACCCGAAGGGTTCTGTCGCGTGCCCGCAAAACGGGTATCCACGACCAGCGGATCCCCCTCCCCAGGCGTCTCCTCTGCAGCGCGGTTCATCGCGTCGTACAGAGAAGTCTTTTCGACGCCCGCAAGGTGGAGGCAGGAGCGCAGGAAGGTTTCCAGCAATGCATAGGCTTTCCCCCCGCACAGTGCGGACCCTGCCAGGATAGCCAGCTCTCCTGTCAACGGGCGCCGCTCAAGGTCGCCATCGCCACAGTCCGTATCACGGGCGAGCGCCGTGACCTGCGAAGCGGTGCCCACGTTGACGAGGAGGCTGTCCTCCATATTAGACACCGCACCCAAAAAGCTTGCCTGGTTATCTCCCACCGCGATGCATACGGGGATGTTGCCCTCACAGGATCCGATTGGCCGAAGCTCAGCGCTGACCTGTGGGAAATAGGAGGGGTCCAATCCGCAGCGGCGTATGCGGCTGCAGTCAAAGGCATGCCTGCCCAGATCGAATAGCCCGATGCCTGCGGCATGGGATATATGCAGCAGCGGTTCGGTACGAGAAGCAAGCCTGAGGGCGACATAGTCCGCAATCGTGCACAATGCAGCCGCGGCTGCAGGAACCACGCCATTGAGCGTGAACCAGGCATGGGTGCAGGCGCCAAAGCCGGTCGCCACCCGCTCGCCACACAGCTCTGACAGCGCTTTTGCGTAAGTCGTTCCTCTGTAAGGGAGATCGCCGCGACCATCCTGCCAGGTAAAGAGATCGCTTGTCGCCCGGCCGGCACGGTCCACGTACAGGATGCCGTGCATCTGTCCGGTGAGCCCTATGGATACAACCGAGCCAGCGGGCGAGAGCATGTCCTTCAGCAGAGCCACGACGGATTTGAGAATTGCTTCGGGATCCTGTCTTCGTTCCCAGGGGTGGGCAGACTTCATCGCCCCGGGATTTGGAATATTCCTGACCCTTAACACCTTTCCGTCCCTGCCGTCGATGGCAACAGCGGAGAGGGTGGTGGTGCCGATATCGATGCCCAGGCCGGTCATCCCTTTCGCTCTCCCTCTGAACCGGGCTCTTTTTTGCCCGTCTGCGAAAGGGCTACGGCAGAGGTAATCACTGCCCCGCCCACAACAACATTCAGACGGAATGCCTCCAGCCCCAGCAGGATGGAGAACAGCGTCCCAAACACGCCCTCCATGGACATGGCGATGCCCGCATGCGCAGGCGGTACATGGCGCTGGGCTTTCATCTGCAGAAAGAAACAAAGGCAGGTGGGAAAGATCCCCAGAAGCACCCCGGGCAGAAAGCCTGCATGAAGGGCTTCGCGTCCCGGCGTTTGTTTTGTCAGGAACATGAGGAGGATGGAGGCCGCTGCACAGGTTGAAAACTGCCAGAAGGAGAGCAAGGCCGGGTCATCCCGCCCACAGGTTTTACCAATGAAGATGATGTGCAGCGCGAACAGAGCCGCACATAAAAGGACCAACGCGTCCCCCGTGGAGACAGCCAGGCCTTCGCTGATCCTGAGGCTCATCATCCCAACCCCCGCCAGCACTGCGAAGCTCAGGAGGAAGATGCGCAGGCGTGGTCGTTTCTTTTCAAGCGCCCACAGGAAAAAAGGGATCATCACCACATTGGTCGCAGTCAGGAAGGCGGCGTGGGAGACCTGGGTCATCCCCTGCCCGACGGTTTGGGTATAGGAGGAGACAAAAAGAAGAAGGCCTGCCACAACCCCGTGCCGGGCTGTCACGGCAGAACCGACCCTGATCTTTTTGAGGTTGAGCGCGCCCATGATCAGGGCTGCGATGGTAAAGCGCAGCGCCGTGATCGATTCCACGGACATACCTGAAAGGAGGGCGTATTCCACCCCGATGAAGCCGCCACCCCAAATCATCGCGACCAGGATCAGCGTCAGCAGCGATTTTCGCTGAATGCTCATGGTGCCGCCACCTCGGACGTCCTTTCCTTCCCGTTGACAAAGTAGGAGATGGATCGATTGGTACTTTCTATTCTGACATCATCGCCAGACACGGTGATCCGCTGCTGATCACCCCGCCACATGATGCTAAACCGTACCATGGACCACTGCTTAGGGAGTTTGGGCTCAAAGCACAACCCCCCCTGAGGCGACACCCTCATGCCACAAAAGCCAAGGGTCACGCACTGCCATGTCCCCCCAGCGGATGCTGCGTGGATGCCCTCGCGCACATTGCGCTGATTGTTGTCCAGGTCCACATAGGCAGACATCTCCAGATAGCGGTAAGCCCTCTCCGCGTACCCCGCCTGAAGCCCCGCCATGCAGTGGATGCTGGGCGACAGGGAGGAGCCCTGCCTGGTCCGCTGCTCGTAATACCGGAAGTTCACCCGGCGGGTCTCATGGCTGAACTGCTCAGGAAGGAGGAACATCAGCATGACGACGTCCGCCTGCTTGATGATCTTGCGTTTTCCAACAGGCAACCCGTCAGGGTTGTCCGGCATGATCGGCATCCCCTTGTCATCCCACGCCGTCACCAGTGCCTCCTTAAGATCAAAGTACCCGTCAAACTGCTCGATAAGGCCCTCCTCTGCCTGCAGAAACAGCCTGTCCGCCTTTGCGATCCAGGTGGCCACCTCCCTCTCCTCCAGGCCGATGCGCTGCGTCAGGCGGGCTGCAAGCTCTGGTTTTGCAGCCTGGATCAAACGCAGTGTCCGGACAGCTTCGTGGATGTTCCACCGCGCAAGGTGGTTCGTATAAGCGTTGTTGTCCACCGCTTCATGCCACTCGTCCGGGCCGGTGACTCCCAGGATCTCAAAGCGCCTCTTTTCTTCACTGTAGCTCATGCGGGATGCCCAGAACCTGGCTGTTTCCAACAGGATTTCAAGGCCTTTTTCCTCCATGAAGCACTCATCCCGCGTCACTCGGACATGACGGCTCAGGCCGTATGCCACAGCTGCGGTCACGTGGTGCTCATACTCAGCCACGAAGCACCGGGTCAGGCTGCCATCGTAACCGACAGTCCATGCCGGGCACTCCTCTTCCCCGGTGTCCGCGGATTCCCAGGGATACTTAGCACCCCTATACCCTAGCGCCACAGCGTTTCTCCGCGCCTGGTCCAGCAGATGATAGCGGTATGACAACAGGTTGCGGGCAATCTCGGGGAACACGTGGCTGAAAAACGGCAGCACAAACAGCTCCGTATCCCAGTAGGCGTGCCCGCCATACTCCTCGCCGTGCAGGAGCTTCGCCCCCACGCTGACGCTGTCATCTGCGGGATCCGGCGTATTCATCAGGTGATAGAGGTTGTAGCGCAGCGCCTTTTGCAGGTGGTCATCCCCCTGGATGAGGATGTCTGCCCGGTCCCAGAGTCCCTGCAGGCACGAGAGATGATGGCGCAACATTTCCTCTGCCCCGTCATTCAGGCTCTGCTCGATTTCCCTTTTTACCTGAGCTTTGACGCCTTTGCAATCCCGCCCCGTGGCAACTGCTACGTACTTCTCAAGCCTTAGCGTCGTCCCCTGTTCCACCCGCACATCCAGAAACTCGTGTGCGAGCTCCCCTAGGGCACGAAAGTGGGGGTGCAGCGGTTCGACAGAGCAACCATCCACATACATCAGCACCCGAGCACCGGTCCCGATGGGAAGGCGATGATCCCTCGTGCAACTTTCTACATAGCAGCCTCTGCTGTCAAGGCTTAAGACTTCCAGTGTTTCAAGGTGTTTGACGCGAAAACGCGGCATATCTTGAAAGTTGGTCACCGTAGCATCGATCTGGTTTTCAATATAGATCGTACCGCTGTAATTGTGTGGCCTGATCAGCTGGATCAGGAGGGCACAGCGCGGCCGCGCCCGGCTTAGGCATTTAAGAGATTCCACCAGGGTTTCACAGCCGTTTGAGTCCTTCATGCGGTAGCGCTTCGCCAGAAGACCGTTTTTCAGGTCCAACACGCGCAGGTAGTCCTTCAGTTCACCAGACTCGGGACCGATCGGGCAACCCTGGAAGCTTGGTTTCAACAGGTTCCAGTCGGGTGTATTGCACAGCTCCCTCATGAAGGCTTCCGAACGGTCAAACACCCCATGCACGTAGTTGGCAGGCAGGCTATGGCGTGAATCCCCCTCCTCGTGGCTTGCCCGGTTCCCCATCCTGCCATTCACCAGGCCAAATCGGGCTTCGTTGTCAGGGTTGGCCTTGGGATCATAACGCTCCTCCCAGACAAGCCATTCGTCCTCGGACAGGTATCCCGCAATGTCCTCATGAAAACGGTCGCGCAGCATCACGTTCCCTCCCCTGTTTTGCTGACTGTCATCAGCGTATCCGTGACCGACCGGGCACGGAGGATCCCCTCGCCCCTCCTTACCGGCGCAAAGGCGAAGGTATACCGGAAAGGAATGGCCTTTGCCGTGTAAGCCCGGAGATATCCGGGACCGCAGCTTGCGCTTCCAAGGCCGGAATGGATCAGGTCAAACTGAAACATCAGCCAGTCCCTGCGGGGGACTTCCCGGGCGTGGCGCGCTTTTAGAAGGTCATCGTTATCCCAGCGCTTTACGCTCATGTCCCTGGGCTTGAGCGAAACAAAGCTCAGCCCTTCTCCCTCGTCATCTGTCAGAATCACGAAGCTGCAGGCCGTCCGATTGCCGTGTTCCTGCGGGCACTCGTACGGGAAGCACAGATCATCCACTGCCGCATGAAAGATGTCAAGATCTGCCTGCTGGCGGCTGTCGCAGTAGCTTTCTCCCGGGCCGTATGCCAGATAGGTCGCCTGGCACAGGCCTCCCGAAAGAATGGAGCTTGATCCGATCCTGGGAAGTTTGTCCCCCGGATGGATTCCAAAATCGCCCAGGAAAGCTCCCCGAATCTTCACCACTACCGTCCCATCCCCAAAGGCCTCGTATTGCATAGAAACCCGCACGCCCCAGTTGCGCGCAATGGCCCCCAGGTATCCTTCGAGCTGGATTCGGACGGCATGCCCGACCTCTTCCACCCGCATCTCTTTCACCGTCAGGCGCATGTTGTGGATGTGCAGCCTTTCCCATTCAGCGCGCAGGACCTTGTCATTGTCGATGTACGCCCTGAAGAAATCAGGCACCGGGCCCTTTTCCATCATCATCTTCCCATCCAATGCATAGCGATGGATGCGCCCGTCCGATTTAGAAACAAAGAACCGGAAGCCCTCTCCCCAGACAAAGCAGCCGGCCTCGTTTTCCTGCCAGGATGGCTTCTTAGACAGGGCGATCCTCTGGGGCTGATAAGTCTTTATAACGCGGTGGGCCCGGCCCAGCGCTTCTCTATCGCGCACGCAGTCAAGGCTCAGCGTCCAGTGCGCGTTATCGTGTTCTTTTTCAAGGATACAGGTGGGAACTTGCAGCATCCCCTCGTGGTGCGGCGCGATCTGTGGCATGGCTCCCGCACACGCCATCACCGTCTCTCCATCCCGCCTCAGCGTCCACCAGGCTTCGCAGCCCGCTGTATCTCTGAAGTCAAAGCGGTTTTGTAGCGTCCACCCCACCTTGCCAAAGCGGGTGACACGCAGTGGCTCGATGGCCTTTGCATAGGCGAAAAACCCGGGGGTCGGGGTAGAATCTGACGCCAGCAGACCATCCATGCAGAAATTGCCGCTGGTATCCTTTTCGTCAAACTCACCCCCGTAGCGATAGTATCTCGTCCCGTCCTCGGCAAGCGTCAGAATGCCATGATCACGCCATTCCCATACAAAGTAGCCCTGAATGCGGCGAGAGGCCTCCATCATGTTTGTATATTCCATCAGGCTTCCCGGTCCGTTCCCCATCGCATGGGCAAACTCGCACAGGATATGGGGCTTCCCGGCTTCAATGGCATCCAGCTCATACAGAAGGCCGATCGAAGAATACATCGAGCTGGTGACATCCATGCGACCCAGATCATCCGGATCCCCTTCGTAATGCACGGGTCGGCTCGGATCTTCCCGATGAATCCAGTCGTACATCGCCTGAAAGTTCGTGCCAAAAAAGGACTCGTTTCCCAAAGACCACAGGAGCACGCTGGGGTGGTTACGGTCACGCTGGACCGTTCTTTCCGCGCGGTCAAGATAGGCCGGCTTCCAGGACGGATCTTCCACCAGCTGCCTGTGGCAGTTTTCGATCTGCATGCCATGGGTCTCAAGGTCACATTCATCGATGACATACAGCCCCAGTCTGTCACAAAGCTCATAGAAAAAGGGGTGATTGGGATAATGGGCGGTCCGAACAGCGTTGATGTGGTGCGCCTTCATCAGGCGAAGGTCGGCTTCTGTCTGTTTGCGGCTGATAGCGCGCCCATCCTCCGGTGAAAATTCATGCCGATTGACTCCCCTCATCATGATCCTGACGCCGTTTAAGAGAAGCGCACCCTCTCTCAGCTCTATGCGGCGAAAACCAATATCCTGCCGCACACACTCCCTCACCCGCCCCCCACTTGCAATCGTCACCAGCAGGGTATACAAAAAGGGCTGTTCCGCGTTCCACGGCCGAATGCCCTTCATCGTAAAGTGCGCGTCCCTTTCCATCCCGCTTTCAAGGACAGGTTCACCCGCGTCATCCAGCAGTCGGAGGGACAGGTCGCCCGCTCCGCTCAGGCAGGTGCGCACCCTCAGGTGTCCCTCCCCGGTACAGGCATCATAGTCCGCATCGATGACAAGGTTTTCAATGTAGCTGTCGGGCCTTTCAAGCAGCAGGACGTCGCGAATAATGCCTCCCAGCCACCACTGGTCCTGGTCCTCAAGGTAACTCCCATCGCAGTACTGATGCACCACAAGACATAGCGCATTGTCTCCCTCCGCCACATAAGGCGTAAGCTCAAATTCTGCCGGGAGCCTGCTGCCTTTGGTGAAACCCACGTAAACGTGGTTGACATACACCTTGCAGAAGCTTTCCACCCCCTCAAGCCTCAAGATGAGGCGCTGCGTTCCCTCCCAGCGAAACGAGCGCTTATAAAGGCCGGTTGGGTTCTCCGCAGGGACAAAGGGCGGATCTATCGGGAAAGGGTACGCCTCATCTGTATAGAGAAACTCTCCGTAACCCGCGAATTGCCATGACCGAGGGACTTTAATCGGCCTGTAGCCCTTTTCCCACAGGGGTTCCTCGTCAATGTGCTCCTGAAGAACATCCAGGGCAAAGCGGAAATACCTGAACATCCACTCTCCACTCAAGCTCAGAGCTCGGTCGGAATGTCCTGAAAGCGCAGCGGCTTCGTCCTCAAAGGGCAGGAAAAACGCCCTGGACGGCAGCCGGTTTTCATGCAACGCTTCATGATTACAAAATGGCTGGCGGGCTAGTGAAAACAAGGCTTTCTTCTCCTTTTACGTGTCTCTTTCTCAGGCTGTCTGCTTTTATCGCATAAATGGAGGAGGCAGGGCGAACCTGCCCCCTCGCTTCCGGATACCCGGATCGTCAGGGAGGCACCGCGGAATCATCCCCATAGCGCGGGGAGATCCGCGGCTCACTCGGCACCCAGCAACTCTTTGACTTCCGCGTAGGTCTGGGTCAGATACGCATTGACTTCGTCAAGACCGTTCTCGCGAGCGACCTGAAGCATCTCATCGTAGAGGACATCGAACTCTTCCTCGCTTGCAGCCATGCAGATACGGGGGAAGTACTCCTCGCCAAGGCTGTTTAAGTCGTTGTACATGTGCGCCACATCGGTCCCAGACTTTGGATAGCTCAAGTCGATGGCATTGGATATCGCGGCGCGCTTGACGCACTCGTCGAAGATGGCCCGGGTCTCAGGCGTAGCCTCTGCGTAGAAGCCGTTGTAGATGGTGATATAGTTGTCTGCAGACAGTGGGAACGCCATCTCACGGTAGTCAAGGGCTGCGGTACCGGCTTCGACGGCTTTCTGTCGACGTTCCAGCATTGCGACATTTCCACCTTCGTCATAATCCCAGTCGATGCCCTTGACACCATAGGTCAACGAAATCGAATTGTCCTTCTGCTTGGCCCAGTACAGCATCTTGATGGCACGCTCCGGGTCGCTGCAGTTTTTGGTGATAAACAGGGAAGCCCACCCGGAAATCGGTATCGTATAAGCCCACTTTTCAAGCAGCGGGACCTGGACAATCCTTGCGCCCGGAACGGCGGCAGAGACTTTCGCTGTGAAGCGCTGCTCGTCGTTTCCAGCAAAATAGCTCACCATGAACACGTTGCCGGCATAAAAATTCTGGAAGGCCTGGTCCTCGTCGTTGTAGGCGAAATTTTCCTGGTGAATGTAACCCAAGCGATAGAGCTCGTTCATCACCCGGAGCATCTCACGGTAATGCGGATCAGACAGGAACAGGACCAAGTTGCCGTCCTCATCCAGCGGGCGGACTGTGTCGTACCCGACCAGCGAACCGAAGGCACTGTATTCACGAGGGCTGAACACGATGGGTTGCATGTCAGGGTATGTCTCGCTCACCAGCTTCATCAGTGCGAAAAAGTCATCCCTGTTTTCAAGCTTGGGAGAACCCAGGGCCTCGTAGATATCCTGGCGCATGTGGAACTGGCCGAAGTTCGTGCCCAGATTGGTGGCTGCTTTGACCTCTTCCGCGGTGTTGAACTCGTTCTTGAGCATATAGTACTGGCCATCCTCGGAGAAGTAGGCGTTGAGTTTCTTCTCCACCTCCGGCACCTTCCACTGGGGCACATATTTGTCGATCAGTTCCTGCAGTGGCCAGCAGAAGTCCGAGTCGGACAGCGCACTGACCTTTGCCGCTGAGCTGCAGGCGATCAGGTCGGGCAGGTCTCCGGAAGCTATGAGCAGGTTCAGCTGCTCGCTGTCGCTGGCCTTGATCATATTCAGCGTGATGCCAGTCTGTTCGCGCATCCAGTCCTGGCAGATTCCCCCCTCAAAGGTATCAAAGTCCATCCAAGTCCAGTCAACAAAGAAGTTAAAGGTATGGGGAGATTTTGGGTCAAGCAGGTTGGTCTCCTCTGCCGGCGCGAGCAGGGGGCTAAGAGTCAGGGACACGAGCAACAGTAGGGTCATGGCACGTTTCATGTCGCAGACCTCCTTTATTCTATCGGCCTTTCAAGCCTGACAATGCTGGGAAGCTCGCCTAACCCTTGACGGCTCCCAGCATGATGCCCTTGACAAAATACTTTTGCAAAAAAGGATACACACACATGATCGGGAGCACTGCGATAATCATCGCAGCCATCTGAACGGACGCAGCCGTCACCGTGCTGTGCCTGGCTGCCTGCATCATCGCCTGGCGCGAGCTTGTGTCCACCTGGTTCTGGATGATGATCTCCCGCATCAGGAAAGCCAGCGTGCGCAACTCCCTGTTGCCTGGCGCGAAGAAGGCCGTGTCGGACCAGGAATTCCACTGAGAAACAGCCGCGAACAGGCCTAGTGTCGCCAGAAGCGCTTTGGACAGCGGCAAAATGATCCTGATAAAGATCCGCAACTCCCCCGCACCGTCAAGCCTGGCTGACTCCTTCATCTCGCTGGGAATCTCACGGAAGAAGCTGATGGCCAGGATGCAGTAATACGTGGAAAACATCGTCGGAATGATGTAGACGGTGAACCTGTTCAGCATCCCGTATGCGCGAAGGACCAGGTAATAGGGGATCAGGCCGCCACTGAAGTACATGCAGATCAGCAGGATGACGTTGTAGGTCTTCATGAACTTGAGCTTTTCCGTCGACATCCCATAGGCAACCAGGCAGGTGAACAGGAGGGTCAACAGGGTGCCTGCCACTGTCTTAGCGACCGTGATCCCGATGGCGCCAAGCCACTTTGGGTCCGACAGAAACTGAGCATAGTTGTTCAAAGTAAACTGTCGTGGCCACAGGAAAATACCACCCCTGAGCGCGTCCAGCCCGTCGTTGAGGGACATGATGATCACATAATAAAATGGATACACCGTGATCAGCAGCACGAAGGTGACGAAGACCAGAGTTACTGCATCAATGACCCTGTCCTCTGCCGTTTTTCGGATCGCATGGCGGCGTTTCATCATGGCAGGACCTCCCTCTCAAAACAGCGAGGCACCGGAGAGCCTGCGCGAGATGCTGTTGGCGGACATCACCAGGACAAAGGAGATGACAGACTGGATCAGGCCGGCAGCTGTCGCAAAAGAGTAGCGCCCCTGGCTCAGGCCGGATCTGTAGACAAAAACCTCAATGATTTCGCTTCTGGATATGTTCAGGTTGTTGCCAAGGAGCATCGCCTGGTCAAAATTCGCGGAGAAAAGGCTGCCGATCGCCAGGATCAGGAGGACCGATACGGTTCCACGGATGCCGGGTAAGGTGATATGCCTGATCCTCTTCAAGCGCCCCGCCCCATCTATCTGTGCACTCTCGTAGAGGGAAGGATCGATGCCAGAGATCGCAGCCAGGTAGATGATGGCACTCCACCCCATCTCTTTCCAGATGTCTGAAGCCACTGCCATGCCATAATACAAACCGGGGTCTGTCAGAACCGGAATAGGCTGGCTGATGACCCCAAGGGACTGGAGCAGCTCGTTTAGCATGCCGGTTGACGTTGAAAAAAAGGCATGGATGATGCCTGCAACAATGGTCCAGGAAATGAAGTGCGGCAGGTAGCTGGCGGTCTGTACCAGCCTTTTATACCTGTGGCCCCGCATCTCTGTGATCATGATGGCAAAGAGAATGGGCAGTGGGAAGGAGAAAACGAGTTTCAACACGCTGATGAGCACAGTATTCCTGACCAGCACGCCAAACTTTCTGTGATAGATGAAATCCAGAAAATTTTTCATGCCTACGCCCGGAGCCGTAAACATGCCAAAGAAGCCCGTCTTGATGCTGTAGTCCTTGAAGGATATGATGACGCCGACCATGGGAATGATGGAAAATAGAAGGAGGAAGAGCAAGCCCAGCCACACGAAAACATGGGAGGGCAACTGTCTTTTAAACTCTCGGACAGACGTCTTGCGCAGCACCGCTGCAGCATGTCTGCGCTCCATCACAATGTGGCCTCCTGGCTGAAAGCCGACGGTCGTTCCCACCGAGAATGCGAATGCAAAACCGGGGCACTGGCCGCAAGCACCCGTATCGTTCACCTGTCGCACGCCTTAGCCCGGGCTGGCTTCTGTACCGCACGCCCCTGTGCAAACAGTGCACAGCGCCAATCATCACTTAAATAAGACAATAAACCTGTGGGCACTTCCCCACCGTTTCAGCTGCCTGAAGTATACGGGCTGAATTCCTTCCGGTCAAGGCTCCGGTGTGCCTGACTGCATTGAACGCGAAGAAGGAGTCCGGAAGGAACGCATGAACATTTCAGTCCGAAAGGATTCCCTGAATGATCCCCGGGATTGAAAGACGCGCGCTTATATACGATCAGAACGATGTGATCCTTCACTTTGCAGCTGAGCGTCTGGTAAATCGGGCATCAGAGAGGCTCGAAGGGCTTGATACGCCCTTAGGTCTCCGATGGTAGCCTCCTTTCAAGGTACGCTGCATAAAGCGCCTGATTCCCTGTAGCAGGGTCAGGCGCTGGATAGGGGCTAAGGTCTGTCGGGATTCCTCCTGATATGAACAGCCTGAACACAGCTTAAGGATTAGAAAACGGATGGCACGGGCAGGCTTAGCCGCCATTTTAGCCCGCCTGCCATTCCGTCGGCACGCAGGTGCGGTTGATCCCGTGCCCGGCATAAGGGGGATTGAACGCTCCCCCTGTTCGCAAAAGGTCTCAAAGAGGGTTGCATCGGCGCCATACAGCAGCATCTCCGGGCGTGTATTGGAAGGTCCTTGTTCACAACCCTCGCTGAATGCCTTCAAAAGGGTCCGGCGTGCCTTCATCTATCCGCTTGTGGAAGCGTGGAAGAGTCTCGCGTCGAAGGAGAGATCTTCGCCATCGAAATTGGGTTTTCAGGTCCTGTAAATTCCTACTGGATTTCGGTTATCCTGCTTATCAAGGCACTTCCCTTTCAAGCTGTGCTGTAAACGCCGAATTATTAGCAAAGAAATTCTTGCTCATCATTGTTTCTATCTCTATGACGCCATTTCAATTTCCCCTTTGGCGTCACTTTCTAAGTGAAAACACCTCCCCTCGCAAAACATGATGATTGATTCACACCCTGGTTTTTTCAGCCATGCCTGTGAATAGGACAGGGGCCGTTTTTAGCCTCACGTTTATCTTCATATGGGAAAGAGGGTAAATAGCTGTGCAGGCGCGTTGGCTACTCCAATATCCAATCCGTCTGAATCGCTGTGGCAGCAAGGGTTACGTCTCCCGGGTGCACATAGCCATAGGTCCCTTCCACATCCATCAGCCAGCCAATCTCACCTTGAGGCACCACTACATAGAACCAGCCTCCCTCTTCATTTATCACATGCATTTTTGTGCCTACCGGCAAATCCATCACGCTGCCATCCAGCCAGCCGGTACCGCTTTTAAGCGATATATTTTTCTTAGCCTTGGCAACCAGAAGCGGATTGCTTGTTACGATGTCGCCAAAATCCTCGGCATCTGCTGTTTTGACGTAGATACTGCTTACATAGCCTGTCTTTAAACCAACCTGGGCATGCAGCCAGGGATGGGGGTCGCCTTTTTCCCAGCCGAGTATTTTTGCCAGTGTGCCGGGGTTCATTTCTCCCAGGCTTTTAGAGCGAGATGAGGTCTGCTGGCGCAGGTTCACCCCGAGAAGTAAGGCCGTGTTCTCCGGCAGCAGGCTGCCTCTCAACCTGTTCCAAGCTTCATAGGTGGTGGGAAATTGCGCTATGTCAGTGATAGCGTCCATAAAGCTAAAAACCGCGTAGTGCTGGGATGTTTCTATCGAGGTACCTTTGGCGTCCATGCCCGTTAACTCCCAACCCTCCGCTTTGTTTTCTGCCCGAAAGACTTCTGAGGTCCCCTCGTTGATGCGCTGATAACTGACCAGCCGACAGAGGAGTCCGCGGTTTTTGGTACCAACGGGCAGCACGGTAAACTCTTCCCGGCTGCCATCCTCCAGTATGTAGGCGATGCGCACCATGATGCTGGTATTATCCCCGCTGAACAGGATATCCCTGTCCGTGCGCAGCGCGTTTTCGCTGACCGGGAACATCTCCCAACCTGCCTCCTCCGGTTTCTTGGCAAAGCTCACCAGCAGGCGGCGCTGCTCCTTTTCAAAGCCCGCCACCCCCACACCGCGGGTTTTACCGTCAGGCTGTATGATTTCATTGATCACCCCGCCCAGACAAACCCAGCCCTCCAGACGCGGGTGACTGAACAGGGGCTGAATCTGTTCCGGAATGCGCTGCACAAACTCCACCCTGGTCATGGGCTCGCCAAAGCTGGCTTCCACCTGTATGGGCGTATCCTTGGGCAGGGCATACGCCGGTTCCAGCTGCAAGCCGTTCTGTTTTAGCACCTTGTCCCGCCACTCCCTCGCGGAGAGGGTCCACAAAGCAGGCGGTCCCAAGCAGGAGATGAAAAATTCTTCCACCGCCTGCGCGGCTGTTATATTCCCCTGGGTAAGGCCGTGTGACAACGCGACGGTCGGACGGATGTTTCCCAGGAGGGCGATTCTGTCCCGGAAGGCTTTCATCGCTGCCTGATCCCAGTTTGAAAACCAATGGTGCTCTTTTGCGCTGTACAATGCGTCGCGAATGGAGGCTTCTCCCGGGTAATCCGACCAGTTCCCCTCGAAGAAGGGCGTCAGGTCCGCTTCCGGTCCGCCTAAGTAGATCCGGGTGTACACCCATTGCGGATCATCCTTGTGCCAATAACGCAGGGTACCGTGCCCGTCATCGGAAAACTCAAAGGCCTCTGCGTCCTCCAGGGTGTAGCCATAGACCTCGGTCAGGCCGGCTTTTAGGGATTCGATTTGATCCTCCCGTGCAGCGAAGGCAGCTGGGAAGAGAAAGGTGAGCAATAGAGTCAAACAAAGCACTCGTCTTATCATGAGAAACCTCCATGTGCATTTTTAAGTGCATCAGCCGTTGCTGCCGCCCTGATGTGCATTGAAATCCAGATATATGATTCGCACCTGTGGGGTAATCTGCACGCTGACGCGGGCCGAGGGCCCCCGTGTGTTCTCCAGATCCGGCTTGACAGGGTAGAAGCTGAAATCAATATAAATCTCATCTCCGGCGCGCGCGACTCCGCTCGTCCAGTAGTTGGCCTGCAGGGCCACGTCCGGGTTTATCTGGTGCAGGAAGCGCTGCACGTCCTTGACCAGTTCCTGTTCCTCCTGCTCTGACAGGACGGAGCCGACAGACGCGTAGGCATCCTCCCAGCGACATTCATGATTGTGCAGTTGATAGACCCGTCCGGCCCTGTCAAACAGGAAGGAAACAAAAGCGATGTCTTTGTCCTCTGGCCCGGCTGTCACGAGGTAGGCATCAGGGTCTTCCACGAGTTCAATCTGTTCCCACTTAAGCCCTTCCACAGGTGCCATGCCCAGCTCTCCTAAAGCCATCAGCCTTTTACCATAAGCGAGGGCTTCATCCTGGTTGATGATCCGTTGCTCTGCTGGGATCTCTGAGCTGTGTGTCAGCCGAGGCTTGACCGGCGCTTCCAGGGTTGCAAAGGCGCCTACCAGGCTCATGGCTGCCAGTAGCGCGAAACTGAGCGACAGCCAGCGCAGAGGTTTGCGGCTATCCAGGACGGTTTTCATCCTGGTTTTGAGTTTCCGATGGGTATGGGTCATCCCGGTAGCCAGCACAGCCAGGCACGGAGCATTGCGCCGGGTGGCGGACAGCACCAGTACACTGGCGTAGGCTTCCTTGTCTTTAGGGTTGAGCGCGGCAGAAACACTGTCATCACAGCGCAGCTCACCGTCAGTCTGGCTCATGAAGGCAGCCATCCAGACCAGAGGGTTGAACCAGTGCAAGGCGCAGCAGGACAGCCGCAGGATACCCCAGTACTGGTCCTTGTTCTGGTAATGGCAGAGCTCATGGCGCAGCACATGGATCGCATTGTTGGGAGACACCGTGAGCGGTAGTGCGATGTAGGGCTTCATCACCCCCACCAGGCAGGCACTGGGCAGGGGGTCTGTGAAGTAGACAGGCAACGGCCTTACCTTCATCTGCGCACACAGAGCCTGATACTCATCCATGAGCTTGCCAGAGATGGGCTCAATGCGGCCGACCTTTACCTTCTGGCGGAAGCGGATGTTGATAAACACAAACCAGGCCAGCACCAGCATCAGCCCCACCAAGTAGACCTGAAACAAGGTGATGGGCACATGAGCGTTGTACATGCCAGCCTGCAGATGAGACGCGCTTTGCTGCACCGGTCCCCGACCGCTCAGGGCGATGCTGTCCAGGAAGTCTGTCAGACGCACCTTGATCTGCCCTGCGATGGGACGGATGGCCTCGTCCGGTGCATAGGGTGTGCGGATGGTGTAGATATACGGGTTGGGCAGCGTGATGGGCAGCAGCAGCCGGACCGCTATGAGTAGCCAACCAAAGCTCAGCGCGGTGTTGCCCAGTGGCTTGCGCAAGGTCTTCCTCAATACCATCATCAACAGGATGGCGATGCTGGCCATAAGGTTCGCCTCTAACAGGAAATTGTACAGTATTGCGGTACGCATTTCCGGCCTCCTCTATGCTTTCTTGTTGGCTTTCAACAGGTTCAGCAGATCCTGAATCTCTTCCAGGCTCATCTCTCCCGAATCCACCAGAGAATTAATCAGCAGGCTGGGCTTGCCCTTAAAGACGCTGGACAGGAATTTCCGCGTCTGGCTGGCAGAAGCCTCCTCCTTGGTGATTTTAGGCGAATACAGTTTTACCGGACCAGATTCGTCCACCGACACGCTGCCCTTGTCCTGCATCCTTTTAAGCAGGGTGATGACCGTGTGCCGGGTCCAGCTGGTTTCCGGCTCCAGGATTTTGGTAATCTCACTCATCGGGCGGGGGGCGGACTCCCAGAGCACCTCCAGGATTTTCCATTCCGCTTCCGTGGTTTGCACAGCCAATCAGCTCACCTCCTGATAATGTAGACAGCCGTCTACTTGGAGAGTATACAGGCGTCTACTCGGGCTTGTCAACCCTTCCAACGAAAAACCTTTTTGGTTCATGTTTTTTCTGAACGACCAGCCCTTTGTCTTTACCGCTGAGAGGATTTTGAGCGCGGGCCTTCGCCATCCACCACTGCCTGGTCGAAACCAACGGTTTTCTCTGCATAAAGCTCGAACTGATCTTCCAAGATGTCTTTCGCTCCTGCCAATGCATGCGCCTGCAGGATGGCGTTTCTCTCTGGAAGACCAACGCCCCATGGACTGCCCCAATCTTGACTGCCGCATAGCCCTCTTTGTGTACGCGTTGAGGTCGCCTTCTTAAAAGCCAGAAGGGTATTGTCACGCATGATTTTTGTGCACCCCCGCTTAAAGTTCCAGGGTCAAGCCTGACTATTGGGGTTTCCTGCCTTTTCCGCCAGAGCTTCGTATTCCTTCACGCCGCGATTATTCAACACATCGTCCTCATCACTCCTGAAGATCCTGGACAGCCTTGCAACAGCTGCGCTTCACATCCCTTTTTCATCCTGAGTTCCCTGCCGATGGAGAGCGTCCCTGTCTTAAGAGTTGGAGGGATCGACATAGCTGGAAGCCCCCAGGGTCGATGGCAAGTTTCGTGTTTCAATCCATCACAATAACGGTTACCGGCATGCAAGTACCCAGCCTGATGTGCTGGACCCGGAAACCGAAAAGAGGGTATACCGCCACATTTATAGGGACGTTGTAGACGAGAATCTGAGATTTTTCCTGGAAAGGCAAACCCCTGCGCCAGTCGGAAAGAGCAGGACAGCTTGAAGTCCCCCGACTGAGACTTGTGTGAGATTTAAAAACCATCCGACCAGCCTGATCTGGGAAGACCAGCCTACGATGATGATGACGTGAACCGCCTGTATGGCGCTGTCTAGCTTTTTAAGCAGGCCGAAAAGAGCATGGCGGACCTCCCGCCCAACCTCTCGATCCTAGCCGGAGGGTAGCGCATCTGCATGCACCAACGGTCATTCCCTCCCGTGATGGCCACGCCGATCATCCTAAAGATCCGTCGGCGGAAGTCCGGCCTGAAGGCTGAGGCCCCTTTGAGGAGGGCGGGGCATCGCGCGCGAACGAATAGACGAGACCACCTCAGCCGCCTCAGCCTCTCTTTGGACGTCATTGCATAGCGCTCCCTCAGGAAATCTCATCGCTGTGCTTTGCGGAACGGAGCACGGCGCATTCCACCCGGGCCTTCAGGGTGCATTCCAGCGCCCCGCGGTCCACCACGGTGACGCGGGCATTCCTGACCTCAAGCTGGCTGAGCGTTTCCATCACCGTATCCCGGATCTGGCGGCCATACTGTCCCATGACGATGGAAGATATGTCCAGCCTGATCCCCTCACCGCCGGGTTCGACGGTGACTTGGGCATCGCTGGATTCGAGGGTCCCTGCGATAGCGGGTTTCTTCAGTTCCATGTTCGTACCTCCATTCTTGCGCGGCCAGAGGGCGCGCTGTGGTCAAAGCCATCGGACGATTAGCTGAAAGAGGGCTGGAAAAAAGGTGATCACGGTGATCATCCGCAGCACCTGGAGCAGGATCAGCCTGGCATTGCGGATGCCCAAGTCTGCGGATATCAGCGCCATGTCGCTGGCGCCGGCAGGCGTGGAAGCCAGCATCGCTTCACGCCGGCTAAAGACGCCGCGCCTGACCAGGACAGCGCTGATCAACAGCGTCCCCAGGCAGAGCGAAAGGAAGAGAATCAACGCTGGAAGGAACAGCAATCGCAGCTCCTGAAGCTGTACCAGCCCAATCCCCGCACCCACATAGGCGCCGGAGAGGACCTGGGCGCCTTTTCGTACCACGCCCGGAAGCTGCGCCCGGGGATATAGCAGCTTGAAGCCAACGCTGCCCAGAGTGGCAAAAGCCATTGCCCCGGCAGGCATACCACTGGCCTTCCCAAGAAGCCCGAAGGCTGTTGCTGCAGCGAGCGTCAACAGCACAGCCGGCCCGTCCGCAGCGCATTTCCCTACCGGCTTCAATCCGGGATCGCCATCATTCTCCCCGGGTTTGACAAACTTGCCGATCAGTGTCGGAAACAGCGCAATGCCTGTGACATACCGTACAAACTGCATCACCAGCACCTTGGCGGCGTCTGCACCCATGTCCGCAGCGATGATGGGCACGTCACTGATGCCACCCGGGGTGGTGCACAGGAAGGCAGTGAGCAGGTCCAGGGGGCTCAACAGGGCGATCAGAAAACCTGAGAGGATGTTCGCCGTGAGGAGGCCAAGGACAACGATGACAGTCGGCCAGAAGATGGTCTTCATCTGACGGAGGTCCCCACGGCTGACGCCGGAGCCTACGAAGGCACCTGCGATGACCTGCGCGGCGGTTTTGGAGAAGGGCGGCATCCGGGCGACCCCGAAAACCAGATTCAGCACGCAGGCCCCCACCACAGCACCGACCATCAGCCCGCCCGGAACACGCAGCCTTTTCAGAAGCATGCCGACGGCAAGCGCTACCAGCAGTGTGTAGACAGTCTGCAAGGGTCATTCCCCGGAAGGAGCACACAGACGCACGCCCCTTCCGTAACGGTCTGTAGCCAGGCGATCCTCTCCCTGCGCGGCAACCGCAGCTTGACCAGGAAGAAACCCAGCAGGTACAGCTGGGCGGTGAAACATCCCCACATGATCACGCCTGCAATCGGTCCTGAAGAACATGCCCAAAAAGCTTCCTCGGTTGATCATAGAGGTGCGAGTGGCACCGCTCACGCAGATGCTTTCCAGCACGAGCCCCAGGATAAGAGCAACCCTGTTGAACTGAAGCACCTAAACAGCATGCCCGCTGTGCCGGCTATAGCCAGGGTCTTCACGTCATTGGCATTCATGCTGGTCATGAAGAATCCGGTCACGACCAGGATCAAAATGTTGGAAAACCCACAACCCCACATTTGTCGGAGAATGATACTATCCCTCCTTAAGAAACGAACTGTTCAAGGAACAGCCCGAAGTTGCACCGGAAAGTCGCCGTACCCCGGGACAGGTTTATCTGAAGAAGAACCCCCACGCAGGTGTGCAGGACCAAGGTGATCATCGGCAAAATCAGCACCAGCCGCCCATACCCGCAGGGCTGCGAAGGAGGTAAGCGAACGTCACCAGCAACAAGAGACAGGATACCATAAAACCGAGGGGTTCAAGGATAAAGAACGCCCCATCCACGCTGAGAATCCTGAAGGATATCCAGATCCTGAAAAAGCCGGCCCCCCCTTCAGGAAGGATTAAAGGGTGAAGCTCTCCTTCTTCCTGTTGTTCTGGGTGATCATGGAGACATGGAACGCAAACACGATGATCAGAAGGACAGGCGCGCCGTAGGTTGGGCCCCAGGCTGAAGGGTGCGGAGATTGCGTTGCGCTTTCGCAAAGAGAAGGAGGGGGATGGCTCCCTCCCCGCATGGCTCCGGATTGCTTCGGTCCCTCTTGACCAGCACGCCTTCCTCGTCCAGGTACTGCGTGAACACATCCTATTCCTTGTTGAACAGTTCAACATCTTTCACCGCTGCTGAAGCCTTCCCGCTCATTATACGCTCCCGCCGCGAGGAAGCTCTGTCCCTTTTTGATCTCCACTGCCAGGACGGCCACCGCGACAAAGGCCTCCATGGCCTTCTTGAAGCCGGCGATGATGTTGATAGCGCGGACCAGCTTGACGACAGGGATGAACTCGCAGCGGTCGTCCATTGACAGGTTGTCCTGCAGGTCCTGCAGGATCAGCAGCTGTGTGCTCAGCATGAAAGTATCGCCGTCCTTGCCTTCTTACGTTGACCGCTCCCCCCGACGCCCGGGATGTCCTTGAGAAGCTCAGCCCTCCATGGGGATTCCTCCTGCTCTATTTCTAGATGGAACGGCTCCAAGCGTCCCACGCCTGACCGTGCTTTCATTGAAGCCCAGGGCTTACGCATGAACGGTCAAAGTCCAACATCTCATTGATCTGCCGGCAAA
>CAZPIC010000013.1:0-57253 GCA_964586835.1 uncultured Oscillospiraceae bacterium
GACCCCCTTATTTCACCTGCCCTATCAACGCTTCCGGAACATCGCAATTGCCTCAAGATGCCCTGATGGGGCCGGGCCTTCGTTGACAAAAGATACCGTCAAATCTATGATGGATTTACCTGAAGAGGAATGAAAGCGGAGGAGTTCATGAACTGCGATCTGGTCATTGTTGGTGCCGGTCCCGCCGGCATTTTCACCGCCCTGGAGCTGATCCGCAAGGGATCAAAAAAGAAAATCGTCATTGTGGAAAAAGGGTCCCCCATTGAAAAACGGCGGTGCCCGAAGGGAACGGCAGGGACCTGCGTGAATTGCCTGCCTTTTTGCCATATTACCACCGGATTCTCAGGCGCGGGCGCATTTTCTGACGGCAAGCTTTCGCTATCCACAGAGGTTGGCGGCCAGCTACCGGACCTGATCGGCGATGAGCTTGCGCGCAGGATGATCGCTTATACGGACAAGATCTATCTGCACTTTGGCGCAGATGCACATATTGAAGGGATCACCGAAACCGAAAAGATCAAGGAAATCCGCAGGCGCGCCATTCAGGCGGGGCTCAAGCTGGTGGACTGCCCGATCAGGCACCTGGGCACAGAAAAGGCACAGGCACTCTATGGAGCCATCCAGCATTTTCTGACAGAGCAGGGTGTGGAGATCCTTTTCGGACACAGCTGCACGAACCTGATCCTTGAAGGGGACCGCTGCCTTGGCGTATCGGTTCGCCGCCTGAAGGATGCTACCACGCTGGACCTCCGTGCGGTGACCACAGTCGTGGCAACCGGACGTCGCGGAGCGGATTGGCTGGAAAGCCTTTGTGTGGAGCATGGCATCGCCCACCAGTCCGGAACAGTGGATATCGGCGTGCGGGTCGAGGTTCGCAATGAAGTCATGGAAGATGTCAACAACGTTCTCTATGAAGGAAAGTTCATTGGATATCCAGGGCCTTTCAAGGACAAAGTGCGCACCTTCTGCCAGAACCCTGGTGGCTTTGTCAGCCGGGAGAACTACGATGATAACCTGGCGGTCGTCAACGGCCACTCCTTTAAGAATAAAAAGTCCCATAACACCAACCTGGCTGTCCTCTGTTCTCACAATTTCACCTATCCATTCAACCAGCCGATCGCTTACGCGCAAAAAATCGGTGAACTCACCAATATGCTGGCCAATGGCCATCTCCTGGTCCAACGCCTGGGGGACATCCTGGATGGCAAACGCACCTGGGACAAGGAACTGCTGCGCTCTAATGTCGTTCCCACGCTGGGAGACGCCGTGGCGGGCGACATCACCGCCGCCATGCCTTATCGCGCCATGACCAACATCATCCACTTCATCCAGGCGATGGAGAAAGTCGTTCCTGGCTTCGCCTCACCGGAAACCCTCCTGTATTCGCCGGAGCTTAAGTTTTACAGCAACAGGGTCAGGATGGACAGTGACCTGACGACCAACATCAAGGACTTTTACGCTTTGGGCGATTCAAGCGGGTGGACGCGGGGGTTGATGATGGCGTCTGTCATGGGCGTTTTGCTGGGGGACAGGCTCTTCCATGAGGAGCAGAAGGCCTGAGCGGGAAGGCACTGTGGCAGCCGGGTCGGCTGACACTCCGTCGGACAATGTTGCCAGGTGTTGCAATTGTGTTAAAAAAATGCAATCATTCTGCTGTAAATATGTGACAGCGAGGAAGACAATGAAGCGTTTGCTGTGTTTAGGGCTGGCCCTGATCCTGTCGCTCTCTGTGCCAATGGTTCTCAGCGAGGAGGAACACTGGCTGTGGGAGGGCGGAGACGAGACCCTGGTCGTTGCGTCCGAAGCACGGACGCTCAGCTACAGGGACGAGGGGGACGATGTGCTGCAGCTCCAGAAACGGTTAAAGGAGCTTTTGTATTACCGGGGACCGCTCAGTGGAAGCTATATGGAGCTGACCCGGGACGCCGTCCGAGCCGTCCAGACGGCCTACGGCCTGGAAGTGACCGGAAGCGCCGATCCGGAAACCCAGGAGATCATATACGGCGATTGCCTGAGACCTCTTGCCCGGGGCTCTGAAGGAGAGGACGTCGCGCGGCTGCAGACGCGCCTGCAGGAAATCGGTTATTACTGGGGAAAGATCAGCGGCAACTACCTGGAGGGTACAACGGCGGCAGTCGGGCACTTTCAGGAGGACAACGGCCTGGTCAAGTCAGGGAAGGCAGACATCGAGACCCTGACGCGGCTGTACGGGGATGACATTGTGGTACCCACCCCGGACCCGAAGGTCACCCCTACGCCTCTTCCCTCGCCAACAGCCACCCCCGATACCGCCTATTCCGGCCGCCTGAGCTACGGAAGCAAGGGAAAGAAAGTCAGCCAACTGCAGGAGCGGCTTGCGGAGCTGGGGTTCTTTGACCGCAAGGTCACGGGGGGCTTTTATGAACATACAGCCAAAGCGGTGACAGAGTTCCAGCGCTTCAACGGGTTAAAGGCGGATGGAGTCGTCGGAGAGATGACCTGGGAGGCACTGTACGCAAGCGATCCTGTCACAGCGTCCCATACCCCCAGGCCTACGCCCGAGCCCACCCCTGTACCCTACTTCATTGAGGTGGACGTTAACAACCAGCTTGTTAAGATCTACGAGCGCGATGAGGCCATGGCGTTTACGGTGCTGACTCGCATCTTCACCTGCTCCACGGGAACAAAGAGCTATCCAAGCGATGTGGGAACCTTCACCCTGACAGGCCGCAAAGCGCTGTGGGCATTTTTCCCCAACTGGGGTGGAGGCTATGCGCGCTACTGGGTCCGCATCAACCCCAGCATTGCCTTTCATTCCTTTCTGTATAAATCCAACCGGCTGAACGACGTCAACATGTCCTCCGTAAAGAAGTTGGGTTCAAGGGCTTCCCATGGCTGTATCCGGCTGACGGTCCCGGATGCAAAATGGATCTATGACAACTGTGGCAAGGGCGTCGATGTCCGTATCCGTGAAGACATTCCAAGCGACCCGGAGCTGAAATACGCACACCGACCCGGCTCGTACAGCTCCAGCAGCAATCTGCACGTGGTCACCCCGACGCCCCCACCCCCGCCTCAGAATGTGAAGACCTTGCAGTCTGACATCAAGGCCATGAAGAAGGGCGCAGAAGGCCTGGAGGTTTTCTGGCTGCAAACCCTGCTGAAAGACCTTGGCTACTTCAGCGGGACGGTGACCGGCCAGTACAGGGAAGGGACGCAGGCAGCCGTGAAAGCCTATCAGAAAGCAAACAAGCTGAGTGCGGATGGACAGGTGGGAAGCAAAACGCTGGAAAGCCTTTCCGGCAGGGCACATGAGCTGTGGGCAACGGCGGAACCTGCGCCGGTGGACCCCTTCCTGGCAGGGGCGCTCCCCTCAGAACCAAGCCCGACCCCCTTTCCCACTTCGGATTTTCGCGTAGAGTGACAGAAGGCCCGAGAGCTGTGGCGGGAGGCACGATCGTGGACCTGTTTGATATCGTGGGGCCGGTGATGATCGGTCCCTCGTCTTCCCATACGGCGGGCGCTGCGCGCATAGGGCGCGTTGCCCGAAGGATCCTCGGCGAGGAACCCATCTCTGCGGACATCGCCTTTCATGGATCCTTTGCCAGCACCTGGCAAGGGCATGGGACGGATCTGGCCATTCTGGGAGGCTTACTGGGCCTGGACGTAGACGACCCCCGGCTTCGAAACAGCCGGGAGATCGCCGGCGACAGAGGAATGCAGTACCGGTTCAGGACGGTGGTTCTTGAGGACAGCCATCCCAATACGGTTTTGCTCAGCATTGCCGGCGCCGATGGGAAGCCGTTGTCTGTCAAGGCTTCTTCGCCCGGAGGCGGCAGGATCCTCGTGCAGTCGATCGACGGCCTGGAGGCAGGTTTTACGGGAGAGATGCCCACGCTGGTCATCCGTCACCAGGATTCGCCGGGAGTGATCGCCGACGTCAGCCGTTGCCTGTCCGCTTCCGATATCAACATCGCTTCGATGCGTGTCTTCAGAAGCAAGGTGGGCGGAATGGCCTCCATGGTGCTGGAACTGGATGAAACCCCCTTAGACGATGTCGTCCAGCGCCTGTCGACAGTTCGTTTCGTCGCCTCGCTGGCCATGATCGATAGGCTGTAGCCGGAGGAAATATGTTCGAGTCGCTCGCAGACCTCGTCAGCCTGGCGGGGGAGGGGACCATAGGGGCGGTCGCCCGCATTGCCCAAGCGGAAAAGGACCGGTTGCCCCCGGAAGAGCTGGATGAGCGGATGCGGGGCATGCTGCGTGTCATGCGGGAAGCTTCTCAAAGGGGCATGGATCCACAAACCCGCTCGATGAGCGGATGGACGGGAGGCCAAGCCCACAGGCTCCTGAAAGCCGCGCAGGAGGGGAAGACCGCGGGGGGGACCCTGCTTGGGCGCGCGGGCGCCCTGGCCCTTGCCATCGCAGAGCACAATGCCGCCATGGGACGCATTGTGGCAGCCCCCACTGCCGGCGCCTGCGGCATCCTTCCCGCCGTCCTGCTTTCAGCGCAGGAGATCTATGGCATTGATGACGGCAATCTGCTCAGTGCGCTCTTTGCTGCGGGGGCGGTGGGAATGGTGATCGCAAGGCGCGCGAGCATCTCTGGCGCTGAGGGAGGCTGCCAGGCTGAGTGCGGCAGCGCTGCGGCTATGGCTGCGGCGGCTCTTGTGCAACTGCGCGGAGGCCCCCCCGCTCAGGCAGCAGACGCCTGTGGCTTCGCGCTGATGAATGTGCTGGGCCTTGTCTGCGACCCTGTTCAGGGGCTTGTGGAAATCCCCTGTGTGTTCAGAAACGTAGCCGGCGTGGCCAACGCCTACTCCGCTGCGGATCTTGCGCTATCTGGGATCGCCTGCCCGCTGCCTCCCGACGAGATCATTGACGCGGTGAAGGCGGTGGGGGACCTGCTCCCGGCCGCTCTGAAAGAGACGGGAGAGGGCGGATGTGCCGCCTGCCCCTCTGCCCTGGGAAGCCGGTAGACGCATGAATGGGAAGGCGGGCCTGGGCGCACAGGAGGGATCCGGGGACGGGACGCTTCTTTCCAGGCTCCAGGCGGACTCCCAAGCGCTGACACCGTTTCATATGCCGGGGCACAAGCGCAACACGCGCCTGGCCTCCTATCTGGCGGAGCTGAGAGCAGATCTGGACTTTACCGAAACGGAAGGGCTGGATTGCCTGAACGCTCCCGAAGGACTGCTGCGCGACGCGATGCAGCAGGCGGCGGGGCTCTATCAAGCCGGCCACAGCTTCTACCTGGTCAATGGGAGCACCGGCGGTATTCTAGCCGGCATCCGGGCGCTGTCGCGTCCGGGGGATACCGTGCTGGTAGCGAGAAACTGCCATATCTCTGTCTTTCACGCGCTTTCGCTTCTCTCGCTCCAGCCCGTATACCTTCTGCCGGAAGCGGAAGCCGAATTTGGGATTACGTGTTCGGTCTCAGTCCCCTGCGTGAAAGAGGCGATCCTAAAAAACCCGGATGCGCGGATGCTTATCCTGACCAGCCCCAGCTATGAAGGCGTCATCAGCGACCTGGCCGAAATCTGTCGGACGGCGCGCGACGCGGGGCTCCCGGTATTCGTGGATGAGGCCCATGGGGCGCACCTTGATCTGAGTCCCTATTTTACAGGGGGAGCCGTCCGGGCGGGCGCCGACATCGTCGTGCACAGCCTGCACAAGACGCTGCCTTCCCTGACCCAGACAGCGCTCATGCATGTCAGGGACCGGGACCAAGCCAGGCGTGTGGCGCAGGAACTGGGGGTGTTTCAGACGAGCAGCCCTTCCTGGCTGCTGCTTGCCTCCATTGACGGCTGTGTGCGCCTTCTTTCAAAGGGCAGCGGAGAGCTATTCGCACGCTGGGATCAAGCCCTGACTGCGTTTGATGCGAAGGCTTTCAGCCTTGAATACCTCCGCGTGCCGGGGCATACAATATCCCTTTCCGAAGATAGCGGGGTCTTTTCGCTGGACCGAGGAAAGATCCTGATCTCCTGCGCCGGCACCGACCTCACCGGACCCGAGTTGGCTCAGCGGCTCAGGCAGGAAGGGCGTATCGAAACTGAGATGGCACAGGAAGGCTATGTCCTTGCCATGACAGGGCTTGGCGACACCAGGCAGAGCCTCGTGCGCCTGGCGGATGCTCTCCAGCAGATAGACCGGGGCTTGCACAGGAAAGACAGTGGGGTTCCGTCAGCGGCACCAGTGAAAACTAAGCTTGCCCTGCCTATTTCAGATGCTCGAGACCTTTCGTGGACGATCCTCTCTACGGACAGGGTTGTGGGCAGGGTGTGTGCGGAGCTTGTAACTCTTTACCCGCCTGGCATCCCGCTGATCGCTCCGGGAGAGATCATCACCCGTGAGGCTGTCCGCCGCCTACAAGCCGCAACATCCGCAGGTATCGCGGGAAGTCTTTCGGGGCCTGGATGGGAACAGATAGCTGTTCTTGCCTGAACAGGGAACGGACAGGGGGATGCTCTCATGCTTTGTTGCACCCCCGCACTGCCTGTGCGATAATCGCTTGAACTGGCACACGGACGCCGGTCGCGGAAAGGATGCGTCATGTTTAAAAAGATAGTGTTGTTTTTACTTTCAGCCCTGATGGTGTTACCTGCCCTGCATACACCGGCGCAGGATGTCCAGTCGCTGCCAGGGGAGACAGTGGCCGCCTCGCCTATCAATGAGGGGCTGAGTGAGGCTCTTGTGCTCGCCACCGTTAATGGGGAGGCCATTACCAAGGGCGAGGCGGACAATCTTATTCCGACACTGGTGGACGTGGAGTATATCGACAATGTTTCTGAGTATCGGGCGGTCGTGGAGCTGCTGATCAGGCAGAGAATCCTTGCTGAGAAGATATCGGACATGGGCTTTGACCGCTTTTCTACAGAAGAGGAGGAGGCGCTGCGCAATGACGCGGCGACACAGTGGGAGGAGGCGCTTTCCGAGTACGTGGAATACTACCTGTCGGAGGACAACGAGCAAGCCAGGAAAGAGATGCGCGAACAGGCCATCCAATTCTATGCCTCCTACAGCATGACAGAGGATACCTTGCTTGAAGAAGTGCTCAGGAGTGCCGCCAACGACCGCATGAGCGCCTATCTGACGGGCGATTATGAACCATCCGCCGAGGAGGTGGAGGGGGCCTTCCAGATGTATGGATCCCAGTATCGCGAAGTCTTCGAAGGCGATATTGCGAATTACGAGTTCATGACGCATTATTATGGGCAGGAAAGCTGGTATACGCCCGAGGGTTACCGCGGCGTGATCCACATCCTGCTGGGGGTGGACGACGCGCTGCTTGACAGATATCAGACGCTGAAGGCGACCCTTGAAGAGTCGCAGAGTATGGAAGACGCAGAAACCCCGACCGCCGGGGAAGAATCCGCTGCAACCAACGAAACCTCTGCCGCAGAGGAGGCCGGTACGGATGCAGAAACTGCCGAGGAGCCTGCGACACCTGAAGCACTGGAAGAAGCCCTTCTGGCGGTGCTTCAGTCCAGAAAGGATGCCATCGACTCGATTTACGACAGGCTTGCCAGCGGAGAAGCTTTTGAGGCACTGATTGCCGAGTACGGGGAAGATCCAGGGATGGAAGAGCCGGACAGGCTGGCGGAGGGGTATCCCGTCCACCGCAATTCTGTGGTATGGGATCCTGTTTTCATAGAAGGCGCATTTTCGGAAAAGATGCGGGAGGCGGGAGATGTGAGCGATCCGGTTGTTTCCAGCCACGGCATCCATATCATCAAGTACTTAAGGGACTTACCTTCCGGCCTTGTGATGACCGAGTCTATCCGTGTACAGATTGTAGACTACCTGAAATCCCTGAACGAGAGCAGGGCGTTTGAAGAAGCCTTTGACCTGTGGGAAGGGGCGTCTGAGATCGTATACATGGAGGATGCCATTGAAGCGGCGACCGCTGCGGCAGCAGCGCCGCCTCAGGACCTTGAGCTGTCGGAAGCTTCCGTGCCTGAGATGGTGGAGGGTGAGCCTTTGCCTTCGGTGCTCGAGGACTAAACCCTGTGCCGCGCGTCAGCGCAAGAAGAGCGTTTGTGTTAGCACACATACAAGCGCTTGACAGGAAGCGAACATACGCGCTATGATGGGATCGTGCAAAGCAGAAGCTGCCCGCTTCTCACCCCGCGAAGAACGTTTTGCCGGGTTTTGGCATCAGGATATTGCTTCCGGCGGGCATCGACTGTCCGCCGGATTATTATGTGGAGGTGCTGATACATCAACTACGATCTGACTATCAATGAGGGAATCAGAGACCGGGAAGTGCGCCTGATCGGAAGCGACGGAAACCAGCTTGGGGTCATGCCGACCCAAAGAGCGCTCCAGCTGGCTGAAGAAGCGCAGATGGATCTGGTCAAAATCGTTCCCAACGCGCAGCCGCCCGTCTGCAAGCTGATGAACTATGACAAGCATCGTTTTGAGCAGGCGAAGCGAGAAAAGGAAATGCGCAAAAATCAGCGCATCATTGAACTGAAAGAGGTCCAGCTTTCTGCCACCATTGAGGAAAACGACATCCTGACAAAAGCCAAGAGGGCTATCAAGTTCCTTGCCGAAGGGGACAAGGTCAAGGTGTCTATCCGGTTTCGCGGAAGACAGATTGCCCACACGGAGATCGGTTATAGGGTGATGCAGGACTTTGTCCGCAGAACCGCGGAGGTGTCGCTCGTCGAGCGGCATCCGCTGATGGAAGGGCGCCATATGATCATGATCCTTGCCCCGAAGGCGGAGAAGGCGACGAAGGCAGAGCGCGCTGCGGCCCGCCGGGCGCAGGAGGCGACCCAACCAGGGGCTAAAGGCCCCCAGCAAACTGCACAGGAGGAAAAGGCATGCCCAAGCAAAAAACCCACCGCGGTGCCGCAAAGCGGTTTAAGCTGACAAAGAGCGGCATGGTGAAACATAGACAGATGAACCGCAATCATATTCTCACCAAGAAGAAGACCAAGCGGACCCGTCGCCTGCGCGCCACCGGCTACCTGAAAAACAAAGCCGAAGCCGCGACGATCCGTTCGATTATTTAGCGGATCGGTCTGTCAAGCAAAAAGGAGAAACGGTCATGGCAAGAATAAAAAGGGCGGTTAGTGCCCATAAAAAACGCCGTAAAATGTATAAGCTCTCCAAGGGCTATTATGGGGCAAAATCCAGGCAGTACCGGGCCGCCAGCGAACAGGTCCGGCGTTCTTTGAGATATGCCTATATCGGGCGCAAGCTGCGCAAGCGGGATTTTAGGCGCCTGTGGATCATCCGAATCAACGCGGCTGCCCGTATCAACGGCCTGAACTATTCAAAGCTTGTCAGCGGACTGAAGAAACTGGGCGTGGAAGTCAACCGCAAGATGCTGGCCGATATGGCTGTCAACGACGGAGACGCCTTTGCCAAGCTGGCAGAGATGGCCCGGAACGCCTGAAAAAATCCACAGGAAAGCCGGGGCCCCGCTTGTGTGCGAGGTCCCGGCTTTCCTGTGGCAATGTGCAGATCTGAAATGCGACAGCGGCCCATATTGCCGACGGCGGGATCCCGCTGGTATAATGCGCCTGCTGCCGAAGTGGCGGAATGGCAGACGCAGGGGACTTAAAATCCCCTGGTTATTTGACCGTGCGGGTTCGAGTCCCGCCTTCGGCACCAATAGCACCGGCAGCGCGGGGCGCTGCCGGTGCGTGAAGAGGCGGCTGCGCCGCCGTGAAGAGCGCAGCAAGCTGCGCGTGAAGAAGTAGGGGATACACGCGGCTGGCGTTGCGCGTGAAAAGCAGCATTAAGCGCAGCGACTGTGCACGCTGCGCGTGAAGAGCAACGCTCTGCGTTGCGTAAAAAGCAGCGTTTCACACTGCGTGAAAAGACCGCTTTGCGGCCGTGAAAAACGCCTTCGGGCGCGGAAAAAAGCAGAGCGCGGGCGCTTTGGCTGCTTCGCAGCCGTGAAAAACAGCGCTCCGCGTTGCGTAAAAAGCAGTGCTTCACACTGCGTAAAAGGGCTGCTTTGCGGCCATGACCACGCGCTGTCCGGGAATCGGATAGAGAGTTGGAAACGTCATCTTCAATCTGTCTCTCCGCAATACATAATGGGAGATAATTGAAAAGCCAAAAAATCAAGTGATTCTTGAACAACTGATCAACGCCCCCATCGATATAACATGTTGCTTCATAACGATGGAGGCGGTGATAGGGGATTCCTTTCTTCCAGCAGAGATCAGCTGTTGCGGCAAACTTCCGCGACAGCCTGAATGTTGGCAAGCGGTGATCCGTTGGGAAGTGAGCAATCCGGACCTAGAAGCAGGCCCTGTTTGCCAAACCTGGCAATGACTTCACGGGCTTCCTGTGCGGCTTCCTCAGGCGTGCCGTGGCTGAGCGGCCCCTGCGCGTGCCAGCCGCCCGTCATACCGCCGAAGAGGACCTTTCCTTTGAAAAAATCTCTCCCTTCCTCCAGTGTCAGGTCGTCGTCATGCACATTCCAGTTAACAACCCGGCACGGATAATCCTGGTAGTAATCAAGTTCTACGTTGGTCGAGCAGATGTGCAGCATGTTGTTGGGCTTAAACGTGTTGGCCCAGTTCAGCACGGCCAGATCCCCCGGCTTGATCAGCGTTTCGAATTCCTCATGCGTAAACTGGTCTTTGCGGCCACCAGTACAGGAGTAGAAGATGCCGTCTATGCCTGCCTCAAAATAGCGTTCGACATATTTCATCAGGGTTTCCTCGACTTTTTTCAAGCCGTCCAGCACCGCCGGATGCCTCGATTTGACATCCGCTGTGACACGGTCGTGGCCTACGGCATAGCTGGACTCATTGAAAGGGGAAAACAAGGTCAGATAAATCAGTCCCTGGCCCCGTCCTGCTTCCACAACGCCACGAACCACTTCCAGTAGCTTGACAAAGTACCATTCACTGCCGTCACCTACGGAAAAGACCTTCCAGTCTGCGGGAGTCCGCACCTTGACGTCCAGCGCAAAGTTGTAATCGTTCATGATTTTGATGAAGGCGTTGCCACTCTCCCGGTAAAATGTGATGTGGTCCGAAACAGCGGCAGAACCCTCCAGGTTCTTATGGTGATACCATAAGCAGTGCGGCACGTGATCCACTATGCCGCCAGCAAGCAGGGTGTTCAGGCGTTGGATATTGTTCATGATCATGCTGCTCCTTTCGTTTTGTGGGGCATTGTATGAGGGCTGGAACACACCTTGCCATGTGGGCAGTTGGTCTAGCAGCTTCGAGGGGAGGGACACGCTGCATGTGCTGAGCGCGCCACGCAATGGGGCAGCGTTGTCGCAGGAGACAGTGGATATATGAAGGACAGGTCGGTCCATGACTTAGCGCAGCGCCACGGCAGTGGGATCAAAGCTATCCCGCGTCTGATACCTTCGAAGGGTATCCGCCATGCGATTGTTGGCGGGGCTGTCGTACACGGTGCGGGTTTCGTCAGGCAGGGGAATTTTGTAAGCACAGCGCGAATTTAGATAGATTCGTCCGTAGAACTTCAGGAGAAACCGAGACTTGAGGCTTTCAAAGTCGGGGAGACCGCGCTTGGTAGAAATCACGAGGATTGGAATGTTGACAGCGCTTTTGAGGTTCGTCCGATGCGCTTTTCGCCGTGGGATCTCTATTCGAATATCCAGCCGCTGTAAACAGGTGCAGTGTCCAGGAAGGTTCTGTTGGCCTGGAAGAAGCCATCCAGTTGCACGAACGCTTCACACTCAGGTATTGTACCCAGGCAGAGACGCGAGACCTGAAGCTTCGTTCTTGGGATTAGGATGTATTGCATAGAAGGTACTTCGCAGTTCAATCATCTGTTTATGGAATTGATAGAGCATCTCAATGAAAGCGAGCAGCATTCCGGGCGCGCCTTGATCGTCTTGTGATGCCTGGAAGAGATTTGTAAGCATGACGCAAGGCCTCTCACAGTGGGATATCTGGCGGAAAGCTGTGGCGTAAGCACAACGTACTTAACGCGCGTTTTTGGCGAGCAGATGCGGGAAGCACCGATGCAGTGCCTGCAGCGGTATCGCCTGAGCATTGTCTGCTCTCTGCTGCTGAGAAGCAGGCTCCCCATCCGGGTTGTGGCCTCTCAGGTGGGGTATACGGACACCAACTATTTTACGCGCGTTTTTACGAAGTATTTGCAGGTCTCCTCCGGTGCCTACCGGATGAAAAAAACGCCGTTCAGCATGTGGAGACGTCAGGGGTGAACCGGCACATTGACATCCAGACGCTTTCATGAAAGGGATATTAACGAATACGCCATGACTATTTGTAACGCAAGCCATATCATGATGCACTCTAAGCCAAGTTTAACAAGGGAATGCATCACCTTCTCCTCCCCGGTCGCAATGCACCTACTCTTCCTGCGCAGCGAATTCGTCCTCTACGCTCATCGCCATCTCTTTTAGGCGGGGCGCATCCGCCTCTCCACGCAATGCGAAGCATGTCCGTCCGCTGCGCTTCGTCCCCAACTTCTTTACGCAACGCAAAGCGTTGCACTTCACAGCCGCATCGCGGCTTTTTCACGCAGTGCGGAGCACTGCACTTTACGCAACGCAAAGCGGCCTCTTCACGCAGTGCGCAGCACTGCTCTTCACGCAACGCAAAGCGTTGCTCTTCACGGCCGCAAAGCGGCCAAAGCGCCCGCTGCGCTCTATCACTGGCTCACAGTCACCTGATGGCCATCGCTGGTCAGGGTAACAGAGCCGTTCATGGTGCAGTACCAGCGGATGCCCCGGCCTTCAAGGAGGGCTGTGACTGCTCCTGCGGGAGGATTTTTTACGCTGGCTGGGATCACGGCGATTGTGGGGCTCACACCGTCCAGCAACCTGTCGAGTCCCGTGATATTCTGTCCGTGGCAGGGGATCTTGATCACGGTATGTGGGGTCAGAAGGCCCGCTTGCTGCATCTCTTCAATGCGCTCGGACATAATATCCCCTGAAAAGAAGAAGCTGTTCTCCCCGTGCGTGACAGAGACTACGAGGGAAAAATCGTTGTCCTCGTCCTCTGCATAGGATGCCTGTTGCGCGGGATAAACGGTCAGGGCGACATCGCCGAAGGAAAAGGAAGTCTGCTCCACGACCTCTTCAACCTGTAGTCCTTCCAGGGCATCCGAAAGGGCTTCTCTCAGGTTGCTCAGCTTGCGATAATCGGGGATCAACACTCGGTGCACCGGTACCGCGCCCAGGAGCTCCGGCGCGCCGCCGATGCTGCGCTTGTCAAAGTGCGTGAGAATCAGACAGTCGATGGCCGGGATGTCCTTTTTGCGGAGGTATTCAATAATCTCCGGCCCATCGTCTTCTTCACCAGCATCAATCAACACAGCGTGATCCTGCATGCGCAGCAGGAAGGCATCAGCTTTTCCGATTTTGAAATACCGGATTTTCAGTGTTTCTGCACCCAGTGCGCTCGCTGTGGTCATGAGCGCGAAGGCTGTCAGCAGGATGAGCGCGCCGATGCGCCCTTTGAGGTGTTTCATGTTCAGTTCCTCCTTTAGTGATCATTTCAGGGCGTTTGTTCAGGCTCACAGGCTTGAAGAAAGGCGCCGAAGTAACGCTGTGTTTCCTCTTCCGTCAGGCTGAAGGATTTCTGAAGGTGCGACACGACCACCTTCGGGCGGGTCGCAAGCATGCCACGAAAGGACTGCACGGATTTTTTCCAGGTGTTCAGGCTGAACTGGCTCCACCGCTGGCTATGCCTTTCAAACAGCGGCGTCCAGGCGGACTCCCATACATCCAGCGTGGCAGTGATATCCCCGGGGGCAAAGCGCTCTGCCAGGATGCGCCCAACGAGGGTAAAAAAGCGTTCCCGCATCTCGGGCACACGCATCAGGGCGAGAAAGGGCTCGCCATAGAAAAGCTTTGACGAGCTTCTGCCAAAGCCGATATAAAGGTCTATGGGCGTGCGCCTGGTATTGAGCATGGACAGATCCAGGTCAAAGAGCATCAGCTTCCACTGGCCGCCCGGGAACCTGTAATAGCGGATATTCTGCATATCGCTGTTCCCGGAGATCATCTCAAACGCAGTATGTGCAAACAGGCTGTCTACGTCAAGGTTTGCAAGGACATGCTCCAGGTTTTCTGGAGCATTCAGGTCGTTTTTAAAACAGAAGGATGCAAGCTCCGCCAAGTCTTTTCTGCTGCCCTTGATTTCAATCCCCTTGTTCTTGATGATGGTGACGCCTTTGATGACGTCGGGGGCACGGATGCCTTCCCACTGGGCAAAGGCATCCTTGTTGGCTCGTTCTCTGAGATCAAAGGCGCCGAAGAACTCCCCGTTGAGGTACACGGCCGCCGGTGCCGAAGCCAGATACATCAGGGAGTATCCTCGGGCGAGACCGCAAAGAAAGGCATCGCGAAAGAAGGTGCGTCCAACGTCTGTCCCGCCAGCGCGAAACGTGAGGCACTTGTAGGAAGGGTACCCCCGGTCCGGGAAGGGGTTGATGCGAAAATCCCCGTCCGACAGCCCAGGCCGCGCGTAAATGGAGAAGGTCCGGGGTAGAAAGACGCGGCTGGTCCCGCCTGTCAAGCGGATAGCCGCCTGTTGGTTGACCTTTGTGCCTGCATCGTCGATCATTTCGATATTGATGCGCCGCTCGGTCAGATAGGTATGGTTCGCTTTCTCAAAGATACCGATAGAGCCATAGAAGTCCTTCCTGTCGCCGCTGATGCAAACCGTCAGACAGGGGAGGGGAGAGTCAAAGAGATAGGTATGTGTCAGGAGGGGGGCATCGATCAGACCCTCGAGCCGTGAAAATGCCCGCACCACGGTGTTATCAGAGATCTGCAGCGGATGGGTATACAGGGGGGACGCGTTGGTGGGTTCAGAACCGTCCAGCGTGTAGTATATCCGTCCACCTTCCGGCGAGGACAGAGCCAGCGTGAAAGGGGCGTCAGCAAACCCGCCCTCGCGTGAAAACTGAACAGGCTCGAGCCTTTGGGTGCAGCCAGTGGATGGGTTGGATTGTAGAAAGCTGGATTCATTCAGGAACCGAAAGGCACCCCTGTCCCCCGGTCGTCCATAGGCCACGTTGGGATACTGCTTCCCCAGGGAGACACAGTCGATGATTTCTAATCCATCTGACAAAATCACCGCTCCGTTGCTCTTGTCGATGCGAAAGACCTCGTTTACATATACTCGGGAGCCGGACGCGTCCAGGGGAGCTCCCGCGCAGTAGACAGCCAGCCGCCCTCCTGGAGGAAGCATGGCCTTGCCTGGAAACGCCCACTGTTTCAGGTTGCCTGCATTGTCGGAGAGATAGAGCCCGCCCAGGCTGACAGAGGTATTGCCGGGGTTGAACAGCTCCACCCAGTCCGCGTTGGGTTGGCGGAACTGGTATTGGCCGTTGGCGGCCATCACCTCGCTGATCACGACCCCATAGGCAGCGGCGCGCTCGTACCATGCGGCTTCAACCTCATCCCTGAAAGCCAATGTATTCAGGGCTCCTGGTGAGGGCAGCCATGTTTCCACCCAATGGTCTCCGTGGCGGATCAGGCTGGTGTCAGGCAGAAGGTCTCTGTAGCTGAGCTCGTCCACCTTCTCTCCGGACGCGGAGGTCAGCGTGATGTGCTCCCCTTCGCGGGACAGGGAAAACCCGAGGCCGTCCTTGTCCGCTGCAAAGACGACGTAGGCACCCGGGCCCAGGATGCCACTGAGCTTTGCGCGGTAGGGAAGCGCGCTGTTGTCCGTCAGGCCGTACCCGGACAGGTCTACGGCCTGGGGTCCTGGATTGTATAGCTCAATCCAGTCGCAAGTCCTTCCATTGATCGCGGTCAGGTTGTTCGCGGCCATGACTTCATTGATGCGCAGGTCCCTTCCCCCTGCATGCGCAGGAGGCAGGGTTGTGCTGAAAAGAAGGATGCACGTTGCAAGGGTGGATGCAAGGATAGGCCTGAACGATGGGGCACAGGCAGGTTTTCTCACGGTCAAAGGTACCCTTTCCAACCGCGGGCTCCTCCGGAAAAAGAGTGGAGCACCGGGCGTCGTATCACTACTGGCGTCGATAAGACCGGACGCACGGGTTGCAGTATAGCATGGCTCAGCGATAGGATAAAGTAAGCAGCGATCCGCCTGGAGGCCCACTGCTGCAGCGGGTCTTGGGAGGGTATCCTGCAGCACAGGCAGCCGTGCCGGACAGGTACCCGAGACCCCTGAAGTACGCAGGATGCCTGCCTAAAGGCGCCGAAAAGGCACAATTCCCATTGACAATACCCGATGAAATGCAATAAGATGTGCGCACTGTTGCAGGAGGGGTCAATCTTGGCTGTCGATGGCCTTCGGAGGGTAGAAGATGCGTGACTTTCTCCGTGTGGAAGACATCTCCATGCGTTTCAAGGGTCTTCTGGCGGTCAATTGCTTCAGCGCCATCCTTGAACGCGGCGGGATCTATGGCCTGATTGGCACGAACGGCGCGGGAAAAACCACCCTGATCAACATCCTGTCTGGCCAGCAGCGGCCGACCGCCGGCAAGGCTTTCCTGGAGGGGAGGGAGGTCACGGGGCAGAGGCCGGACCTGGTGGCCCGTCTGGGAATTGGCAGGACCTTCCAGTCTCAGCGGCTGTTTGCCCGGATGAGCTGTCTGGACAACGCCATGATCGGCGCGCAGATGGGCCTTGGCTACGGCCTGGGGCAAGCGCTTCTCGGCCTGCCCCCGTTTCGGCAGAAGGAGCAGGCAATCCGCCAAACAGCCATGGAGATGCTGGAGCTAACCGGTATCGCGCAGTATCGGGACAGCCAGGCGGGTTCTCTGCCTTACGGCGGCCAGCGCCTGCTTGAGATCGCCAGAGCGCTTGCGGCGCGACCTAAGCTGTTGCTGCTGGATGAGCCGGCCGCCGGTATGAACGCCACAGAGAGTGAGGAGCTGGTCCGGGTGATCAGGCTGATCCGTGAGCGCTTCGGATTGACCGTCCTGCTGATTGAACACGATATGAAGGTCGTCATGGGCTTGTGCGAGCACATCTTCGCTATGGCTGCAGGCGAGATTATCAGCCGCGGAACACCCGAATACGTCAGAAATGACGCCAGGGTGGTGGAAGCCTACCTCGGAAAGGCCATCGACTGTGCTTGAACTTAAGGACCTCAGAGTCTCCTACGGAAACATCAAAGCGGTGCGAGGCGTTTCCCTGCGCGTAGAAAAGGGCGAGACGGTGGCGCTGATTGGGGCCAACGGCGCAGGCAAGACGACGGTGCTCAAGGCTGTTTCCGGGCTGTTAGCATCAGAGGGAGGCGATATCCTGCTGGGAGGTGTGTCCATTGCCCGGCTGCCTGCGGACCGGATCGTTTCCTTCGGCCTTCGCCATGTGCCCGAGGGCAGGCAGGTGTTTTCCAGCCTGACCGTCTGGGAAAATCTGAGGCTGGGCGCCTATGCGCTGCGAGATGGCAGGGAAATCGCGCGCCGCGCCGACGAGGTGTTCACTCTTTTTCCAGTGCTGGCCGGGCGTCGAAAGCAGCTGGCGGGCACGTTGTCGGGCGGGGAGCAGCAGATGCTCGCCATCGGCAGGGGGCTCATTGGCAAGCCGGAGATCCTCCTGCTGGACGAACCCTCCCTGGGACTGTCGCCCGTGCTGGTCCAGCAGGTGTTCAGTGCGCTGGAAAGCCTGAAACAACAGGGCGTGACCATGCTGCTTGTGGAGCAAAATGCCTTTGAGGCGCTCAGGCTGTCCGATCGCGCCTATATCCTGGAGACGGGTCAGGTGGTCCACAGGGGTGTAAGCAGCACCCTGGCCTGTGACCCCCTCGTGAAGAAAGCCTATCTTGGAGGCTGATGGATGGAACTGTCATACGTCCTGACCCAGCTTGTAAACGGCCTGAAGCTCGGAAGCATCTATGCGCTGGTGGCTACCGGCTATTCTATCATCTATAGCATCCTGCGCCTGATCAATTTTGCTCATGGTGACATTCTGTGCGCCGGGGTGTACGCGGCTTATATCGCCCTGTCGGTGCTGTCTGCCCCGCTGGCCGTCTCTATCTTTGGTGCCATGCTGACCGCTCTCCTTCTGGGACTGGCCGTGGAGCGCCTTGCCTACCGCCCGCTCAGAGGGGCAGGGGATGAGGCTGTGATGATGAGCTCTATTGCGGTCTCCATGTTTTTGCAAAATCTGATGACGATGCTGTTTTCCGCGCAGAGCAGGGCGTTTAAGCTACCGGAGACGCTGACAGAACTCCACCGGCTGGGCAGCGTCACGCTGTCCACCATGAACCTCCTCACCTTTGTGACCACCGCCGTGTTGCTGGTGGGGCTCAACCTCCTGATCCGAAGGACGCGGATGGGGATGGCTATGCGTGCCTGCGCGGATAATGGCCAGGCTGCGCGGCTCATGGGGATCCGGGTCAACCGTGTGGTGGCCTTTTCCTTTGCGGTCGGCTCTGCGCTGGCTGCCGTGGCGGGCATCATGCTGGCCGGGGAGTACAAGACTATCAACCCGTTAATGGGCTTTGTGCCCGGCATCAAGTCCTTTGTGGCTGCGGTGCTTGGGGGCATTGGCAGCCTTTCCGGGGCGGTGCTGGGAGGGTTGATCCTCGGCGTGGCAGAGATGCTGTTCGCGGGACTCCTGAAACCGGAGCTCGCGGTGTACCGCGACGCACTGGTGTTTGTCATCCTCATCCTTACGCTCCTCTTCCGACCGACCGGGCTTTTAGGGGCCGGGAAGGAGAGGCGTGGATGAACAAGCGCAAGATGCTTCGTTTCTGGGCCTTTGTCGCGCTGCCTGCGCTGCTGGTCATCGTGCTCAGCCGCACTCTGTCCGGGTATTACGTCCGGCTGATGAACCTGGTGGGAATCAACATCATCCTGGCCGCCAGCTTAAGCCTTTGCAACGGGTTTACCGGGATCTTCTCCATGGGGCACGCCGGGTTTATGGCCATTGGGGCCTACGTGTCTTCCCTTCTGACCATCCCCGCGGTCAAGAAGGCAGCGATGCTCAAGAGCATGCCGGAGTTTTTAAAAGGGCTCGAGCTTTCCTTCCCTGTGGCCATGCTGGCAGGTGGACTTGTGGCCGTGTTCGTGGCGGTGGTCATCGGGTTTCCGGTGCTCCGCTTAAGAGGTCACTACCTGTCTGTGGCCACGCTTGGCATGATCGTGATCATCCGCTCCGTCCTTCAGAACAACCCGGACATCACCAATGGGGCCAGGGGACTGACAGGCATTCCGGGGCATGCGGACACCTTCACGGTCTATGGCGTCATGCTCCTGACGATGTACGTGTTGCGGCGGCTGATCCGTTCGTCCTTCGGGAGGGGCATGATCGCCATCAGGGAGGATATCGTGGCTGCGGAATCCCTGGGGGTGGGGCTCACCCGCCACAGGCTGATGGCCTTCTGCGTCAGCGCGTTTTTCGCCGCAGTGGCAGGCAGCCTGTGGGCACACCTGATCAAGGTGATCTCTCCCGCGTTTTTCTACTATGAAAAGACCTTCATCATCGTCGAAACATCCATCATCGGAGGCATGTATTCCCTGTCGGGCGCTGTGGTCGGAGCCCTCATCATGACCTTTGTGCCGGAATACCTGTCTTCTCTTGAGGCGGGGATCACCGTGTTCGGACTCAAAATTCCACCCCTGTATGGGGCTGCGCAGCTGGTCCTGGCTGCGCTGATGATCCTGATCATCATCTTCCGCAGAAAGGGCATCATGGGGGAGAGCGACCTCATCGTGGACAGCTGGTTTGATCCGGCGGTCTACAGGGCTGCTTTCAGCGCGGAGGCCTATAAGGCGTTATACAAACGACGGAAAAAGCGTACATAGTCGGAAGACTGGCAGCGCGGCAGCTCTGCCGTGTTAAGATAAAAGGAGGTAGCAACCATGGCATTTCGAAAGAGCATCTTCTCCCTGCTGATGGTGGCAGCGCTTATGCTGTCAGCCGCTTCGCCGTCTCTGGCGGCGGAACCCATCAAGATCGGCGCCATCTTCAATGTGACCGGTGGTCAGGCCTCTCTTGATCAACCTTCCCTCAATGGTTTTATGCTGGCAGCAGAGGAGATCAACGCAGCTGGCGGCATCGGCGGAACGCCGGTCGAAGTGGTGGCACTGGACGGCAAGACGCAGACGGACGCTGTCGCCAACGCGGTCTCCAAGATGATCGACGTGGAAAAGGTCGTTGTCGTCGCAGGCCTCTCCGACTCTAACTACGCCCTTGCGGCGGGACACATTGCGCAGGATGCAGGCATTCCCTTTGTGACCTCGGGCGCCACGCTTCCCACGATTCCCGACCAGGTGGGGGACCTTGCCTTCCTGGCACCCTTCGGCGACGACGTGCAGGCTTACGCCTGTGCGGACTTCCTGCTGCAGGACCTGAACCTGGGCAAGTGCTACCTTCTGACCGACATGTCCATGGAGTTCACGACCGCGCTCGCCTCCTTCTTCAGGGAGCGCTATGAAGAGGGTGGAGGCACGATCGTCCTGGAAGACATCTACATGAACAAGGACCCCGACTTCTCCGCCCAGATTGACCGCTTTCTGGCACAGGGAGGAGAGGCGGAGGTTCTGTTCATCTCCGGCGTACCCGATGACGCGGGCACCGTCGTCAAGCAGTTCAGGGATAAGGGCGTCGACCTTCCCATCATCTCGGGCGACGGCTATGACACCCCGCTTCTTATCGAGGTTGCGGGCAAGGGCGCGGAGAACGTATATGTGGGGACCCACGCATCCCTCGCCAATGAAAGCGAGAAGGTGCAGGGCTTCGTGAAAGCCTATCAGGAAAGATACGGCATCGAACCGGAAAACGCGTTTGCAGCGCTGGGCTATGACGTCATGTACCTGCTGGCCGATGCCATCGGGCGGGCGGACTCCCTGGCCGGTGCGGATATTGCAGCGGCCATCGGTGCCACCGTGGGCCTGGTCGGCGTGACGGGCACCATCACCTATGTGGACGGAAGCCATGTGCCCATGAAGTCCGTGACCATCAACACGGTCAAGGACGGAGAGTTTGTGTTTGTGAAAGAGATCGCCTTCGACTAACCCAGGCTTTGAGCCCGGAGAGGTCGTTCCTCTCCGGGCCTATTCCATCGCTCAGGAGGATCGCACAGATGACACATGAAGCGCTGAAAATGACTGCGGACGACTTTGTCCGGGGCCGCTATGACAAGGCCATCCTGGCCCTGGGAAGCTGTGAAGCCCATGGCCTGCATTTGCCGCTGGGCACCGATACCCACGTCAGCTACAGGCTCAGCTGCGAGATCGCAGAGCGGCTGGAGGGGATGCTGGTTCTCCCGCCGGTGTCCGTTGGCGTCAGCGAGCACTATGCCGCTTTTCCGTTGACCCTTTACCTGAGCGCCGACACCATGGTCGCTGTGATCAAAGATATCCTCCGGAGCACTCTCCTGGCGGGTATCCATAGGATCTTTGTATTCAACGGCCACGACGGCAACATCGCGCCCCTGGAGATCGCTGCGCGCGAGGTGAAGATGAGCTTTCCCGAGGCGCGCATCATCGCCCTCAACGACTGGTGGGTCGCGGCTGGCAAGTTGCTGCCCGCGGACACTTTTGAGGTATGGGAAGGCTTAGGACATGCAGGGGAAGGTGAGACGTCCATTGCACTGCGGCTATTTGAAGAATGGTGCAAAATGGACAAGGCCGCAGGTATCGTTCCCGATCGCCTGCCACCGCACATGGACGTGAAGTGGGATTTTGCCGAACTGACCGACACCGGGGCGACCGGCGATCCCACAAAGGGAACCAGGGAAAAGGGAGAAAAGATGAGGGAGGCCCTGGTCAACCTGGTTGTGGACACGGTGAAAGCACTGGATGAGAGCGGATGGGACTACCGGTCCGCAGCGCTTCTTAGGCAGGAGTAAAAGCATGTCTCGCCGCAACGCCCTGATCGCCCAGTCCGGTGGGCCGTCACCGGCCATCAATGCTTCGCTTCAGGGGGCGCTGGAAGCCTGTCTTGAGTCTGGGGAGTTCGCTCATGTCTACGCCGCGCGTCGCGGCATCGAAGGCGTTTTGCTGGAAGAGCTCTTTGACCTGGGATGTCAACCGGCGGCAGAAATCCAAAGACTCCGGATGACGCCGTCTGCAGCGGCGGGATCCTGCAGGTATAAGCTGGGAGAGGACTGCGAACGGGATTATCAGCGCATCCTCGCGGTCTTCAGGGCGCACGAGATCGGTGCCTTCTTCTATATTGGCGGGAACGATTCCATGGATACCGCCGACAAGATCGACAGGCTGGCGCGAGATGTCGGGCTTGATCTTAAGGTCATGGGCATCCCCAAGACCATTGACAACGACCTGGGAGATGAGTCGGGGTCGATCATTGACCATACGCCGGGATACGGCAGCTGCGCCAGGTACTGGGCCAATCTGATCCAGAGCGTCAACGAGGAAAACCGAGCCATGTGCACGTCTGAATGCGTGTGCGTGCTGCAGGCGATGGGCAGAAATACCGGCTTTATCACAGCTGCGGCAAGGTTGGGCGACCCCCATCGCGACATGCCGCTTCAGCTCTATCTGCCTGAAGCGGGCATGACGCCGGAGAGGCTCTGCGACAGTGTCAACGAGGGCTTAAAACGCCATGGGCGCGTGATCGCCGTGGTGGCCGAGAGCTTCATGACGGACACGGAAAGCCAGCGCGTGGACGGGTTCGGGCACGTGGAATACGGCGCGAGCCGGACAACGGCTGCCCAGATGGTCGTCAACCTGCTGAATTCACGCAAGCTCAGCGCGCGGGGACAGGCAACGGGCCAGGTACCGGGCGTGCTGCAGCGCTGTGCAGCTATTGAAGCCTCCGATACAGACCGTGAGGAAGCGTATCTCCTGGGGGCCAAGGCGGTGACATACGCCCTCTCGGGCCTGAGCGGACGGATGAGCACCCTTTTGCGGGTCAGCGATGAGCCCTACCGCGTCCGATATGACCATGTTCCCCTCCGCCAGGTCGCCAATGCCGTCCGGCATGTGCCGCGGGACTGGATCAGCCCTTCAGGCACGGACGTGACAGACGCCTTTCTCCGCTACGCCAGGCCACTGATCGGCACCCCTGTGGCGCATCACGAGACAGAGGGCGTGCATTTTAGGTTTGCCCGGCTGGACGACACCCGTCTACCTAAAAGGCTTCCTGCCTATACGCCCTGCCATTTTTGAGCACAGACCGACCCTTGTTTGTAATCAAATTGTAATAAATTAGAAATAAGTCTTTACATTTACGTAATAATGTGCTACGATGCCGTTCAGCAAGAAGAAACGGCGGTGAGTGGCATGCAAAAACACACAGGCTTGCGCACGGTGATGCTGGCGCTGGCGCTTGGGGTGCTGATCCTGTCCGGGGCCCGGGCTTCCACCCGCACGCTGCGCCCGGGAGACAGAGGCCCGGAAGTGCGGGCCATGCAGGAGGCGCTGAACTTCCTGGGTTACACACTGGCTGCAGACGGCAGCTTCGGTCCTTTGACCCAAAACGCCGTCCTTAACTTCCAGAAAAAACAGGGGCTGGTTAGAGACGGGCTCCCGGGGCTAAAGACGCTTACGGAGCTTTACCGCTTAGCACCACAATTCAGTCCCGATGCAAAGCCCGCGGCTTCAGCCTCCCAGGCTTCGCAGAGCCCCATCCGCACGCTGCGTCCGGGGGATAGAGGTCCGGAAGTGCGGGCCATGCAGGAGGCGCTGAGCGCTCTGGGTTATCCGCTGGTCGCGGACGGCAGCTACGGTTCCCTGACCCAAAACGCCGTCCTGAGCTTCCAGAAAAAACAGGGCCTTACGGCAGATGGCCTGGCAGGCGCAAAGACCCTAAGCGAGCTCTCCCGCCTTACACAAAAGCCTGTTTCCGTACCAGAGACAGCAGGGACCACACAGGCGGAAACGACGCAGGCAGAGGAGGAGAAATACAGTATCGCCAGCACAGGCCCGGGGGTCAGGCAGCTGCAGCTGGCCCTTTTGTCCCAGGGATACGCGTGCGGGTCGGCGGACGGGATCTTTGGAAACAGGACGCGCGACGCGGTAATCGCCTTTCAGAAAAAAAACGGGCTGAAGGCGGACGGAATCGCCGGGAAGGCAACGCTCGAATGCCTCTATTCGTCAGCGGCGCTGCCCGACGCGTCCGGGCCTGAGGCTGCTGTGGAAGAAACCGCAGAGACGGGAAACTCCGCCACGGTTGCAACGTCTAACGGAGGAAGGCTGAACTTCCGCAAAACCGCCGCGGTCATAAGCAGCAACATCATCGACTTCATCCCTTCGGGAACCAAGGTGACCGTCCTTTCTGTGGAAGGTGAATGGTGCCGCATCCGCCATGCGGGGAAAGAGGGCTATGTCATGACCTCTTTTTTGCGGCTTCCCCAGGCACTGGAGACCGCGATCCCAACCCCCTCTCCGGAGCCGACGCAGACACCGGCTCCAACGGACGAAGCGGCGGTGGAAGCCGGCTTCCCCCGCACCCTCAGGCAGGGGGACAAGGGGGAGGATGTGACCAGGTTACAGCAAAAACTCATAGACCTTCAGTACTCCCTGAAACTAAACAGCAGTTACGACGCGCAGACAGTGGCTGCTGTCAAGGCGTTCCAGACCCTCAACGGACTGGTGGCGGACGGTATCTTTGGCGCGCTCTCCGCGCGGATGCTTCTGTCAGGAAACGCCAGGGCCTCGGGAAGCACTCCGCTGAGCCATGGGACGCTGCGTATCGACGACAGCAACTCAGCCATCACGACGATGCAGGAAGAGCTGAAGCGCCTGGGGTACAAGGTGACAGTCAATGGCAACTTTGACGTGAAAACCCATGAGGCAGTGGTGGCTTTCCAGATGCGCAATGGGCTTTCCGTCAGCGGGGTCGCCGACGCCATGACCCAGACCGTCCTGTTTGGAGGCGGGGCCAAGGGCTATGACAGCCCTGCCTACAGTCCGGGCGCGGATGAAGGAAAAGGCAGCTGCCCCTCCGTAGGGCAGGTGAAGCTTCTGCACTGGTACAACGAGGTCAAACCCTCGCTGAGCAGCGGCCAGACCTGCCTTGTCTGCGAACCCTTAAGCGGCATCAGCTTTACAATTCGCCTGTATTCTCTGGGACGCCATGCGGACAGCGAGCCCCTGAGCCTTCGGGATACCTTGCTGATGAACCGGGCTTTCGGGCCGCCTTCCTGGGACATCCGGACCGTATATGTCAAGCTGCCCAGCGGCGTGTGGACCCTTGCGGCCATGCACAACCGGCCGCATCTGAGGGGCAGCATTGCGGACAATGGGTTTGGAGGGCACCTGTGCGTGCACTTCCTGCGGGATCTGGAGGAGTGTCAGAAAAGCGACCCCAACTACGGCATGTCCAACCAGAAAGCGATCCGCAGCAAGTGGAAGAGCATGACAGGTGAAACGGTAAACTGAGGGGCGGACCGGCTTTTCGGATCAGGGCGGATCCAGATCAATCATCACCACCTCGGGCGGATTGTTCAATCGCGGGATCAGGAGGCGCCCTCCCGCCAGGAAGGCGGTGTTGGCGATTCCCCTGCTGACAACCATTCTTTGGTGGTAGAGGCCCCCGCTGTACTTTGGGAAAAACCCCTGGTCGGGCGCGAAGAATCCGCGGTTGAACAGACGCCACTGCCCCCCGTGGGCGTGCCCGGAAAGCACCAGGTCGATCCCCTCAGGGATTTGAGGGTAGTATTCCGGATGATGGCATAAAAGGATCTTGTAGCCTTCCTGCCCTGCAAAGCCCTGCAGCCAGCCGGTGTCCGGCTGTTTATCCGGGTGGAGCCGCCCCGAGCTCAACCCTCCGACCCACACCCCGGGCAGGAAGGGCTGGCCGGCGTCATGCAACAGGATTGCTCCGGTACGGGATACGAGAGCGGACAGGTACGACGCGTCAAAGGCACGGTTTTGTTCGGGAAGGCCGGCATAGCGGCTGCTCTTCCCAAGCTCGTGGTTCCCCAGGGAATAATATGTCGGCGCGATCTGCACCGCGGCATGCAAAAACCCCAGCCCGTAGAGCACGGGCGGGGTTTTTTCCTTCCGATCAGACACGGGGTTGCGCGACGGATGGATGGAGGTGACCAGGCGCCAATGGATCAGGTCGCCCGCGACGGCGATGAGATCAGGCTTCTGGTCGAGCAGGATATCCGTGACAGACTGATAGGGTCCATTGTGCAGGTCCGCCACGAGGGCGATCCTGATCCGCCCGGGCAAGGGGGTGCGGAGCCTGTAGTGGGTGACAAGCGGTGAAGCAGCGTTCAGCGAGATATCGATCAGCCCTTTCCCCCTGCAGTAGGTGACCTGTCAGGCATCGCAGGATAAAGCGCCGGAGATCCCGGCGCCTTTCCAGCAGCGCCCCGCCATGTTAGCAGTTCTCCCGGTCGCCCACAAGACAGCAGGCTGGGAAAAACCTTTCTCCTGACTACAGGCGAAAGATTTATTCCCCTCTTGACAGGCGGCAGAGGGGGCGGGTAGGATAAAAGGGAACAAACGTTCCCATAACTGGGGACGCTGATCCTTCGCTCTGGGAAGAGGTGTGTTGTGATGGAGCGCGTGATCCTGCACTCGGACGCCAATTCCTTTTATGCCTCAGTGGAATGCCTGTACAACCCTTCCATCCGCGACAGGCCGGTAGCAGTATGCGGAGATCCGAAGGAACGCCACGGTATCGTCCTGACCGCCAATCCGGTCGCCAGGCAATGGGGGTTGAAGACCGGGATGGCGGTCTGGCAGGCCAGGCAAGCCTGCCCGGGGCTGGTGACCGTCAGGCCAAATTATCTCCTTTACCTCCATTTCGCAAGGCTGATGCGCGGGATATACCAGGAATACTCTGACCGCGTGGAACCCTTCGGGCTGGACGAGGCCTGGATGGATCTATCCGGGCCGGATATAGGACCGGCGGAGGGGAAGCGGACGGCCGACGAGATCCGCAGACGTATCCGGGAAGAACTGGGCATCACGGTGTCTCTGGGGGTTTCCTTCAACAAGGTGTTGGCCAAACTGGGTAGCGACCTGAAGAAACCGGACGCCACCACAGTCCTGTCCCGGGATAATTTCAAGGAAGAGGCCTGGGGCCTGCCGGTGTCAAAGCTTCTGTATGTCGGGCCGCGAACGGCCCAGAAGCTTGCGAAGTGGAATATCCGAAGCATCGGCGACCTGGCCGCCTGCGATCCCGGGCTGTTAGAGCACAGCCTTGGAAAGAACGGCCTGATGCTGCAGTCCTTTGCGCGGGGCTTTGATGCGTCGCCCGTGAGGCAGACGGCTGAGAGCGCGGAGATCCAAAGCATCGGCAATTCGACGACGCCTCCGCGGGATATCGCCGATAGGGAGGATGCCCGCTGCGTGTTTTATCTGCTGAGCGACTGTGTGGCTGCGCGTCTGCGGGAGCACGGTTTTAAAGCCGGGAATGTCTCCATCAGTACCCGGAACACCGAGCTCCTGTCCGCTTCCTGCCAGCGCTCGCTTAGGGACCCGTCCAATCTGACGGGCGAAATCGCCGGCATGGCTATGGCCCTCTTTGAAGAGCGCTTTGGTGCCGGTTTTCCCTATCGCAGCGTGGGCCTCAGCTGTGGCATGCTCCATCCGGAAAAGGAGGCGGTTCAGCTGGACCTGCTGGGTGTGCAGCGCAGGCGAGAGCGGGCTGAACGGGCCGAACGGGCCGTGGATGAGCTGCGCAGGCGCTACGGGCACCGGGTGATCCTGCGAGGGGTGATGCTGTCCGACAGAGGGTTCACAGCCATCAACCCGAAGGAGGATTCTATTTCCCATCCCGTACCGTTTTTCGCCGGATAAGGGGAGAGGGTGGTATGGAACGGAAGCAGGGGACTCCCCGAAAAATTTTTGTAAAGGTGCGGGCCGACCATGAAATCGGTGGAAAAATACGCCCGCTGTGCTTCAGGCAGGAGGATCGGGAGACCGTGCGCATCGACCGCGTAGTGGAGGTGCGCCGCGCGCCTTCGCTCAAGGCCGGAGGGCAGGGGATGCGCTATACCTGCCGGGCCGGGGGCAGGGAAGTCTATCTCTTCCACGACCGTGACGACTGGTTCATCGAAGAAAAGGGCGGAGGGGCCTGAACCCTTCCGGCGTCCGCCTTTACAAAGCTGCTGAAGCGGGGGCATAATGCAGGGGAGGGCAGGGCCCAGATACTTTGATGCTTACGGGCTTTATAAGCCTGTAATGATGGATCATGACCACAGGGAGGAAGCAGCAAATGAGATTTCTGAAGACAGATGGGGCGCCGGCAGCGGTGGGCCCCTATTCGCAGGGACTGGAGGCTGGCGGGACGGTCTATGTGTCCGGTCAGCTCCCCTCGAGGGAAGGGGCGTTGCTGACGGATGTCGCGGAGGCGACTGCAGCGGCGCTGGATAATGTGCTGGCTGTCGTGCGCGCCGCTGGCGGGGACAGGGAAAGCATTGTCAAATGCGTGGTGTTTCTGACAGATATGGGCGCTTTTGACGCCATGAACAGGGCATATTCGGCGTTTTTCCGGGACCATAGGCCTGCGCGTTCCTGCATCGAGGTGCGAAGGCTTCCCAAAAATGCGGTTCTCGAGATCGAAGCTGTGGCGGTTCCCGGCTAAGCCTCCCTGCTCCGTGTAGCTGGGCAGGCGGCACAGACAAAGGGGAAGGGCTTTTCGGTGGGAACTGTACCCTGTAAGGGTATGAAACGCGGGACGGGGGCGCAGGAGCCTCCGCGTCCCGCGTCCTGCAAAGCGAAATATTCATCAAAATGAAATACAAGCTAATATGATGCTAAAAACTACGTAATATGTACCGATGAAGCAAGGTGCGTTTGTCTGGCATAAGGCCTGAATAAATTGACAGGACATAGTAGCAAAGGTATACTCAGTGCAAGTACAGGGTTTTGCTGGAATATCGACGGACTCTCTGGGGCCTTGTTCACCTGAAGGCAGAGAGCTAAGGGAAGGAAAGAGGATATGAGAAGGATGTTCGGGTCTTTGGCGGCACTGGCACTGAGCGCCACCTTTCTGCTTTCCGGCGTATCCAGCCTGACGCTCGCAGAAACCCAAGGCAGTGCCAGCACCTCGGGCCTTGACGTCTCCCTGGTGGATGAAAGTGCACATGTGCACGAGTATACCGTGATCGTCTTCAGGGAGGCGGGATGCGCTGAGACGGGTCTTCAAAAGCTGGTCTGTGCCTGCGGCGATGTCCGGTGGCAGGAGATCCCCGCGGCTCACATCCCCGGAGAGATTGCCATCACAGTGCCTCCCACCTGCACAGAACCGGGAGAAGGTGTGCTCAGCTGTGCGCGGTGTGGACAAGTGATGGACGCCAAGCATGTCCTGCCAGCCCTGGGCCATTCGCCCGGTGAGGAAAGGGCCTCCTTAGAGGCAAGCTGTACCCAGGCGGCCAGGACCGTTGCCCACTGTGTGGTCTGCGGGGAGGAGTGCTGTGAGGAGACGGTTGGCGAGCCCCGGGGACATGTGGCCGGGGAACGCGTCATCCTGGACCCGGACTGCGAGGAAGCCGGCCGGGTGGTCACCTACTGCGCTGTCTGCTTTGAGCCTTACAGGACGGATGTCTATGCTCCACCGATCGGACACAGCCTGGGTGACAGGAGCGTCATCGTGGAACCTGGCTGCACCGAACCCGGCTTTTCGAGCCAGGTCTGCAGCGTTTGTGGGGCTGTCCTGCAGCAGGAAGAGCTTTCGCCCCTGGGCCACTCCCCGGAGAAGGAATGGGTCACCGTGAAGGAGGCGAACTGCCAGGAGGACGGGGAGACCGCCAGGCTCTGCGCGCGCTGTGGAGAGAAGCTGGAGACGCAGATCCTTCCTAAGGCAGAAGCCTGTCTGGCCGAGCCGGTAGAAATCCTTCGGGAGATGCGCTGCGACCGGGACGGCGTGGCGCGGATGGCCTGTCAATGGTGTGGCGCCGACCTGGGCTATGGAGCGATTCCGAAAGCCCATACAGAGGCGGAACCAGAGGTGGTGACGGATCCGGACTGCGAAAACCCGGGCCTGGCCATCATCCGCTGTGCGGTTTGCGGGGAGCTGCTGGAGGAGAGCCGAAGGCTTGAGCCCCTGGGGCATGTGCCCTCCGAAACCCCGGTTATAGTGGAGCCGACCTGTACAGAACCCGGGTACAGGATCACCGTGTGCGCAAGGTGCGGAGAGGAGCTCTCGCGGGAGCCGATCGGCAAGCCTTTGGGGCACACGCCTGGAGCCTACACCCTGGAAGATCCTACCTGCCTGCAGGCCGGTCGTGTAATCTACCGCTGCACGGTCTGCCATGAAGCGCTGGAAGAGGAAGAAACCTTTCCGGCTGTGGGACACCAGCTGGGCGCTGTCGTGACGATCCGGGAAGCAACCTGTACGGAGGCGGGCAGCCGGGGGCAAATCTGTAAAGTCTGTGGGGAATACGAGCATGTCGAGGAGATCCTTGCGATAGGCCACGACACAGGAGGGGACTGGGAGACCATCCGGGAGGCAACGTGCACAGAACCTGGGGAGCGGAGCCTGCGCTGCCTGCGCTGCGGGGAAGTCATCGACACGGAAGAGATCGAGCCCACGGGCATCTGCGACCCTGTAGTCGACCTTGTCCTCAGGGAGGCGACCTGCACGGTAGACGGGGTCGCCCGAATCATCTGCAGCTCGTGCGAGAGAAAGATGGGCTTTGAGAAGATCCCGGCCTCCCACACGCCTGGGGACCCTGTCGTCACGCTGGAGGCAAGCTGCTCTCAGGAGGGTGAGCGCAGGATCTTCTGCACCGTCTGCGGGGAGGAACTGGCTGTGGAAGCCATGGACAAGTCGCCACATGTGCCGGAGGATGTGCCGCGCATCACAGACCCAGACTGTACGCATGCCGGGTTGCTTGAATATCGATGCAGCGTCTGTGGCGAATGGATAGAAAGCATTGAGACCCTTCCTGCCAAGGGACATACTGAAAATGGGCACGAACTGCTGCCTCCGTCCTGCACGCAGCCGGGGAAAATTCTGTACCGCTGTGGCGTCTGTGGAGAGGTGTTCCACGAGGAGGAGACGCTGCCGGCAACAGGCCACATGAACCTTCGGTACAGGATCATCCCGCCCTCCTGCCTGGAACCCGGTCTTGCCTTGACAGAATGCGCGGACTGCGACGCCACCCTCCTTTCGGAGGAGTATACCCCCGCGTCCGGCCATGACGAGGGCACATGGAGGACTGTAACGGAAGCCACCTGCGAGCAAGAGGGAACAAGGGAGCTGATATGCACGGTCTGTGGCGCTGTCATCACATCCGAGTCTGTGCCTGTCGTCGCGTGTAAGCCGCTCGTCTCTGAGCTGCTCAGGGAGGCAACCTGCACGGTGAACGGCTTGTCAAGAACAGCCTGCCAGTGGTGCGGACGGGATCTGGGCTTTATCGAGATCCCAGCCGGGCATCGGATGGAAAGCGTCAGCGTCGTTCCGACCTGTACAGAAGAAGGCTACACCCTTCATACCTGCACCGTCTGTGGATACACAGAAAAGACGGATTTGCTTGCAGCCCTGGGGCATCAATACGTATTGGAGACCGTGCCTCAGACAGGCAGCGAACCGGGATTTACCAGACACCGCTGCGTGCGCTGCGGGCATATGTTCACGGACGGCCTGGTGGAGCCTCCCACGGTGTCCGCGGAGGTCAAAGAGCGCGTGATGATGCATGAGGGACCTGATCCCCTGTCTCCTCTGGCATCAGAAGAGATCCTTACAGTGGGCACTGAGCTGCGTGTTGTGGGCGATACGGAGGGCAGGTACCTGTACGTCATCCTTGAGGACGGGCAAAAGGGCTATGTATACACGCGGTTCATCCACATCATCGATGAGCAAAACTGAAGAAACCAACAGCGCCATGGCAGTAGATCCCAGGCAGACGCCTGTGCAACCAGCCCGATCTGCCAGGACACCCGCTTGGGGCGTACACCCTGTCTAACCGGATTTTAAATGGAGAGTTGTGACGCGTGAGAAAGACCTTTCTGGCGGTTGTCCTTGTCCTTGCGGCCATCGTTGCGGCAGCCCTTGCAGTAAGGGAGCGAAACAGCGTTATCGTGCAAAATGAGGCGCTGGTAGCGCGCCTTGAGCTGCTGGAGAGCGAATTGTTTGAAGTCAGCCTCCGCGCGGAGGAAGCCGCCGAAGACGCGCACCGTCATAAAGAGCTACTTGAATCCGCGGAAGGAAGCCTGCATGCGCTGCAGGCTTCTGCCGCGCAGACGGAAGCACGGCTGAGCGTCGCGCTGTCTGAGAAAGAGGCTGCCCTTGAAGCCTTGAACGCACAGGCGTCCGACCATGAAGTCGAAATCCGGCACCTTCGCGCGGACACGTCCGCACTGGCAAAAAAGAATGCCGCCCTGAATGTCTGGGCAGCCCAGGCAGCGCGGACAGAGGCCTTCCTGAGACAGCGAGCCGCCACTGTCGAGACTGCGTTGAAGACTTCCGAAAACGAGAATACCACGCTGAAGGAAGAGCTGTCTGTCCGGGAGAGGACCCACCAGGCGCTCTGCGCGTCTCTGCTGGCAGAACGCGAGGCGCGGGTTTCCGCCGAGGGCCAGGTCTCTGAGCTGGAGGCCTCCGCAGCCCGGAGCGCAGCTGGGCTTTCCTCGGCGTTGGAAGAGATCGAACTTCTGACCCTTTCCATTGAACGCTTGCAGGTAGAGCAGGCAGAGACATCGCGTTTGCTCGCGGCGGCACAGACAAAAATCACTGAACAGGCTGCCAAACTGAGCGAATGCAAGGCCTCCCTGGAGGAAGCCCGCACCCTGATCGAAGCGCAGAAGACAGAGGAGAATACCGTCTGGGACGAATTGACCCCAACGCTATCCCGACCGCTTGAGGAAGGCTTTCCTTAGGGGATATGCGCGGCTATGGCCGCGCGTGAAGAGTGCCCTTCGGACACGTAAAGAGCATCACTTCGTGCTGCGTAAAGAGCGCAGCAAGCTGCGCGTGAAGAACAGCGTTTTACTCTGCAGAAATTATTGGAGCTACGAAGCTGAGAAGGGTGTAGACAGAATGTCTTGATGTGCTCCGCGAATTTTTTCCGCAGCGCAGAGCGTTGCCTTTCCAGCGCAGCGTATCCGCCCGCTGCGCATATGACCTCTTTACGGTGGCGCAGCCGCTGCTTCACGCGCAGCGTGGCGTGAGATGCGCTCATGAGAAGGCCATGTGGAAGGAAGTAACGTCGCCGCAGGCTTTTTAAAAGTGAAAATCAGCTCTATACAGTGAAAAATCAGATAGGATGAATCGATGAAACTAGTTTCCCTTGTGCTCTGCGTTTTCCTTCTTCTCCCGCTTCTTTCGCAGGCGGACGGCGTGACAATTGATAGTAGCGGAGTGGTTTTTTCAATTGACATGAAAACGCTTCTGCGTTATCCGAATGACCGCGATGAAATGAGTTATGAAATCCCGGACACAGTGGAAATCATTGCCTCGCGTGCCTTTGAAGGCAGCAGATTGGAGCAGATATCATTTCCTAATATTTGGACGTATGGGAAGGAGATGGTCATCGAAGACCGTGCCTTTAAAGATTGCATGAAACTGCAATACATCTATCTTCCTTACTACATCACTTTCATTGGAGATGATATGTTTACGGGTTGCCCGGATGAACTCCCGGTTGTCATTGGCGATCAGACAGCAGCACACCAATACTTGCAGGAATACCTTACAGGTCCGGCCATCGATATCCAATGGGTATACAGTGAGCTGCAGATGTCTTCTTGGGAAATGGCATCAGTGAATTTAAACCACTACCCCAAAGAGATCGCGTGGGGTGACTACCATGTGTATGAACATGTCCTCTTCTTTCATTCCGATCTCGTTGCCTATCCGTCAAAAAGCACAGCCAACAGTTACACTTTGCCGGAGTTTGTCCATGCTGTGAAGACCGGTTCTCTGATCAGCCCAAGCATGAAAAGGCTGCGCATCAACAAGACCTGCACGAGCATCGAACCTCAATCTCAATATGAGGAAGGGGCACTTGAGACCGTTGAGGTGGACGGCGATAGCCGCTATTTTACCTCCATAGAGGGCGTGCTGTATAGTTTTCCTTCGACACGACTGCATCTCTACCCCGCGGAGAGGGAAATAGAGGTATATGAGGTACCCAAGGGAGTTCTTTCATTGGAGGATGAATGCTTTGCCAACAGCCGGATCAAACAAATCATCCTCCCGGAAGGCTTGAAAGCGATCGGTTATAATGTATTCTGGAATTCACAGGTGGAAGAAATCAACATTCCTGCGTCAGTAGATGATATGGATATTTCTGCATTTGAGTATTGTCCAAATCTGGAAAAGATACATCTTACTGCAGATTCGGAAGCTTATGAGGTTTTTGAAATCAATAGAGAGTATATAGACTTTTCTGATATATTTGTCTTTCCCGATGAAGTATTAGAAACGGAATTATAAGCACTCAAACTGTGGTTTATCATCTACTTGTCTTTGCCGAGCTTCGTTGCCAGTCCATGGCTGGGCTAAACTGTCATGAACTTACCGGAGCTGATTGCCAGGAAGTGCCGAGATAAATTCCAGCAACAGCCAGCGCAGTGACCGCGTACGCTGCGCGTGAAGAGCAACGCTCTGCGTTGCGTGAAGAGCAGTGCTCCGCACTGCGTGAAGAGAGTCTGTAGGCGCGGAAAGAGGGCAGATGCGCAGCGACTATGTATGCTACGCGTGTAGAGGCTGCTGTCTTTACCGAGCTCCATTGCTAGTCAGTTGCTGAGCTAAACTGTCACGAGCTTACCGGAGCTGATTGCCAGGAAGTGCCGAGATAAATTCCAGCAACAGCCAACGTCAAAAGACTGACAATAACTGGCAGCAGCTGGCCCTCTTCTAAATCAGGGCAGTTCTTCCTCGATAACCTGTCGGACAATAGGATCGTCAATGATCTCCTTGCTATGCTGAGAACCGTGTTTAGTCAGTGCTTGCAGACTTTGATGATAGTTCGAGCGACACTGGTCGAATGTCTATAAATTTAAGCGAGAGGCGCGTCAGAAAGGGTCTCACTGGCCACGTCGGCACATTGGAAATGCCAATCCGGGTAGAACCACGGTGATGACACGAACCTGGCACCACTTGCAGGAACCAGCAAAGCGGGTAGTACGACATGAATCCGCCGGTAGACAGGCTTTTGCGGCGCAGCCTGCGGATGACCCGCGTCCGCCATTCGCCATTCTCGTCCCGACACTTGCGTTCTCAGCGATCGTATGGTTTCAGTGCAGACCGGCAATACGAGCAGTCAGCTTGCACCATCCCCGTGATGATAAACGGCTGTCGCTCTTTTCTTGAACGGCAAATTGTGATACATTGACCATGTCGTACTTTTTGACCCTCAGAGAGTTCTTAGTTTGGATCTAAGAGCAACCATCTCTGGGGGTTACCTCTTGCTCAGATTTGTTGCCCCCGGCAATGATGTCTGGCAAGTCGATGACAGGCAAATCCGGTAGCTTTCAGACACCCTATTGCGGCTTTAACAGCTGGCCAGCTTTGGATGCAACACATAGGTCAAACGGGCCAGAAGCTCCGCCTTCAGGATGCGGAAAGAATGATAGATCTTCCAGAGATCGCTGCAGACTTCCCGGATCCTTGCGGCGGCATAGCTCATCTCGACTGCGGTCAATCAGAGATACCCCTCCAGCAGGGTGCCGTTTTTCATCTTCGCAAAGGTTATTGACTGGAGGACCATAACGATCGCATGCAAGTCCTAAGATGAGCATCGAAAATTTAATATAGTCTTCATAGGATTTATCTAATTGGTTTCTGAAATTAAAAACATAAAGTAACTCATGAAAATCAAAGAATTATCTCTTGACAAGCAAGTTTTCACAATGTATATTTCGGCGTAATGCTTTAGGTGCTGTACAGAGCAGACCCGACAAAGTGGTATTGACTGAGCTCGTCACGCTTTTGCGGTGCGCTCACCTGCCGCCATATAGTCGAGAGTATCTCAGCTGCCCCTCTGATGCTGAGGGCGAAGCCTTCGAAAGTTAAGTTTCAACGATCACAAACGACGAAGCGATCGTGGAGCCATGGAGCAGGAGTAACGATGGGAAGGCGCTCAAGACGCGATGGATGTAGACAAACACACATGGAAGAATGGGGTATAAGTGAATCATTCAGCGGGGCTGGAGTGTTGGGAAGCAAAGAACGAAGGATGTGGGTGCGCTTGCAACGCAGCGCGGCATCCATGCACATAGAGCTCAGGTGTCCGAAGGACGAGGTTGAAATGTGTCTTGAGATTTCTGAATACAGGCCCAGAGTATTTTATAACAGGTACGTTAAGCGCTGCTTGGACCTGCTTTTTGCGCTGATTTTACTCTTAATACTGTCTCCCTTCCTAACGATTATCGCGGTGATGATCAGGATAGGCTCTCCTGGGAGCGTTCTTTACAGAGGGGTACGTACAGGCCTCGGCGGTCGGAAATTTAGGGTGTTCAAATTCCGCACGATGATCGAGGGTGCGGAGAAACTCGGCGGTGGGACTACAGCTAAAAACGACCCGCGCATTACTGGGATAGGGAGGTACCTTCGCAAATCGAAACTGGATGAGGTGCCTCAGCTTCTAAACATCATTCTGGGCCAGATGAGCTTCGTGGGACCCAGGCCGGAGTTACCACGGTATGCTGGCCTATACCGAGGAGAGGAGACAATCATCCTGGATGTGCGCCCCGGAATCACTGACTATAGTTCCATTGAATTCATCGATCAAGAGGAGATTGTCGGAGAAACTGAAGCGGACGAGGCTTTCGAAAGAAAGGTCCTGCACAGAAAGAACGCGCTGAGGGTACAGTATGTATTCAGGCAAAACTTCATCACCGACCTGATGCTGCTGCTTAAAACAGCGATGCTGGTCGCCCTGAGGATGCTAAGGTTGACGCTAAGGAACGAAGAACATGAACGAAAGAATAAGGATCCGGAAGACGGATATTGAGGTGTCACGGTTCTGCATGGGCGGGTGCCCGATGGGGTGTCATGATTGGGGGAAGGTCAGCAAGGACGAGTTGCTTGGAGCAGCCCATGCGGCACTGGATGCAGGCATCAATTTCTTTGATACCGCCGATGTCTATGGCATGGGGGAAAGCGAGCGCATACTGGGAGAGGCCCTCGGTGCACGAAGGCACGAGTCGGTGATCCTTTCTAAGTACGGCGTTCGCCTGGCAGGAAGCAGAGGCACCTGGTATGACAACAGCAGGCAATGGGCAGAACAAGCCGTGGTGAGCAGCCTGAGGCGCCTGAACACAGACTGCATTGATATCTACCTAGTCCATTATCGTGACGGGATTACACCGATAGAAGAGCTCGCGGAAACATCGGATCGCCTTCGGACAAAAGGTTACATCCGTTATTTCGGATTCTCCAATCTTCTCAAACAGGATATCCAGGAAGTCAGGCCATATAAAGATATGTTTGTGACTGTACAGGATGAGTACAGCCTCGCTAAACGGGGGTTTGAGTGCGATATCCTGGAGCTGTCCGAGACGCTGGACATGACCCCGCTCACCTGGGGCAGTCTTGGCCAGGGAATCCTTACTGGCAAATATGATGAGCAAAGCGTTTTCGGGACCAATGACAGGCGACGCAGGGAAGTCTATGTCAATTTTCACGGAGAAAAACTCATAAAGAACCTTAAGATTGTGGAGACGATGCGTACTATAGAAAAGCAGACTGGGAAAAGCCTTCCAGCAATCGCCTTGCGTTTCATACTGGATACGATCCCTGGTTCCGTGACGCTGACGGGCGTGAAGAACAGGGCGCAGATGGAGGATAACGTACAGGCTTTGGACTGGAGCCTGAGTGAGGAACACATCTGTGCGTTAAACGAGGTATCCAAATAGATAAATATTGGAGGTGACTCCCCCTTTCTCTTTTCTTCTGGGAACGGACTCCGATCATCTTTGTTCGATATACCGGGTAGGGGAGAAGCGTACTTATAGAATGCACCTCCACCTCTACTGTTTCTATGCCGGCGTTTCTTAAAATTGCTGTTCACTCAGTGATTGGAGATACGTTTAGAACATCTAGCATCAATGCAGACATCATGGCGGAGGTTATGTGAACAGTTTGGAATTGGCGCTCCGTATTCGCCTTCATGGAATTGAAATGACTCACCTTTCCAGAGGGTCACATATCGGGAGCATCCTTTCTGTGGCGGATATTATTGCGGTTCTCTATGCGGATATCCTGCGTGTAAGGCCTGAAGCCCCGGGGTGGGAAAACCGTGATCGCCTCATTCTAAGCAAGGGTCATGCAGGCGCCGCAGTGTATGCAGCCTTGGCCGAACGCGGTTTCTTTGGAACTGAAATGCTGAAGACTCATTGCGCTGATGGCAGCGCCCTATCAGGCCACGTTTCATTGAGAGGAGTACCAGGAGTTGAGTTTTCCACAGGATCGCTGGGGCACGGGCTGTCCGTGGGTGCGGGTATGGCTTTGTCAGCGAAGAAGGATAAAAAACTGCATCATGTACACGTAGTCATCAGCGATGGAGAGTGTGATGAGGGGAGTACCTGGGAAGCTGCGTTGTTTGCATCACACTTCGAACTCGATGGCCTGATCGCCACCATGGACCGCAACATGTTGCAAAGCCTTGGATCAACCGAAGATACCTTGCGACTGGAACCGCTGGCGGACAAGTGGAAGGCTTTTGGCTGGCGGGTATTTCGGATAGACGGGCACAACCATGATGCACTGCGTGCTGCTTACCGCAGTGCTGAGTCAAGGGATGGGCGTCCGTCTATGCTGATCGCCCGAACAGTCAAGGGCAAGGGTGTTTCTTTTATGGAGAACAGCGTCCTTTGGCATTACCGATTCCCGCATGCCGGAGGCGAGTACGAAAATGCGCTGGCGGATTTGAAAGCCAACGCATCCCCGAGGGAAAGCTGACATGCGTGAAGCATACGTAAAAACACTTCTAGACATCGCAGAGAAGGACCCGGACGTGTACCTCCTTTCAGGTGATCTGGGATTTGGGATGTTTAAGCATTTCTGGGAACGGTTCCCCGACAGATTCATCAACGTTGGAATTGCGGAGCAAAACATGATGAGTGTGGCCGCAGGCATGGCGCTGGAGAGGAAGACTGTCTTCGCCTACTCCATCGGTAGCTTTCCCACTTTTCGCTGTCTGGAGCAGATACGCAACGACTGCGCTTACCATGAGGCAGCTGTCAAGGTTGTCTGCGGAGGTGGTGGTTTATCCTATGGTCCACTCGGAATGAGCCATCATGCCACAGAAGACCTGGCAGTCATGCGCGCTCTTCCGGGCATTACGGTCATGGCACCAGGCGATCAGATGGAAGCTGCAGCGGCGACCCGCGCAATATGGAAACGACCGGGCACCTGCTACCTGCGCCTGGGTCGGGGAGGGGAAAGGCGTATACATTCCGACCCTCTGGGCGACGACCTCCGCAAAGCCATTAGGGTGCTGGAAGGCCGCAGCGTCGTAGCTTTCTGCACCGGTGACATCTTTGGCGAAACCTCAGATGCTTGTGAACTGCTGAAAAAACAGGGTATCACCCCTGCACTTTTTACCTTCCCAATGATTAAGCCCATCGACCAGGAGACCATTATGCGTTGCGCAGAGGGTTTTAAGCTCATCGTGACGGTGGAGGAACACAATGTCGTGGGCGGTTTTGGAAGTGCTGTGGCCGAAGTCATCGCCGCGATGGGTGGGCGCAGGGCAAAATTGGTGCGGATTGGGTTACAGGACACTTACTGCACCGTCGTTGGCAGCCAGAAGTGCCAGCGTACAGAATATGGAATATCAGCGGAGCAGATAGCGTCCAAGGTGATGAAGGCTTTGCATGGCTAAAATCCTTGTTCTTGCCAATGACTGTACCACACTCCTGCACTTTCGCACAGAACTGCTTTCGCATCTGGTATCCAAGGGCTATCAGGTTACCCTTGCATTGCCGCAGGATAAACGAAATCAGGCCTTCCTAGAAATGGGCTGTACGCTTGAGCCAGTGTCGCTCGACCGCTTTGGGAGGAATCCATGGAGGGACATAGCGCTACTTTTCAAGTACCTCACCGTCATCAGACGCCTTCGCCCGGCTGTTGTCCTCACCTACACCGCAAAGCCCAACATCTTTGGCGGGATAGCCTGTCGGATAACCAACACACCATACATCTGTAACGTAACAGGCCTCGGGATCACCTTTCAGAACGAAGGCCCAGCCAAATGGCTAATGATTCGTCTGCAACGTCAGGGGTTTCATGGATCGCACCGTGTGTTTTTCCAAAATGGCGCTAACATGGCTTTCATGCGAAAACACAGGGTCGTGTCCAACAACGCGGCGATCCTGCCAGGCTCGGGAGTGAATCTTGAACTCAACAGGGCGGAGCCTTACCCACCAGAGGATGAATCCATCCGTTTCATCACCGTGTCACGTATCAGGCATGACAAGGGCTTTGATGAGTTGCTCGAAGCGATTGATCGGATTCGTCGCTTAGGATATATGCCAGAATTCCACCTGGTGGGATGGTATGAGGAAGTGAGCTACCAAGCTGATATTGACAGGCTTGTAGCGGAAGGTTTTCTTGTCAATCACGGTTCTGTACCTCAAAAGGAAGTGCGTCGCTTGCTGGCCCATTGCCATTGTCTGATACATCCATCGCATCACGAAGGAATGGCGAATGCGATTTTAGAAGCAGGAGCGATTGCTCGTCCCTGTCTGGTATCGGATATTCCTGGTTGTCGCGAGGCTGTGGAGCCTGGCGTAAACGGCTATCTCTTTCACGCAAAGGGTGTCGACAGCCTGTGCGACGCCATTGTGAAGTTCCTGGAGCTGCCATATGAAAGAAAAGCGATGATGGGGAAGAAGGGGCGAGCGAAAGTAGAGGCGGGGTTTGACCGTGAGATTGTGGTGAACAGATACACAGATGAAATTGCAAAAATCCTGAAGGAAAGACCGTAGAGCACGCTGATATGCAGCACACTCCATATCAGGTTATCAGGTTGAATTACCTTGCGGTTATCGTCAAATTCATAATCGAAAATTTTGATATGAGACGTTGATACCTACACATGATCGAACAGTTCTAATATGTACAAATCATTCATGTGTCCATATTTCCCTCCTTTTTATACACTGAAGCCATCGTACGTTATTCAGACATACCCTTATGGCAGGGGAGGCATACGTGCTCAATGCAAGTTCTCCCTACGACATCCGTTTTCTTATAACGGGTGGCGCAGGTTTCATCGGCAGCAACCTGTGCGAAACTGTACTCTCATTAGGCCATCGCGTCCGTTGCCTGGATAACTTCTCCACTGGCAAGCGGGAGAACATCATAGAGTTCCAAAGCAACTCGCTCTTTGAGCTGATGGAAGGCGATATCCGGGATCTGGATCTGTGCTTGACTGCCTGCGAAAGCACAGATGTCGTCCTCCACCAAGCTGGTTGGGGAAGCGTGTCACGCAGTTTGGCTTATCCACTGGAATATGAAGAGGTTAACATTCAGGGTACCCTGAGGATCATGGAGGCAGCTCGTCAGCAGGGTGTGAAGCGTTTTATTTTAGCCTCCAGCTCTTCTGTTTACGGGGATGAGCCAGCCCAGCCCAGGAAAGAGGGGCGAGAAGGCAAGCTGCTTTCACCTTATGCACTTACAAAACGTGTCAAAGAAGAATACGGGCGCTTGTATTGGGAATTGTATGGGCTTCCTACCATCAGCCTGCGTTACTTCAACGTATATGGCCCCAAGCAAAACCAGAACGGGCCCTATGCGGCGGTCATCCCACGCTTCATTGAAGCACTTCTGAAGGGTGAATCGCCTGTCATATACGGGGACGGGATGCAAACCCGGGACTTTACCTATGTTACTAACGTCGTTCAGGCTAACCTTCAGGCTGTTCAGGCACCGGAGGCTACTTTCGGAAAGACCTTCAATATTGCTTGTGGAGAGCATATTGCCTTGTTAGAACTCCTGAACATCATCGCAAGAGTGCTTGGGAAAAAGAACATACAGCCTGTTTTCGGTCTGGAGCGAAAAGGTGAGATCCGCCACAGCCATGCGGATATCCGGAGGGCGAGGCAGATGATAGGTTATGAACCGGAGTGGGGGCTTGAAAGAGGGGTTGAGGCGACTGTTGAATGGTACAAAAACAGATATGACGAAGAGAACCATGGATAATCGGATGGCAATCTGTAAAATGACCGCGTATTCAAGCATTCTGGAAACTGAAACAACGCGTTTATTAGCTGATGTGGAGAACTCGGAATCCCCTTTGAATTGATAGATCCGTACCAAAGCGATGTTGTATCTCAACTTTTTCTTTTGAATATGTTCATCTTTCCAATCTAAAACTATGTATTGGCAGATATTCTGGAAAGCCGGAATATTATGCTCGTTACCAAAAAAATGGGACTGACAGTGTTTCCTGATGCAGACACTGCCTGGCATTTTTATGACAGAATTGCACAGATGTATGCTCTGCAACTCGCAGGCGCGCCCTGTGACTTTGATCCAAAGACGCAAGAAAATACACCAGAGCGCTTGTTCAGCACGTTGTCGACGTCGTAACCCCTTGCCATGGAGGTCGCAGAAATGTCTTTTCAGACCCGAGATCATGAATAGTCTAAACCTTTCCCCCAGAGTGTCTGTCCTCATGGGGATTTTCAACTGCGCGGAAACACTGTCCGTAGCCATTGATTCGATCCTGAAGCAGACATACAGCAACTGGGAATTGGTCATGTGTGATGACGGGTCCACCGATGGCACCTATGAGATCGCTCAGCAGTACAAGAAGATATATCCAGACAGGATCATCCTGTTGCGCAATGAAGAAAACAGACGTTTGTCATACACATTGAATCGTTGCCTGGAAGCAGCCAACGGAGAGCTGATTGCGCGTATGGATGGGGACGACATCTCCTTGCCGGAGCGGCTTGAACAGCAGGTTGCATGGCTGAAGGCGCACCCTGATATGGACCTGGTAGGAACAGCAATGTGCTGGTTCTGTGAGCAGGATGGTCTGATGGCTACAATAAATCCTGCCAGGGATCCTGATTACTACACCCTTCGCAGGCGTACTCCTTTTTTCCACGCGACTATCATGACATACAAGAGCGTGCTTGATGAGCTGGGAGGCTATACGGTGTCTGAACGCACAAAACGCTCGCAGGACTATGATCTTTGGTTCCGTTTCTACTATGCAGGCTATCAAGGAAACAATATTCAAAAAGCGCTATATCTCGCACGGGAAGATAGCAGCGCCATCAGAAGGAGAACTATCTCTGTGCGTTGGAACAGGTTTAGAACCGCGAGGTTAGGATTTCGCTTGCTTGGATATCCCAGATATTGGATTATTCGCCCCCTTATTGAGGTTTTATGGAAAACCGTGATTCCCTTTTGTCTTGTTCAGTATTACAGAGCCCTACAGGCGAAAGTCGCAAGGATTCATGGCATCGGGCTTATGGATACAGACTTTAAGAAACTGGCTGGTATGGGAGAACAATCTGATTGAAAGGTATCTGTGGGTATTGTTCGGCATCGCCGCATGGACCAGAGCTCATCACCAGGATGAGCAAAACGATCTCATGGCGGGGGAAATATGAGAGCCTGTGGCAGATTGCTCATCCGGAGGGCTGGCATTCCCATTTTTGCCAGCGGAGTTCTGTCTTGACGCCATGCTGTAGCCCCGGAGGCTTACTCATACTGCACGATGGGCTTCCTTATGCCAGCCAGGAGGTATACGCTGCGCTGGGAATTCGCTCGAATGAAGACCGGCTAGCTTTGATTGGTAGAGCATATCTTGCATGGGGGACAGCTTTTGTGCACCGTCTGCTCGGTTCGTTTGCGATTGTAATCTATGACCAGAAAAGCGAGGTGCTGTTCTGTTACAGAGACAGGCTGGGAGAGAAGCCGTTCATGTACAGTCTGCTTCCCAGTGCTTTTATATTTGCGTCCACCTTGGCGCCAGTTTTGGAATATCCGAGCATTGACAGGTATATCAACACCAATGAGCTGGGACGTTATCTGAAACATGGCTATATCAGTGCTCCTAATACAATATTCAACCACGTTAAGCAGCTGGAACCAGGATGTTATCTTACTTTCAGAGCAGGAAAAATGGAACTTAGCCGGTATTGGTCCATTACAGATGCGTATAAAACTCAGAAGAGAAGAAAAATAAGATCATACTCAAGTGCGAAACAGGAATTGTGTGATACGCTACAGGACGTGATCGTGCGCCGTTGCGCTGGGCGCCATGCTGGGGCGCTTCTTAGCGGAGGCATAGATTCAGCAATTGTCGTAGCTCAAGCACAGTGTGCTATGGGAAGAGCCGTTCATACCTTCACCGCGGGATTCCTCGAAAAGGAGTTCAACGAAGCGGGATGCGCAGAAGAGACCGCGGAGCATCTGCGCTCAGACTTAAACATCACATGGGTGATGGAGGAGGAGCTGATGGACTCCCTTCGGGCATCTGTACGATTCTTTGATGAGCCGTTTGGCGATACTTCACAGATACCCATGATGCGGGTCAGCAGCAAGGCAGCCCAGTATTTTGATCTTGTGCTTGTGGGAGATGGCGGGGATGAGGTATTCCTCGGGTATCCCTATTACAGAAAACTACGCTGGCTTCAGGCCTTTGACTGGGTCAGCACCCTGCTCCACCCGCTTCTACTTCGGCTTGGAATGCTTGGCGAATCGAACAAGAATATTAAAATATTCCTTGCAAACAGAGACAGGAAGACGAAGACACAGCTCAGCAAAGGTCTTGGTAAAGATGAAATCCAGTCAACCTTGCTTCGCCCTATCGACTCGATCCATTATCCGATTGAGGAGGGACTTCCTCTTCGATCCTGGTTGAGAAAACGCCAGTGTGTGGATTTTCAGACCTCGTTGCTCTCCTGTTTCACAAAAATTGACCGGGCTGCTGGAGGATCCTTTCTGGAGGTGACAAGCCCGCTATCAGATCATCGACTGCTTGAACTGTCTTTCAGGTTTCCGCTAAGGTTTCTGATCAGGTTTGGTGTTGACAAACGCATCCTCAAGGATACGCTGTACGCCCATGTGCCTAAAGGCTTTGTCAATCGGACTAAGAGAGGGTTCAGTATTCCCAGTGACAGGTGGATAAAAAACGAACAAGTACAGAACCTTCTGGATGTCTGCCTTGAGAAGGACTTCATCACTGAACAAGGCTTATTCGACCATACAAGGCTGGTCGCATTGTTGCGGGAAAAGAAAAACGCAAGGGACATCGCATCCTTCAAATGGCACTACCTTTTGTTTCAATTGTGGTACGCGCATCGAGCTTCGACGGCAAACCCATTGTCGAGTAATTCACCTGGGATAAAAAGGATACAGAACTATCTGCGGTGGGTGTGAGGAGATGCGAGTCTACTATTCCGTTGCCTTTCTGGTGTTTCTGCTATCAGCCCTGGCGCAATCAAGGCAGGCAGAGCCGTCAGCTTTTTCTCCAGGCGCAACCGGCAAGAGTAATCATTGGAAAACAAATAACGGATACGTCTGGCTGATCACAATGATTCTGATCCTTGTCTCAGGTTTCCGCTTTCAGGTTGGGACAGACTGGGGAGCATATTACTACGCGACATTCGCAGATAGATACGCCATCAGATTGGCTGAAAAACCATTCAATGAGCCAGGCACCGGGATACTGGCTTGGGCTGCTAGGTTATTCTACAGAGGGGACGGTTATCTCACTTTTTCCGCTGCCTTGGTGACAATTAGCCTGTGTGTCCGCACCATTGCAAAATACAGCCCTTGGTTTACTCTGAGCATGCTGTTATACGTATTTACCGGCGCCTGGCACGGATCCTTCAATGGCGTCCGCCAGTACCTTGCTGCAGCAGTCCTGTTCGCAGGTCATCGATTCATCCTTGAACGGAGGCTGGGAAAATGGCTTGCTGTCGTGATGCTTGCGGCGCAATTTCATGTGTCTGCCGGCTTGATGGTCTTCCTTTACTTTGTTGCAGCCCGAAAATTCAATGCAAGGCAATTTGCGCTCGTGATCGGTATCGCGCTCATCAGCCTGTTCTCTTACGACCGAATCTTTGAGATGATCGAGCTGTATAAGGAAAAGGAGGTGAACAGGCAGGATCCCTATATTACACTGGAAATCAACCGGTTGAGGATCTTCATACACTGGCTGCCTTTTGCGTTCTTTATGTTTATGCGGCCTTATATGCTCATGACTAAGGAAAGTAATTTTTACATGAACCTGATCTTTCTGGATGCTGCCCTGATGACAGCAGCCATGAACAGCGCCTACCTGGGTCGCATTAGCATCTATACGAATATATACCAGTTGTTCGCATGGCCCATTATGCTGAAATGTCTGTGGATTCAAAGTCGTAGATATGTCGTATCGTTCCTGATAATTCTGTACGGGTTATATTGGTATGTGGAGATCAGCGGCAGTGGCGCTTTGAGGAATTTCAGGTGGGTTTTCATGGGCTGAGCAGGAATACTGCGTTGATGGTGCGTGGTGACGTTGGTGATGCAGCATGAAACGGACAGATTGCAGCATCCAAACAGTACATACTAAAAAAAGAATTTGCGCTTGATAAGGAAGACGCTGAGAACGATATATGAAGAAGATGAAGACAAGAGGTATCTTCTGTTCGTGAAAAAAGTTGTGATCCTAACCCTGCCATTCAGCGCAAACTACGGCAACCGATTACAGAATTACGCGGTGCAGCAGTTGCTTCGTTCTTTTGGCATGGAAGTTCAGACAATACGAAATACGACGAAATCAGGCTTTGAGACGCCTTGCCAGCTTGAGCCCAGCTTAGTGAAGAAACTTCATCCAACACATGCGCGACGCTATTTGCGCAACCGAGCCTACAACCAATATGGTTTAAAGAACGACCGGGATTTCCGCCCTCTTTACGCGCTCCGGGGGATGAAGCGAAGATTAGCGTTTGAACAAGCCAGAAAGAAACGAACTGAAGCATTTAGGGCTTTTGACAGGAAGTACATTGCGTATACGGAGTTTGAGCTTGAGGTTCAGCGCATTCCCTTTGAAAAGCTTAAAGACTTCGATTGCTTCATTTGCGGGAGCGACCAGGTATGGAACCCTTTCTATCCTCACGTCTCTCCGCTTAACTTCTTAGACTTTGTACCGAAGCATAAAAGAATCGCGCTCTCGCCAAGTTTTGGGGTAAGCGTTATCCCGGACAATCGAAAGGCAATCTATGCGAAAATGCTGGCTAATATCCCTCATCTGTCCGTCAGGGAACAAACAGGCGCAGACATCATCAAAGAGCTGACGGGTTTGGAAGCGCAAGTGTTCCCGGACCCCACCCTGCTGATTGCCCCAGGGGAATGGCGAGCGCTTGCGCGAAAACCCTCACATAAGCCTGAAAGTCCTTACGTCCTGTGTTACTTCCTAGGGAACAAGACGAAGAATTATTCGCGTTATATACGTAGAATCGCAGACACTAAAGGGCTTGTTGTTGTCGACATCTGCGACGCGGGTAACCTCCTGTATTACAGCTGTGATCCCACAGAATTTCTATACCTGGTTGACCACGCATCCCTGGTGTGTACAGATTCTTTTCACGGAACTGTGTTTTCTATCCTGATGCGAAAGCCCTTCGTGGCCTTTGACAGGATGGAAAGTGGCAGCCCCATCGGTTCGAGGCTTGAGCAACTGTTGAACAGGTTTTCTTTGCAGCGACGCTTTGGGGAAGTATCAGATGACGAAGTGGATACGATAGACTTTGAGGGAGTGGACTCTATCATTCAGCTGGATACGGTGCGAATGATGAACTACCTGAAAAACGCATTCGGCGAAGTGGATCGTGCCGCTGTGGATAGCTTACCGAATCTGGCGCACCACGACTACTGTGCGGGCTGCGCAGCCTGCATTCAGGTTTGCCCCGTCCAATGCATCGCCATGCAGCTAGACGGGGAAGGCTTCTTCTATCCGGAGATTGACCTTAGCCGCTGCATCCGTTGCAGCAAGTGTGTAGCAGTCTGTCCGGTGCTGCTTCCCGTGCCAAAGAGCGGAGAAGTTCTCCCTGATGCGTTCGCTGCCTATGCGAACGATCCGGAGATCCGCGCAGCGAGCTCTTCGGGCGGATTGTTCAGCCTGCTTGCTTCAAGGATCATCGCGCGGGGGGGTGTAGTCTTCGGGGCCGGGTATGAGGGACAAGGATTTTTCGTTCGGCACCAATTTGTGGAAAAGGTAGAAGACCTGTCCCTGTTGCGCACTTCCAAGTATGTGCAAAGTGACGTGTCGAACGCTTACGGACAGGCGAAGGGCTTTCTTGAGCGTGGACGGGCTGTTTATTTTTCTGGCACTCCCTGCCAGACAGAAGGTTTGCTGAAGTATCTTGACAAGGGGTACGAACGCCTCTTCGTCCAGGATGTCATCTGCCATGGCTGCCCGTCCCAAGACGTGTTTAACGCGTATCTAAGCCAAGTACATGAAGGGAAGGTGATCAGGCAGGTCAACTTCCGCGATAAAACGCGAGGATGGAACGAATTTTGCATGAAAGTCTCCTACACAGATGGCGAATACGTAGCCAGTTTGGAGAAGGACGCCTACCTGAAGGCCTATTTGGCTGATCTGTGTCTCAGGCCTTCCTGCTACCGCTGCTCCTTCAAGACAGCACGACGTGCCAGCGATCTGACCCTGGCTGATTACTGGAGTATCGAGCGTGTCCATCCGGAAATGGCAGGGCAGAAGGGAGTTTCGCTCGTATTGCTACAGAGTGAAAAAGGAAAGGAACTGTTTGCAGAGTGCGCCGAATATTTGACCGCGCAGGAAACAGATTGCAAAAAGGCGCTTGGCTTCAACCCTGCCATGGAGCACTCCGTCGCGTTTTCTGCACAACGAAAAGACTATCTGGAAGGTTACAGCAAGGGCTTTGCGCGGACAACCTCGAAACTGACAGCGGTCCCAAAGGCGAGACAAGTGTATGTTGCCGCACGTAGAGGGCTGTCGAAAGCCACATGGCCATTCGCTGGGAATGGCAGGAGGAGACATGGCTGAATGGGAGAGTTTGGCCTACAATTACGTTTTCTTCAATGCCAGAGAAAGCCATCTAGAGCCTGTAATCGGCGAGTATCGACGTTTTCACAACATCCGCGTGTTTATCCAGGCCTTTAACAACAAGAGCAGGATGGCCGGCATTTTGTTCTTCCTCCACTGGTCAAGCAAAATCAACCGTGTATGCAGGCTACCCGGCAAGCACATATGGTATCGAAGGATGTACGGAAAGCGCTTTGACAATACAAAACCTATATGCTTCGTTTTCCTGGAAGGGAAGTATATCGCGGAAGACAAAGGATTCCCGGAGTATATCAGGCTGCGCGACAGTCGGAACAGGGCAGTGATCTATTACTGGGACCTGATATCCAAAAAACAATATCATGACTTTGAGTCCATCAGGAACAGGGCAGACTTCGTGCTTACATATGACCGGGGCGAAGCTGAAGCATATGGCATTCTCTGCACGGAGGTACCTGTTTATGGCGCAATAAAGGAGCCAGAACAAAGGACAGATTTTGATGCGGAGGTATATTTCCTGGGACATGCCAAGGACCGACTCCCCGACATTATGGCGGTCTATGAAAAGCTTCATGACAATGGCGTCAGGTGCAGGTTTCTTCTCGCAGGCGTCCCGGCCAAGAAACGCATCAGCACAGAGGGGGTGTTCTATATTGACAGGGTGCCTTACGCAACGAACCTTGAGTATGTCGCCTCATCCAAGTGTATCCTGGAGATTAGCCAGCATGGCGCTGTATCCAATACACTGCGGGGACTTGAGGCCTTGGTCTATAAACGCAAACTGCTGACCAATATCCCATTCTCAAGGGACAGCAAATTTAGAAGTGATAGAGAACTGTCGTATTTTAAGACGCCTGAAGACATTGATATCGGTTTCATCAGGCGTCCGATAGAGTATTCAAGCTTCGATAACCGGCTCATCGACACACTTTCACCTCTGCATTGGCTTGAACACCTCGATGATGTGCTGCAAAGGCAATGGCGGAAGACGAACGGAAAACGAACAGATGACGGCAATAGGCAGTCCAATGATATCGGTCATTGTCCCCGTATATAACCCAGGGGACCACCTAATGAAGTGCCTTGATTCCATCGCCAGACAGACCTTTAGCAATCTTCAGGTACTTCTGGTCAACGATGGATCGACAGACGGGAGTGCTGATATATGCAGGCAGTACGCCGCGAATGATAGCCGGTTTAAAGTGATCGACCAGATGAATGCAGGCGCCTCAAGTGCCAGAAACAAGGGCCTCCGGCAGGCAATTGGCAGCTACGTCAGTTTCGTTGACAGTGACGACTGGCTGGAGGCAGAGATGTATGAACTGCTCCTCAGCGCATTTAAAGCATGGCCTGTGGAGGTCGTTTCATGTGAATACTATATTGCGTATCCGGACCGTGAGGCTGTCCACCGTCTGGGAGAAGGCTCCTATGGCCTATTCAGGAGAGATGAACATTATGGTCGTATCATCGGAGGTATGGCGCCTTTTATATGGAACAAGCTTTTTTCCCGCGATGTCCTGAAGGGTGTGTGGTTCAATGAGCGTGTCGCTCGGGGAGAGGATACTCTGTTTACTGAGGAGATCCTCTTCAAAGCGAAGGCTATCTATTGTGATGACAGACCACTTTACCATTATGTGCAAAGCAGGCAGAGCGTCTGCCGAGGTAGTTTTAGGCGAAGCCAGCTGTCTGTGATGGAATATGTGGAAGAAAGCCTTGCCTTGTGGAGTAAGAATGACCCGAAACGTGTGGCAAAGAAGAGGAGCACTTTTGCTGAGCTGCTCATCACCGTTTACTTTGACATGTACGTCGACGGTGGTGAATGGCTTGCTGACATGCAGCGCCTTCATACCGAATACCGTAAGTTGTTTGGCGCTTGGTGGTGGAACCGGTCTGTCAGCCTGAAGTGCAAAACCAAGCTTTTGGTGTTCTACGCAGCGCCGCGGCTCTTCAGTGTGCTGCATAAGCGGCTGCATGAGTTATGATGTTTTTGGCAATGAAGGCACGATCCGAATACAATAATGCAGCCTTGAAATAGCATGTCTGTAGTATGATCACATGGAATGGGTTTGACACCTAGATCATACGTACTATCCACACTTTTCGTCTGATCGTTTTATTAGAAACATAATGAAAATGAATCTTTCAGAGGTGGAGAGTCTGACTTTGCACTCCTACAGTCGTACAATAGAAGAGAGACCTTTGGTTAGCATTATCACGCCCTGCTATAATCATGGCAAGGTGGTTCATCGTCTATTTGATTCGATTCTTGCACAAACCTATGCACTGCTGGAGTTTATCTTCGTGAACGATGGATCCACAGACGATTCGGAGAAGGTGTTTCTTGCTTATGAGTTACACTTCAAACAAAAAGGTATACGAACCAAGTACATCAAACAAGCGAACAAGGGCTTGGGCGCTGCCATCAACGCTGGCCTGCAGGAAGTGTCAGGAGCGTACTTTTGTTGGCCGGATGCAGATGATTTTTTAGCACCCGCTTCCATCGAGAAGCGACTTGCTGTGTTTATGAAACACCCTGAATACGGATGCGTGACCAGTGACGCACATGTGGCGGATGAATCAAGTCCGTGTACGCCCATCAGCAGAATAGCGGTGAACTTCCCCCACTCGCAGGATGAACGGCAATTTGGATGGCTTCTAAAGGGTGAATCCATTTTCTGCTCTGGCTGCCATATGTTGAGCACCAAGGCATTTCGGGCTACGCACGCAACCGGGCTGATCTACCCAGCTCGAAGGGGCCAGAACTGGCAGCTCCTCCTTCCTGTTTACCACGGACATAGAAGATATTTCCTGAATGAGCCACTATATACCTGTGTAGCATATACAAACAGTATGTCAAGAGGAGACAAAGACAAGGACAAAGCGCTGTTTCGGACTTTGGAGCATGAAGAGATCCTCCTTAAAACCCTGGATATGATGACAATGCCCGAGGAAAAAAGAAAGCAATATATACTGTCAGTCAAACTGAATTATGCGAGGAATAGATTACGCATCGCCATTGCATTTGCGGATAAGGCCTTGGCGAAGGCACAGTATGAGTGCGTCAAGCAGCTCCACGGGCTTACCTTGAAGGACCGGCTGTTGTATATCCCCCTTACGCGAAAGGGCAGAAGCCCATTCGGGAAATGCGTCGCACCTCAAGCTGTTTCTGATGACATGGACGATGCACCGTTGTGAAGACGCTGAGGAAACGACAAGAGGGAAGGCCTATGACAGAAGTCACAGCTAAGACGGTCATCACATCAAGAAGAGACTGGTTAGACTTTCAGCTCGCGGAACTGATCCGCTACCGCGATCTGGTCGCGCTATTTGTCCGGCGTACCTTTGTCTCTCAATATAAGCAGACCATCCTCGGTCCAGCCTGGGCAATACTGCAACCGCTGCTGACCACGGGGATCTTTACGATGGTTTTCGGCAACATCGCCAAGCTGCCAACAGACGGCATGCCACCCTTCCTTTTCTATATGTGCGGGAATATCGCCTGGGCTTATTTCGCCCAGTGCCTTACACAGACAGCTGATACTTTTATCAGAAACGCGCACATTTTTGGCAAGGTATACTTTCCCCGGATGGTGATGCCTGTAGCGACCGTTATATCTGCTTTAATATCCTTTGCTGTTCAGTTCTTGATCTTCCTATTGTTTTTGCTGTTCTTTTTCCTCCAACCAAAGGGCCAGATTGCGCCAAATCATCACATGATCCTTTTGCCTCTGTTGATACTGCAAATGGCGATGCTAGGCCTTGGCTTTGGCATTATTGTTGCTTCTGTGACTACCAGATACCGGGATCTCCATATGCTGGTATCCTTTGGCGTACAGCTGTGGATGTACGCGACGCCGGTTGCTTACTCCTCTAACATGATTCCGAAGCGTTACATAAGCCTGTACCACCTCAATCCCATGACGCCCGTGATCGAAACCTTTCGCCACGCTTTCCTGGGTGCGGGCGTTTTTCGTCTGGACTATTACCTCACCGGCTGGGGAGTCACCTTGCTGATTCTGCTGCTGGGCATGTTGCTGTTCAGCCATGTGGAGAAGACCTTCCTGGACACGGTGTGAGGGCGCAGCATGAGCGATACAGTCATCCAGTTTAATCATGTCAGCAAGGAATACCGCCTAGGCATTCTCGGTGGTGGTTCACTGAACAGGGATCTGCAGACTTGGTGGGCGAAGATCCATGGCCGGGAAGACCCAAACGCAATGCTGGGTGCGAAACAGAAGCATCGTAGCAATGAACGTTTCCTGGCGTTACAGGACATCAGCTTTGAGGTGAGGCGGGGCGAGGTGCTTGGCATCATCGGGCGAAACGGAGCTGGAAAGTCAACCCTGCTCAAGCTGCTTTCCCGCGTCACAGCCCCGACGAAGGGAAGCATTTCCTATATGGGAAGGGTTGCTAGCATGCTGGAGGTGGGGACCGGCTTTCACAGCGAGCTTACCGGCCGTGAGAATGTTTTTCTCAACGGTGCGATCCTGGGGATGACTCGAGTGGAGATTGCGCGCAAATTTGACGAGATAGTAGATTTCGCTGAAATAGAACAGTTTATCGACACGCCGGTGAAGCGCTATTCCAGTGGCATGTACGTGAAGCTGGCCTTTGCCGTTGCTGCGCACCTGGATAGCGAAATCCTTGTCATGGATGAGGTCTTGGCTGTTGGGGACATGAAATACCAGCAGAAATGCCTAAGTAGAATGAATGACGCCGCTGTCAGGGAATCGAGAACCGTATTGTTCGTCAGCCACAACATGACGACGGTCCAGCAATTATGCAGCAGGGGACTGGTCCTCGACAAAGGAAAGCTCGTCTTCGATGGTGCAGCAGAAAAGGGGATAGAACGCTACCTGTGCAACAGTTCGATCGGCGATATGACATATATGCTGGATACAGTCGCGCGTCCATACGATCATATGGGTGTGCGTATTCGAATGAAAAACTTCGCGCTTGTCGATAAAATGTCAAACGTTTACAGGTATAATGAGGAGTTGAAGTTCAGACTTGAATTTAAGGCAACAGGAAAAATAGACAGAGTAAGACTCCGGATCGAGGTGCATTATGCTGATGGCACAACGGTTGGCACGGCTGAAACAAACGATTTTCGTATCGCAACCAACGGTGAATATGCCATCATTGCAGGGTTTGACGCGAGCAATCTGGCACCGGGGCTCTACTACCTGGAGCTTGACATATACGAGCTGAACGATATCAACAGACATCTGACATACGACCATCCCATGCAACAGATCTATTTTGAGATCATGGACGCTGATAAGGACCACATCGTATGGGAACACAGGTATATGGGGCATGTTGTGCTCAATCGGCTGTCGCTCACTGGGATGTTCTGATGCGCGGATCTGTCGCATGCTTCTTTCTGATTCAGCAATGGGGTTGATGCTTAACAGGGGGTGCGATGAAGGTTTTGTTTGCAATGAAAACGCTGTCTTCAGCAGATCCGAATTCCGCTATTGTCTACGGTCTTTCAGAAGTCCTTGTCAGGGACAGGGTGGAAGTGCATGTTTTAGGCGAGGCAAGCGCTGATCAAGAGCACCACGCTGTGTCTGTCGGCATACGTGTCCACTCTCTACACCTTAAACGGCATGTTCAGCCAGACAGAGCGTGTCTGGCAATAGAACGGATGTCTAAAGATCTGAGCAAGGCGAGAAAAGCTCTCGAATTGATGAAGGCCCCATCATCCGCCATGGACCTTGTACTGGAAAGGCTGCTGCCATTCAGGAACACCATACGGTATGCGCGAGCCTACCGTAAACGGATCAGAGAGCTCCACAGCAAACATCGCTTCAACTTGGTTATCGGTGTGTCCGGCCCCTTTCATGTCCCCCTTGGAATGGCACAAACAAAGATGCAAACAAGGAAAGTCTATTACCAGCTGGATCCGTTTTGTAGCCTTCCAGCCAACAGGAACAAGCGTGGGACGTTGGCGCTTGAAAGATACGTGTGCCAAAGAGCGGACCACCTCTTTATGAACGGGTTGATCTATCAGGATTATACCTCCTCGCCTTTGGCGGGGTATCTAAAAAAGTCGGATATACTGGAACTTCCCTGCATTAGGCCCATGAACGACCATCCTGAAGGAACGAAAGTCATATTCGATCCTCGTTACATGAATTTCCTTTTCGCAGGCCGGCTATACTCCGATATTCGTTCACCTGGATATTTTCTGGATTTAATCTCCCGATGCCACGAAAGAGGCATGGCGTCAAGGGCGTATTTCCTTGGCCCCCTTGCCAGGACGAACGAAGCAGTGTTACTGCGCCACAGGCTCGAACTGAGGGAGGATCTCATCCTCCTCGATCAGGTTGGCAGGGACGTGGCGAACGCTGTGATGCTGGGATCGGACATCCTCGTGAATATTGGCAACTCGGTCCCGAATCTGTTTCCATCAAAAATGCTCGACTATTTCAGCACGGGTAAACCAGTCGTCAACATTCATAAACTGGAAAACTGTCCTACTCTCCAGTATGCAAGCAAGTATCCGTTATGCATCAGCATCTGTGAGGCTGAAGAGATCACGGACAGCCTTGTGTCGCGCTTCATTGATTTTTGCCTTCAGAACAGGCATCAAAGGCTGACTTACAAAAGCATCGAGAGGATTTTCCCTGAAAACACAGCAGAGAGTGTGGGGCAAAGGATCTATAGAATGATGACAGAAACGATGTATGAAAACGGATCATTGTCGGGATGCAGGAAAATTCTCTGTGGATGATTCCATGTGCAGTCAACAGATCGAGTAATGTGCCTCATCCCTGCGTTCAGCGAATAGAATCCCAGGGCATCCGACAGATAAGGAAGTCTGAAGCCATGCTCCACCAGATCTCCATCATTGTCCCTGTGTACAACGTTGAAAACTATATCGGCGAATGCTTGGAGAGCATCCTGCGCCAGACATACGGCGCGTTTGAAGCCATTCTCGTCGACGACGGGTCTACCGACGCCAGCGGACGAATCTGCGACGAGTGGGCATGCCAGGACAGCCGGTTTCGTACGATCCACACAGCGAATCAGGGGGTTGGGACCGCAAGAAATGCAGGCCTCGCACACGCCAAGGGTGAGTACTGTTTCTTCCTGGACTCAGACGATCTCATCGAGGCGGACGCGCTTGCGCATTTACTTCACCTGTTGCGATCCAGCGAAGCGGACATCGCTCTTGGAGTTGCCGAGCATTTTTCTGGCACTGTCCCTGAAAGGGGAAAGGGAGAAATGGTCTGCATCTATAGAGGGCTGGATGAAATCTGTCAGGGGATTGTCTTTGACAAGGGCGATCTGAAGCCTTTGGCTCGAAAGTCGGAGAAACCGAAAATCCATTGGGAGTTTTTTTCCGGCCTTTACAGAATGGAGCTTGTAAGGGAGCATGGGCTTAAGTTCCTAACGATATCCCATGGCGAGGACACGTACTTCTGCTTTTCCTGCTTGCTTGTATCAAAGGTTGTGGTTACCACGGATCAGACAGTGTACTGGCATCGCCGAAATCCATCCTCCGTGACGTACCAGTATCACGAGGACTACCTTGGGCAAACCAGGATCTATGACAGCGAATACAGGCGCCTTTTTGCAAAGAGAGCACCGACATACATGAAGCGTGCACTGCAGGGGATGGATGCGCAGTATTTCTGCCGCTGCGTTTCGGCTGTGGAGCGGGAATTGGCTTACAGCCCAGGAATTCGAAGCCTGCGAATGATTCATCTCACGTTGAGGGAAATCCGCAGGGACAAGAGATTCAGCGTGATGCTTTCTCAAAACAACATTCGGTATATACAACTCGCTTCAACAAGAAGGATCCTATGCGTTCTCAAGCTGAGGCTCGCATTCCCCTTGTCGGTGTTGTTTGTCCTTAGAGCACATCTTCGTGACAGAAGACACAGCACGGATAGAATTGCCGCTCTATCCGACATCCCAATAGAAACTAAAAAGAAGTGACCGGGACTGCGAAAAAAGACAAGCCAGAAGAAGGCCATACCCATCTTTGAGATGCAGGAAAAGCCATCAGGAGGCACCCGCTTTAAAACGAGTTGAAAGCACGGATGGATATGGAGGCTGTCATGTGTATGTCGGTGCTGTGACTCAATCCTAGCCAGAGAGGACAAGGACCCCTCGTCCCTGCTGGTAACCAGCAAATCGGCGATAGTGACGCTGAAGACTTCGGTCATGGAAAGCTATACACACCGCGCGCTCGATTGGATGGAGGCTAGCATGAGGCCTGAAAGGCGCCTGCAGGCTGATGGACATCGAGGCGGATAGGGCATCCCGCGTAGCCAAGCATCTGCTTGAGGAAAAAGCGACCCGAGGGAACGTGAGCCAGGCGAGAAACCCCTGTGGCGATGGCTTCGTTAGATAAAAGAATAGCGAGATTGCACAGATTGTTTTTATGAACATTCATTAGCCTGAATTATTCACGGGCTTGAAGATGCGAGCAAAAATACAATCAGAACGATGCGATACAACATTTTAAAGCCGACTTCCTGATA